>JAIPBU010000015.1 GCA_021738535.1 Bacteroidales bacterium | reverse complement strand
AGCGAAGCAAATTACAAACTATGCGACCATAGGGAGCCAATCACGGCGAGTATCGCGAGCCTAATATCAAACAGCCTTTCTATCCGGATCACCCAGCACTTGCTTTATCTTTTCAAGATCAGCAGGGGGTATAAGGCCTTTATCCAGTTTTACACCTCGCTTTTCTAGACGCCTCATAAGTGTTTTAGCAGATATACCATACAAATCTGCAACCTCTTTCCTGGTTATAAATTGATTGGTCATGACAATTATGATTCCGGGCAGACTGCTCCATAATTGATAAAGATATATAAAAGGACCAGAAATGGCAAAATTATCCAAGAAAATCTTAATGCATCTATGAATTTGCTAATAGATTCCAAGAGTTTGTATTCCAATTATTCTGCATTAACATGCAAAGAGATTCATAATACTCAAATGCCTTTACACCACCTTTTAGAATTCTAGGCTGATCTTTTAAAGAACTTTATCTGAATTTATCTGCTTCTTCATCTCCTCCCTTGCTTCGGGCTACGGAAGGGCGGGGCAGTCGGCAGTCCTCAGTCGGCAGTCAGCAAGTGTATTTGTGTATTCGTTAATTTGCATGCCTGCTGGCAGGTTGGTTTTCATTCTTTATCTCAGCCTGCGCCTTACCAGCACGGGATTATAATTCTTAGTGAGTTTTCTATTTTACATGATTCTATCCGTGGTCCTTCATCAATACAATTTATTAAGCCCTAATCCAAGCATATCATATCGTAATAATATTTTGATTTTCGTATCTTTGAGAATATGGAGAATAGAAAATTCAATAGAGAAAAATTAATTAATTATTGGATTGAAAGTTCTGATGATGATTTTGATACAATGATTGATATGTTTAATTCAAAAAGATACAGTTGGTCATTATTCATCGGTCATTTGATGTTAGAAAAATTGTTAAAGGCTTTCTACGTTAAAGCAAAATCAGATTATCCTCCATACATTCATAATTTATTAAGACTTGCCGAACTTGCCGAATTAAAATTTGACGATATAAAAAAAGAACAACTCGTGACTATTACCGCTTTCAATATTAATTCACGTTATGATGATTATAAAATGAGTTTTAAGCAAAAATGTACACCCGGTTTTACAAGTGAGTGGATTGAGAATATAAAAAAAATGAGAGAATGGATAAAACTATTAATAAGACAATAACAAGATACATCAGATTAATACGGGAAAAGTATTCTGATTTTGAGAGTGTTTATGTTTTTGGCTCATATGCAAGGAGAAACTCCAATCAAGATAGCGATATAGATCTGGCAATAATTTTTAAAGACATGGATGATTCAAAACGCTTTGATATCCAGGTACAGTTAATGCTACTGGCTTCTCAAATTGATACACGCATTGAGCCTCATCCAATATCGCATGATGATTTTTATTCAGAAAACCCATTTGCACAAGAAATAAGAAAAACCGGATTCAAATTGTAAAGGATTTTATTCAAAGTGGGAACTGAAATACCAAATTCATCCGCAATTATGTTTTCTTGTGTATTCATTGCAAATTCCGCGACCTACTTGTCCTGAGACTGCCCGACCTGAGTATATCGAAGGGCCGAAGGGAGCGAACCAAATACGCGACCGCTTTATCAGTCGGACTCTGCATGTTTCAATTCCAATAATAGCAATACCGGGTTGTCGTCAATAGTCAGATTATCGGCAATATCAATCATTTTTTGTTTTATTTCAGGACGCTTCGGCTTGCCCTCCTTGAAATCTTCACTATTGATATAATTGAGGAATTTATATGAATCAATCAGATCATAGATGTAGTCATCTCCGTTAATCTGGAATTGCCCTTCTGGTGATATTACACCGGAGCCGCACCAGTCATTTGGCAGGCCTGATATATCAGATTCACCATAATTAGCCCCAAAAGTATGAACCAAAGCAAATATATTTTCCTTAATATTGTACAAAACTGTTTCCTCTTCCCGATATCTGTTTGCAGGAAGATGTTTAGCATAATTTATTATCCAGTATGCTCCTATTCCATAGATTGATCTTACAATCCGATGGGGTTGATCGCTTATTATAAACATATCACCATAGCGAAACATATCATTCCATTCATCTTTAATTATATTATATCCGTCATCGAAATTCCGGTTTAATAACAGTTTGGGATGATAACCTGTGCTGTCAATTTGAAAAATAGTATCGGATTGGTCATGAAACCGGTATAGTTTGTTTTCATTATAGAATACCTGGATGTCGCTCAATGGTCTATACACCTTGTTTAAGGTTTCTGAACATTTTCTTGATTCCAAAACCCGTCCTGTTGTGTCCATTTTTACCCAATCATAACCAGTGCCGGTATGGTTGAAATAAAAAAGATGGATTTGGTTATTCAACCATTTAACAATAACGGACCCATCACGTTTTGCAGGATATTTTATATCATGCAAATAATTAAGATTCTTATCAAATACTACAATCTTGTTTGTAATAATATAGATGTTGCCTGAGTTTTCATCAACAAAAAAGTCACTTATACTTATATACTCTGAGGGTCCTCTTCCCTGCTTATCCAGAGCGTCCACAAATTTACCGTCTCTGGTAAATCGTATGACTTTTTGATTATCTTTTGCTTGAGAGAGGTAATAGAAATACGGATCACACCATTTAACTAACCTGGTCCAGCGAAGGGAAATTTCATCTGAGAATGTAACAAATTCCAGATCCTCTGCAATATCATCCAGAGAAAAATCAATTTCCTGATAGGTTCCGGGCATCTGTTGAATCTTTTTTGATATTTCTTCTTTGCAGGAGGTAAAAGTGAATAGTATTCCACCTGAGAAAAATATTATGAAGCTAATTATTACTTTTTCCATATATCAACATATTAAGTGCCAGTCGGAACTGTTATTTAAGTTATATCGAAGTCATTTTTCATTCTATTTCTTGAGTTTCGCAATAACTATAACTGGATTATCTTCATCCTGTATGTTTCTGAAGGCCATGAGATGATCCGGTAATAAAGCTGCTTTTTCAGGGTTTCTTTCAAACCACCTTCTTACTTCCAGCGCAGGTATTGCTGTAACAAATTCATCATCCTTATTAATATAGAAATGTTTATCGGTTCCTATTGGTATAAAATTATCCAGATCATTAGAAAAACCTATACAGCGAATGCCATAATAATCCTCAAATTTGTAGAAATCATGATCATCAGGAGTATCACACACCATTGTCCTTTTTTGAATTTTATCATAAATTACTATATGACGAGTCCCATAAATTCCTGCAGAGAACATCAGGAACCTTGATGACTCATGCATGTTTCTGATATGGAAGTAATTAAGATATTCAGAAAACTTAGCGGCCCTCAATTGATATGGAAGCAGAAGATCGCCCATAATAATATGATATCGAGGTTGTATTGTACAACTGCTTACACTGAAGATAGTATCTGTATGTAATTCGAAAAACCTCACTGTGTCTTCAGCATTAAAGAACATTCCTTTGTGACCTTCAAAACTAAAAACCCCATTATCTTCGTTATAAATATTATAGTTTGGATAGAACTTTAAGGATTTACCATTATTACTAAAAACTACTAGCTTTTCAGATTGATTCACCTCGGGATTATCAATATATCCCAGGCATAATGTATCATTAAGTGGCCAAAAACGGCTAATGAAGAGTAAATTACCTTCTGAACCAATAGGACAAGGCCTGCTTACTGTTCTAACTACTTCACCAGAAAAATTATATCCACGAAAAATATTGTTATTATTCACATCCCTTCTCTTATTACCAAAATTGACATAAAAAATATCTTCATCTTCATCATATATACTAGTCGTGGCAAGGTATTGATCTGGGCCTCTGCCATAGCTTGATATCTCATAAAGAAACTCACCTGTATACCTACTAAATATATATAACTTCTGAAAGCCTATGAAAAGAATAAGGCTATCCTTTACATTTACCAGGTGTGGGTCATTCAGCATGAATTCTTCTCCGCTTTCCAAACGGATATATTCAATGCCAGAGGCAATATTACTTACAGGCACCTCTGATCTTTCCCGGTAAGCACCATAAAGATCAATTTCTTCAAGCTCATTGGATGACCGGCTACTGTCTGCACAGGAGGAAAACAGCAAAAAAAGCCCGGCAAACGGTGTAAGTATAAGATGATATTTTATCCTGCAAAGTTTCATGTGATAATTATCTATGAAATAGTGATCAATGGAATGCAATTGAATGTGAAACGTAAATATAGAGAATATTTGCGAAAACTAAAACATTAGTTCCGGGTAGTCCTCCTGGCTGAGACGTCAAAACACTTATGCCTGAAAAACCAGGTCACACACTGTCAATCACTTTTGTCTCAAAACCTGGTCACAGACTGCCAATCACTTCTGTATCAAAAACCGGGTCACAGTCTACCAATCACTTTTGTCTTTTTTTCAAAAAAGTCATAACTTGAACCTGGACTAAAAATTCAATCATGTGTCAGAATATTTCGCTGCGTAAAACTATGCTGACCACCGCCGTATGCCTGATGAGTATTGCTGTATGCTCACAGAACCCTTACAGGCTTTCTGCAGGCGCCAGGCAGGTGGGACTGGCATACGCCACAGTAGCCACCGATGGCTTCTGGGCCTCCTTCCATAACCAGGCCTCACTGGCCTCAGTAAAAAGCTGGTCGGCGGGGATCAACCAGGACAACCGCTTTGGCCTGTCTGAACTGAGTAATAAAACATTTGCAATGATCATACCCTCCCACAAACGGGGCGCCATGGGTATGGTCTATTCCTATTACGGCTATACCGAGTATAACAGGCATACCATTGGCCTTGCCTATGGCATGAAACTGGGCAATAAGATAAGGGCCGGCGTACAGACGGACTTCTACTCCACCCGCATTGCAGGCGACTACCGCAACCGTAACGACCTGAGCTTTGAAGGGGGCATACAGTATATCCCGGTTAATGACCTGGTGCTGGGGATACATTTATACAACCCCATCCCCGAGACTCTGCACGACAGTGACATACCCCTGGTGATGCGACTGGGTGCTTCGTATAAATTTGCATCAACATTCCTGGTAATAGCCGAGATGGAAACAACCAACCAGGCAAATACCAATGCCAGGGTAGCTTTTGAATACGAGTTCCCGGCCAACCTGTTCCTGCGGGGAGGCTTTATGAGCAATCCCCTGGGCTATGCCTTCGGCGGAGGTTACTCGGGCCGTATACTGCAGGCTAACCTGGGCTTTATTACTCACGAAAATCTTGGTCTTACCCCTTCCCTCTCGCTGGTAATATTCATCCTTTAATAAATGAGAAAAACAGTGCTGATATTACTGGCATCCATGGTGATACCATGTAACTGCCTGTTGGGCCAGGATAAGCTTCCCGGCAGGATTATCACCATGCTGGAGGACCTGGCCCCGGCAGATGATCCGGGTATTAATCCCGAAGAACTGGCATGGGAAATATCTGCCCTCATTGATGACCCGGTCGACATAAACTCGGGCAGGGTAAACGAAATTAACAGGCTCTTCTTCCTGACCTCCTTCCAGGTGATGAGCATAATAGATTACAGCTCTGAATATGGTAATATACTGTCTGCCATGGAACTGAGCTACATCCCCGGCTTCGATACCGATCTGGCCGCACTGATGAAAAACATGGTGTGCTTTGGACAAAACAGCAATAAGCCCGGCTACCGTGGAAGAAAGCTGAAAATAATGACAGACTACTCTGTTAACTCAGATGCCCCTGACAAAAATGCCCCGGGGAGCAAGTACAAACTGAGGACAAGAGCATGGTTTGAAGAGGGCCGGTTCAGGGCCTCAGTGATAACAGACAAAGACAGAGGCGAAAAACTGCTGAGCAGCACGGGGGAGCCGGATTTTATTTCGGGTAATGTGGCTTATTCACCCGGCCGACCTGTGGAAAAAATAATTATAGGCGACTACAAAATTAAATTTGGGCAGGGACTGACAGCCTGGAATGGTTTTTCATATTCATCCGTCCCCTCAGGACTCAGCCTGATGAAAGGAAGCAGCAGGATACAGGCATCGCACTCGAGCGATGAGAACGACTTTTTCAGGGGAGTGGCTGTATCGGCAAGGTTAGGCAAGATAAACATCCTCTCCTTTGCTTCGCTTAAGATGCGTGATGCCACCACCGGCTATGATGAAGAAAATAATACGGCATACATCAAATCATTCTATACCACCGGCCTGCATAATACCACCACTTCATTGCTCAAAAAGGATGCTGTTCGCGAGGAGAGCTACGGTCTTAATATTAACGCCGGCTTCAACCGGCTGTACCTTGGCCTCAACGCTGTAGGCTCAAAGCTGTCGTTGCCGGTAATCCCTTCGACAGGCCTGCGTGATCAGTATGATTTCGCCGGCAATAAGAACTATTCAGCATCAATGGATTATGCACTTCTTCTTAAATATACACGCCTGTACGGTGAGCTTGCCCTAAGCAACAATGCTGCAACAGCCTTTCTGCAGGGGCTGGCGCTGAACCCGGAGGGCAGGATCAAGTGTAATGTGCTGTATGCCAGGGTCAACAGGGGATATAATTCGCTGTACGGGAAAGCAGCGGGGCACGGCGCATTCAATAAACACTTTAACAGTATTATGGGCTCTTTGTCGGGTGAGCCGGCGGACGGAGTATCGTTCTCGGCGGGACTATCATACAGGAAAGACCTGTGGTTTGGCCACTATTCAGGCGATTTCCCGTTTTCACTGAAATACCTGCTGAGGGTCAGCTACGATGCGCCGCTGCTGGAGCTGCAGGCCGACCTCAGGCACGCTAAGAGCCATGAAAATATAGCACCGGAGCGGGGCGTGAGGCTTTCGGGCGTGACGGAAAAAACCGGCATCAGGTTAACGGCCGGGCTGCAGCCGTCTGAGCTGATCAGCCTGCGGACAAGGCTTGAGGGGGCTTTTATTGCCGGCTCACCCGAAACGGGGTTCATGTGCTACCAGTCGGCCGCCCTCAAAATGCGCAGACTGCCGCTGGAAGCGCGCATCAGGCTGGCACTGTTCAACACGGACAGCTATGACACCCGCATCTACGCTTGGGAAGATGACCTGCTCTGGAATATGTCGGTAAAGCCCCTGTACATGAAGGGCTCCCGCTCCTACGTGGTGCTCACATTTAAACCTTTCAGAAGGATTAGCATACGTGCAAAGTATGGTGTTACGCGTTTGCGGGATGAAGAGGAACTTCCGCTGAGGGAGTTTAAGGCACAGCTTATTCTTGATCTTTAAGCACTGACGGCCTTATATCTTTTATATTGAGCTGCAGGTTTTTCTTTCCCTTGAACTCATTCATCTCCACCGAGTAGCATATATCGATGGGATTACCGCCCCTGACAAGAGCATGTTGATTGCCCTGCCCGAAAGCAATGGCCGGCAGGCTTACCGTACCGGTGGACTCGCTGCACAGATCAAGCTTGAGGTGCTCGGCACTGGCACCCACAACCCTGCCCATGCCCGTGTCATATACCTGTTTTGTCATAAATACAGGGGCCAGGTTATCCGGACCGAAAGGCTTGAACTGATCCAGGATGCGGTAAAATTTATCAGTGATATCAGCAAAGTCAAGCTCCATATCGATGTGTATCCTGGGAACCATCTGGTCATCGGTGATTGTCTTTGCCACTACCTCTTCAAAACGCTCAATAAAGACGGGTACATTTTCTTTCTTCAGTGTCAGCCCGGCAGCGTACATATGCCCCCCGAAGCTTTCCAGCAGGTCGCTGCATGATTCAATAGCCTGGTAAAGGTCGTAGCCTGTCACCGACCTGGCCGAGCCTGTTGCAAAACCATTAGACTCGGTAAGAATAACCGTTGGCTTGTAATGTGTCTCTATAAGCCTTGATGCCACGATACCTATAACACCCTTGTGCCAGTTGGGATTATAGAGCACAGTGGTACGGGCATTACCGATACGGGGATCGGCCGATATCATCCTGAGAGCTTCAGTGGTAATATCCCTGTCTTTGGACCTCCTTTTCCTGTTGCAATCGCCTATCTCCCTGCTCATCTCCCCGGCCAGGGTGCCGTCCTCGGATACCATCAGCTCAACAGCCTTGTTACCCGATTCCATCCTGCCGGCTGCATTAATGCGCGGACCTATTTTAAAGATTATATCCTCAAGACCTATTGTCTTCCTGAGTTCGGAATCCTTGATGATCTTTGATATGCCAATACGTGGATCTTCATTGAGCTGTATAAGACCATAATAAGCAAGTATCCTGTTCTCTCCTGTCAGCGGTACAATATCAGAAGCTATACTGATAGCTACCAGGTCGAGGTACTGAGTAAGCTCTTCAAAGGGTATGGCGTTTACTTTTGAATAAGCCTGGATAAGCTTGAAGCCCACACCACAACCTGATAATTCCTTGTAGGGATAATTACAACCCGGCTGCTTGGGATCCAGTACAGCCAGTGCATCCGGCACTTCTGCGCCCGGCAGGTGATGATCACAGATAATTACATCAAGCCCCAGCGAGCTGGCATACTTAATCTTTTCCACTGCCTTGATGCCACAGTCAAGGGCTATCATCAGCCTGCAGTTATTGCTGTGAGCATAGTCTATGCCCTTTGTGGAAATGCCGTAACCCTCAACGTAACGGTCAGGTATATAGAAATCAATATTGGGATATATGTTCCTCAGGAATGAATACATAAGTGCCACAGAAGTGGTGCCGTCAACATCGTAATCGCCGTAGATAAGTATCTTCTCATTCTTATATATTGCCGATGATATGCGGTCAACGGCAATATTCATATTCTTCATCAGGAAGGGATCATGGAGGTTTTCCAGCTGTGGCATGAAAAAGCTCCTTGCTTCCCCGAAAGTATTTATTCCCCTCTGGACCATCAGGTTGGCCAGCGACCACGGCACATCAAGGCTCTTCATCAGTTGCCTGACAACCACACTGTCACCTTCTTCTTTTATGATCCAGTTTTTATCCATTACTTATTTTTCCAGTCTATACCGAAAACCTTTTTAAAATTCTTTTTTACAATATCCTTTGCTTGTTGGAAATCTATGCTCTGTCCTTTTTCCTTTGATACCGATGTAACTCCCTTATCTGTAAACCCGCAGGGATTGATAAGATCAAAGTAG
The DNA here is from genome assembly GCA_021738535.1 of Bacteroidales bacterium. Classification (GTDB taxonomy): domain Bacteria; phylum Bacteroidota; class Bacteroidia; order Bacteroidales; family VadinHA17; genus UBA9300. The sequence continues at coordinate 66,258 of JAIPBU010000015.1, read as the reverse complement.
CCAAGGTCGGTATTTATATTAAAGGCAAAGCCATGCATGGTTATATGCCTGCTTGCCCTTACCCCTATGGCACAAATCTTCCTTGCCTTTCCTTTAGTGTCGCCATCCAGCCAGACACCTGTTGCACCATCCATCCTGTCTGCCTTTATCCCGTATTCATCCAGCGAACTGATTATCACATCTTCGAGCTTATGTATATAAGCCTTCAGGGTGAGCCCGAATTCTTCCAGGTCGAGTATGGGATATCCCACTATCTGACCCGGTCCGTGGTAGGTAATATCCCCGCCCCGGTCGATACGGTAAAAAGAGGCCTCTTTTGCCTGCAGCTGTATATGATCTGCCAGCAGGTTATTGTCCGAACCACTCCTTCCAAGGGTAAAAACGTGGGGGTGCTCAACGAAGAGCAATTTGTTTTCCTGATGTTGCTGCTCTGCCTCCGGCAGTTCACGGTTTTTCAGCTTCACCTCCAGCAATTCATCAAACAAGTCCTCCTGGTAATCCCAGGTCTCCTTGTAATCACGTAAACCAAGATCCTCAAAAATTACTGACCTCTTTGCCCTTTTATCCATTTCTGCCATTCTCTTTAACGTGCTTTTCTGCATGGTACGATGACCTTACCAGGGGGTTACTCTCAACAAAAAGAAAGCCTTTGTCCAGTGCTGCCTTCCTGTATTCTTCAAACTTTTCAGGCCTTACATATTCCAGCACCTCCATGTGAGCCATTGAAGGCTGCAGGTATTGACCTATGGTCAGCACCTCGCACCCTGCCTCACGCAGGTCGTCCATGCTTTTGTATACTTCTTCCTCTGTTTCGCCAAGACCAAGCATAATGCCTGATTTTGTCCTTACACCCCTTCCGGCCATGTACCTGATAACCCCCAGGCTGCGCTCATATTTTGCTGCTGAACGTATCTGCGGAGTAAGCCTTTCCACCGTTTCAATATTGTGGGATATCACTTCGGGCCCGGCATCTATTACTTTCTGTATATCAGCCTCATCGCCCTTAAAATCAGGGATAAGAGCTTCAATTGTACTCCCCGGGTTTACTCCCTTTACCTTTCTGATAACCTCAGCCCAGAATGCTGCTCCACCATCGGGCAGATCATCCCTGTCGACCGAAGTGATAACGCAGTGTTTCAATCCCATCTTCTTCACCGAGCCGGCAAGATTGGCAGGCTCATTTTTGTCCGGTGGAAGTGGCTTGCCTGTTGTTGTCCCGCAAAATTTACATGAACGGGTACATATATCTCCAAGTATCATGAATGTTGCCGTGCCTGCATTCCAACACTCACCTATGTTGGGACAATTACCACTCTTGCATATGGTGTGAAGATGGTTCTTCTCCACCATGGTCTTAACCCGCGTGTAGTTCTCTCCACTGGCCCTCTGCATCTTAAGCCACCGGGGTAATCTCCTGTTATTCAAGTTCTTAACTTTTTCACCCATAGTTTCTTCTCCAATATACAAAGCTAATGAAAATAGCTTTATTTACCTATTTTCAGGATATCCCTGATTGATAAGAAATTGAGCTTTCGGCCTGTACTGATTATGAAAACTTTATGCCTGCGCCCTGCAAAATTGTTTTTAATTATATGTCTTAAATGTACCTGTAAATTAATTTCCCCGGGAAGATTTTTTTGGGATAAGTGTTGATAAACATGTAATCCTGGCAAAGAATATTTTCCAGATTATAGTAACAAGTTGACATAATTTCTATATTTATTCTCTCAATTAAAATGAATAATTCACTTCCATAAAAACCTTAAAACATAACAATATGAATTACAGGAATCTGCCGGGTAAGTTGACCCTATTAATAATCATTTTATTCCTGGGTACAGGCATAGTACGCAGCCAGGATGAGGAAGACCTTTATTCCACAAGTTGCACCAGTATCCTGGTTGGCAAGAAGGCCAGCGCCGACGGGTCGGTAATGACCAGTCACACCTGCGATGCCTGGTATCGCACATGGCTTGAATTTGTGCCTGCCAGAGAGCATGAGCCGGGGACCATTCACCCTGTTAAATGGGGCACAATGCATACCAGCTCAAGGTGGAGCGATGAGAATGTAGAGGTAAAGGGAGAGATACCGGAGGTTGAAAAGACATACGCTTATCTCAACACAGCTTATCCATGCCTGAATGAAAAGCAGCTTGCCATAGGCGAAACTACCTTCGGGGGAAAACGTGAATTACAAAATGAAGACGGGATGTTCCTTATCGAGGAACTTGAAAGGATAGCACTTCAGCGCTGCACTACTGCTCGTGATGCCATAAGGCTGATAGGCGACCTGCTGGAAAAATATGGTTACGGCGATTCCGGTGAGTGTATAACCATAGCCGACAAAAACGAAGTATGGCAGATGGAAATTATGGGAGAAGGTCCTGATAATATTGGAGCCGTATGGGCAGCCCAGCGTATCCCTGACGATCATGTTGGAATATCAGCCAATATATGCAGGATTGGTGAACTGGACCTTGACGACAGCGATCACTATATGGCATCTGACAATGTTTACGAGGTGGCAAAAGAAATGGGCTTCTGGGATGGAAAAGAAACATTTAAGTTCTGGAAAGCTTATTCAGGAAGGAAACCTTTCAGCTCAAGAGAATATTTTGTCCTGAATACACTGGCTCCCTCGCTCGGACTCGGATATGATGATGATGAATTGCCATTCTCCGTTAAGCCGGAGGAAAAGGTTGATATTAAAACCATGTTAAAGCTGTACCGCACTACCTATGACGGCACCGACTGGGAGATGATCAGAAACCTGAAGGTGGCGCAAAGGAGCAGGGATGAAGATGGTAATGTAGTAACCGACACTATTGTTAGTCCCGCTGCCCACCCATGGATGGGAAGGGATATGCGCAACCTGCTGAACAGCCTTGAAGAAGGAGCAGTTGAAAGGCACAGACCTATTGCTGTGCAGTATTGTGCTTACTCATTTATTGTTCAGCTGCGCGACTGGCTGCCTGATGCAATCGGTGGAAGGATATGGTTTGGCCTTGATGTACCACAGTTAAGTCCCCGCATTCCCATTTACGCCGGTAACCTGAGTCTGCCCGAAAGCTTCTACGTATGCGGACAGGATCACTTCAGCACTGAGTCTGCCATGTGGGCATTCAGGAGAGCCAACAGGCTGGCAATGGTTAACTGGGGAGAAGGACAGAAGGTTATCAAGCCTGTTGTTATGGAGTACGAGAACAAGGCATTTGATGAAGTGGATTTTGTAGAACAGAAAGCCGCTGAACTATATAAGGAAGACCCGATGCTTGCCCGCGAATATCTCACGCGTTATTCAAACGACTTTGCCAGGGCTACCGTTAACAGGTGGTGGGACCTTGGCGATGAGCTGTGGGTAAAGTTCAGGTGGGGATTCTAAATAAAATATTATGATAAAAGTATGCACGGGGAGATTCTCTGTCCTGGTTATTATTTGTTTACTCATAATACCGGGCATTATCAACTCGTGCAAGGAAAAAGGAGAAAAATCTACAGGCATCTTTAACCAGGCTTCAGATATAGGTAATCCGGATCTCCCGGGCACAAGCAGCTATGACTCACTTAAGGGTGTTTATGTCCTGAGAGGTGGTGGAAAAAATATCTGGGGCGAAAGTGATGAGTTTCATTTCCTTTCCCGGGAGATCGAAGGAGATTTTATTATTCGTGCACGGGTTAGATTTAAAGGAGAGGGTATTAATCCTCACCGCAAACTTGGTATCATGATTCGCGACAGCCTGGGAGGCGGTTCTGCCCACGTAAGTGCAGCAGTACATGGCGACGGGTTAACTTCATTGCAGTACAGGAAAGAAGAAGGGAATGAAACCGGGGAAATTAAATCAGGTTCCCAAGCTCCCGGTATCATCCAGCTGGAAAGAAAAGGCAATAAATTCATCCTCTCTGCCGCAACAGAAGGAAAGCCTTTCAACTCTGTGGTGTTACAGGACATGAAGCTTAAAAGCCGTGTACATGCCGGTCTTTTTGTGTGCTCGCATGAAACTGATGTTCTTGAAACTGCTGTATTTGATAAGCTTAGAATCGTTATCCCTGCTCCCGGTAATTTCGTCCCATACCAGGACTATATTGGGAGTCATATTGAAACCCTGGACATTAAAACAGGGACCAGGAAGATATTGCATAGCTCACCGGTATCCCTGCAGGCACCCAACTGGAGCCCTGACGGGAATAAGCTTATTTATAACAGTGAGGGTAGGTTGTACGGTTTTAACCTTGAGACTTCATCAATTGATGAGATAAATACCGGCTTTGCCGTTAACAATAATAATGACCATGTACTGTCATTTGACGGAAAACAACTGGGCATCAGTGATCATACAGAAGACCCGGACGGGCAGTCACTGATATATGTGCTGCCGGCTGAAGGCGGGACTCCACGGCAGGTGACAAAAGATGCCCCTTCATACCTGCATGGCTTCTCACCGGATGGTCAACATATGGTGTATACTGCAGGCCGTAAAAGGCCCGGTGACCTTGACATATACAAGATATCGATTGATACCGGTGAGGAAGTAAGACTGACGGATGCTCCCGGTCTTGATGACGGGTCTGAATACACACCCGATGGCAAATATATTTACTTTAACTCAAGCCGGACAGGCACCATGCATATATGGAGAATGAAACCCGACGGGAGCCAGCAGGAGCAACTGACATTTGATGAATACAACGACTGGTTTCCTCATGTCTCTCCCGATGGGAAGTACATTGTTTTTATTTCTTATGACAGCAGCGTAAAGGCTGATGATCATCCATTTTATAAAAATGTATATATACGCTTAATGCCTGCAGAGGGAGGTAATCCCGAAGTCATTGCCTATTTATATGGCGGGCAGGGCTCAATGAATGTTAACAGCTGGTCGCCTGACAGCAGATGGATTGCATTTATCAGTAATACAAGGATTGAGGAATAAGCGGCTAAACAGAAAGGACTGTATCAATTAGCCTGCTTGTTAGACTTGTGATACAGCCCCATTGGCTGTTTCCAGGATTATTCCTTGCCGAGAATGAACTCGACAGGAACCTGTAACTTAGCTCTTACCGGTTTACCCCTCTGCTTGCCGGGCTTCCATTCAGGCATATTACTGAATACTTCCATGGCAGCACTGTTAAAACCCTTGTAGGAGCTTTCAAGTATTTTTATGTCTTCTGCTTTACCGGATTTATTCACAACAAATTCCACAACAACCTTACCTTCTATACCTTCCTCTTTTGCTTTTGCCGGGTATTGCAGGTTCTCATAAATGTAAGCCTTCAAAGCAGGTAGTCCGCCGGGATACTCTGGCATATCCTCAACAACAACGAAAACGGGTTCATCACTGCCCTTTGCTCTTTTTTTCAGGTTAACAAGGATCAACCCTCCTTCCGCATTGTACTTCTTTGCCAGTTCAGATGACTTATCCTTGATTACTGTGACATTCTCAATATCACCGGGATCAACCTCATCTATATTGTCCACTATTTTTCCATCAACTACTATTACCGGGTTAGCATCTTCTAAACCGGACTTGCCCTTTACTTCGATTTTAACTTTACTATTTTTATTAGAATCAACCTTCTCAAGGTCCAGTTCATAAGATTTCTCTTCGAGCATCAGGGGCCTGTCAGTGATCTCCCCGGCTTCAATCTCAATTGTTTTATAACCGATAAACGAGATGGTTATTATTTCATCACTCTCACAATCAGGGCTGAACGTGCCCGTGCTGTTAACCATGGTGCCACGGGTTGTTCCCTTTACAATAACAGACGCTCCCTGAGCCGGTCTGCCGGTATCTGCAAAATAAACACTTCCTCTTACTTCAGCGTCCTGAGCACTGACTTTTGAGGCAGTAAAAACGGCCATTGCCGAAAGAACAAGCGGTATTACAATGAAATATTTCAGGATGCCAAATCTTTTTCTCTCTGTTCGTTTCATCATTTTAAATCTTTTTTTGGTTAATGAATAATTAAACTGGTGGGCCAGCCTGAAATAATTGACACCAAGTGACAGGTTAATAAGCTGGGCCCTGTAATGAGCAGGACTAACGCCCGACGACAGTACAAGCCTGTCGGCTAAATGCTCATGATTTTCTTTGATCATCCTGGAAACAAGCCATGTAAAAGGATTGAACCATGTAAAAACCAGTGTAAGTTCAACTATAAGTAAATCAATAAAATGTAATTGTTTGATATGGGCACGCTCATGCATTAAAACAGGCTCCAGTCCCGGGTCATGTCTCATGCTCTCAGGTATGAATACCCTGTTAAAGAGTGTAAATACCCGGTTTGTCTTACTGAAAATTATATCACCGCTGCTGCCTGATTCCCTTATCTTTCTTCTCATTGCCCCAAGACTGATGATATGCCGGGTAAACAGTATCGCTGCCCCAAGGACATACAAAATAACAACCGGTAAAAGCCAGTTGAAGTGATGCGACTGTACCTCCCCGGCAGCTACGGGTATGCCTGCAGGAGACACGCTCACCTGTGCCGCAGGAACAGTAACAGTATCCGGGCCGTTGCCGGGAAATATCCCGGGGAAGCGCAAAAAAGGGAATATCCAGCTTGCCAGGACACCGGCAACCAGGTAGAATCGTTTTGTGACCAACGCTGTATCATTTCTTAATAAGAGGTATGACAGGCTTACAAAACCAATACCGAGGGATACCTTAAGCATGTATATTAATATATCATGCATCATCTTCCCCTCCCTCTTTTAATTCTGCCTCAACTTCATCAACAAGTCCTTTCAGATCGGACAGGTCCATATCAGATTCTTTTGCAAAGAAACTTACCAGGCCTGATGAAGAACCGTCAAAATAATTCTTCACTATACCCCTAAGGTAGGTCCTGAGGTACTCCTTTTTAGATATAGCAGGGTAATAAAGGTAAGTTGTACCTACTGCCCTGTGTGTAACAAAACCTTTCTTCTCGAGTATTCGTATTACTGTTGAAACTGTTGTGTAAGGCGTGTCAGGGTCTTCAAGCTTTTTTATCACATCCCTGACTACAGCCTCTTTCAGCTCCCACAGAACCAGCATTACTTCCTCTTCTGCTTTTGTTAATCGTGGCGTCATATCATTATTTTTTACAAATATAAACTAATTTTCCCGTAATCCAACTATTTTTTACGTAGATATACTATCTTTTTAGTACATATTTAAATATTCCAGTGGATTAATGGTTCAGCCATGTAGCCCGGGATAAGGATCAGAAGAAAGTTATCCGGCTTTATAACTCGTAGAACCAGCTGAAGATAGGTATAGGTACGGGAATCCCTTCACCTTCTATAATTATTCCTCCCAGTCCTGCCTGTATTGAGCTGCGCCTGGCAGGACGGTCAAACCGCAGTCCGGGAACGATAATAGTAAATGGAGATTCGCCGAGGTAGATGAATGAATCGCCTACGAAATGCACATTCTTTCCCAGTTTAAAGAGGCAGGCAAGAGACATTAAGGGAGCATTACCCCCGTCCCCCTCATAGGTAACACCGGCATAGCCTGCAGATATTGTAAAGTTATTATCATAATTGCCTACAGTAAAAGCTCCATAGCCCATTATCCCGGCGGCCCTGATATTGATCCAGCTGAGCGTACCTGCAAGCACACCAAGGCTCATATGGACATTTTCATCGAAATGAAAAGAATATTTTGCAGATCCTATCAGAGGAACACCCGCCCAGGTAGTCATTGCTCCCAGTGTAAAGTCGTTAGCCACCCCAAAATGTGCTTCCGGACCATAATAAGAAAGAAGGGCATATTTATCTCCTTTGCTCACGCTAAGGCCATTTGTAGTCAGAAAGTAACGGGTGGAAAAAACAGAATACCCGGCATTCTCACCCACTCTCATGCTTCTTATTTCTCTTATTTCATGCAGGGGAATATAAATACGTCCAAGAGTTTCTGTCTCGATCAGTATTTCACGCTCGTTCCTTGCAATGATTGTACCGATAAACCTTGAACCATCATTCTTTATCACTACAACTTTTTGATCTGTGCTGTCAGCCACGGCATTCATCACCTGTGCATGGAGTGCCTGCCAGGGTATAAAGGAAATACAGATAAAAAACACCAGTAAGGTTATAAGCCTTTTAATATATTGATCCATATAGCAGTCTGTTTATTAAAATGGCTTGCAATATAGAATTTTTTTTCAATGTTGACACTACTGGCTTTATAACGATTTTTCAGTACTTTTGCACTTTATTCAAACAAAAAGAATATATGCAACTAAGTGAACAGGAGAAGATAAGGAGAAACTCGCTGGATGAGATAAGGAAAATGGGCATTGACCCCTACCCTGCCGAGGAGTTCAAAACAAACGTATTATCGGACGAGGTCCTGGAAAATTTTGATGATGAAAAGCAAAACTACCGGGAAGTTGTAATGGCCGGCAGGATAATGAGCCGCAGGATAATGGGAAAGGCATCCTTTGCCGGGATACAGGACTCAGCGGGAAGGATACAGCTTTATATTACCCGTGATGATATTTGTGAAGGTGAAAACAAGGATTTCTATAATATAGTTTTCAAGCGTCACCTTGATATAGGTGATATTATTGGGGTTAAAGGTTTTGTCTTCCGCACAAAAATGGGTGAGATAACAGTTCATGTAAAGGAACTGACCTTACTGAGTAAATCGGTTCGTCCCCTACCCGTTGTTAAAGAAAAGGAAGGCCATGTTTATGATGCCTTCAGTGATCCTGAGATGCGATACCGCCAGAGGTATGTGGACCTGATAGTCAACCCCCGGGTCAAGGAGACTTTCCGGAAAAGGACTAAGCTTATTCAATCGATGAGGGAACTGTTTAACTCAAAAGACTATATAGAAGTTGAGACACCTATCCTGCAACCAATACCCGGTGGAGCAGCGGCAAGGCCGTTTATTACACATCACAACACCCTGGATATGGATCTCTACCTGCGTATTGCAGATGAGCTGTACCTGAAGAAACTGATAGTGGGTGGATATGAAGGAGTTTATGAATTTGCCAAGGACTTCAGGAATGAAGGAATGGACAGAAGCCATAACCCTGAGTTTACCATGATGGAGATATACGTTGCCTATAAGGATTACAACTGGATGATGGGCTTTGTGGAGGATATTTTTGAGAAGGTTGCGCTCGACCTGCACGGCAAAACACTTATTCCCTATGGCGATAAGGAAATTGAATTTAAAAAACCCTACCGTAAGATAAGTATGCTGGATGCCATAAAGGAATATACCGCTTATGATATATCTGACAGCAGTGAAGGGGAGATACGCAAAGTATGCGACAAACTGGGTATTGAGCATGACCCCAGTATGGGCAAGGGCAAACTTATTGATGAGATCTTTGGTGAGAAGTGCGAACCCAATTTTATCCAGCCAACCTTTATCACGGACTACCCCATTGAGATGTCGCCACTGGTTAAGAAGCACCGGGAGAACCCCGAGCTCACCGAGCGGTTTGAGCTAATTATTAACGGGCAGGAGATGTGCAATGCCTATTCAGAGCTCAATGATCCAATTGATCAGCTTGAGAGGTTTAAGGAACAGGTTGAGCTGCTGGAGAAGGGCGATGATGAAGCCATGTTTATCGATATGGATTTTGTGCGTGCCCTGGAATACGGCATGCCCCCCACTTCGGGTCTGGGTATTGGTATTGACAGGCTGACTATGCTTATGACCGACCAGCCCTCCATACAGGATGTTATTTTCTTCCCGCAGATGAAACCCGAAGAAAGACAAAAGACAAAAGACAAAAGGCAAAAGGAAGATTTTATTGAACTGGGCGTACCGGAAGAATGGGTTGAGCCGCTGATGGCCCTGGGTTATGATTCTGTAGAAAAACTCAAGGAAGTGGAAAAGCCGGGCAAGCTGGCCAACGACCTGAATGGTTATAAGAAGAAGAACAAGCTTGACCTGCCGGGTTTAAGCCCGGAGGCTGTGGCGGAGTGGCTAAAGTAGGCTAAGGCTGAGGCTAAGGCTGAGGAAAATTTGTGTATTAATTCGTTAATCCGCTAATTCGTTAATTTACACTGGTTTGATGCTAAATCTTGCATCTCATACTTGTATCTTTAAACTTGTATCTTGTATCTTCTACCTGCCTAGCCCCGGTCTCACCCGGGGATCAGGCCGGTGGGCGGGGCACACCCGGATATAGAACATTGCCCTTCATATAATTTAATCTTTTTTGATTATTTTAAATGCTGGAAATCTTCTATTAAAACCATACAACCGGTCAAATATTAAAATGCAACAAAATGAAAAAAATCTTTAGATTCTTATTACAGGGCATACTCTTCATAGCACCGCTGGGTATAACAGTATATTTTCTATACCTGGGATTTAAATTTATTGATGGATTATTGCAGGAATGGCTTTACCAGATCCTGAACATACGTATTCCCGGACTTGGGCTGGTAGCAATAATTTTATTACTCATCCTGATTGGATTCCTGGGTCAGACATTTATTGCCAGACCATTTAAAGCCGTATTTAACAAGCTGTTCAAAAAAATTCCAATCCTTAAAGTTATTTATTCCGCTTTCTCCGACCTTTTCTCTGCTTTTATAGGCAAGGAAAAAAAGTTTAATAAACCTGTTGTTGTAAATGTTAACAGGGAACTGGGCCTGGACAAACTGGGCTTTATGACTGAAAATGACTTGTCACTTATAAATGAAAAGGGGAAAGTGGCGGTTTACTTTCCTCATTCATATAACTGGTCGGGTGAACTGTTTCTTGTTCCTTCAGAATTGGTGAGGGAGATAGATGTCCCGGCAGGAGATGTTATGAAATTTATTGTGTCGGCAGGTGTAGCCGACTGGGATTAAAAAATTGAAATAAATGAGTTCGTGGATCTTGATCGTTTTAGCAATCACAGGACTTGTCCTGCTAAAATTTGGTGCCGACTGGTTTGTCAGGGGTAGTTCCAGCCTTGCTTATAAAACAGGTATTTCACAACTGGCTATAGGAATAACGGTTGTCGCATTCGGAACTTCTTCTCCTGAGATGGTTGTTAATATACTGGCATCAGTAAAGGACAGCCCTGACATTGTAATGGGAAATATAATAGGAAGCAATGTTTTTAATCTTTTCCTGATCCTGAGCATTATAGGAATAATAGCACCAATAAAGGTGCAATCCGGTACTGCATGGAAAGAAATACCATTTTCCCTTCTTGCAATCATCATACTTGCAATCCTTGCAAACGACACCCTCTTGTTTAACAGTAAACCATCTGTCCTGTCACGGATAGATGGCATCATCTTGATGATATTTTTTCTGATGTTCCTGTTTTATGTCTTCCGGCAACTGGGAAAAGAAAAGAATGTACTACCTGAAAATAACCCCCGGGACCAGATAAGTGGCTTAAAAACCTTTCTTCTTATAATGATGGGGTTGGCGGGATTGATTGCGGGAGGCAAGCTTGTGCTTGATAATGCAGTTGAACTGGCTGTAAGAATGGGTATGAGCCAGAAGATCATAGGCCTTACTATAATTGCAGCAGGAACCTCATTGCCAGAGCTGGCTACTTCCATTATGGCAGCAATCAGGAAAAACACTGATATTGCTGTAGGTAATATTATCGGTTCTAACATTTTCAACATCCTTTTAATTTTGTCAACCAGTGCAATTATAAATCCCCTGCAATTCAGCACGAAATTTAATTTCGATATAATAGTCTTATCAGCCGGCACGCTAGTCTTACTGCTTTCAATGTACACAGGTAAGAAAAAAGAAATAGATAGATGGGAAGCTATTGTATTGCTGCTTGCCTATATTGCCTATGTCATTTTTATGCTAAACAGCTAATCCCGTCTTAATCTTCTCCCAATTCGTACATTTCAAAATACCCCGAATCATATACCAGTACGGCTGCTTCGGGTGCCTGTGGCTTTCGGAAAGGACTGGACCTTCCGGGATAGAAATCATTTTCTCCCTTCTTCTGTATCAGGAAGAATATATGATCATATTTGCTGACGAGTTCTTCATTTACCTGAATATGTGGTTGTGCAATCTTTACCCTGAACTCCCAGATAAGCCACCACTCAAGACCGTGACGCACAAATATTATTGTCGTGTCAGGATCCTTTAACTCATCCTTTATTTTCATAAGGTCTGAATAAGATTCCCCGGTAATTGCCAGGGGTTTGGGACTGGCAACTCTGATTGTAGCAGTAAAAACCGTAAGAGCCAGTACAAAATATGCTATTATGAGTGCTGCACGTTTACTGAAATATGGGTACAGGACAAATAAAACTATTGACTGGGGGACAAAAAGCATCAATCCTAGTCGCCTCCCGTATTCAAATCTGAAAAAAGGGAAGGCCAGTATGGCAATGAAAATCATGAATAACAACAGAATTCTTCTGTCATAAGTAATAAGAGCTGCCTTGTTTTTTCTGAGGATCCTGATAATAAACCAGATAATGACAAATGCTGAAATATAATTAAATATACCATGAGGGTAATATAACAGCCTGGGGCTTAGAAAAACACTGAAAGAATTTAGCCAGAATGTAAGCATTTCCTTTGCCCGCGAAGGATCGAAAACGGCTATAAGGAGAACAGCGGTAATACCAAGTCCAATTACCGGTATGATTGCTTTCCATCTGTAAAAGAGAACCAGAGCAAGCAACAGGAAACATACACTCAGCGTGAAAGTCCCAAAGTGAGCAAGCCCGGTTAAAATAAGCATCGTTACTGAGAGTAGTAGATCTTTCACAGACCTTCCTTTCAGGTATTTCAGAAAAGAATATATAAATGCGGTCATAAATACAAGTCCGATTGAATTTTTCTGGGCATCTGAGGCTAATTCAATCGGAGCATATGATAATACAGCAAAACCGGCAACTGCTGCCAGGAATATCTTTGAATATGAATATTTGAAAATATCTTTTTGTATCCTGTAGAGAGGGATCAGTAATAAAGGTAAAGCAATACAGTCAATAATCTTGTATACATTGATAATGAGATTATCCATCGGGCAATTCGGAAAAATCGAGATTATTATCTTAACTACCAGGGAATTAAAATAAAAGACAAGGGGCATATCGCTCATTGCCAGGTGCCCTTCTTCAATAATCTCCCTTATCTGAACTATACTATAACCTCCTCCTGCCCCTGGTATTAGTTCTATACTGAAATTCAGGAGAAACCTCACTACTACAGCAAGCAGAAAAACACCAATAAACAAATGTTTGCTTTTCATCCTAAGAGAATAAGGTATGCTAACATACTCAAATTTAGGCATAAAAAAAGAACGAAACAAAATTACTAAATACTTGGTTTATTTTGCTAAATCAATTAAATTGCTTAATCCTATCCTAAATATGGATGCTATGAATTCTTTATTAAAGCTTATCCTGATAATACTTCTGATATTTCCCTCGGTATTAAAAGCCCAGGATGATTTTAAGGGTTTTTCAGTAAATCCCAGGATAGGAGCAGGATATCCATTTAAATATGATAGTGGTATTACAGGAAGCCTGGAGGTTTGTTTCTTCAGAGGACAGAATATATATTCTGCAGGCTATTCAAACTTTACTGAATTTGTTCTTTTTGGCGAAGAAGATTATGTAACAAATAATATTAATTTATTATACGGCAGATTCTGGGGCAGTCATTGGTACAGATACCAGGTTCAGGGTGGGCTTGCGCCACTATGGGGACAAAGGAGGTTATCAGATTATCATTCAAGATTTTTTTCGGTTGGTCTTGTCCTGAGAACAGGTATTAAGTTGTTTCCAACCAAATTTGCAGCTATAAGTGCAGACTGCAACTTAAATTTAAACCCCGAAGTTCCAAACGTCATTATAATGTTTGGAATTGATTTAGGAAAACTGATGAGGGCTGAAAAAAAAGGTGATTGATGCTATTATTCAGGTAATAAACAGAACACTTACCGTTTAATAAATATAAAATCTCCGCCTTCATCACCGGTATTTTGTATTACACCGTACTGAGGAACATTGGGGCTATTATTAAGCACCGCTTCAAAGAAGCTGTTATATATCTCCCTTGCTGAAATGTACTTCTTTTCATTATCATTTAGTCTCTTAAGCAAGTATTCAAGGAATACACTCCTGTCAGGTACCTGCTCAAGAGTTCCGCTTGTCATTGCTTTCCGGCTTGGCATTGCATAAACCTTATTAACTGCAAGAGAAGCATCTGCAAACCCACTTCTCGATTTAAATATTGCCCCGGCAAAACAGGCATCTGTTATCAATAAGGTATGCTGAGTATCTATATCCTCTATAAAATCCTGAATTGTACTGTTACGTAGCCAGTTTGCACTCGATGATTTATCAGCATCAGAAGGTAACCAGTATCCTGTTTCTTTTCTTTTGTCCCATGATCCGTGACCGGCATAGAAAATAACCAGGTTGTCCCTTCTTGTAAGTGTATTACTCAACTCGTCAAGTTTCTCTATAATCTGAGCCCGCGTGGGATCTTTAAGCATAATGACATTCTCCGGGTCAAATGTATAATTACCAATCAGGCTGATATAAAACAGGGTCGCGTCAGATATCGGGTTATCAAGATCAGGCAGGGCAGGATCATTATATGAATTTATACCAATAATAAAAGCATGGTTCTCTATTGTATTGTAATCCTCAATTATAGCGCTGTCACCAGGTTGTTGATCTGAAGGAACATATTGATCTGGCTTTTTTATTATTATGGTTGTCACCTTACTTTCACCTTCAACCTGGCTGTAAAGAGAATTACCACAGATTATTAAAATCAGGGAGATAATTAATATTTGCCATTGCTTTAATCCCATAACATTTTCAACCGGTATCAATTACAAATTTGACCGCAAAACCAATACTAAAACCATCCAGTCCTTCATCGGGTTCAGGCGATGGGACAATATCCAACCAGGGAGAAACTAAATATTCAAGTTCAATACCCAGGTAAAGGAACCTGTATGCCCGTATATCAAAGCCCAGTCCCAGGCTTCCAAAAACTGAATACTTGAAAAAGTCATCCTGCCTGTATTCAGGATTATATTCATAGTTAATTTTTGACTGGCCAATGTACAGAAAGGGATAGAGAGAATATTTATCATCCTTAATAAAATCATATTCAATGATTGCTCCCCCTGAATATCCCCAATAACTACCCGTGTCAGTAAGAAAAGTACTATTATGGGAATAATTTATACCGGCGCGGTAAGTTTTGTAATAATCAGCCCGCAAACCAATTCCCAGCTGGTTTAAATATAAACAACCCTTAATGTTTATTCCATATGAATTATAATCAAGAATGCTCTTTGAACCAATGTTGGTATTTATGTCTATTTTAAATACCCTTCCCGGAGCTACCAGGGCTTGTTCGGTTTTTAGTGGTTCAGCCCTTACTTTAAACTTAACATTTACACTTACGAGCTCATCCACATCCCTGAAAACATCCCACACTATGCACCTGTCTTTTCCTGCCCCGGTAACAATGCCAATATCGCCCGAAACACTTCTCAAAGGCTTGCCATACGTATCTCCACCATCCGTAGATAAATAGACTTTGACAATAACAGAACTGTTAGCCTCAACGCCAAGAAGGTCATAATAAATATGTATTTCCTCCCCTTCTACCTCAGTCCTGACATTTTCTATTCGTTGTGCTGTACCCGTACCAGGTACAGATATTAATAGAAACAGAAATATTGTCTTTATCAAATGTGTCTTATCCATTTCCCGGTAAGGCAAAGGTCTTATAGCCTAATGATTTATTTTAAAGGTAGGTAATTGTAACAACAAGTCAAATATTTTATTTTTTCCAGGCTCCCGGCAAACATAAAAGAATTAAGTAATTATTATCTTTACGCCTTTACATAAAGTATCTATGATCCTTTTTACTCATATCCCAAAAACAGCAGGGACAACATTTAAATCAATATTGTTCAGCAATTACGGGATTCATACTGTTGATGCAAACAAAACCAGGAAAGCTGTTTTTACAAAAAAAGACCTGGACCGGGCCCGTCGCTATTTTTTCGGGATAAAGGCAGTCTCAGGTCATAATCTCTCTGATCCGCCACTCAATATAAAGGAGGAAAATGCCAGGTTAATCACTATTCTCAGGGATCCGTATACCAGGTGTGCCTCTCACTACCAGGACAAAGTACTGAGGAACAACCTGGAAATGAGTTTCGGGGAGTGGATTCAGCAGGAGGAATATCAGAATTTTATGGTAAGGTCAATAAGTGGGAATAATGACCTGCAAAGAGCAAAGGATTTGCTGAAGAATGATTATTTCTTTGTCGGTTTCACAGAAAAGTTCGATGAATCATTGCTCTTACTAAATTTTTTGCTGGAACAACCCCTCAGTCTTAAATACAAAAAAATGATAGTAGCTTCTTCCAACGAAATAAAAAAGAAACTACTCAGCGATGAAAAAAGCCTGGCTCTGCTAAAAAAATATAATGAATCCGACCGGCAACTATATGATTTTGCAATGAAAGAAATCTACATGCCATTGGTGAACAGGTATTCGGAGAAACTTGATAACCAACAATCTCCAATGACAGATCATGATAAAAAAAGCTTGCGTAGATTCAAAGCAGGATTCCTTTATAACAAGTTTATTTACAGACAGCTATTAAAAATGTCTTAGTCGTGTTGCTTACTCCAGTCTGCCTGGCGTAAAATCATGGTTTTTCCATATCAGAATAGTTGATAAAAATTTTCTTATCCTGGATTTTTACCCTGAAATGACTGATTACGGTTTCCCGGTTATCTCTTATGATTATTTCACCCCCGTAATAACACAATAGCGCCTTCTTTTCTTAAGAAGATGGATATTAAGCTCAACATGAATTGTATAGTATAATTTCAGGAGGGTGTCCTCAAGAACATGCCTTTTCTCTATTTCCCTCATCCACTGCCTGTAATTCCTGAAACTCTTAATTACGCCGGGAGTAATGTCAGCAAACCTGTCTATGCTAAGCTCTGCCTTTTTCAATTCCTCCTCGTAAATGTCCTGCGGCCAGTGATTCAGATTCATCCGGTTCTTCCAGTACCTGCCAATAAAATTGCGTTTGCGCGGTGTTGTAAGGATATCAGCAATCAGGTACACTCCCCCCGGCTTTAAAACTCTCTTTATCTCCCTGAAAAAAGAGGGTTTATCAGGATAATGAAAAGCCGATTCTATATTGATAAGGTAATCAATTGAATCACTTTCAATAGTAGAAAGGTACTGGGCATCGTCTACATGGAATTTTATATTTTTATAAGTCCCGCCCTGTGCTTCCTGCTTTGCAATTTCAATATTGGATGAATTGAGATCAACAGCAATTATGGATTCAGGAGAATAATTATCAAGTATATACCTGGCCTGAACACCATTACCGCAACCTATTTCAAGTATGTTTTTCCCTTTAACAGGAGGTAAATGAGACATGCAATAGTCCGTGAGATTCTTCTGGGCATCAAAAAAACTTTCGCCTTCATTGACATGGTAGGGGTAATGAAGCATTGTATACTCATTGTTCATGCGGGCAAGAGCCTCATTCATAGATTTATAATAGTTGTCCGTTGACATCCCGGACCCGACATGTGAAAAAATCCTTTTGAAAATACCCATATATTAATCCAAACTTAAAATGTAACCACCCTGTTTATTCCTGTAAAATCAGTTAATAAGTGTTATCAGCCGCTAAGGTATTAAATAATAATTATTATACTAAACAATGTTGCACCTTAAGCTCTTACGCCATTAACATCCCATTCTGGCAATCGGTTTAAGGTTATTTTCCATACCGGGAAACAATACTATTAGAAGTTTTGTAGTATTTTTGGTTAAGAAAGACCATAGAGGTCCAGGACTAATCATTAAAAAATTAAACCAAACTGCTATGTCAAGAGATGCACAAAAAAACGCTCCTGCGAGTGCCATTTATGGCCTGGGATTTATTGGAGCTGCAATTTATTTCATTGCCAATGCCACAAGTTTCTGGATTGGCGTACTGGGTTTTCTTAAAGCCATGGTATGGCCTGTATTCCTTGTTTACCATGCTTTTGACAAATTGCTTATGTAAGCTTAAACTCATATATTAAGATTTTCCCGCGGCAGTTATTTTGTACCGGCCAAGAAATTTTGCTGCCTGTTCTTTATATGTCCTGCTGACAGGTAATTCTTTTTTACCTGCATGAACAGTTTCTCTTGAGAAGGATTTTACTTTGTCTGCATTTACGATGTATGAGCGGTGAATCCTCAGAAAATTATTCCCCAATTTATTATGGAGCGTACTTATTGTAGCTCTTGTTATTACCCTTTCGCCGCCCTCCAGGAATATCCTGACATAATCAGCCATACTTTCAACATAAATAATATCATCCTGCTTTATCCTTCTATCTTTTCTCTCCGATCTTACGATAATTGTATTCGCCTTACTATCATCCCTGCTGCCTGGTTTATCAACCACTTCAAAATATTGTTGTACCAGTGAAATAATGCAGGTAAATAATACTATTAAATACAAAATCAGGGGCATCAGCCTGAAATCCGTAATTAATGAATTTATATCTTCGATCCTGTAATATGAGAGCAACATGAAAGCCAAAAAGACAAGAATAAATACGAGGTTTACAGACACTATTATGGTATAAAACAAATAGAGAAAAAACTTAAAAAAACGTCTTTTAAAGAGGTAACCAGGAATAAGTACAGAATTAATAATCCACGTTGTTGCTATTATTACAGGAATGTAGAATGAGACAAAATAGAAGGCATATTTATAAGTGCCTGCTGAATTGCCAAACACCAGTATCAATAATAAAGATACTAATATCCAGTATACTACTCCTACGGTCTTAGTCATGGTGTAAAAATGCGTTAAATTTCTCAAAAAGGCCACTCTGCAGGATTAAAATCGATGAATAACAGGTTTTATGAGGTTTTCTACCTTGCTTTCTACACCCTCTCTGAATTATCTTTGAAACAAATGATTATTAACCAAAATCTTATTATTATGTTTAAATTATTTAATATGGGTGGCCCATTATTCATGGGAATACTTACGCTGATCTTTTTTGTGATCCTGGCAATAGCAGTTTTCAACCTCTTCCTTATTATCAGGGACGATTTCAAGGATATAGCAGAAACAAGAAAAAAGCTGGCGTATATTAAATCGCTGGGGCTTTTTGCTTTTATTTCCGGCATCCTGGGCCAGCTAATTGGTCTTTTCAGTGCATTTACGGCCATTGAAAAAGCAATGGATATTTCACCGGCAATCCTGGCAGGAGGGCTGAAAGTATCAATGATCACCGTTATATACGGCACTGTTATTTTCCTTCTCTCCTACCTTTTCTGGTTCCTTCTTGATTACCTGGCGGGCAGGAAAACCGCATAATAAGAAAATTAAAATGCAAAAAACGAAAAACCATTTTCATTATATTAAGAGAAAGTGGTTTTTTACTTAAATTTGAAAAATTTTTCAAAAGCCTCTTTAGCTCAGATGGCAGAGCAGCTCATTCGTAATGAGCAGGTCGCGGGTTCGAGTCCCGTGAGAGGCTCAAAGGAAAGGGCAGCTAAATTAAAAAGCTGCCCTTCTGGTTTCTTCCTGTTAATCCACTACTTTTCTTCTTCTACTTCTTCTACCTTCATGTCTTCATTAGCCTTTTCGAGCTCTTCGGTGACATCTTTCATGCTTTCTTTCATGCTTTTTTCCACGTCTTCCCCGTACTCTTCCATTGTCTGTTCAAACTCGGAACCAAAGTCATCCATGAAACGATTGGCTGTTCTCTTGGCAAAAATACCCACGATAAAGAATATCAGGACTATCACGGCCAGGATAATGGTTATTACTTTTGATGTGCTCTCCTTAGCTTTTAGTGATCCGTTAAGAGCATGATAAAGCATCAGTAAGCCATAGAGGTTAATAATAAAGCCGATAACCGCTCCTACGCCTCCGCCGATGAAACCAAACAGTGCATTTATGGGCATCAGTACCATCAGAGATGCTGTAACACGTGTATTTGCTTCATAATCTGTTGAGCCTCCGCATATAGCTGAGATTATCAGAACAATAACGGCCCCGATAAATAATCCTATCAGAGCTCCAATAATAGCCCATATAAAAGCCATTATTCCGACTGCTCCTCCTAATACTCCTGTTGTTGCTGCTCCTATTTTCAAGAGGCTCCAGAGGAAGGTAAATACACCTGCCAGCGCACCGTAGATAAGTGCTTTAACTATTGGCACTCCAAATCCGCCCTCTACAGGCATCTCTGAAAAATAAGATTTTGGTTTTGTCAGTGAATTAACTGAATCTTTTAAAAACTGGTTGAAGTTGAACGATTCACTACTCATGATTAAAGGTTTTGGTTATCAAATAAATGAAAATTGCTCGGTTATGGTCTACTAAAATACAAAATTTTATAAGTAAATACATTATTTTACCAATAAACTGTTTTGACCCGTCTTAATAATGAATGCTATTAAACTTGATAAAAACTAATGCATAAAGTAAATTGCAGGATATGGCAATATTAACTGCCGGAAACGTCCTGCCATTTTTTTTATTAAATTCAGCAAAATCTTATGGAAAATAAGGATAATCACAAAAAGCTTAAAAAGTCGGTATACTTCAAAGAACTCGAAAAACTGCAGCTTGATCTTGTAAAAATGCATGAATGGGTACGATCAACCGGCTACAGGTTAATAGTTGTTTTTGAAGGAAGGGATGCTGCCGGTAAAGGAGGCGCCATTAAAAGAATAATACAGAGGCTTAACCCCAGGATATGCAGGGTTGTTGCTCTCGGAGTCCCTACAGAGCGTGAAAAAACGCAGTGGTATTTCCAGAGATACATACCTCATTTCCCGGCTGCCGGGGAGATTGTTCTTTTTGACAGGAGCTGGTACAACAGGGCAGGTGTTGAAAGAGTCATGGATTACTGCACTGAGGATGAATACTGGGACTTCCTCAGGTCTTGCCCCAGGTTCGAGGAAATGATAATTCATTCAGGTATTCACCTTATTAAATACTGGTTCTCTGTTAGCGATGAAGAACAGGAAAAACGTTTCAGTGAGAGAATAAAAGATCCTCTCAAAAGATGGAAATTCAGCAAAACCGACCTTGCATCCCGAAGTAAATGGGTTGAATATTCAAAAGCCAAGGATGAAATGTTTACTTACACTGATACCAAATTATCTCCGTGGTATGTTGTGGATGCCGATGATAAAAGAAGCGCACGATTAAACTGCATTCACCATTTACTATCACAGGTCCCCTATAAAGAGATTAAGCATAAAAAGATTGAACTGCCTCCTTTAAATAAAGAAGGTTACGTAAGGCCTCCCATATCAGAACAAACTTTTGTGCCACAAGTATATAAAGGATAAGAAACACATTTTTCATCTATTTACTATATGGCTGGTACTTTATTTGTAGTTTTATACAAAAACAAACAAAATGAACAGACACCTATTAATAATACTTTCAGCTGCTTCTATCCTGCTCTCGGGCTGCGGAGCATCAAGAATAAGTTTTGACGTACTTGCTCCTGCCGTACAATACATACCCCCTGAAATCAATACTGTCACACTGGTAAACCGCTCTTTCCCTGCCAACAGGGAGGCCAATATGCTGGAAGGACTGCTAACCGGGGAAGGACTGAAGCAGGATACAATGTCATCTGATTTTGTTCTGAGGGGTCTAAGTGAAAGCATGAACGGATCAGGAAGATTTAATGTCAAAAAGGCAAAGGAGACAATGCCGGGCTCGGGTATAGGCAACCTTCTGCCGGAAGCACTCGATTGGGAAACAGTGGAAAGCATTTGCCATAAATACAGCACTGACGCCCTCCTTGCTCTTGAAGCTTATGACTCAGACTTTATTATTACAGGCGCAGCAGCAGGCAGAAAACTTATTGATATGCAGGCTCAGGGAATAGTTACAGTGAATTGCGGCCTCAGGATGTATCATCCTTCATCACGCAGCATTATTGACGAATTTATGTACAAACATGAGATGGAATGGGGAACAGGAGGTTTTTCCATTGTTGCTGCTGCTAATGCAATCATTAATAAAAAAAGAGCTGTTGAGAGTGCCAGCCTGGAAGCAGGTAACCTCTATGGTCGCAGGCTAATCCCTGAATGGATGTACGTAAGCAGGGAATATTTCAGAAAAGGAAAAGGCAACCCATACCTTGAGGAAGGAGCACGCATGATGGAGGTAAACGACTGGGATAAAGCGATAGCTGCACTCGAAAAGGCCATGGAGTCAAATAAACGAAAGGTAAGAGGACGAGCAGCACATAACCTGGCAGTAATCTACGAAATACTGGGTGATCTGTATAAAGCAAAAGAATGGGCCACAATAGCCTGGGGCAGGTACAAAGAGAAAGAATCAAGGGAATATGGCTACATCCTTACCCGAAGAATACAGGAAGCAGAAAATATTAATTACCGGATGAACCGGTAAAAAAAAGCACTAAATTTTCCCGTATTGTTCTTTGAATAGAAAAATATAATTAGATTTGTATCAATGAAAAAAATAAATCTGCATACATGGTGGTGGCACGGTATTAATTCTAATGCTGTGAATCACGCTGGTATGTAGGTATAATTAAAATATCACAACTTAAAGGCACGCTGATCACAGCGTGCCTTTTTTGTTTTTATGGCTTAACAGTTAACTCAAAATAAATAGAAAAAATGAAAAAAATCAGAAAATTCCTTTTACCCGAGGCGGAGATGCCAACCAGATGGTATAATATTATGGCAGACATGCCAAATAAGCCCAAGCCACCCTTACATCCCGCCACAAAAGAACCAATTAAGCCTGAAGACCTTGCCCCCCTCTTTCCTATGGGACTGATAGAACAGGAGGTTTCAACCCAGAAATTCATTGATATACCCGGTGAAGTCCTCGATCTCTACAGGACATACAGGCCCAGCCCTGTTTTCCGGGCCTGGGGCCTTGAGAAAGCCCTGGGAACATCATGCAAGATTTATTATAAGTACGAGGGTGTAAGCTATGCCGGTTCCCACAAAGCCAATACAGCAATTGCACAGGCTTATTACAACAAAGTTGAAGGGGTAAAGAAAATGTCAACAGAAACCGGGGCCGGCCAGTGGGGATCAGCCCTGAGTTTTGCCTGTAAACAGTTCGGTATAGACCTGGAAGTATATATGGTTAAGGTCAGTTTTAACCAAAAGCCATACCGGAAACTTATGATGAATACCTACGGTGCAAATGCCATTGCCTCACCCAGTAATCTTACCGATGCAGGAAGGAAGATCCTGGCAGCTAACCCTGATTCACCGGGAAGCCTGGGCATAGCCATCTCCGAGGCAGTGGAAAGGGCAGCAAAAGATCCGGAAGTGAAATATTCACTCGGTTCTGTCCTGAACCATGTCCTGCTGCATCAGACAATCATAGGTGAAGAAGCCCTGCTGCAGATGGAAATGGCAGGCGACTATCCTGATATAGTAGTTGGATGTTTCGGCGGCGGCTCCAATTTTGCAGGTATATCCTTCCCTTTTGTCAGGGAAAATATCCTTAAAGGAAAAAAGACACGTGCCATAGCTATAGAACCCGCATCATGCCCCAAACTCACACGAGGCAAATTCATGTACGACTACGGAGATTCGGTAGGACTGACTCCCCTCCTGGCAATGTACACCCTCGGTCATAATTTTGTTCCTGCAAAAATTCATGCAGGAGGACTGAGGTATCATGGTGCCGGCGTTATCGTCAGCCAGTTGCTTAAGGACGGCCTGATTGAAGCCCAGTCAAAATACCAGAAAGACTGCTTCAATAATGGAGTTATGTTTGCCAGGAGTGAAGGTATTATTCCTGCCCCTGAGGCTACTTATGCAATTACAGGTGCCGTGGATGAGGCACGCAGGTGCGATGAGGCAGGAACACCTCAAACAATACTGTTTAACCTCTCAGGACACGGACATCTGGACCTGGGTTCATACGAAAAGTATTTTTCAGATGATCTTGAGGACCATGAACTGAGCAATGAAGAAATCGAAAAAAGCATAGCTATGATATCATGATATTCCCGGTTGAATCATAAATAGACCATGTTTTAGGTTTGGTAAATTCTTTCACTGGGATAAAAAGGGACTGCCCGCAGACAGTCCCTTCTTTTTTTACTCAAATAACTGAATATTGCCTCCGGTATGAATAAACAGGACTGAATTACCTTCACCAAATGCACCCCTGCGCGCATAGTCAATCAACCCTGCAGCTGCTTTACCCGTATATACCTCATCCAGGAAAACACCCTCATAGCGGGCAAATTCCTTTATCGCCCCGGAGCAACTGTCAGTAAGCTCCCTGTATCCTTTCCCCAGGTAATTGTCATCTACATGCACAAGCGACCTGAGATGATCCTCACTGTACTTATACCCAAGCAGGTCAAGGGTGTCACTGGCCACTTTAAATACTTTTCCGGACTGCTCACCCCTGCTCCTGGAAACGGCCATACCGGTAATCCTGCCTTCCCAGCCACTAATCAGCTGACCTGCGATCAGGCCTGCCTGCGTACCTGATGATCCTGAAGCAAGCACTATATCACTGAATCTAACTGAATGGCTTTCTGAAAACTCAAGTATCTCATCCATGGCCTGCACATAACCCAGGGACCCCCTGGCTACCGATCCGCCTACAGGCATGTAAAAGGGTTTTCTGCCCTGCTTCTTTAATTCGTTGATCTTTTTATCCGCCTCCTTAACAAGATCATCCCTGTCAGTACTGTTAACATAAGTTATATCAGCCCCCGCCAGGGTATCCAGTAACAGGTTAGCCGTTGCTTTCGGTGGCTTCTCCCCCGATAATATTAGGTGAACATCCAGACCGCTTACCGCACCGGCCGTAGAAGTCATCCTGCACCAGTTGGATTGTATGGCACCGAAAGTCACTATAGAATCATAACCGGAATTTATTGCATCAGATATAAGGTAATCAAGTTTGCGCGTCTTATTTCCCCCAAAAGCAAAGGCTGTAAGGTCATCCCTCTTACAATATAAATCCATTGCAAGACGTCCCGATAGATTATTCAGCCTGTGTACCGGCGTCGGCAACAGTGACATCTCAAGCTTTGGAATATCTTTTAAATATTTACTTATCATTTCTGATCTCCTTTTCTTAAGCTATTATTATGTTAATGATTTTTCTGATACCAAGTTATAAGAAAATATATTATATATTTATGTTAAGTTAAACGAATCACCGGTCTGAAACAGACTTTTAATAAAACATAGAAAAATGAAACGTATTACTGTTCTACTATTGGCCTTATCCGCTGGTCTTACTGCTTTTACGCAGGGCACAATGCTCTTAAGGCAACCCTCAATCAGCAATGATAATATTGTTTTTGTATATGCCAATGACCTGTGGTCATGCTCAATAAATGGCGGTGATGCCCACCGGCTCACTTCATCGGTTGGAGCAGAGACCTCGCCCCATTTTTCTCCTGACGGAAAACTAATTGCTTTTACCGGTCAGTACGATGGCAATAATGATGTTTACCTTATTCCCGTTGAAGGAGGTGAAGCAAAGAGACTTACCTGGCATCCCGGAACCGATGAGGTACAGGGCTGGACCCCTGATGGGAAAAGTGTTGTTTTCAGATCGGGTCGGGAAGGAAGGCCGTCAAAAGCAAACCGGCTGTATTCTATCTCCGTTGACGATGGGATGCCCGTGCCGCTGCCGGTTGTCAGATCTGCCTATGGCGAACTCTCCAGTGACGGTAAATACCTGGCTTATACACCTATCACCCTGTGGGACAGCGAATGGAGGAACTACAGGGGAGGACAGGCGCAGCCGGTCTGGATAGTTAACCTTGAAACAATGGAACTACAGCAAACACCACGCAGCGATAACGAAAGACATATGGACCCCGTGTGGTTGGACAAAAAAGTTTTCTTTGTTTCTGAAAGAGACTATACTGCAAATATATGGTCCTATGATATCGAAACAGATGAGCTGAAACAACATACCCACCATGTACAGTTTGATGTAAAAAGCATCGATGCCGGAAATGATAAGATCATCTATGAACAGGGAGGACGGTTGCACATCCTTAATCCCATGAACGATGAAACCAGTACACTGGAGATAAATGTAAGAGGCGATTTTCACTGGGCAAGAATACGCTGGGAGGAGGTTAACCCTGCGAGCCTGATGAATGCAAAATTATCTGCAACGGGTAAAAGAGCCCTCTTTGAATACAGGGGCGAAATAATGAGTGTCCCGGCAGAAAAAGGAAGCTGGAAAAATCTTACTAACAGTCCCGGTGCAGCAGACAGGTACCCGGCCTGGTCTCCCCGGGGTGATAAAATTGCGTGGTTTAATGATGAAAGTGGTGAATACAGGCTGGTTGTAAGCGGACAGGACGGCCTGTCAGGAAGGAGGACATACCCCATTCCCGAAGCATCATTCTTCTTCAGACCCGCCTGGTCACCCGATGCGAAATATATTGCATTTACGGATACCCATTACAAATTGCATATTATTAACCTGGAAACAGGAAATGTGAAAATAGCCGATTCTGACACTTACGCACATCCCAACCGGACCATGAACCCGGTATGGTCGCCGGACAGTAAGTGGATAGCTTATGCAAAAATACTGGGCAACCAGTATAAGGCAGTCTTTGTTTACAATGTGGAAAATGGTGAAAAGCACCAGCTTACCGATGGTATGGCAGATGCCCTGAGCCCCGTTTGGGATGAATCAGGTAAGTACCTGTATTTCCTTGCAAGTACCAATTACGGGCTTGCCAGCGGATGGCTTGATATGAGCGGATATGATGTGGTAACTACCCGCTCAGTGTATATGGCTGTCCTTTCGGATGAAACTGACAGTCCCTTCCTGCCTGAAAGCGACAAAGAAACAGCCCCTGACGATGAATCTGGCAAAGACAAGAGCAAAGGAAAAAAAGACAGCAAAAATAAAAAGGAACAAGAACAGGATGATGTAAAAGTAGATATTGACCCGGAAGGTATAGAGGGCAGGATACTGGCAATTGATATGCCTGATAAAAACTATACAAGCCTGCTTCCCGGACCGGAAAACTCTGTTTTTATAATGGAAATGCCTGAAGGTCAAAGGACCGCAATGCTGCATAAGTATGATATCAAAAAACAGGAAAGAATTGACTTCCTGGAAAAAGTATCTGCCGCAACAATATCACCTGACAGGAAAAAAATTCTTTTTAGAACAGGTAATGCGTGGACAATAGAATCCACGGCCGCCCCTGTTAAAGGGAACAGCAAAGGCAAACTTGATCTTGCCGGAATGAAAATAAAGATTGACCCAAAACTGGAATGGCAACAGATATTCACAGAAGGATGGAGATACCAGAGAGACTTCCTCTATGTTGATAATGTACATGGTGCACCATGGAATGAAATATATAACTGGTATAAGCCCTGGGTTAAACATGTAAGACACCGTTCCGATCTTAATTATATCATTGACATCCTCGGAGGAGAGGTAGCCGTAGGCCATTCCTTCACAAGGGGAGGCGATTTCCCGGATGTGGAAAGAGTGCCTGTAGGTCTTTTGGGTGCTGATATCTGGACAAAAGACGGCGTGCACTTTATCAAAAAGATATATGATGGTGAAAGCTGGAACCCGGGATATGATGCCCCTCTTGCACAGCCCGGACTTGAGGTGGAAGAAGGAGATAATATACTGGCGGTTAACGGGAAAAACATTAAACCTGGTGATAATATTTACAGGTACTTCGAAGGAACTGCAGGTTTGCATACCACAATTACACTGGCTGATAACCCCGAAGGAGATAATTCACACGAAATAATGCTTATTCCTGTCAGTAACGAATCAAGGCTCAGAACAGCAGACTGGGTTGAAAGCAACAGGAGGCTGGTTGACAGACTGTCTGATGGCAGGCTTGCATATGTATGGTTGCCTAACACAGGCCGTGGGGGTTTCAATAACTTTAACCGCTACTATTTTGCCCAGCAGGACAGGAAGGGTGCAATTATTGATGAAAGAAACAATGGAGGCGGTTCAGCTGCAGATTATATTATCGATATTTTATCGAGAGAACTGCTGGGGTATTTTAACTCAAAAACTATTGACAGGCGTCCATTTACTACCCCGATGGCAGGATTGTGGGGCCCAAAAGTCATGATAATAAACGAGATGGCCGGATCAGGAGGCGACCTGATGCCCTATATGTTCAGGGAAAAGAATATTGGCCCTCTAATCGGTACACGTACCTGGGGTGGACTTGTAGGAACATGGGATACACCCCCCTTTATTGATGGCGGGCGAATGGTAGCTCCCCGCGGAGGCTTCTTTGATACAGACGGTGAATGGGCTGTTGAAGCAGAAGGTGTTGCCCCCGACATACATGTTATGCAGGATCCCGCAGCGGAAGCAAAAGGCAACGACCCGCAGCTGCTGAGAGCCGTTGAGGAAGCACTTAAGCTGTTGGAAACAGAAGGGGTAGAACTAAAAAAAGAACCTGAGCCACCGGTTCGCTGGAAAAGACCGGGAAAATTTTAATGGAATGCGGATCCAATAATCCAGTATTGACTCCCCCCGCTGGCGCGGGTATCCAGACCCTTGACGCAGGGATTCGTCGAGCTTGCCCTGCCCGGTTCCATGTGTAAATGGATGGCCTGGATATTTAATAAACATTCTTCTTCCTGTGTTGTTAGTAAAACAAAAACTATATAACTATGGAAAGAAGAAAATTTTTAAGCACTGTAGGACTTGGAGCTGTTGCAGTTGCGCTTCCGCACGAACTGCTGGCAACTCCCGTATTTGATTTCTCAATTGATGACAAGGGTAATTTTAAAGGACATGAGTTCCCTGAACTGCCATACTCATTTGATGCTCTCGAACCTCATATTGATAAAATGACTATGGAGATCCATTACGACAGGCATCATCGTGGTTATTTCAAGAAGTTTATGGCAGCCATTGAAGGAACTGATCATGCTTCCACACCAATGTCTAAGTTGTTTGCAGGGGTATCAAAGCTACCCACAGGCATAAGAAACAACGGAGGAGGCTTTTATAATCATACCCTCTTCTGGAATAATATGAGTGGAAAGAAAACCAGGCCATCAGATAAGCTTAAGAAAGCTATTGAAGATGCTTTCGGATCATGGGAAAAATTCCGGGAAGAGTTTAACAGGGCAGCAGCCACACGTTTTGGCAGCGGCTGGGCCTGGCTCGTAATGGATGCGAAAAAGAAACTCTTTGTAGGAAGTACCCCTAACCAGGATAACCCCTTAATGGATGTTTCCGAACTAAGAGGCACTCCACTGCTTGCACTTGATGTCTGGGAACATGCCTACTATCTTAAGTACCAGAACAAGAGGCCTGATTATGTTTCAGCTTTCTGGAATGTTATTAACTGGGATGAGGTTAACAGGAGATTCGATAAAGCACTTGAATTGTAACCAGGGTTTCTATAATATTAATTACAATCCCGCTTAACGGCGGGATTTTTTTTATTACTATGCATCACTATTGCTAATGTCATGTCTTTAGGATAGAAGTTAAACAATTAAAAACGTGTCAGAAAAATGAAAAGCCTGAAGTTAGTATTCGTTACAGTTTTATGCGTAACAACAATTAGCAGTACAAACGCCCAGTTCTGGAACAGAGTAAGGGGCAGCGGCAATATTGAAAAAGAAAATAGAGAAGTGGGATCTTTTACCGGGGTCAAAACAAGCTCATCTATAGATGTCTACATCACCCAGGGTAAAGGCCATAATGTTGTTGTGGAAGCTGATGATAATCTGCTTGAATACATAGTAACAAAAGTGGATAAGGGTATCCTGGAAGTATATCCCGATGATGTCAGCATTCGTAAGGCCAAAAGAATGAGAGTGTATGTTACAATGGAGAAAGTTGAATATATACGTACATCGAGTGCAGGTGATGTAATTGGTGAAACACCTGTTAAAACAGAAAGCCTTAAAATATCAACCAGCAGCTCAGGTGATGTAAAACTGGAAGTCTATGCAAAAGAACTCTATCTGAAAACAAGCAGCGCAGGCGACATAACCCTCAAGGGTACGGCAGACTACGTTAATGCATCAACAAGCAGTGCAGGCGATATTAAAGCTTATGACCTTGAAGTAAAAGAGGCTGAGCTAAGATCTTCAAGTGCAGGTGATATAAAAATTACCGTTACAGAGAAACTCAGGGCCAGGGCAAGCAGTGCAGGTGATATCTATTACTATGGAAACCCTGAACATGTTGATGCAAGATCATCAAGCGGCGGTGATGTGGTAAGGAAATAGATAAGTTGCGGACAGGCAATATAAATCACAATATATATTCCAATTATTATTATTGCAGGGACATAATTTTATGTGTCCCTGCAATTTCTTTTGCAGCAATGATTAACTTTGCTGCAAAATGTTTTTATGGCTGCAGCAAAGACTGAAGTATCGGTAATAGGTTCAGGAAGTTGGGCTACCGCACTTGTGAAAATGCTCTCCGGTAATGCATCGGGGATTACATGGTATATCCATGAACAGGAGATCATTGATCATATCCTTGTGCATAAAAACAATCCCCGCTACCTGAGCATGGTTAATCATAAGCTCGATAATATACACCTTACAAATGATATTAACCATGCCTTTGATAACTCACACACTATCATCCTTGTCATTCCCTCTGCCTTTCTGAAAGGCAGCCTCGAAGGACTGATGGTTGATATAAGCGGAAAAACTGTATGTTCGGCAATTAAAGGTATTGTACCCGAGTATAACCAGATAGTAGGCGATTTCCTTCATAATAATTATTCTTTGCCCTATGATAACCTTGTTGTCCTCACAGGGCCCACTCATGCTGAAGAAATTGCAATGGAGAAGTTAACTTACCTTACGATTGCGTCAAAGGACAGCAGTAAGGCAGTCAGGATATCCGGGCTGCTGGAGAATTATTACCTGAGGACTGTTATATCAAATGATATAACCGGCACTGAATATGCAGCAGTCATAAAAAATATTTATGCAATAGCTGCAGGAATCGCACAAGGACTTGGATACGGAGATAATTTCCAGGCCGTTCTTATAGCTAATGCCGTAACTGAAATGAGGAATTTCATCAGGGCAATCTATAGTAATGATCGTGATATTAACAGTTCAGCCTACCTGGGCGACCTTCTTGTTACTGCATATTCCAAATTCAGCAGGAACAGGACCTTTGGCAATATGATTGGCAGGGGGTACTCTGTACATTTTACCCGCATGGAAATGGAAATGGTAGCCGAAGGTTATTATGCCTCGGATTGTATAAATGAAATAAACCAATCGCTCAGGGTTAATATCCCTGTTGCAGACACAGTTTACAGGATACTATATGAAAAAGCCAATCCTTCCGGGGAATTCAATGAACTGATAAAAATACTAAAATAAACAGATGAAAGTAGAAATTGATTACAGCAACTGCCTTGACTTTATAACAGAAAAAGAGATTACCGAAGAAACCATAAGATCTATAAGCCAGCTTGATAAACTGGTTAACAGAACAGGTGAAGGTAATGAGTTTACCGGCTGGCTGGATTTACCGGAGAACGCATCCGGGGATATTGAAAAAATAGAAAAAACAGCACAGCGCTTAAGAAAGCAGTCAGATATTACGGTTGTTATTGGAATAGGAGGATCATACCTGGGGGCAAAAGCTGTTATTGAAGCCCTGAAGCCCCCGGTCAATATACCCGGTAAGGAAAATGAACATGAAGTATTATTTGCAGGTCAGAATATCAGTGAAGAATACCTGTCTGTAATAAAGGAATACCTCTCAGACAGAACTTTCAACATAATAGTTATATCAAAATCGGGTACAACAACCGAACCGGCTATTGCCTTCAGGATACTGAGAAAGCTCCTTGAATCAAAAGTAAGTAATAAAGCAGCCAGGAATCATATTGTGGCCGTCACAGATAAAGAAAAAGGAGCCCTTCGAAAACTTGCAGAAATCGAAGGATATGATACCTTCATTATCCCGAACAATGTTGGTGGCAGGTATTCAGTACTTACACCTGTTGGGCTGCTGCCTATAGCTGTTGCAGGATTGGATATCCGTGAACTGATAAGGGGAGCAGTCTCAATGGTTAAAAACACACGCGACAACAGGTCAGTCACTAACCCGGCATTGACATATGCTGCAATCCGCACCATCCTTTATAAGAAAGGTAAATACATTGAAATGCTTGTCAACTATGAACCCTCCCTCCAGTATATTTTGGAGTGGTGGAAGCAACTGGTTGGTGAGAGTGAGGGAAAAAGCGGGAGGGGCATATTCCCTGCCTCCGCTAATTTCACCACAGACCTTCATTCAATGGGCCAGTACATGCAGGATGGGGAAAGGTTTATTATGGAAACGGTTGTTTCAGTTAAAGAACACTCCTCCAAACTTACAATACCACACGATAAAGATAACCTTGATAATCTTAACTTCCTTGCAGGTAAACGACTGTCAGAAGTGAATGCCAGGGCAGAAGAAGGAACTGTAATGGCTCACCGTGAAGGAGGGGTTCCGGTAACCAGGATATTACTGCCTGCCATAACTGAAAACTGGCTTGGCAGCCTGCTTTACTTTTTTGAAATATCATGCGCCATAAGCGGATATATCCTTGGTGTTAACCCTTTTAACCAACCTGGTGTGGAAGCATACAAAAAGAATATGTTCAGGCTTCTTGGCAAACCTGAATAAAAAAAGGTGCCTGGCGGCACCCCTTCTTTTTCAGATATATAATGTTATAAATTATGCTTCCTGACAAAATCATCAACCACTTCGGAAAGGTTGGGATAACCAATCTCCTGCAGATCATAATACACCCTTGTATTAGGCTTCTTAATATTGATAATCCTGTTAAGGTCTATTGGAGTTCCTATTACTACTGAATCACAATCAGTATTGTTGATTGTTTCTTCGAGATCTTTCAATTGCTGCTCACCGTAACCCATTGCAGGAAGAAGTGTACCTATCTCAGGATAAATCTCAAATGTCTCTGACAGTTTGCCAACAGTATAAGGCCTCGGGTCAACCATCTCACTGGCTCCGAATTTCTGGGCAGCCACTACACCTGCACCAATCTTCATCTCCCCGTGAGTGAGTGTCGGGCCATCCTCAACAACAAGTACTTTCTTTCCCTTAATAACTGAAGGGTCGTCCACTTTTATCGGGGATGCACCATCTACTACAGTTGCTTCCGGTGCTACCTTACGGATACTCTCTCTTACTGTTTCAATATCTTCGGGTGCACTGCTGTCCATCTTGTTTATAACAACCACATCGGCAAGTCTCAGAGTAACTTCACCGGGATAATATCTTAATTCGTGGCCTGCCCTGTGCGGGTCAACAACTGTTATGGTAAGATCAGGCTTGTAGAAAGGAAAATCATTGTTACCACCATCCCATAGAACAACATCACATCCTTTGGGATCTTTCTCTGCTTCCCTCAGTATAGCTTCATAATCAACACCGGCATAAATAACATTTCCCCTGACTACATGAGGTTCATATTCTTCCATCTCTTCAATGGTACACTTATGCTTTTCGAGGTCGCTTACCTCGGCAAACCTTTGAACCTTCTGTGCATTAAGATCACCATATGGCATCGGGTGCCTTACGGCTACAACCTTCAAACCTTTTTCCATCAGTAGTTCAATTACCCTTCGTGATGTCTGGCTTTTACCACAACCGGTACGTATCGCACCAACTGCAATAACCGGCTTAGTGCTTTTAACCATTGTATCACCGGGGCCAAGAAGTACAAAATTGGCACCTGCAGCGTTTACTATAGCGCTAACAGACATAACCTTTTCGTAAGTTACATCGCTGTAGGAAAAAGCACAATCATCTACCTCAAGCTCTTTAATAAGACGGGGAAGATTATCTTCAGCATAAATGGGTATCCCATCCGGATATAACTTGCCTGCCAGCTCCTTCGGATATTTTCTTCCATCAATATCAGGAATCTGTGCTGCTGTGAATGCAACAACATTATAATCCTCATTATCGCGGTAATAAGTATTGAAATTGTGAAAATCCCTACCCGCTGCTCCAATTATTATAACATTCTTTTTCATAATATTATTTTGATTAAACGTTAAGATTTTATAGGTCCAATTGAAAAATAGAATCAACAAATTTATAATTTAACTGGTTAATTTCCTTATATTTGAGTAAATTTTTATTAGCAGATTTAAACCAACCCAATCTTCTGACCTGCTGAACTTTGGTATGTTTATTGCGTTACTCTCAAAATATGTTAAAGAAAATATTAAAGGGTATCTAAAAAAAAGTTTATTTGCCTGCAACCTGAAAAATGATATTTTAAAAACCCGATGAATGTCCTTGCCCACATATATCTATCCGGCGACTCCGACGAAATCATCATTGGGAATTATATTGGTGATTACGTCAAGGGCAGGGATTACCTTAAATACCCTGAACTGGTAAAAAAAGGTATTATCCTTCACAGGCATATTGATGACTTTACTGACCGGCACCCCGTGGTTCACAGGAGTAAAATGGTTTTTACACGCAAGTATCATAAATATGCAGGCGTTGTAACAGATATACTCTACGATCATTACCTGACAAAAGAATGGGATACTTTTTCACGCCGTCCGCTGGAGAGTATTACTTACCAGTTTTACCGGGCAATGGTCAACAATTATGATATTCTTCCCCCAAAGGTAAAAGACCGTTTCCCGTTTTTTATTATTAACAACTGGATAGAATCATATAAAACGAGCAAGGGACTGCGCCAGGTGTTTAATGCGCTGAGCAGGCGTACCAGCCTGCCAAACGAATCAAAATTTGCCATTAAAACATTCAAGAAGAATTACTATAGCCTCGGAGAAGATTTTATGGAATTCTTTCCGCAGCTTATTGACTATGTCGAAAAAGACTTTGGCATACCCCTCAACCAGCGTATCACAATGCCGTTTTGATCTATTCACTCTTCGCTATTCGCTTTTCGCTCTCCTCTCTGCTTGTATCCCTGATGCGGCAGGCATGCCGCATCTACCAATATCTATAAAAGATGCAACTTTATATCAATATTTCTTAATTCATAAATCGTTGATCTTAAATTTTCGTCACTTCGTCGCTTCGTCACTTCGTCGCTTCGTCGCTACATCCCCGCCATCAAACAAGGTACTCATTACGACTGGCATCCAGTCTGAGGAATATAAAAAGCAGTATGGTAAATCCCCAGAGTGAAGATCCTCCATAGCTGAAAAATGGCAGGGGTATTCCTATTACGGGAACAAGTCCCATTGTCATACCAATATTTATAAGAAAGTGGAAGAGGAAAATTGAAATAACAGAGTAGCCGTAAATCCTTGTAAAAGTTGATCGTTGCCGTTCAGCCAGCCATAACAGCCTCATAAGGAAAAAAGAAAAAAGGATCACAACCAGTCCTGCGCCGGCAAATCCCCACTCTTCTCCAACAGTGCAAAAAATAAAATCAGTGCTCTGTTCAGGAACAAATTTAAATTTTGTCTGTGTGCCCTTTAAAAAACCTTTACCCCACATCCCTCCTGATCCTATTGATATCTTTGACTGGTTGAGATTATACCCTGCACCCGAAGGATCCGATTCCACACCCAGGACAACATTAATTCTTGTTTGCTGGTGAGGTAAAAGAATATTATTAAAAGCATAATCGACGGAATATGAAAAGATCATACTTCCCAGCATAAAGGCCAGTAAAATAAGCACATATTTAGCTTTATGCCGGAAGACATAATATGAGTATACCAGCCCCGATATTACAAGGGCAATCATAAAAATAACTTCGATGTCCACGTTTACAGACAGGAAATAAAATATACCATAGAGCACTATTCCTGTTAAAATGTAGATCAACAATCCCTTGATACTGTAGGATACTCCCCTTCCCGCCAGGAGATGGTAAATAAAACCGGAAAGTACAAGACCTGAATAAATATATATACCATCAACCAGTAAAGTGGCAATAAATAAAATGGCTGCCAGTATACCTATGATAAAATAATACGGTGATAATCCTTCCCTGAAGAGAACAAGCACAAGTGAGAAAAATATCATTGTGGATCCCAGGTCAGGCTGAATTTCGATTAGGGCAGCAGGCAGGAAGATAATGACCAGTGAAATTAAGAGGGTTCTGAAAGAACCCAGGTCTCGTCCTGATTTGGAAAGATACCTTGCCAGGGCAAGAGCTGTTGCAAATTTTGCAAACTCGGCAGGCTGAAGACTGAAATTACCCAGCTCAAACCAGGACCTTGCACCGTTAATTTCCTTACCCAGCAGCAATACAGCCACCAGCATAATAAAGAAAATTGAATATATTATGTACGCAAAGAAAATATAAAAGCGGCTGTCAATGGCCATTATTATTATTGCCATAAGGAAGGCTGCAAAGATAAACATCATTTGCTTACCATATCTCTGGCTCAGGTCCATGATACCCGAATATTCGTCACTGTAACCGGCTGCATAAATATTAACCCAGCCAAAAATAACGAACAGCAGGTATAGCAACACCACTATCCAGTCTATATTGGATAATATGTTAATTCTCCTCTTCATCTTCCTTTTCCTTATCTCCTTCCTCCTCCTCTTCTTCGCCTGCATTTTCTTCCTCACTGTTAACAGGTTCGGGAGGATTAAGGATGTAATTTTCAAGCCACTTATTCTCAGTATCTCCCTTAATATACTTTTCAACCATCAGGCTTGCCACGGGTGCAGCAAATGTTGAACCAAAACCGGTGTTTTCCACGTATACTGCAATTGCAATCCTGGGATTCTTATCAGGGGCAAATGCCACGAAAATTGAATGATCGGGACCGTGCGGATTCTCAGCCGTTCCGGTCTTCCCGCACATTACAAGGTCCCTTATGGCTACCCATCGTGCAGTAGCACCTTCGCCCCCATTTACAACACCTTTCATTCCTTCCACTATCACTTCGAAATGTGCAGAATCAATACTTATCTCATGCTTTGCCCTGAACCGATCATCCACTGCCTCTTCATCATCATCAATTGATTTAATAATATGAGGTGTATAATAATGTCCCCTGTTGGCAATTGAAGCTGTCATATTGGCCATCTGCAATGGTGTTGTTCCAAGTTCTCCCTGGCCTATAGCCATTGAAAGAACGGTCAGTGCATTCCACCTGCCCCTTCCGTATATGTTATCATAAAAAGAAGCCCGGGGTACAAAACCAGTGAGTTCATTGGGAAAGTCAATCCCCAGTTTTGATCCGAATCCAAATTCAGACAGATAGGAGCGCCATTTTGTTAATCCTTCTGCTGTTGATTCATAATCAGGACTGTCAAGGGTTCTCCTGAAGGCATTACAGAAATATGCATTACACGATGCTGTAATTGCCTGCGGCAGGTTAAAAGAAGCAAAATGGTGACAACCGACATGAATACCGGGAGCATAATAACCGTTGTCACAAAAATATTCATAATTGCGGTAAATAGCTCCCTCCTGCAGGGCTATCAATCCGTTGACAGGCTTAAAAGTGGAACCCGGAGGATAGGA
Source organism: Bacteroidales bacterium (assembly GCA_021738535.1). Lineage (GTDB taxonomy): Bacteria > Bacteroidota > Bacteroidia > Bacteroidales > VadinHA17 > UBA9300. The sequence continues at coordinate 28,769 of JAIPBU010000015.1, read as the reverse complement.
TGCCATCAATGCCCTGTTAAATAAGGGCTCAAGTGTGTCTCCCTGGAGCTTACGGTAATTCTCAGATCTAATCCTTCCTACCAGCAGAGAGGGGTCATAGTCAGGAGTGGAAATAAGGGCCAGCACCTCACCTGTGGATGGCTCAATAGCAACAATACTCCCGTTCTTATCCCCCATAAGCTTTTCTCCATAGCGCTGAAGGTCAATATCAAGGGTAGTAACCAGGTTTTTCCCCGGTACAGGAACAGTATCATACCTGCCTTCCTGGTAAAGACCTTTGATCCTGTTATAAACATCAACAAGGTAAATTTTCAACCCTTTCTTTCCCCTCAGGTATTTCTCATATGTTTTTTCGATGCCGTTTTTACCAATGTAATCACCTGCCCTGTAGTAAGGATTGCTTTCAATTTCATTGCTGTTAACCTCCCCCACATAGCCCAGGGCATGAGCTGCAGAAGGGTAAGAATATTTACGGAGAGTACGTGTCTGTACATAAAAACCAGGGTACTTGAACAACACTTCCTGCAAACGTGCATATGTTTCGGCAGATACCATTTTCAGGAAGATAGAAGGTGCATATCTTGAAAAAACCCGGGCTTCATCCATTTTTCTGACAAATGCATCCCGGTCTATCTCAAGGATTGAACATAGTTCCGTTGTATCAATATCCGCAGTCTGACCGGGTATAACCATAAGGTCATATGCTGCCTGGTTAAATACCAGTAATTCTCCATCCCTGTCGTAGATAAGCCCCCTGGCAGGATACTGAGTAACGTACCTCAGAACATTGTTTTCTGCCGAGGTCCTGTAAGAATCATCAACTACCTGCAGGGCAAACAGCCTGACCAGAAGTACCAGGGCACCTATCAATATTACCGCATAAAAAAATAATTTCCTGCCGTCGAATATGTTCTTTTTGGTTTCCAAGGCTACCTCCTGACTATTAATGCCTGTATTATTATAATAAATAAAACGGTAAATCCACTACTGGATATTACTCTCAGCAAAGTCCTGAAAAAGTAGTCAAAGCGGAAAACTTCCAGGTAAAACAGTGCAAAATGATGTAAGAGGGTAATTATGATAATATATGGGATAAACCACCTGAAGCCATATGTTTTCATCCCCGGTAAATCTCCCGTCTCATACCCGTCATGAGGGGCAATAAGCTTTAGCACCCATGGCCTTGAAAAACCTGCAAAAACTGTTGCAGCGGTATGAAGCCCCAGGGTCCCGGAACTTACATCAATTACCAGGCCGGTGGCAAAAGACAGGAGCAGTACCATCCATGATGGAATTTCAAAAGGAAGGAGCAATATGAAAAGTATGTAGACATAGGGATTTACATAACCGCTGAATTGAATATTATTCATCAGCAGTACCTGTATTGCCAGGAGCACAATAAAAAGACCCGTATATCTTAGTATATCGTTAAGCATATCACCTCCGCTGCTCCGTATTTATTTTCTGTTCAACATCTGTCTGATCATTCTTTTCAAGGTTGATCACCACGTATACGTTATTCAGTTTCTTAAAACCGGTAGCTAACTCAACATCAATATCATAGAAATCCCCTCCTCCCTCATTGAATGCCTTTACCGTACCAACCATAACTCCTTCCGGGAAATAAGCTGAATAACCTGTTGTTTCTATTGTGTCGCCCTGCTCAACACTGACATGCTGAGGTATCTCATTTAGCACCATGGTGTTTACATCAACACCTTCCCAATTTAATGATCCGAAATAATTATTCTTACTAAGGCGTGCGGATAACCTGAAGTCCAGGTTGAGGGCTGACATGGCGACAGAATAGTTTTTACCTGCTTCAACAACCAGGCCCACGATACCATCCGGACCTATCACCGCCATATCTTCGCTTATCCCTTCAAGTTTCCCCTTATCCAGGGTAATATAATTCTTTTGCTTATTAACACTGTTGTTGACTACCCTTGCCTGAACATAAACATACTTCTGCCTGTAGACTGAATCAGTTGCTTCAAATGTCTGTAATGATTCAGTGTTATAAACTCTCTCCAGCCTGTTCTTCAGCTCCCTGTTCTCCTTCCTCAGCTGCTGATTTATCTCATTCAGCACAAAATAATCAGATGCAAGGTTAAGTCTTTCCTGTAATACTGAAGCTGAAGCATTAACTATCCTGGTTATTTTTATTTTATGATAATCAGGTTTTACGGTAAGAAGGTAAATGGCTATTGCTTCCAGCAGAAGGAATAGCAAAACATTACCATACTTTTTCAGGAAGTTTAACAGACTTCTCATATATCACCCCCGGTATTATCTCATAAGGAACGAGAATTTATCTGAGTTCTTCAGAGCTACCCCTGTTCCCCTTGCCACTGCATGCAACGGATCTTCAGCCACATGAAATGGTATACTAATTTTATCGCTTAATCTTTTTGACAGTCCCCTGAGCAGGGCACCTCCACCAGCCAGGAATACTCCCTTTGCCACTATGTCAGCATATAATTCAGGAGGCGTTTGTTCAAGCACACTAAGTATTGCCGTTTCCACCTTGGATATTGATTTATCAAGACAATGAGAGATCTCCTGGTATGATACGGGTATCTCAACCGGCATTGCAGTCATAAGGTTCGGTCCCCTTACAATATAATCGGCCGGAGGCTCCTCAATTGAGGGTAAAGCTGCCCCTACATTCAGTTTTATCTCTTCAGCTGTCCGCTCCCCTATTTTGATATTATGCTGATGCCTCATATACGACTGGATATCCAGAGTAAAACCATCACCGGCAGTCCTTATCGATTTGTTACAAACAATCCCTCCCAGTGCTATTACTGCTATCTCAGTTGTACCTCCTCCGATATCAACTACCATGCAGCCTTCAGGCGCTTCCACATCGAGGCCTATACCAATAGCAGCAGCCATTGGCTCATATATGAGGTAAACATCCCTGCCACCGGCATGTTCGGAAGAGTCACGTACCGCCCTGATTTCCACCTCAGTACTGCCGGAAGGGATACAAACAACCATTTTAAGTGTTGGAGCAAACAGGCTTGATCCTTTATTGATCATCTTTATCATGCCACGTATCATTTGCTCGGCTGCATTAAAGTCGGCTATAACACCATCCCTCAAAGGTCTTACTGTTCTGATGTTCTCGTGAGTCTTCCCGTGCATCTGCCTTGCCTTCTCCCCTATTGCTATCAATTTACCCGTGTTCCTGTCAACAGCTACAATTGAAGGTTCATCAACAACAATTTTATCGTTATGAATAATAATGGTATTTGCCGTACCGAGGTCAATGGCAATCTCCTGTGTTAAAAATGAAAATATCCCCATCTGGTAAGTAATTAAATAATATTCTAGTGTTTAAAATGTCTTGTCCCTGTAAACACCATGGACATTCCGTTCTCGTTACAAAAGTCAACAGACAGTTTGTCCCTTACAGAGCCTCCCGGTTGTATAACAGCCTTAATACCTTCCTTATGAGCTATCTCAACACTGTCCGGGAAGGGGAAGAAAGCATCCGATGCCATAACAGCACCCTCAAGCTTAAAGCCGAATCCCTTAGCCTTCTCTATGGCAAATTTAAGTGCATCAACACGGGATGTCATACCAACGCCACTTGCAATAAGCTGCTTGTTTGCAGCCAGCACAATAGTGTTTGACTTGCTTTGTTTAACTATCTTGTTGGCAAAAGCAAGGTCAGTAATCTCTCTCTTATCAGGTGATTTACCAGTAACAGTTTCCATGTCGGATCCGCTCTCTGTCTTTGTATCCCTTTCCTGCCACAACACACCGTTTAAAACTGTTCGGTAAGTATCGCCGGGTAATTCTGTTTCCTTCTGTACAAGTATAATCCTGTTCTTTTTGTGCTTTAATATTTCAAGTGCTTCCTCATTGTAAGAAGGAGCAATTATTACTTCAAAGAAAATCTTATCAATCTCTGCAGCAGTGACAGCATCAATCTCCCTGTTGGCAATAAGCACACCACCAAAAGCAGAAAGAGGATCACCTGCCAGGGCATCCTTCCATGCCTCTGTAAGGTCATCCCTGGAAGCAAGACCACAGGCATTATTATGCTTCAAAACTGCAAAGCTGGTCTCTTCAAACTCATTTATCAGGCTGACGGCAGCATCAATATCCAGAAGGTTATTGTGTGATATTTCCTTCCCGTGAATCTGATCAAACATTTCATCCAGTCTTCCATAAAATATTCCTCTCTGATGAGGATTTTCACCATACCTGAGCATCCTGCTTTCGGAAATACTCGTCCTGAATTTATCAATGGCCTCGTCCCGGTTAAAGTAATTGAAAATATCAGTATCATATTCTGAACTGACTGCAAATGCCTCCGCAGCATAAGTGCGCCTTGTCTCCTGGCTAAAACCTGTTCCGTTTTTATCAAGATGATCATACAGCCTGTCATACTGATCTCTCCCGGATATTACCAGCGTACTGTCATAATTTTTTGCTGCCGCACGTATAAGCGAAATACCGCCAATATCTATTTTCTCAATAATATCCTGCTCCGCAGCTCCTGATGCAACCGTTTCCCTGAAAGGATAAAGATCTACAATTACCAGGTCTATTTCTTCAATGCCATATTCTGATAACTGAGCAGCATCTTCTTCATTGTGGCCGCGTGCCAGGATACCACCAAATATTTTTGGGTGAAGAGTCTTAACCCTGCCTCCCAGTATGGAGGGATAAGATGTAATATCTTCCACCTTTAGCGCATTAATTTCCAGGCCGGTAATAAATTTATGCGTACCACCCGTGGAAATTATTTGCACACCCAGTTCATCCAGTTTTGTAAGTATTTTTTCGAGTCCTTCTTTGTGAAATACGGAAACTAAAGCGGTCTTAATTCTCTTTTCCCTCATATACAATAAATTACGATTAGCATTCAGGCATAACTAACGGGCACTAAAAATAGATATTTTTTTATTGTATTACAACGTATTCAGTAGTTTTGATGTGCAAAACATTGCGCATCTGCAAACTTGCTTCTATTATCCTTTTTCAATAATCCAATAAACCATCAATCCATTTATCCATAAAAAACATATCTTTGGGCTATGATTATTCTCAGGCTCATAAAAGAAGGATTCCTGTTCGCCATAAATTCCATAGTGGTAAACAAGCTCAGGACTTTTTTGTCCTTATTCGGAATTACCATTGGTATATTCTGTATAATTTCTGTTTTTACTGTACTGGACTGGTTGGAGAAATCAGTGCGCGGCAGCATTGCCTCGCTGGGAGATGACGTTGTATATGTACAGAAGATGCCATGGTCATTCGACCCGAACATAGCCTGGTGGGATATGATACAATGGCCTGCTGTAGACCTTAAAGATTATGAATCTGTTCTCCGTAATTCAACCAAATCACAGGCTGCTGCTTTTACGGTATTCTTCAACAGGAATATCAGTTACAGGGGAAATGCTGTCAATAATGCTAACATATGGGCTGTCAGTGAAGACTTTGAGAATATTCGCTCATTCGAGATCGAAACTGGTCGCTACTTCTCCCCATATGAATTATCCGGAGGAAGGCGTGTGGCAGTTATTGGTTCAGTAACAGCAGAAACCCTGTTTGGCAATACTGACCCGGTAGGAAAATATTTATCAATATCCGGGAAAAAGACCAGGGTAATTGGTGTCTTTGCCGAAGAAGGACAGGGAGGGATAGGCGACAGCGGAACTGATGAAATGACTGTTTTACCTGTAAATTATGCAAAAAGGTTGGTTAATCTGCGCAACAGGTTTATTAATTCCAGTATCATGATCAAGGCACGTGATGGTGTTGCAGTAAGTGAACTAACAGCCGAGGCTACCATGATACTCAGGGCTGCCCGCAGGCTGAAGCCTGATGAAACAAGTAATTTCGCAGTAAACAGGGCCAGTCTGCTGACGCAGGGTTTTGAAAGTGCTTTTGCCGCCATTAATGCAGGCGGATGGATAATCGGGGGCTTCGCTATTCTTGTAGGTGGATTCGGAATTGCAAATATTATGTTTGTTTCAGTTAAGGAAAGAACAAGCATTATTGGCATACAAAAAGCCCTGGGGGCTAAGAAGAATTTTATCCTCTGGCAATTCCTCTATGAATCAATGTTACTGTCCCTGCTCGGAGGCATCCTGGGATTGCTTGTTATTTTTATAGGTACAATAGTGGTTAATTATACCTGGGAATTAAATATGCACCTTACCATAGCCAATATAACTCTTGGTCTTTTTGTATCCGGTATCATTGGAATTGTTGCGGGCTATGCCCCTGCATATTCAGCGGCAAAGATGAATCCTGTAGACGCCATTGGCTTCTCTTTCTGATCACTTCTACGGTCCTGATTGTTAACTATCTGCTGCCATCTAAAAAATACCGTAAAGCGCTCTTCCTATAAGCATATAAATGAGTAAGCCCATAATATCATTCATAGTGGTAATGAATGGCCCGGTTGCAAGAGCAGGATCAATTTTCATCTTTACCAGCAACAAAGGAATAAGAGTCCCGAAAAGGGCAGCAAATAATATTACGGACAGTAATGCAGAACTAACAGTCAGGGTAAGAGCGAAAGAGTCGCTAATAAAAAAGTTATATGTAAATATCAGTGCTGCCAGTATCACACCATTAAAAAGAGCAACCAAAAACTCCCTGCCAAGCCGCCTCATGGTTCTTTCTTCTTTAAGGGTTTTGTTTGCCAGCCCCTGGACTATAATAGCAGACGACTGTATACCTACGTTCCCGCCCATAGCTGCAATCAAAGGAATAAAAAATGCCATCTCCGGGTATATTTTAAGGCTGCCTTCAAATCTACCCAGCACAAGAGCTCCCATTATACCTCCAAGCAAGCCTATCAGCAACCACGGTAATCTTACTCTTGTAATATGCATTATGCGGTCGCTCTCCTCAACCTCATCAGTAAGACCTGATGCCATCTGGTAATCACGTTCAGCTTCTTCCCTGATCACATCCACAATATCATCAATGGTAATCCTTCCCACAAGACGCCCTATGGAATCGACTACCGGGATTGCCACAAGGTCATATTTTTCCATTATTTGTGCTACTTCTTCAGCAGGTGTCGCAGCATTAACATATATTATATCATCCTCTATTATGGTTTTTACTTTTGTAGCATTATTACTCAGCAGCATCTTTTTCAGAGAAACAATTCCTTTCAGGATATCATCATTGTCAATAACATACATATAATATACCTCGTCAACCTCATCTGCCTGGTTGGCAAGTTCCTTAAGACAGGTCAGTATAGTCCAGTTTTCATTGACTATTATCATTTCCTTGGCCATAAGGCCACCGGCAGTATCCTCATCATAACCAAGCAGGTCAACAATATCACCTGCCTGTTCCAGATCATCCAGGTGCAGCAAAATATCCTGTTTCTTTTCCTCGGAGAGATCACCCATAACATCAGCTGCATCATCAGAATCCATGTTATCAATGAACTTCTGAGCAATTACCTCTCCCGGCAGTACTTCAAGAAACCTGCTCCTGTCATCATCATCCAGCTCAGCCAGTACGTCAGAGGCACGATCACCTTCAAGAAGCAGGTACAGGTATCTTGCTTCTTCAATATTTATTTCATCATACAACTCGGCAATATCAGCTGCATGAAAATCCTCTAACAGAATGAGTGCTTTCTTTTCATCATTATCCCTGATAGCTTCGCGCAGCTCATCAATAAATTCCCTGTTGATCTCAATTGTTCTGGCCATAACTGTCACTATTTTTTGATGAATCTTTCAACCAGCCCCGTAAGCCTGATAAAATCATTTACCCCCAATTGTTCAGGTCTTTTACCCATTAGCTCGTCGTTTATTGCTGAAGTATCCAGCAAGGGCTTGAGTGAATTGCTGATTATTTTCCTCCTCTGGTTAAATGTGCTCTTGACAACACTGAAGAATAACTTTTCATTATAACCAGGCTTGCCGGTTTTGATGCGCTCCATCCTGATAACTCCTGATTTCACTTTTGGGGGAGGTGAAAAAACATTAGGAGGAACTGAAAAAAGATACTCAACCGAATAATAAGCCTGTAAGAGGACACTCAGTATGCCGTAAGCCTTTGATCCCGGTGGTGAACAAATACGTTCAGCCACTTCTTTCTGCAGCATTCCCGTAACTTCATTTATAATGTCCCTGTAATACAGCACCCTGAACATAATCTGGCTTGATATATTATACGGGAAGTTGCCAATTATTGATATTTCAGAGTCATAGTATTTTTCAAGTTGCAGATCCAGGAAACTGCCCTCGATAATATTAAGCTTTTCAAATTTGTTTCTCAGAAATTCAATTGCTTCCCGGTCAATCTCAACAACCCTGAGATCATTATACCCTCTTTCAATCAAATGAGAAGTAAGGACACCCATGCCCGGACCAACTTCAAGAACAGCCTGGTCTTTACAGGCTTTTACAGCTCCTGTTATCTTCCGGGCAATATTATCATCAGTCAAAAAATGCTGACCCAGTCCTTTTTTTGCCCTCACAAAGTTCATAACGAACGCAAAATAAGCTTTTAGCAGCAATAAAAGCAACCTCAGCACAGTTTATTTACTCCGGGCTAAGTCTTTTTCTTTCGTAAAAATGCAAAAGATCCCAGTGAGTCAATAAGCCTTTTAAGGACATTAAAATAAAGAGTAACAGTAAAGAAAAGAGACATCAGCCAGATAGCTATTACATTGAACCACAAGGTATCAATATTAAGCCGGCCAACAGTTTTGTACGGTGCATAAAAGTGAGCCCTGCCCGCTTTTGAGGTAGGTGCCATGAATACCGGATCCGACTTTTGTATTAAATACCTTTCCGTTTCGTATATCTTATCTTTGCTTGTTGCATTGAGTACAATATCTGCCAGGGCTTCATTATAGTTTTCATTTTTCATCTCGATAATCTTATCATGCCCCAGCTTCTGCTCTGTCAGCATTAGCACAGAATCGCGTTTGCCCATGGCATTAAGACGCTCAGACCTGAAATATGATTGCAAATCGGCAAGCACCCGGTTGCTTGCTGCTACTTTGAGTGAATCAAAACCTCCACTGCCAAGTTTATCAGTTAAGTCACTATTGTCAACCCCGGAAAGAGAAGACAGCAAAGAAATGTATTTTTTTAATTTGTAAATATTATTGTCATATGCATATTGATATTTCTCTTTCCCGGCAGCAAACTTACATTCAGTAACTTTCTTTTTCAGATCAGAGATCAGGAATGATGCATACCAATCGTTTTGACTTGCATCCATTTCATATTCGAAGATCATTTTTTCATACCTGTTGCTCTTGAACTGATCTACCGTAATTGCCTCGTATGCCCACCGGGATGCCATTACATCTCCAATTACAGGAACATATCTTTCATTGGTGAAGCTATCATGCAGCTCATCGAATTTGATCATTGCTCCTCCAAGAAGCAATTGCGGAACAAGTATCAGTGGAATAAGTATATATATACTTACCACGGACTTCATCCCTGCTGAAATATTCAGTCCCACTATATTTCCGAAACATGATACCGAGAATAAAATGATCCACTGCCTGAAAATCAGACCATGCAATTCAAGTATCATATCAGCTATAAAAATAAATGAGAAAGTCTGCACTGCGGATAAAAAGAAAAGGAACGATATCTTTGAGATAAGATAGCTTGACCGGCTTATTTCCAAAAACTTCTGCCTTTCAAGAATCTTTCTGTCCTTGAATATTTCCTCTGCACTCACTGTCAGTCCAAGAAAAAGGGCCACCACAACAGACATAAAAAGAAAAACAGGAATATTTTTATTATTGGCCATCAGGTAAACCCCGTTAGCACTGTACTTTGACAGGAATGCCAGTATAACTGCCAGCAACGGAGCCTCAAGCAGGTTAATGGCAAGGTACTGGGTATCTGACATCTTCCTCAGGATATTCCGCATAAAGAAGGTCTTTAGCTGAGAGAGCCTGGAAGGTACAGAAAAGCTTGTTTTTGGCAGCCTGAACTTTTGCGGAAGGGATTTAAAGTTCGGGCGCATGATGTTATTATATCTTTCATACCACTCGCGGGGCTCTACCTGGCGCTTTTCACTTTTATACCCCTCTTCCGTTACTTCCTTGGAGTCAATAAGCTCGAGAAGCTCATCCGTGTCAACATTACCGCAATTGGGACACTCTGATTCAGCTGCGTTAGCCTGCGAAGTCTCTGTCTTGAAATAGACAAGTGAATCAACGGGATCACCATCATAAACCATATATCCGCCTTTGTCCAGTATCCACAAACGGTCAAATAATTTCAGGATATCTGAGGATGGCTGATGAATAATTGAAATAATGAGTCTTCCGTTATTGGTCTGCCTTTTCAAAAGCTCCATCACCTTTGTAGAATCATATGAAGACAGTCCTGATGTTGGTTCGTCAACAAAAAGTATGGCCGGTTCCCTGATCAATTCAAGACTTATATTCAATCTTTTGCGCTGACCGCCACTGATCTTTTTATTGAGAGGGTCACCCACCATAAGGTCCCTGATATCAAACAGCTCAAGGTCTTTGAGTGTACGAGCAACCATGCTTGTGATCTTTTGTTTTGAATAATCACCAAAGCATAGTTTAGCATTATAATAAAGGTTCTGGAAAACAGTTAATTCCTCAATAAGCAGATCATCCTGGGGAATATAGCCAATAAGGCCCTTAAGAGAATCCTCCTCCGTGATCAGGTTATAACCATTCAGAAAGAGTTGCCCCTTCTGAGGTTCAACCTTCCCATTCAACACATTCAACATGGTCGACTTACCAACACCACTACCCCCCATTATACCAATAAGGTTCCCTGAATCAGCCCTGAAACTCATGGGCTTCAATCCCTGGTCAGAGTGCCTGAAGGTATATTCAACATTATGACCCTCAAATATAATCTTATCAGAGTAGGAAGACCGGAGAAATTCTCTCAGTATGCCGGAATAGTATATAGGATCCGTATCCTTACCCTTAATACTCACTCCCTGGTCAAGAAGGTAAGGCCTGCCACTAAGTACAGGACGCCCTTTGAAAAATAATTCTTCTTCACCATGATAGGTGAAAAGGAGTATGTGTATACTCTCAATATGAAGTACAAAAATGCTGCCTTTAAGCCCCTTAATAACCAGTCGGTGCCACTCATCCCTGTTTCTGAATGATGCAGAAATTTTTTCTTCATCTCCCGGTCCTTCGATGAGCATTATGGATCCCGGATCCACGCTATCCATGTTATCGCCCAGCATAAAAGAACATGAATTGTTATACTCATTTTCAGGTATGCTGAAAGTGCGGGCAACAATATCTATTATTTTTTGCTCCTGGGAGGTTACCTCCCGGTCTTCATAAACAAATTCCAGCAACTGTAAAAAAACGATCATCCTTTCTTCCAGGAATAATCCCTTGCGTATCTGCCTGCAGATATTTGTTATCTGGAAAGTTATCAGGGAAGTTTCGTCCTTTAAATCCTCATCATCAAGGCCTGAAAGTTCCTCCGAATAGAACTCATTGGTTGTTTCAAAAAGCTTAAAATACTCTTCTTCCAGTTCCTGGTTCAGGTATCTCCTCAGGTAGCCGCGCAGTATCCTCTTGCCCCTGGATGTAATGCCACCCGGGTTAATCTGAGACAGAATGGCAAAAATATGAATAAGAGCGAGTAGTACAGGTTCCCTCATAAGCCTGGTTTAAAAAAACCGTGAAGCAGGTAAAAAAAATACTGCAATCACGGCCCTTATTTCAAAAACAAGATCAGGATACCATCCTGGCGCGTACTGACTCTATGACCCTGGTAATCTCCTCAACATTCTTCAGCGTCAGGCTTTCTCCCTCTACCTTTTCATAAACCTTCCTGACCGGCTCCAGCATTTCAAGCATCTCTTTTACTACAGGGTCTTCAGAATGTGGCTCAGCCAGCTCAAGGTACAGTTCGAATGATTTTTTCTGTTCCAGCAGAACACGTACTATTCCCTCAACATGGTAAACAGATTCGGAGATGTGTGTCGTGATGTACATCCCTTCAACCCACGCACCGGCAACAACTAGCATGGCCAGTGACTGCTGGTCATTATCACTCAGGTAGGCATAAGTATCATTGAATGCCTTTGTCAGCAACTCTACAAGCCTGTCACGGTTATCGTAACTGTCCTTAATATCATCATAAAGTGATTTTGAGTAGATCCTCGACATCTTCAGGTTGTTGGCAAGCTGCCTTATTGCATCAAGGTAATTGATTACATCCTGGTTCATGTTATAAAGAGTGGCATAACTGAGATCAGCACCATATACCCCGAGATTAATTGCCTGGCTCTTGCTTGTAATATAATTTGAAGCATTATCTACCGGATTGGAAACGCCAATAATATAGCCAACTTCTAACTCCGTCAGCATCTTAATTACTTCTGCAGAAGTAGGTAAGGGGTAAACTGCCTTTTCGATCTCTGACTCAAGATCTCCGGGGGCATCTATATTGATCTTCTCCTGATCTTTTTCCTTGCCCCTGTTTTTACAGGACGTCATGCCCGAAGAAATAATTAGCAGTAAAGAAATTGTAATTGCAAAAATTCTCTTCATTGGTAATTAGGTATTTATTTGTTGTTCAGTAAATCAGGTTAACTATCTCATTAAGCAGTGGTAAAATTAAAAAATATATTGATAAACAACCTATTTATATTAAAAATCATATTTATTCAATTAAGTTTGCTGTAGAGTAAACCTGGCAACTATTGTACTATGAAACAATATTTATACTTATTCATCATTATTACCACTTTTCTCGCAAGCTGTATCACTGGCAGCGAAGATGAAGCAAATAACTCCATTACTGCACCGGACAGGGCTGTGCTTGACCTTAAACAGGCTCAACGACTGGCAGAGTTACCCCTCGCCTGCGTTGAAAGGGAGTATCCCAATAAACTGAACCAGACCCTTGGGAGTGATGACGACCTCCTGCCTCCGGAGGATCTCCACCCTTCATTCTATGGCTGTTTTGACTGGCATTCATCAGTACATGGGCACTGGTCGCTCGTCAAACTCCTCAAATATTACCCTGAATTAAGTAAAGCAGAACATATAAAATCGCTGCTGAAAAAAAGAATCAATCCCGCAAATATAGCAGGCGAAATTGATTATTTTACAGAGGAAAGAAACAAAACATTTGAGCGCACATACGGCTGGGCATGGCTGCTTAAACTAGCGGAAGAATTATATACATGGGATTCAGAGCCTGGTAAACAACTTTACAGTGATCTTAAACCTCTTTCAGAACTTATAGCAGACATGTACCGGGAATTCCTGCCCAGGTTACATTATCCCATCAGGGTAGGTACGCATACAAATACTGCCTTCGGGCTGAGCTTTGCATACGATTATGCTGTGACCACCGGTGATGACAGCCTTGTACTTATTATTAAACAACGGGCAAAAGATTTTTACCTTTACGATACTGATTGTCCCATTGACTGGGAGCCGGGCGGAAACGACTTCCTCTCTCCCTGCCTGGAAGAAGCTGATTTAATGAGAAGAGTACTCGATAATGAAGAATATAAAGCCTGGCTGAAAAAATTCCTTCCCCGGCTAGCTGATCCCTCTTTCAGCCTTGAACCGGGTATAGTGAGTGATCGCAGCGACGGACAGCTTGCCCACCTCGATGGACTTAATTTCAGCAGGGCATGGTGTCTCTATGGAATAGCATCCACAGGTGAAGAATACTCACATCTTGCTAAGATAGCTGATAAACATATAGCTCATTCTCTCCCCGATATCAGTGACGGTAACTATGAAGGCAGCCACTGGCTGGCCAGCTTTGCCCTGCTGGCCCTGTCTGCGCAGAGCAGCTCTTAAACTTCACTGCCCTCTGTAGACATCCGGGCGAATGAGAGAGCCTCCGCCTTTTTCTTTTTCCTTTTGTCTTTCGTCTGCCTCCCCACTGCCTGGCCCCTCGCTAAATTTGCCCACCGGGCAAATTTTTAACGCTCGGTCCCCTTTTGTCCTTTTTATCCTTATCTTTGAACCCCGGATATTAACTCTGGGATATGGAATATAACTTTGATGAACCCCTTAAAAGGGAAGGAACAAGCTGCGTAAAATACGACTCCAGGCAGGAAATTTTCGGAAAAAAGGATGTAATCCCAATGTGGGTTGCTGATATGGATTTCAAATGCCCACCTGCTGTGACTGACGCCCTGAGGCAAAGATTAAAACATGAAATTCTTGGTTATACAGTAAGACGGGAAGAGTATTTCTCATCAATAAAAAAATGGCTCAGAAAACGATATGAATGGCATATCGAAAATGAGTGGATAGTATTCAGCCCTGGCATAGTCCCTGCCCTGAACATTTGCACGCTTGCCTTCACAGAGCCGGGAGATAAAATTATTGTTCAGCCTCCCGTTTATTTTCCGTTCTTCAACGCCGTAACTGATCATAAACGCAAACTGCTGTTTAACAGGCTTAAAGAGACAAACGGGCAATGGAGCATAGATTTTGACGATCTTGAGCGTAAGGCAGCACAGGGTGCCCGCATGCTGCTGCTGTCCAGTCCCCACAATCCCGTGGGAAGATCCTGGAGCAAAGAAGAACTTGAAAAACTTTCACGTATCTGCCTTGATAACAACATTCTTATTATAAGCGATGAAATACATGCTGACCTGGTACTGCCGGGACACAGGCATATACCGCTTGCAAAAATATCCGGGCCAGTAGCAGATAATACGCTAACATGCATGGCTCCCAGTAAGACATTTAACCTTGCAGGACTATCAACATCATCAATGATAATCAGTAATCCCGGACTGCGAAAGAAGTTTGAGGATGCCATTAACAGCCTGCATATTACAGGGGGCAATATATTTGGCACGGAAGCTTCCATTGCTGCTTACAGTTTTGGTGAAGAATGGCTGGACCAACTGCTTCTTTACATAAAAAACAATATTGAATACCTTGTAGTACGTTTGAAAGAAGTAGAACTGGTCAGCCCCGTAATACCGGAAGCCACGTACATGGTATGGCTCGACTGCCGCAGAATGAAGATGAGTGGACCTGAACTGAATGAGTTTTTTATTAACAAAGCGGGAGTAGGCCTGAGTGAAGGAAGCATGTTCGGCCCCGGAGGCGAAGGTTTTATGAGAATAAACCTTGCCTGTAACCATGAAATACTGAGAAAAGCAATGGATAATTTTATTAATGCCTTAAAGTCCCTGGAAAAATAATGAAAAACAATATCCCGGTTAAACTGAGTCTTGAGGACGGAACCGTCTACAGGGGTAAATCATTCGGCAAACTATTACCTTCATCAGGAGAGGTTGTTTTCAATACCGCAATGACAGGTTACCCTGAAAGCCTTACAGACCCTTCATACAGGGGACAGATTCTTTGCCTTACATATCCGCTTGTTGGTAATTACGGAGCACCAGGAAAAGATGAGGAAGATGACTTGTTCAAGTTTCATGAATCATCATCCATTCATATCAGGGGACTCCTGGTATCTGATTATTCCTTTGAATACAGCCACTGGAATGCCGCGTCCAGCCTTCATGAATGGCTGGAAACAAACAACATACCCGGCATTTACGGCATTGATACAAGAGCACTGACAAAAAGACTGAGGGAAAAAGGATCAATGCTTGGGAAAATAGAACCTGAGGGAACAGAGATAGCTCTTTATGATCCCAATAATGACAACCTGGTCAAAGAGGTAAGCATTGATAAACCTGTTGTTTATGGAAACGGTCAACACAGGATCATACTCATTGACTGCGGTGTGAAGTACAATATTATCCGCAGTCTCCTCAAAAGAGACACTGCAATAATCAGGGTTCCATGGGATTATGACTACAGTTCAGAAGAATATGACGGTCTGTTTATTTCCAACGGACCGGGCGATCCCGTAACTTGCAGGGAAACCATATCCAACATAAGTAAATCCCTGGAAAAAGATATTCCCATCTTTGGCATCTGTCTTGGCAACCAGTTGATGGCACTGGCTTCAGGAGCCAGTACATACAAGCTTAAATACGGTCACAGGAGTCATAATCAGCCTGTACTCCGGTCAGGAACAAAAAGGGCATATATAACATCACAGAATCATGGTTTTGCAGTAGATAATGATAGCCTTGCAAATGACTGGGAACCTCTTTTCATTAATGTCAATGATAATACCAATGAAGGCATGAAACACAGGCAAAAACCTTTCTTTTCCACACAATTTCATCCTGAAGCATCAGGTGGTCCTACTGATACCGATTACCTTTTTGATGTTTTCATTGATAATATTATAAAATGGAAGAACGAAAAGGCCGGGCATAACCGTTAAGAACAGACCGTATGAAAGATAATGAAATAAAAAAAGTATTAATACTCGGGTCAGGAGCCCTTAAAATAGGAGAGGCAGGGGAATTTGATTACAGCGGATCTCAGGCTCTGAAGGCCCTCAGGGAAGAAGGAGTAGAAACTGTACTTATTAATCCCAATATAGCTACCGTACAAACATCCGAAAAGGTAGCTGACAAAATATACTTTCTCCCCGTAACCCCCTGGTTTGTCGAGCAGGTGATAGCCAAAGAGAAGCCTGACGGCATGTTACTGGCCTTCGGCGGGCAGACTGCTCTTAACTGCGGCACGGAATTATACATGTCCAAAGTACTTGATAAGTATAACATAAAGGTCCTGGGCACCCCTGTCCAGGCTATAATGGATACCGAGGACCGTAAACTGTTTGCAGGCAAATTGAAACAGATTGATGTCAAAACCCCTGAAAGTGTTGCGGTTACAACAGTTGGCGAAGCTCTTGATGCAGCCGCAAAACTTGGTTACCCGGTTATCATAAGAGCTGCATATACCCTCGGAGGACAGGGCTCGGGCTTCTGCTCAGGAAGAAAAGACCTGGAACAGATGACAGGCAGAGCCTTCGCATATTCAAAACAGATTCTTGTTGAAGAATCACTTAAAGGATGGAAGGAAGTAGAATATGAAGTGGTCCGCGACAGCTATGATAATTGCATTACCGTGTGTAACATGGAGAATTTTGATCCCCTGGGTATACATACAGGTGAAAGTATAGTGGTGGCACCTTCTCAAACACTTACCAACAGGGAATACCACAATCTCCGGGAATTATCGATAAAAATCATCAGGCATATTGGAGTAATCGGTGAATGTAATGTTCAATATGCCCTTGACCCTGTATCAGAAGATTACAGGGTAATTGAAGTAAATGCCAGGTTGTCAAGGTCAAGTGCCCTGGCTTCCAAAGCAACAGGTTACCCTCTTGCTTTCGTTGCCGCCAAACTGGCCCTTGGCTACAGTCTGACCGATCTGAAAAACTCCGTTACGAAAACTACAACAGCCTGCTTTGAACCGGCACTTGACTATGTAGTATGTAAAATACCTCGTTGGGACCTCAACAAATTTCAGGGTGTTTCGCACCAGATTGGAAGCAGCATGAAAAGTGTGGGTGAAGTAATGGCAATTGGAAGAACTTTCGAAGAAGTACTGCAGAAAGGCCTCAGGATGATTGGACAGGGAATGCATGGATTTGTGGGGAACAGGAATCTAAGCTTCGATGATATTGAGAAGGAACTGGCTGAACCAACCGACATGAGGGTTTTTGTAATTGCTGAGGCACTGGAAAAAAATATCAGTATCGACAAAATATATGAACTGACACGTATCGATAAGTGGTTCCTGTATAAGCTGAAGAATATTATAGATACACGTAATGAGCTTATTCAGTACGGAAGTATTAATGAAGTGCCCGATGAGCTTATCAGGCAGGCAAAAATCTTCGGCTTTTCTGATTTTCAACTGGCCAGGTACATAATTAAACCATCCGACCAGGATATTGAAAAAGCAATGGCCGGGGTAAGAACATGGCGGAAATCCAGGGGAATAATACCATGGGTTAAACAAATCGATACCCTGGCTGCTGAATACCCTGCAGCAACCAATTATCTCTATCTCACCTACAGTGGATCTGAGCATGATATATGGTATGAAAATGACAAACGATCTGTAATTGTGCTGGGATCAGGAGCCTACAGGATAGGATCAAGTGTTGAGTTCGACTGGTGTTCGGTAAATGCAACAGATACAATAAGACAGCAGGGATTCAGATCCGTGATGATCAATTACAATCCTGAAACGGTAAGTACCGATTATGACTCCTCAGACCGTCTTTATTTTGACGAACTGTCTTTTGAAAGGGTAATGGATATTACAGACCTGGAAACATCAAAAGGGATTATTGTTTCAGTGGGAGGCCAGATACCAAATAACCTGGCGATGAGGCTCCACAGGGAAGACGTGAATATAATGGGCACCTCTCCCCTTTCTATCGACCGTGCTGAGAACAGGCATAAGTTTTCAAGTATGCTTGATGAACTGGATGTAGACCAGCCCGAGTGGAAGGAAAGTACAAGTATAGAAGAGATTAACGATTTCGTTGCCCGTACGGGCTTCCCTCTGCTGATAAGACCATCTTACGTGCTTTCAGGAGCAGCCATGAATGTGGTTTCAAACAGCGAGGAGCTGGAACATTTTCTCAGCCTTGCAACCAGCGTTTCAAAACAATATCCTGTGGTAATCAGTGAATTTATTGAAAATGCGAAAGAAATAGAGATTGATGCTGTGGCCAGAAAAGGTGAAATCATGGCATATGCAATCAGTGAACATGTTGAGTTTGCAGGTGTTCATTCCGGCGATGCAACCATTGTATTCCCGCCTCAGAAAATTTATTTTGAAACTGTGCGGCGCATAAAACGAATAAGCAGGCAGATAGCTGAAGAATTAAACATAAGCGGTCCGTTCAATATCCAGTTTCTTGCCAGGGATAACGACATTAAAGTTATTGAATGTAACCTGAGGGCAAGTCGCAGCATGCCTTTCGTATCCAAAGTGCTGAAAAGTAATCTTATTGAACTGGCCACAAAGATCATGCTGGATGTAGAAGTACGTAAGCCTCACAAATCAGTGTTCGATCTTGATTATGTAGGAGTTAAAGCCCCTCAGTTCTCATTTTCCAGGCTGGCAAAAGCTGACCCGGTGCTGGGCGTGGACATGTCCTCAACAGGTGAAGTGGGATGCATAGGTGACGATTTTTATGAAGCAATCCTGAAATCTATGCTATCTGTTGGGTATAAAATACCACAAAAAGCAGTATTGCTATCCACCGGCCCCGCCAGGTCAAAGGTTGAACTACTGAATAGTGCAAGGGGATTGAAAGAAAAGGGCTACAGGCTTTATGCCACCAGGGGAACACAGCTGTTCCTCGAAAATGCTGGCATACATGCTGACGTTGCTTACTGGCCGGATGAAAACAAATCACCCAACACAATTGAACTTATAAAAAAAGGGGAAATAGACCTTGTGGTGAATATCCCCAAAAATCTGTCAAAAGATGAACTGAATAACGATTACAGCATCAGGAGAAATGCTGTGGATTTCAATATTCCATTGCTTACCAATGCAAGGCTCGCCAGCGCATTTATACTCGCTTTTTGTAAAATTGAGCCGGAAGATATGCAGATAAGCGATTGGAATGAATACAGAGAAAACTAAAAATCTAATTAAATGAAAGATCTTTTTATCAGGGAAGCAAGGATTATTGATGCTGACAAAATCATCGGTTTTCAGAAAAAAATGGCAAAGGAAACAGAGGATATGTCTCTCAATCATGAAGTTATCAACCAGGGAGTATATGCAGTCTTTGCCGATCCTGCCAGAGGAAAATACTATGTTGCAGAAGACAATGGTGAAGTAATTGGTTCTCTTCTTATTACAAATGAGTGGAGCGACTGGAGAAACAGTTTTGTATGGTGGTTCCAGTCTGTTTATATTGAAAAGAACTACAGGCGCAGGGGTATATTTAAAATGATGTATAACCATATTAAGGAAAATGCCATAAACAACGGCATTGCAGGTCTGCGCCTCTACGTTGAGGTCGAGAATACTACCGCACAGAAAACATATGAGGCTATGGGGATGAGCAGTAGCCATTATAAAATGTACGAATGGCTTAAATAACTTACTGATGATCTGGCTTACTGCTTTATTATTGCCATATTTTACGGTTTTTGCCGTCACCTGCCTTCTGCTTGTGAAAAAGGACCGGAACAAAAACCGGAATATAGGTGGAGATATTCGCTTAAGCCTTATCATTCCCGTTCGCAATGAAGCTTCCTCACTGCCACAATTGCTAGCTGATCTTAGCAGGCAAAGCCTTGATAAACATAAGTACGAGATTATTATTGTTGATGATGCATCAGAAGATGCCAGCCCGGAGATAATAAAAAATTACAGGGACAATATTCCGGATCTTAAAATAATCAATGGGCCGGGACAGGGAAAGAAAAAAGCCCTGGAGGCCGGGTTAAAGGCTGCAGAAGGTAATTATATCATAACTACAGATGCCGATTGCAGGGTGCAAAGTACCTGGCTGGAAGAAATGCGTTATGCAATAGAAAAGGATGAGCCTGATATGCTTATAGGTGCCGTTAATATAATTAACACAGGGAGGCTCTTCAACCGCTTTGTTCAACTTGAGTTTTTAGCCCTCCAGGGTGTTACAGAAGCCTTTGCCAGGATTGGCAGACCGGTTATGTGCAATGGCGCAAACCTTTGTTTCAGGGCACCGGACATCAATAAATACCCGGACATAGTAAAAGATAAACTGCCATCAGGAGATGATATCTTTCTTATGGAAATGTATAAGAAAGAAGGTAAAAAAATCAGGTGGACAGATAGGGAAGGGACTATTGTTGAAACAAAGGGCGCAGATTCATTAAGAGACTTTTTCAGGCAAAGGGCAAGATGGTCCTCAAAAAGCATCTATTATACAGACCCCGTATTAACAGCAATTGCCTTATTGGTTTTCCTTAGCTCTTCAGTAATTGTTGCCACAATCATCTCTGCAATATTCTACTCTTATTTATGGCCTGCAGTAGCTCTGATGTATGTACTGAAAACCATTCCTGACATCTGTATCCTCAGCTATATGTGCCGCAAAAGGAAAAGACAATACCTCCCTGGTTTAATAGTGCCGGCTCAACTGCTCTATCCTTTCTATATTGTATCTGCCGGCACGGCAGGACTTATCAGAGGTCTTTCCTCTTTACCAAAAGGTAAGTAATCGAGGCAAAAAGCATAATATAAACCAGGGCCGCTATAATAGTTGTAGTACTGTCAAGCTGCCTGGGCATAATACCCATACCTTCAAGAGTAAGCTGGTTGGCGGACATTGCATCCCCGGATGTTACCTGGACAAATTCGGGTAATGGCGTGAGATGACTGATAATCTTTACCGGGAACCACGACCTGGCCTCTGCCGGGCACAGCCCTCTTAATATGGGCTCTATCATAATGAAATAAAGAAGGTACATGATTATTGACAGTGCATTGGATCTGAACAAAGAAATAAAAAGCAATCCCAGCACCATATAGCCCGTAGCCTGTAAGAAATAAACAAGCAGTATACCTGTATTCTTAAAAATCATACCGGTTGACAGGTCGCCGGTATAAATAAATCCGAAAATCAATCCTGACAGGCTAACCATTGCAACCCCGAAAATGGCAAGTGCAATAATCAGCATACCCTTGCCTGCCAGCCATTCTTCACGACTTAATCCGGTCATTACCTGCTGCCTGAGCGTTCGCCCGCTATATTCATTGCCGGCTACGGTAATCACAAGTATACCCAGCAACAGATTAAACCAGCTGGCTACCCAGGCAAAAGATTTCCATACATCCGGAAACCTGAAAAGATTACGCCAGGTAAAACCCGGAACGGATATATCAACGCGGGAGAAAACAAAAACGGTAAGTAAAAACAGGCTGAGGGTGAGTATCAGTATCACCCTGAAAAACCCGTATGATGATATTTTTGACCACTCAAGTGCCAGTAATCGTTTCATAATGTCTTATTTTACAAGCTCCAGGAATTGCTCCTCCAGGGTGCTTTTCCTGATAAATAATTGATTAATATTAATTCCTTTCTCTCCGGCAAAACGGTTGATGATTGATGTGCTCACACCACTGGCTGCCACCAGTTCAATCATTCCGCCCTTTATTTCAGCGCTCTTAACAAGTCCTTTCTCCATGAGACCTTTCTTTAAAGCTTCATTATCTCCTGAGTCAACAACAATAACCTGGTCGCTGACAAGCAACTCGTCAACCTTACCCGAAGCCAGAGTATTGCCCTTTTTCAATATTGTTACATGACTGCATACTTTTTCCACTTCATCCAGTATATGGCTGGCCATGATAATTGTCTTACCCAGTGCTTTCTGTTCAATAATTATTTTCCTGACTTCTGCTATTCCTTCAGGATCAAGACCATTTGCCGGTTCATCCAGTACAAGCACCTCAGGGTTGCCGAGCAATGCCGAAGCCAGTGCCAGCCTCTGCTTCATTCCCAGGGAAAGGGTATCGAAGCGGGATGAAGCCCTCTTTAAAAGTCCCGTATGATCAAGAACCCTGTCAATCTCACCCATATCTGTTTCACGGATACGAGCAATTACTTCAAGGTTACGCCTGAGCGAGAGGTAATTAAAAAAATTGGGCACCTCAATAAGCGATCCAATCCTTTTGTATAAAGCAGGTTCAGGCTCTCGGTCAAACCATCTGAATGAACCGCTGTCAGGTCTCAGAACCGACATAACTATTCCAAGAGTTGTAGTTTTTCCGCTGCCGTTAGGCCCGAGTAAACCAAAAGCAGCACCTTTTTCCACAGACAGGCTGATATTGTCTGCTGCTTTAATAGGTCCGTAACTTTTACTCAGATTACTTGTTTCAAGAATCATTTCTGTAATGTATTTCTGTAAAGACGCGTGAAAATACTAATTGAGGCTCAGAAAAAGAAAAAAATGCCAGTTTGATTGCAGGAATGTATTATTAAGGCCTGCCTAGTTGCCAAACTCGGAAAGGAACTTAATACGAACAAGCCGGATCTCTTCTTCATCATATTCATCACCCAGTTCTTCCAGCGCTTCATCCAGTGAGTCTGTCTCTGCTTCTTCCCTGAAGTAGGCCGTAATATCATCCTGGCGATCCTCGTCAATCAGCTGGTCAATATAATATGAAAGGTTTAGCCTTGTTCCGGAATTAACAATGGATTCAATCTCACCAATTAATTCAGGCATTTCAATTCCCTTGGCATCAGCAATATCATCAAGTGAGCGTTTATTATCGATACTCTTGATAATATATACTTTAAGCCCGGACTTGTTTACCACGGATTTTACGATCAGGTCCTGCGGTCTTACAATGTCCTTCTCTTCTACATACCTGCCTATTACATCAACAAATTCCTTCCCGTACCTCTGTGCTTTACCCACACCTACCCCGGCAATGTTCTGTAATTCTTCTGTTGTAACGGGATACTGAATAGCCATATCCTCTATTGAGGGATCCTGGAAGATCACAAAAGGCGGAACATTTTTTTGCTTTGATATTTTCTTGCGCAGGTCTTTGAGTATAGTTATTAATTCACTGTCAACTGCTGCCGATCCTCCCCGGTAGCCAATATCTTCTTCTTCCACTTCACCGTAATCGTGATCTTCAGTGAGCATGAATGACTCAGGGTTATTAATAAAATCACGACCCTTATCGGTTAACTTCAGTATCCCGTAATTCTCAATCTCCTTAACCACAAGCTTGGCAATTAATGACCTGCGTATCACCATGTTCCAGAAACGCTCATCCTTATCGTTGCCGCTACCGAAAATATCAAGCTTGTGATGTTTATATGATTTGATTGCAGCATTTGTCTCTCCTGCCAGTATCTTGGACACGTGGTCAGCTTTAAACTTCTCCTTTACCTGTTTAATGCCAGTAAGGGCTTTTACTACATAATCCCTGCCTTCAAACTCTCTTTTGGGATGCAGGCAATTATCACATGACTCGCAATTGTCTTCATGATACTCCTCCCCGAAGTAGTGCAATAACAGTTTCCGCCTGCATAGTGATGACTCAGCATAAGTGGCTGTTTCAAGTAACAGTTCCTTCCCTATTTCCTGTTCATTTATTGGTTTACCCTGCATGAACTTTTCAAGCTTCTGCAGGTCTTCATAGGAATAGTACGCAATACAACGACCCTCATTGCCATCACGACCGGCACGTCCTGTTTCCTGGTAGTATCCTTCAAGGCTTTTGGGTATGTCATAATGAATAACAAAGCGTACATCAGGTTTGTCAATACCCATACCGAAGGCTATGGTTGCTACAATAACGTCAATTTCCTCCATCAGGAATTTGTCCTGTGTTGAGGAACGTGTAGCCGAGTCCATCCCTGCGTGATAGGGCAATGCTTTTATATTATTAACCTTCAGGGTTTCTGCTATTTCCTCTACTTTTTTACGGCTCAGACAGTAAATAATCCCTGACTTCCCCTGGTTGTTATTCAGAAATTTAATTATCTCCTTCGTTGTGTTCACTTTCGGCCTTACCTCGTAATAAAGATTTGGCCTGTTAAAGGATGACTTGAAAACACTGGCATCCAGTATCCCCAGGTTTTTCTGTATGTCATGCTGCACCTTTGGGGTGGCTGTGGCCGTCAGGGCAATAATCGGCGAACGGCCAATAGTATCTACAATGGGCCTTATCTTACGGTACTCAGGCCTGAAGTCGTGTCCCCATTCTGATATACAATGAGCCTCATCAATGGCATAAAAGGATATCTTTACCCTGCGCAAAAATTCAATATTATCCTCTTTGGTAAGTGATTCAGGTGCTACGTAAAGCAGTTTTGTGTGACCTTTTAATACATCATCTTTAACCTTGTTAATGGCTGTCTTGGTTAATGAAGAATTCAGAAAATGAGCAATGCTGTCGCTGGTGGAAAAGTTCCTCATGGCATCAACCTGGTTCTTCATTAATGCAATCAATGGAGATATTATTATTGCAGTACCCTCCTTTAATACAGCCGGAAGCTGGTAGCAAAGAGACTTACCACCCCCGGTGGGCATCAGCACAAAACTGTCACCGTCAGATAACACGTTCTTAATTATCTCCTCCTGGTTGCCTTTGAAGGTATTAAAACCAAAGAACCTTTTCAGGTTTTTATATAATAATTCAGAATCAACCATCCTAATATCACCCTTCTTTCATTCTAAAATAAATCTTTCTGTCTGCTAACATAAAATTATAAACTTTTTTATTCCTATTTCAATAAGATGCTAAAAACAAAGGTGATTGTTATCATCATAATAAATAATCTCCATCATACAATTTACAATTTTCGTATCACATATCATTATAATTTTGATAAAAAGACAGGATTTTAACATTGATAAGCCAGCTATTAAAGCATTTCATGTAAAAAACATTACTTATATAGCTCTTGTTTTGATAAATTTGTTTTATCATCTTTACAGCCTGTAATTTTTCCATGGCAAGTTAAGCGGCAATGAAGAAGAAGAAAAGGGTAAAGAATGAAAACGAGATGTCCTTTCTTGAGCATCTTGAAGAACTGAGATGGCATATAGTACGTTCGGTAGCTGCTATTTTTATTATTGGTATTGTGGCTTTCATCTTTAACGATATAGTTTTTGACACTATTATCCTTGCACCTAAGAATCCTGCTTTCCTGACCAACAGGCTGCTGTGCGACCTGGGACAGATGGTTAACATTAAAGCGCTATGCATAAATTCCAGGCCCTTTGAAATAATAAACATAAGGATGGCCGGCCAGTTTACTACCCACATTGCTGTATCGCTTATTGCCGGGATTATACTGGCCTTTCCCTATATATTCTGGGAATTCTGGAGGTTTTTCAGGCCAGCACTCTATTCCAGCGAAAAAAAATATACCCGCGGAGCCGTTGTTTTTTCATCCTTACTGTTTCTCAGTGGCGTTCTTTTTGGCTATTATGTTATAGTCCCCCTTTCAGTTCATTTCCTTGGCTCATACAATGTAAGTGCCGAGGTAAATAACCAGATAAACCTCAGGTCATACATCGGAACCATTGCATCAATCACACTAGCCAGCGGGATAATATTCCAGCTGCCCATACTGTCATTTTTCTTTACCAGGATAGGACTTGTGGATCCTCATTTCCTGAAGAAATACCGTAAGCATTCGCTGATTATAATCCTGGCATTATCAGCCATTATAACACCCCCCGATATATTCAGCCAGGTGCTCGTTTGCTTTCCGCTTATCTTCCTCTATGAGTTGGGTATAATTATTTCAAGAAGAGTAATTGCCAAAGACAGGGAAAAACTTGAAGCCGACTGGGACGAAGAGCAACAGGAAGAAAGTAACGAAGAAAAAGAAAATAACGATTAAATTTCCCTACCATGAAACTGCATACAGAAAACCTGGTTAAAAGATACCGCCAAAGAGCAGTTGTCAACGAAGTATCAATCGAAGTTGAACAGGGAGAAATAGTAGGCCTTCTGGGACCAAACGGAGCAGGCAAAACAACTTCTTTCTATATGATAGTGGGCCTTATTAAAGCAGATCAGGGTAAGATATACCTTGATAATGATAATATTACTTCACTCCCGGTTTACAAAAGAGCAAAGCTTGGCAT
Source organism: Bacteroidales bacterium (assembly GCA_021738535.1). GTDB lineage: Bacteria > Bacteroidota > Bacteroidia > Bacteroidales > VadinHA17 > UBA9300. The sequence continues at coordinate 2,273 of JAIPBU010000015.1, read as the reverse complement.
AGGATACCTGGCCCAGGAAGCATCTGTTTTCAGGAAGCTGAGTGTGGAAGACAACCTGAATGCAGTACTGGAAATGTCAGGCTTCTCAAAAGAAGAACAGGTTTCAAGAAGGGAATCACTGCTCGAGGAATTCGGCCTTCAAAAAATACGTAAAAGCCTCGGGGTTCAGTTATCAGGAGGAGAAAGAAGACGGACCGAAATTGCCAGGGCCCTGGCCCTGAAACCAAATTTTATCCTGCTTGATGAACCTTTTGCAGGCGTTGACCCTATAGCAGTTGAAGATATCCAGGAAATAGTGGCACATCTGAAAGACAGGAATATCGGCATCCTTATAACCGATCATAATGTGCATGAAACACTCTCAATTACCAACAGGGCTTACCTGCTCTTCGAAGGGAAAATCCTTAAATCAGGTACTTCTGATGAACTGGCCGAAGATGAACAGGTCAGGAAACTCTACCTGGGTAAAAACTTCGAACTAAGAAGGTAAGCCGCCAGACCCCCAGCTGGCGCGGATCTCCAGATCCGTGCCCTTGCAGGATTTATAGCTAAGACGATAGATATTGTCAATTTATTATTTTATTACTACTTTTGCGCTGAATTTCACGCGGATGTGGCGTAATTGGTAGCCGCGCTAGACTTAGGATCTAGTGCCTTCGGGCGTGGGGGTTCGAGTCCCTTCATCCGCACCAGTAAGTAAGTAACCGCTTAAACAAAAGGTGATACCGGTTGTTAGGCGGTTTTTATCTGTTAAAACAATAATAATATGAATATTACCAGGGAAAATATTGATGATCTTAATGCCATACTAAAGGTAGAAGTGGTTAAAGACGATTATGAAGGAAAAGTTAATGATGTACTTAAGGAACATAAAAAGAAGGCTAACATAAAAGGCTTCAGACCGGGTAAGGTTCCGTTTGGACTAATAAAGAAAATGTACGGCGACGGCGTGCAGCTTGAAGAAATAAATAAAATAGTTTCCGAGGCACTAGGAAATTATATTAGTGAGGAAAAGCTGGATATCCTGGGCGATCCACTGCCAAGGAGAGATGACAATGAAAAGATAGATTTTGCCACCCAGGACGATTTTGTTTTTTCTTTTGACCTGGGACTGGCACCTGAGTTCGAGGTGAAATTGTCTGCAAGAAACAAAGTGCCTTATTACCAGATTAAAGTGGATAAAAAGCTTAAGGACGATTTCCTCGACAATTACCGGAGGCGATTTGGCACATATGAAGATGCTGATATCGTTACTGAAGAAGATATGCTTAAAGGAGATATCGTTAAACTTTCTGACCAGGGAGAGCCACTTAATGACACACTAAAACGAGACTCTTCACTGTCTGTAAAGGTTATCAAGGATGAGGATGTTAAAAAGGAATTCACAGGTAAAAAAGCCGGTGATTCAGTAGACTTCGATATAAGAAAATCTTTTCCCAACGATCATGAAATTGCAGGCCTGCTGCAGACAGAGCATGATAAACTGCAGGGAGCTGACGGCACCTACCGCTTTGTCATTAACAAGGTCAACCGCTTTAAAATGGCCGATGTAAACCAGGAATTGTTCGATAAGGTTTATGGTGAAGGTACAGTTAAGAGTGAAGAAGAATTCATGGCAAAGCTGGAGGATGAAATACAGGAAAACCTTAGCAAGGAAAGTGATTACAAGCTAAACCTGGACGCTAAGGATATGGTCATTGATAAAACAAAATTCGACCTTCCGGAAGAATTCCTTAAGAAATGGCTTATCCAGACTAACAAGGATATCACTGAAGAAGATATCGAAAAAGACTTTGACAGCTTCATGAGAGACCTCAGGTGGCAACTGATAAGGAATAAGATAGCAAAAGAGAACGAGTTCAAGGTTGAACAGGAAGATATGGTCAAAGAAGCTGTCGAATTCACCCGCATCCAGTTCCAGCAGTATGGCATCTTTAATGCAGAAGAAAGCCAGCTGGAAATGTATGCTAAGGAGATCCTCAAGAAAGAAGATGATGCAAGAAGAATTGCTGAAAAAGTTATCGATGACAAGGTAATTGGAAAAATAAAAGAAGAAATAAAAACAGATACCAAAAAAGTAACAACCGATGAGTTTAACAAACTCTTCCAGAAGTAAGTCGTTCTATATCTTAAGTGTAATATACCATAACATCGTTTACACATTTTAATACTACATACTGTATCATAAGATCGTTTACATATGCCCCTAGGGGCGCACCTTCTAAGGAAGGCAAAATATCATAAGTTCATTGACATATTGTTTTTTCAATCTA
>JAIPBU010000014.1 GCA_021738535.1 Bacteroidales bacterium | reverse complement strand
TCCTTTACCTGAAATAAATTCATTGTATAAAGCTTTACCCGGACTACTGATCACAAAACTCCTCAGGCTGCAATATAAACCATACCGGGTAGACATCAGGTCAGATATTCTGTTCACTCTTTTTGAAGAGCTCCTTACCCGTGCAGGTATACAGGTACATCATGTAGAATCTATGAAGCCCATGGATGAAGCGATAAATGGTATGGTCAATAATCTGTTTCAGGACTAAGTCATAATTTTATATCTCTTATTACATCAACTACGGCAACCGGTCTGCCCTGAGCCTGCCTCGCGGCAGTCTCGTTGAGTAGTTTAGAAGTTGAGAAAAACCAGCCTTTTCTCGTCCTTTTGTCACTTAGTCACTTCCTCTCTTAGTCTTCGTCGCTGAGTCACTTCGTCACTTCGTCTCTCAGTCACTCCGTCGCTTAATCTCTCCGTCTCTTAGTCACTTAGTCGCTTAGTCTCTTCGTCGCTTCGTCTCTCAGTCCCTCAGTCTCTTCGTCTCTCCGTCGCTCAGTCCCTCCGTCCCAAACTCAACCATTTTTCCCTCAAATTTCTTACTTTTGCATCATGTCCATAACAGTAAACACCGTCACCAAACTCTACGGCCCCCAAAAAGCCCTCGATAACGTGTCCTTCAGCGTTAATACCGGCGAAATTGTCGGCTTCCTCGGCCCCAACGGCGCAGGTAAATCAACCATGATGCGCATAATCACCGGGTATATAGCTCCCGACCACGGACACGCACTGGTAAACAATATCAACGTGGCTGAACAACCCATCGATGTAAGAAAACAAATAGGATACCTCCCGGAAAACAACCCCCTCTACCCCGAAATGTACGTCAAAGAATACCTCGGGTATATAGCCGGCCTGTATAAACTGGGTAAACAGACAAACAAAAGAATAAACGATATTATCAATCAAACAGGTCTCGGACCGGAACAACATAAACACATAGGCGCCCTGTCTAAAGGATACCGACAGCGGGTCGGACTCGCACAGGCCCTTATACATGACCCGGGGGTGCTTATACTGGATGAACCAACGAGCGGACTCGATCCCAACCAGATAGTCGAAATAAGAAACCTCATCTCCCGGGCCGGTAAGGAAAAAACTGTTATGCTCTCTACTCATATCATGCAGGAGGTCGAAGCTGTATGCGATCGTATCATTATCATTGATAAAGGTTCTATCCGGGCCGATGAGGATAAAGAGAGTATCTTCTCCCGTGCCACCAAAGAAACAGCCACTGTCCTGGTCGAGTTCGATATACGGGTCGACGAGCTAATGCTTCAGAACGTTGAGGGTATAATCGGTATCCGTCACCTCGATGGGAATACCTTGCTGCTTGAAACTCCTGCTTATGAGGATATACGCCCAAAAATATTCCGCTTTGCAGTGGATAACGGCTTTACCGTCCTGTCAATGCAGATAAAAGAACAAAGCCTCGAAGAGGTGTTCCGCGATCTAACAAGCTGAGCCCATGTACACATCAAACCAGGTAAATATCGGCAAACTAACTCTCGGCGGCGATGCTCCGGTCCGACTCCAGTCAATGACCAACACTGATACGCTCAACGTAAAAGACAGCGTGGACCAGGTCATACGTATAATCGAGGCCGGCGCCGACATGGTCCGGCTCACAACCCAGGGCATCCGCGAGGCCGAGGCCCTGGCTATCATAAAAAAGGAAGTATGGAAGGCGGGCTTCGACACTCCCCTTATCGCCGATGTGCATTTCAATCCCGCCGTAGCCGAGTTTGCTGCAGGCATCGTCGCCAAGGTGCGCATCAACCCCGGTAACTACGTAGACAAACGTGCCACCTTCAGCAGGGTAGATATGACTGAAAAGGAGTACAACGAGGAACTGGAACGCGTACATGCACGCATCCTGCCCCTGGTCAATAAGTGCATCGCTAACGGCACGGCCATACGCATAGGCGTCAACCACGGCTCGCTGTCCGACCGTATCATGACCCGCTACGGCAACACCCCGGAGGGCATGGCCGTCTCAGCCATGGAGTTCATCAGGATCATGGCCTCAGAGAATTTTCACAGGCTCGTGCTGTCCATGAAATCATCCAACAGCCTCATCATGATAGAAGCCACAAAGCTGCTTGTCAGGATGATGCAGGAGGAAGGTTACGCCTACCCGCTCCACCTGGGAGTCACCGAGGCCGGCGAAGGCGAGGACGGCCGCATCCGCTCCGCCCTCGGCATCGGCGCCCTCCTGCGCGAAGGCATCGGCGACACCATCCGCGTCTCCCTCTCCGAACCCCCCGAAAACGAAATCCCCGTCGCCCAACTCATTCTCAACTCACTCTCAACCCCTAAACCCCTAAACCACTCAACCCCTAAACCCCTAAACTCCTCAACCACTCAACCCCCTAAACCCCTTCACCTCAACTACCCCACCAACGATCTAGAAAAGCTAACCATCCAGGCAACAGTAGACTCATCTATCGAGCTAATTACCCGCCAGGCCACAGACCTCCGGATAGACGCCCCCAACATCCCCGCCCAAAAGGTGCAGTCTATACAAGACGGCATCCTCCAGGCAGCCCGCATAAAGATGACCCGCAACGACTATATTTCCTGCCCCACATGCGGAAGAACAAAATTTGATCTCTCTGCAGCCGTTGCAGAAGTCAAAAAAGCCACCTCCCACCTGAAAGGACTCAAGATAGCCATCATGGGCTGCATAGTGAACGGACCCGGCGAGATGGCAGACGCTGATTACGGCTACATCGGCGGCGCCAACGGCAAGGTACATATCTACAAGGGCAAACAGGCAGTACTCAAGAACGTCCCACAGGAAGAAGCTGTTGAGAAGCTTGTTGAGATCATAGAATCCGATCTGGGACGCAGCGACGCAGAGACTAAGGGACTCAGAGACTGAGAGACAGGACCGAGCGTTAATAACCGAACGAAGTGAGCTCGCGAGCGGCTTGTGATTGTGGCTGGTGGGAGCGAGCAATTTGCCCGGTGGGCAAATTTAGCGAGGGGCCAGGTAGCGGGGTGGCTTAGCGACTGAGAGTTACTTCTAATTTTAACTATATAGCTATATTCATTCTTTCATAGATTTATCATCAATTTGTTGTATATTCGGGATGCAATACAATAATAATTTTGAATTATATCAATTAATATTGTTAATATAAAATCTTCTTGTGAGGTAAACTGACTTGGCTTTAGTATTTTTATTCACTTTATTAGTGAATTTATTTAAATTTTGATATATTTGCATAGTAATTCTAATGAGGGTTGTTTTTAAAAAAGATTATCTACTTGAACTATTTACGGTTGGGAAAGCCAAAAAAAAGAAATATAGTTTCCAACCGCAGGTTGTTAAGCAATACATCAAAACTGTTAATATTTTAAAGGCAGCTCCAAACATAGAGACCTTATATCAAATCAAGAGTCTACACTATGAAAAAAAATGCGGTAAATTAAAGGATATTGAAGCCGTTTGGGTTAATGATCAATACAGGCTTGAGTTCAAAACATCCATCGAAGGAGAAAGTCCAAACATTATTACCATTTGTTCTTTGTTAGATTTAAGTAATCACTATAAGAAATAAAGAACTATCTACTATGAGTCAAAATATAATACCACATAAAGCAATCCACCCGGGCATGGTTTTACGGGATGAACTGGCAGAAAGAGGAATTAAACAGAGAGATTTCGCTTTTGAAATTAGTATGAAACCTACTATGCTAAATGAGATCCTCAAAGGGAAAAGGTCAATAACTGCAGATATTTCCATATTATTAGAAAAAGCACTGGATATTCCGGCGGATTTCTGGATGAATTACCAAACTCAGTATGAGATTGACCTTGCCCGAATTAAGGAAAGAAATATTATTAAGGCTCAAAACCATGAATATTGGAAGATAATTAAGCAATATGTTCCGGTAAAATTCTATCGCAAAGAAGGTGTACTATCAGATGATATAGTAAAAGATATAGATAATATTAAGCAGATATATAGAGCAAACTCCATAGACGATATTGTTAATGACTTTGCTAAATATAAGTCTGCAGCATTCTTCAGGAAATCAGAAAAGCTACAAATAAACAAGGTCAATGTTTATGGTTGGACTAAACTTGCTTCATGGCAGGCAGAAAAGGAAAATGTCTCTGACTTTAACCCGAAAAATTTTCTGCAATTAAAAGATGAACTACATAACATATTTTATGAAAACATTAATGTAAGGAGTAAAACCAAGAATGTTTTAGCAAAACATGGTATAAAACTAATTTTCTTAAAAAAATTTGAAAAAACACCTATTGATGGATATTCATTTTGGACCTCAAGTAATCCGGCAATAGCCTTAACGCTCAGACATAAAAGGATTGATAATTTTGCTTTCACTATATTTCATGAACTCGGTCATATATTTAAACATTTAAATAAAGACAAGACGATTGAGTTCATTGACCTTGAATCCAAAGTCGCTTCTAAAACAATTAATATCGAAAAAGAAGCCGATGAATTTGCACAAACTAACCTTATATCCCAAAGTCAATGGAACGAGCTTGATTCCCTAACCAATCTGGATGATCAACAAATAATCAGTTTTAGTAAAAAATATAGTATTAATCCAGCAATTATTCTTGGTAGAATCTGCTGGGAAAAAGACAATTACGCGATTAAAACCACCATTGATAAACATCTGAATTAATATTTATTTTTTTCTGCTCTATATATTCTTCCTATAACAGCCCGCCTTATGGGTTAAATTACGCCTCGAGCTCCGCGAGAGGCAAGTTACACCGTGCGCAAGCACGGTAAATTACGGCGATCGAATATCGCCCAGTTACGCTTGCGCCAGCATGCCTCAGAACTTCGGCCATCCGTTATCGCCTGTTTTGAGCTTATAGGTGAAAGTAAAGACCAGGAAATAATACAGATCATTTGACTTGCTGTACTCGGAGGTATAACCATCTATATGGTCAGAGAAGGTGTATCTGCCGGTGAATTCCACCCCAAAGTTATACTCCCCCGAGAAGATAAAGTTTGCTCCCACTCCTGCAGGTATTACAGGTGTAAAGCCCTTTTCTTTGGTCATTCTTGGCTCCAGCAGGTCGTTGGGTTTAACCGAATACGACAATCCGCCAAAGCCCCCGAAGAAGTATATGTCGATCAGAGATAAAAGATCCAGTGATGAGTTTTCCCCGTTCTTCATAAGAAGATAGCTCTCTTCACCTCTGTTTTTCAGAATATAGAATTCTCCAATAAATGAAGGTTCAAAGAATAATGTTCTGGAATCGAATCCACGTTCTATATTACTACCCCTTTCATCGGTGGAATGGAAATTTCCCATTGCCATATTCAGTTTCAATGAAATACGTTCATGGACTCTGTATTTAAAACCTGCATTAACATTAAAGCGGGTTTGTTTTATCGTAATATCTTTAAATCCCAGCAGGTTCTCTCCTTTCGAAAACCCACCTATATCACCAAAAAACTGTGTTGTTCCAATCCCTGCTGTAATCTCATACCTTCTCAGTTTCCATAGTTGTGCGCTTGCAAAAGAAGGAATCATTATTATTATCACCAGGATTATTATACGGTTTTTCATAAGCGCCACTTTTAAATAATTTTCTTCTTCCCTCCTTATCACACACTATACAAATTTACGAAAATGACAGAAACGGTGATTCTTGCACCTCCTCTTCCGCCTATAAAAACTAACCTTCCGCAGAGACTGAGAGACCTGGAGACGCAGCGACTAAGAGACGCAGTGACTAAGAGACGCAGTGACTAAGAGACAGGCGATTTTTTGTATTAAACTGTCGCTTCGTCTTTTGGTCCCTTAGTCGCTTAGTCATTCTTCGCTTAGTCATTCCTTCTATTTCTGCCAGATTTATAAGATCCTGCTGGTTAAAAAAAAGGAAGGAAAAGAAAGGACGCAGGGCCGAGGTCTTTTTACCAGAGAAAGATATTTTGGTAAAAAGCCCAATTGCTCGGGCTTTAGCCCTCGCAACAAGTATGCCTACGCAACCTCATTAAAGATTAAAATTTCTACAAAAGTACCCGCTTCGGCATACCGGCCCTGCTTCTGTGCTGCCATTAACGCCTGATTCAAAGAATAAGTTGATTCTCTATGAGCAAGACCCCCTTCCTTAGCCTTAGCCTTAGCCTTCTCCGCCCTCCGACTCTGTCGGACGAAGTCCGCTACGTCGGACGGAGTCCGAAGCTTTCTCCGACCACCGTAGTTTCAACGAAGGCGGTAGCGAAGGAGGGAGCCTCAGCCTAATTTCACCAACTATTATCAAAGTTCATCCCTCCTAATCAGCGTTCCATCAAATTTTCATTTGATTTTTAACCAATTTCACCTACATTTGTTTAAGACTATATTAGGTAAAATGTATACCTGCATATAGAACAGCTTTATGTGCAACCTATTCAGTGAATCAATAGTCTTTAAGCTTGCACCTAAAGCCTATTAAATTAAAACCTGAAGTGATGAAGAAGATATATATCCTTGTTTTATTATTTTCTGTTGGGATAGTATCCTATGGACAGAGTGGTAGCGGAACCAGTGGTGATCCTTATTATGGTACAATTAGCAGTAGTGTATCCTGGAATTCCAGTGAGGCTACAACTACAATATATATTGGACAAAGTGGAGGCAATGAAGATCTTACAATTGATGATGGAGGCCATTTAACAATTGGCGCAAACACAACCATTGTTTTTACTCAAACTACTTCTGATCTGATCATTACCGGAACGGGAAGAATCACTGCTGATGCATCATTATCAAATGAGATAACATTTACAAAAGCAAGCGGAAATGATCATTGGGGACATATATCTTTTCAAAATATGGGCTCTGCAAGCTCATCAATCTTTGATCATTGCAAAATTGAATACGGTAACGTTGATGGAAACAGCACTGATAATCCAGACAGATACGGTGGAGGGATTCATATAGATTTTAGTGATGTAACCATTAGTAATTGTGAAATATCCAATAATACTGCAGGATGGGGTGGAGGGATTTTTGTAAATAAGACACACAATCCGACAATTGATAATTGCATAATCTCCAATAATACTGCCATTACTGGTGGTGGTGGAATATATTGTTGGGAAGAAGTTAATTCAGTTATCAGGAATTGTATAATCAATAATAATGAAGCTACAGGTAGTGGAGGTGGAGGAGGTATCTTTTTAGGAAATAATACTTATGATGTTGTAGTTGTAAATTCAACTATTATTAGTAATGATGCAACAAATAATATTGGCAACGACATAAGATTTTATGATAATGATAACAGTTTAAGACCTTCATTTAGAAATTGCATAGTATGGGGTAACAGCTCAAGCTCAATTTCTTACTTTAGTCAACCAGTATCTAGTTCGGACTTTATTAACTGTGCTATAGAAGGTAGCTATTCATCGACATATACAAATTGCTTTGATTTAAATTCCTCCAATTCAGCCTCTGATGGACCAAATTTTACAGATCCTGCCTCTGACGACTGGTCAATAGCATTTATCTCTCCCTGTCGTGATGCAGGATCTGACACTGATGCTCCTTCATCCGATTATGATGGAGAACCACGTATTCATACAGCCGACATTGGAGCCTATGAAGTACAATACAGCAGGTGGACAGGCGCAAGCGGTACAGGCTGGTCAACATCAGGCAACTGGGAGGATGGTGTTACTCCTCCGACCGGTACCGGCGATGTTATAATCCCTAAAGTTGCTACAAACTATCCAGATGTCTCTTCAACTGTCACTGTTAACACTGATAAATATCTTATAATTGAACCCGGCGCTCAACTTACTGCAGGAACATTAAGTAATTCAGGGAATGTAATATTTGAGTCAGATGAAAATGATATATACTCCGTAATACTAACAAATTCTACTGCATATTCGGGCTCAGGAGACCTTACAATAGAATTATTTCTTAAAGGAGGAACCTCCCCGGGCAATATGTGGCATTATATTGCTGCCCCAAATGGTACTATGAATAAGAGTGTTATTACTGATATTGAACCAAATAACCTTTTAAGATATGATGACTCCAGGGTATCAACTTCAGTAAACGAAGGCTGGCACTGGCATGATGGATGGGATGGAAGTAAAGAGGTCCCAGCTGATTCATGGCCTACTCTTGAATTTGCCAGGGGGTATAATTTCTATCACAGCACTGATATAACTATTGAATATCCTGCAGACGCTTTGTCCCGTAACCTTGGAGAGGTTACATTACAAAACTCATCAGGAGGATCTGATCCCAACAGCTTATATGGCTTAAACCTACTGGGGAATTCCCTCTCCTGCTCAATCGACTGGGATGAGGTCACATTCTCTGATGGAGAGAATGTTCGTAATGCCATATACATGACTACGGAAAACACTATTGCATCGTATGTCAATGAGGTGTCAACCAATGGTGGATCAAACATAATACCTCCCCTCCAGGGATTTTTTGTGAGGACAATTAATAATGGTGAATCTATAGACTTTACAGGTGCCAATGTTAATGTCCACGGAACACAGGCCAGGTATAAAGGTAAGTCTATTATCCCTCTTGTAAGACTGGAAGCTGTTAACGCAGCCGGCAACACTGATGAAATGGTAGTAAGATTTGATTATAATGCTAGCGATGAATTTGATTCCAAATATGATGCTTCAAAAATACTGTCAAAAAGCCTCGTTTATCCCCAGATCTATTCTTATATAGGAAATGAGAAATATTCTATAAACGGTATAAATTTCCCTGATGCTGAAAAAGAAATATCGCTCGGATTCAAAGCTATGGAGCAGGGTAATTATACAATTTCAGCCACTGAGATACAGGGCGTTGAGAATTATGATATCTACCTGACAGATACTTACCAGAATAATTATACCGTAGACCTCAAAGCAGTGCCCGATTATAACTTCACCTCGGACAAGGGTACTTTTGATGACAGGTTCCTTATTACTATCGGAGGAATGGCTACAGGTTTTGATGATATTGCTGAAGATAATGACTTTAACATGTACACATTTTCAGGTCAGCTGAATATCCAGAATATGTCTGATGAATGGAGTGGAAAGGCTACTGTTAATGTTTATGACCTTACGGGAAGATTGGTTTCAAAGCACCCGGAACAAGAAATGTACACTGGTGAAACAATTCAGCTACCATTCAATAATCAACAAGGGATATATATTATCGAGATAACGAACGGAACGCGCAGAACGGTGCAGAAACTGTCGCATAGGTAGGAAGTTTGGGGGTCTGGCAGTCGAGCGGTCGAGCGGTTGAGCGGTCAGGCAGACTTAGGTAACAGGATAAATGGATTAAAAGGTTTATAATAAATTGCTGTTTAGAAAAAATGTGGAGTGAATGACGAGAGTCAGAGATTTTGAAGATCTTGAGATCTGGAAAATGGCCAGGGATCTTGTAAATGATATATATTCTGATTTCAGGCATTGTAAGGATTTTGTTTTTAGGAACCAGATAACTGATGCGGGCCTGTCAACTCAGAATAATATAGCGGAAGGTTTTGGCAGGGATAGTGATAAAGAGTTCTTGTATTTCTTGAATGTGTCAAAGGGATCTGCAGCGGAGGTTAAAAGCATGTATTATATTGCGGAAGACCGGAATTATGTTACATCAGAGATTGCAGCAAAAAGAAGAAACAAAGCTCAACGCCTGATGAACGGAATAGGTTTACTGAGAAGCTACCTTCTTAAATGCGTTAAATCAAAATGACTACTCGACCGCTTGACTGCTTGACCACTTGACTGCTTGACAATTAAATAATAATAACTATCTTAGCACCCAGAATGGAACGTAGAAAAAAGTACATAAAACCTACCATAAAAAAGATTGAACTTGACAGTTCTATCAGCCTGGTGATGATGACTACTATCCCGGATAACCCAAATCCGAGAGGGAGTAAGGGGGATTCTAAGGATGAGCCGTTTGCGAGTCCGTTTGGGAACGATCCTTTTGGATAGGGACAAGAGGTGAGAGGTGAGAAGAGAGAGGAGAGAAAAGAGTTGTGAGAGGTGAGTAAGAGATAAATGATATTTTACGATATGCATATTTAAGCCTGCAAAGAATGCGGGCTTTTTCTTTATTAATATTACGTTAATTGCGTTACGCATTTTACGTAACACAACATGTAAACCATTTCCGGGGAGCATCAGGGTGATAGTCAAATTTTAGGAGCTGCTGAGAAGTGGCTCTTTATTTGTATATTTATTGAGCTGCATTTCTAAAATATATAAAAATGAGTAAAATTGGAAGTTTCCGTGAACTGATTGTATATCAGAAAGCGTATAAATTAGCAATGGAGATATTTGAGATCTCCAAGATGTTTCCTAATGAAGAGAGGTATTCCTTAACCGATCAGATTCGCCGTTCCTCACGAGGTGGTACCGGTGCATTAGCAGAAGGCTGGGCAAAGCGACGATACATCAAAATGTTTGTACTAAAACAAAGCGATTCTCTCGGAGAAGAGTTTGAAACGATCTTACTCTCATCGCCTCTTTCGCTGTAGCTATATGTTCATTCAACTAAACATATAACTACATATTATGTTATTTAAATTAAACATGTTAATGGTTTTATTGTTTAATTGATTAAACATTTGTATTTTTGTGTAGTATGACTATTTCTAACTGAACATGGACTTACTTTTTGAAAAATATCGTAATAGGCTGCTTGTAACCGACACCACCTTTATTCGAAGTAGTATGGATGCTATCCATTGGGAATACAGGCTCTACGGAATAAAAGGGGCAAGAGGTGTCGGAAAAACCACTATCATGCTGCAGTATTTAAAGGAAAACCATCTCAATGATGAAACAGCACTGTATGTATCTCTTGACAACCTGTGGTTTGCAAAAAACAGTCTCACTTCTCTAACCGACCATTTTGTTAAAAGAGGCGGGAAACACCTTTTTTTGGATGAGGTCCATAAATATCCCGGTTGGGCTCAGGAAATAAAAAACCTTTATGATGATTACCCTGGTCTGCATATCGTTTTTACAGGTTCTTCACTTCTCGAGATACTCAACTCAAGAGCCGACCTAAGCAGACGCGCCATAGTATATGAAATGCAGGGACTATCATTCAGGGAGTTTCTTGGTATGACAACAGGAAAAAATTTCAGTATCTATTCGATAGATGATATATTAAATAATCACATTGAGATTTCAGGTGATATTCTTGGAAAAATTAAACCTTTACAGCATTTCGAAAAATATCTGCAGTATGGATATTATCCTTTCTTCAATGAGGTAAAGGCTTTGTATCATCAACGTATCGAAGAGCTTGTCAATATGATTCTTGAGATAGAGCTACCCAATTTAAGGGGAGTCGAAAACAGTCACATTCCTAAAATCAGGAAACTTATCAGGATAATAGCTGAATCCGTCCCGTTTATTCCCAATATCAGCAAACTCAGTGAACGAGCGGGCATAAGCAGAGTAACTCTTCTGTCATATCTGGTTTACCTTCAGGAAGCCAGATTAATCAATAGTATTTACAGGGATGCGGAGGGAATCACAAGACTTCAGAAACCCGATAAAATTTATATGGAGAATACAAATATTATGTATGCACTGTCACCAGGTACTCTTCAAAAGGGAACCTTAAGAGAAACATTCCTAATCAATCAACTTAAGTATAATAACAAGGTTGAATACGTAGAGCAGGGTGACCTCCTTTTAGATGAAAGATATACATTGGAAATAGGTGGTAAAAATAAGAAAAATAAACAGATCTCATCTTTACCGGATGCATATATAGTGGCCGATAATATTGAATTCGGAACACACAACCGAATTCCCCTCTGGCTGTTTGGATTCCTCTATTGAGACCTTCGTCAAAAGATAAAGAGCCACCAAACTATTGGCAGCTCTTTTGAATTTTCACTTTCTCACATCTCCCCTCTCATCGCTCTTCGCTCACCGCTCACTCTCCTCTCCGCTCTCACCTCTCTCCTCTTCATTGCAGGCTAGTGGAGTAGGGTTATGTCTCCTGTCTTCTTAAACGGCTTACCATTCGCATACTTACCTTCAACATACCAGACATACACTCCCTGCATTACCAGGCGCCCTTTGTAGTAGCCGTCCCAGCCTTTGTTGATGCTGTTGCTCTGGAAGAGCAGTACGCCGGCCCTGCTGAAGATCTGCAGCTTGTACTCGCTTACCTGCTCCTTCACGGGCGGGAAGAACATCTGGTCTATCTGGTCGCTCGACAGGTTGTCAACGTCGTCTCCGAGCGGACCTTCCTTATTGGGCCTGAACACATTCGCAAAGGTGATCTCTCCTGCCGGTTCAACCGTCACGGCCGGCGACAGGGTGTAGGTGTCGTAACAACCGTTATCACTGTAGGCATGCAGGGTAATGTCAAATACACCTTCCTCCATGTACTTGTGATACGGATCGCGCATCTGCGATGTGTCCCCGTCACCAAACTCCCAGATGAAGCTTGATGCTCCCTCGCTGAGGTTGAAGCAACGTACCCGCTCATCTCCAACGTATACGAAGTCGGGTGCTACCTCGAAGTATGCCCTTGGTGTGGCCCATACCTCAACAAGTTTCGACTCAACATCCGTTCCGCCTGGACCGGTAACCGTCAGGGTGATCCTGAATATACCTGATTCGTAATAGGTATAGGTAGGATTCTCTGCTGTTGATATGCCTCCGTCACCAAACTCCCAGAGGTAAGTCTCTCCATACTCTGAGTTATTGGTCATTGTCACAGTATATGGTCCGCAGGCAGGTGGTACACTATCAAAGGCAGCTACGGGCGGTGTGGGCAGTACGCTCACATTGCGGTCTATGCTGTCTGAACAGAAAGCATTGCTAACTATCAGCCATACCTTGTAATCGCCTGGAGCAGTATACTCATGTGTCGGGTTCTCCAGCGTGGATGTAGTACCGTCACCAAAGCGCCACAGGTAATCCCAGCTTCCGGTATTCGTATTGTTGGTAAAGTCAACCGTTGCAGCGGGCCATGTCTGTGATGCCGGGCTGGCAGTGAACAATGGCGTCGGAACAGGATACACAACAATATCCTTCTCTACAAAGTCGGTACATCCGTAGAATGACGTTGTAGTCAGCCTTACTGTATAAGTCGCTGGTGCAGTGCCTGTGTTAACAAACATGTGTGATGTCACATTAGCACCGTACTCTGACTGGCTGTCGCCATACTCCCAGTAATACTGGTAAGCTCCCGGCAGTGAGTTAAGGTATACCATTTCTCCTGAACAGATAGTGTCCTCGCTGAACTCAAAGTCAGCATCTATCTCCGGGTAAACGGTTATTCCTCTTATCATACTGTCGAGACAACCATTGGCAGACTCAACCTCGAGCTTAACATCATAATAATATACTGATTGCGTAGTATTTGTATACTGGTGGGTAACATTTCCTGCAGTATTGTCAATCGCACTGCCGTCACCAAAGTCCCAGCTGTAATTCACCGCTCCGCTTGATCCGTCGGTCATCGTTATATCAAGTGGTGTACATCCGCTGGTTGGTGATGGTGTGAACGCAGCCGTCGGCTTCTCAACCTCAACACTAAGGTTATCTGATCCCATACAACCGTTGTTATCGGTTACTGTATATGTCAGGTTGTACGTTCCCGGCATTGTTGTGTTGAAAACAGGATCCTGCCTCGTAAAGTCGTCGAGCGGACCAACCTGTCCAGTCCAGCTATGTGTCGTGAAAGTTCCTGAACCGCCGGTGGGATTTCCGTCCAGCTGGGTATCAACGCCTCCGCATGCAAGTACCGGGTCTATTCCGCTGAAGTCTACTACCGGGTTGTCGTTAACCGTAAACAACACTTCATCCGAATATATAGTCTGGCAATCAGTCACAACTTCTACCCTGATTGTACCTGATGCTGAAACGGGTGCACCGTCTATCCTCAGCTGCTGTGTCTGTGTACCGGTATAGATTCCTCCGTCACTAAGATCAATCCATCCGCCTCCGTCATCATACTGCCACTGGTAGCTAACACCTGTTCCGGTGGCATAAGCCAGGAAGGTAGCTCCCAGTCCTTCGCAGATCTCCTGCGCCAGAGGCTGCTGCGTTACGACAGGCAGTGGCTCAACTGCCAGCACTGCAAAGCTGCTGTATGCATCAGGACTGCAAACTCCACTGACAACGGCCCTGTAGAGCCAGCCGTTCATTGATTGACCTACATTGGTAACATACAAGGTATCATCATCTGAGCCGGTATGGTTCGCATCATCGCTGAGTGCTACAAAGCCTCCTCCGTTGTTAACGTACCACTGGTACTCAAGTGAATCGCCGGCAGCTTCTACAACGAACATGCCACCAAAGCCTTCACATACTGTTGTATCAGAAGGATTCGAAACAATCTCAGGTGCTGTATTAACTGTAAGCACTGCTTCTCCCGATGTGAGATCTGCAGAACAGGTACCTCCGACTACTACCCTGAAACGGTATCCTGACATAGTCCTGTCGGCTCCGTATACCTGCAGGTTACTTGTGTTAACTCCTATAAAGGTTCCTGAGCCAACCAGGTCAGTGAAAGACGACTCTGAAGGAGCCTGTCCCTGCCACTGGTAAGTAAGTCCTGAACCTGTTGCAGTCACGCCGTAGGCCGTGGCTGAGAATTCACAAATAGTAGTGTCTGACGGCTGAACCGTTATGTTAGTTTCTGTATTAACTGTCAGTATTGCCAGGTCTGAGCGTACCGTATTACCGCAACCACCTGTTACGTCGACAAAGTACTGGTTGCCGCTCATTGATGCAGGAACAGCTGTCAGGCTCAGTGTTGATCCTGTCTCACCCGCCATCGGGCTGCCGTTCTCATACCACTGGTAACTGTAGGGTGTCTCACCGGTAGCTGTCACAGAGAAAGTGACATTATTATTCTCACATATCTCCTGGCTGACAGGCTGCACATCTATACTAACCGTCTCAAGGAAGGTAATAGTAGCGCTTCCTGTTATATTGGTATGGGGTGCAGTCACTTCACATCCGTTGGCATCGATAATCGATTGCAGTTCGTATGTTACCGGGGCCGACATCGGTACAACCGGTATCGGGTCGCCGCTGGTGTAATTACTTACCACGCCAACACCATTATTGATGGTCAGCAGGTATGGACCTGTTCCTGTAGTAACGTTAACAAAAATATCTGTCGCCGTTCCCGGGCATATGGCAGCATCACCGCTCATATCAGCCACTGGCAGCGGGTTGACGGTTACCGTTATAACATTACTTTCCGCGGTACAATCAACACCGTTAAGTGTGCTTATTGCTATACGCTTATAATATGTAGTTTGTACCAGTGCTCCCTCATCATAGGTAACTCCCGTTGCTCCTCCTATATCAGTGAATGTAACATTATCGGTACTTATCTGCCACTGGTAAGTTATCGCACCATCTCCTGATGCAGGGGCAAGGCTTATGAACCCAACCGGATCGTCACCGAAACAGATGGACTTATTCGTTCCTATTGTTCCCGGATTCAGGTTATTAACCGTCACTTTCACCGTATTGGTCTCTGCAGTACAATCCGTTCCGTTAAGACTGGCTGTTACCACGCGCTTATACCAGTGATCCTGCAAAAGGGCAGGTGGTGTATATGTCTCACCGGTTGCGCCACCTATATCCGTGAATGTGAACCCGTCTGTACTCTCCTTCCACTGGTAACCAAAGGCTCCGTCTCCTGTCGGAGTCACACTGGTCAGTGCTGCAGGCACTTCACCTTCACATATTGTCTGGTCGGATCCTATTGAACCCGGGTCAAAGTTCACAACGGTAACAGTTATTACATTGGTTTCCTCTGTACAGGTTTGACCGTTAAGATTAGCTGTAACCAGACGCTTGAAGTAGGTATCCTGCGTCAGTATTCCTGCATTATATGTTTCGAAATTGGCTCCCGGAATGTCAGTGAATGTAACACCGTCAGTGCTTGACTGCCACTGGTAGGTGAAGCTGCCATCGCCTGTAGGCGTGACACTTGTAAATACAGTTGCCGCGCTTCCGTCGCATATAGTCTGATCAGCATCAATTGAACCCGGATCGAAGTTGATAACTGTTACCTTAACAGTGTTTGTCTCTTCTATACAATCAACTCCATTCAGGCTTGCTGATACCTCTCTCTTATACCATGTATCCTGGGTCAGTGCGGGAGGCGACAATGTCTCAGTGGTCTCCCCTGCCACCAGGCTGAATGTACTTCCGTCAGTGCTCTCAAACCAGCGATATGAAACAGAACTAAAGTCACCCGTTGGTGTAACACTTGTAATCTCAGCAGGTGTATCCCCTTCGCATATAGTCTGGTCTGCATCAATACTACCGGGATCAAGGTTATTGACCATGATCTTAACAGTATTGGTCTCCTCTGTGCATCCTATTGCATTGAGTGTTGATGTCACTTCCAGCTTATACCATCTGTCCTGGGTAAGAGCTGGTGGATTATACGCATCTGTTGTAGCGCCACTGACAGTTGAGAAGTTTGTTCCGTCAGTACTCTGCAGCCACTGGTAGGTAAATGCACCATCACCTGAGGCCGGTATTGTTGAGGTCAATCCTGCCGGTGTACCTCCTTCGCATATTGTCTCATCAGACCCAATTACACCCGGATCGAAATTATTAACTGTTATCCTAACTACATTAGTCTCTTCTGTGCAATCCGTTCCATTAAGGCTTGCAGTTACGATTCGCTTATACCAGGTATCCTGGGTAAGAGCCGGTGGTGTATAAGTAGCACCTGTCTCACCGGTGATATTGCTGAAGTTAGAGCCATCGGTACTGGACTGCCACTGGTAAGTAAATGTACCGTCGCCATTTGGATTAATCGCTGTAAGCGGATTTGGAGTATCACCTTCACAGATGGTCTGATCAGAGGCAATACTTCCGGGCAGGAAGTTGATTACCGTGATCTTTACGGGAGTATTCTCAACTATGCAATCGGTACCACTTTCACTGGCCGTTACTATCCTCTTATACCATGTGTCCTGGGTCAGTGCTCCCGGTGCATATGTTTCACCGTTTGCTCCGACTATATCAGTATAATTAACCCCGTTGGTACTCTCCTGCCACTGGTACGTGAATGTTCCGTCACCTGTAGGAGTAGTACTTGTAAGTGCTGCCGGGGTAGCTGCTTCGCAAATAGTCTGATCGGAGCCTATACTGCCTTCATTGAAATTAATAACCGTTATCTTAACAGTGTTTGTCTCCTCGGTACAATCCGTACCGTTAAGACTTGCTGTAACGGCTCTCTTGTACCAGGTATCGACTGTAAGAGCTCCCGGGTTATATGTTTCATATATCGCACCCGCAACCGGGTTGAAGTTAGTTCCATCGGTACTGCTGGACCACTGGTAACTGAACGATCCGTCTCCGGTTGGAGAAACACTTGTGAGAGAATTCGCATTTGATCCTTCGCATATAGTCTGGTCAGCTGATATGCTACCAGGATCGAAGTTAATAACAGTCACCTTAACTGTATTTGTCTCTTCAATACAAGGAACTCCGTTAAGGGTGGCTGTTACTTCTCTCTTATACCAGGTATCAACAGTAAGTGCACCCGGATCATAGGTTTCATTTGTTGCTCCACCTATCGGGTTGAACGTGCTGCCGTCTGTACTCTCATACCATTGATAGGCTACAGATGCAAAATCACCAGTAGGTGTAACACTCGTAAATGGATTCGCATTAGCTCCTTCGCATATGGTCTGATCTGCATCAATACTACCGGGATCGAAATTGTTAACTGTCACCTTAACTGCATTTGTCTCCTCTGTACATATCACTCCGTTCAGAGATGAATTAACAACCCTCTTGTACCATGTATCTGCTGTAAGAGCAGGCGGTGAATATGTATCACTCGTTGCTCCTGTTATATTAAAGAAGTTAGTACCATCAGTACTGCTTTGCCACTGGTATGTTATAGTACCATCTGCAGTGGCTGCTGTATTGACTGTAATATCTGCCGGTACACTTCCTTCGCATATAGTCTGGTCAGCTTCTATTACTCCAGGAGTCATATTATTCACCGTAATCTTAACTGCATTGGTCTCATCATCGCAATCTATGCCATTGAGGCTTGAAGTTACGATACGCTTATACCATGTATCAACTGTGAGTGACGGTGGTGAGAATGTCTCTCCTGTCTCTCCACCAATATTACTATAGGCAATACCATCAGCACTCTCCTGCCACTGGTAAGTGAATGTACCGTCGCCTGACGGGCTTACTGATGTAAGTGGGTTAGGTGTACCTCCTTCACAAATTGTCTGGGCACTGGATATACTGCCAGGCGTGAAATTGATAACTGTAATCTTAACCGATGCTGTTTCTTCGATACAGTCAGTACCATTAAGACTTGATGTTACAATCCTTTTATACCATGTATCCTGGGTAAGTGCTCCCGGTGCATAGGTAGCTGCTGTTGCTCCTCCAATGTCTGAATATGTTGAGCCATTGGTACTGATCTGCCACTGATAGCCAAACGCACCGTCTCCTGATGCATCAACACTCGTCAGTGCAACAGGTGTATCGCCTTCACAGATAGTCTGGTCAGCGCTAATGCTTCCCGGATCAAAGTTGTTTACTGTGACCCTGACTACGTTTGTTTCTTCAGTACAGGTATGACCATTAAGCGTGGCAGTTACTTCCCTCTTATACCATGTATCTGCTGTAAGAGCTCCGGGGTTATATGTCTCGCCGGTTACTCCTGCAAGAGGTGTGAATGTACTACCGTCTGCACTTTCGTACCACTGGTAAGTAAATGACCCGTCGCCGGTAGGTGCAACACTTGATAATGAATTAGCATTGCTTCCTTCGCAGATGGTCTGATCAGCATTAATACTACCCGGATCGAAGTTTATAACAGTCACCTTAACCGTATTTGTCTCTTCAATACAAGGAACTCCGTTAAGTGTGGCTGTAACTTCTCTCTTATACCATGTGTCAACAGTAAGTGCACCCGGATCATAGGTTTCAGTTGTTGCTCCACCTATCGGGTTGAAAGTGCTGCCGTCCGTACTGCTATACCACTGATATGCTACAGATGTGAAATCTCCTGTAGGTGTAACACTTGTAAACGGATTCGCATTGGCTCCTTCGCATATGGTCTGGTCTTCACTAATACTGCCCGGATCGAAGTTGTTTACAGTTACCTGTACAACATTTGTTTCTTCTGTGCAAAGTACACCGTTCAGACTAGATGTTACAGATCTCTTATACCAGGTGTCTGCTGTTATTGCAGGTGATGAATATGTATCACTCGTTGCTCCTGTTATATTAAAGAAGTTAGTACCATCAGTACTGCTTTGCCACTGGTAGGTTATAGTACCATCTGCAGTGGCTGCTGTAGTAACCGTTAGTGGTGTAGGCACATCTCCCTCACAAATAGTCTCATCGGTACCTATTACTCCTGGAGTCATATTATTCACAGTTATCTTAACAGCATTGGTCTCATCATCGCAATCTGTGCCATTGAGACTTGAAGTTACGATACGCTTATACCATGTGTCTGCTGTCAGTGCAGGTGGTGAGAAAGTCACTCCTGTCTCTCCACCAATATCACTATAGGCAATACCATCAGCGCTTTCCTGCCACTGGTAAGTGAATGTGCCGTCGCCTGACGGGCTGACTGATGTAAGCGGGTTAGGTGTACTGCCTTCACAAATGGTCTGGTCGCTTGATATACTGCCAGGAGTGAAATTGATAACCGTAATCTTGACCGGCGCAGTCTCTTCGATACAATCTGTTCCGTTAAGACTTGAAGTTACAATCCGCTTATACCATGTATCCTGGGTAAGTGCTCCCGGTGCATAAGTAGCTGCTGTTGCTCCTCCAATGTCTGAATATGTCGAGCCATTGGTACTGATCTGCCACTGATAGCCAAACGCACCGTCTCCTGATGCATCAACACTCGTCAGTGCAACAGGTGTATCGCCTTCACAGATAGTCTGGTCAGCGCTAATGCTTCCCGGATCGAAATTGTTTACTGTTATCCTGACTACGTTTGTTTCTTCAGTACAGGTATGACCATTAAGCGTGGCAGTTACTTCCCTCTTATACCATGTATCAGCTGTAAGAGCTCCGGGGTTATATGTCTCGCCGGTTACTCCTGCAAGAGGTGTGAATGTACTGCCGTCTGCACTTTCATACCACTGGTAAGTAAACGATCCGTCTCCAGTAGGTGAAACACTTGTAAGTGAATTCGCATTACTTCCTTCACATATAGTCTGGTCAGCATCAATACTTCCAGGATCAAAGTTTATAACAGTCACCTTAACAGTATTTGTCTCTTCAATACAAGGAACTCCGTTAAGTGTGGCTGTTACTTCTCTCTTATACCATGTGTCAACAGTAAGTGCACCCGGATCATAAGTTTCGGCTGTTGCTCCGCCTATTGGGTTGAACGTGGTGCCGTCTGTACTCTCATACCACTGATATCCTACAGTTGCAAAATCACCTGTGGGTGTAACACTTGTAAACGGATTTGCATTAGCTCCTTCGCATATTGTCTGGTCTGCACTTATGCTACCGGGGTTGAAATTGTTTACTGTTATCTCTACAACATTGGTTTCTTCAGTACAATTCACACCATTAAGTGTAGATGTCACTGCGCGTTTATACCAGGTATCCTGGGTTAATGCCGGCGGACCGTAAGTTTCTGCAGTAGCACCTGTTATATTGTTGAAGTTTGTACCGTCGATACTGCTCATCCACTGGTAAGTGAATGTACCGTCTCCTGTCGGAGTAACACTCGTCAGTGCCGCCGGTGCTGTTCCTTCGCAAATGGTCTGGTCCGCGGATATACTTCCCGGATCAAAATTATTGACCGTAATCTTAACAGCATTAGTCTCATCATCGCAATCTGTACCATTAAGGCTTGCAGTTACAATACGCTTATACCAGGTGTCCTGTGCTAGAGCAGGTGGATTAAACGTGGCGCCTGTTTCGCCGATTATGTCTGTATAGGCACTACCGTCGATACTCTCCTGCCACTGGTAGGTAAATGCACCATCTCCTGACGGTGCCACGCTGTTCAATGCAGCCGGTGTTCCGCCTTCACAAATAGTCTGGTCTGTTGATATACTTCCGGGGTTAAAGTTAATTACAGTAACCTTAACAGGGACTGTTTCTTCGATACAGTCTGTACCGTTAAGACTTGATGTAACAATTCTCTTATACCATGTATCCTGTGTAAGGGCACCGGGGGCATAGGTTTCATTAAGAGCTCCGCCTATATCGGTATAAGTCACACCATCAGTCGACTGCCTCCACTGGTAACTGAATGCCCCGTCACCTGTTGGGCTTACGCTGGTAAATGCAACAGGGGTATCCCCTTCACATATTGTCTGAGCGGCACTAATGCTGCCAGGGTCAAAGTTGTTTACTGTGACAGTAACAACATTACTTTCGGCTTCGCATGGAGTGCCAAGCAATGTGCTTATTGTAATTCTCTTGTAGTACCTGTCCGCGGTCAGTGATCCCGGCGACAGTGCAGAGAATGTTTCACCCGGTATATCGGTGAATGTAATATTATCAGGGCTGTCCTGCCACTGGTAAGTAATTGCTCCGCTGCCGCTTCCGTTGGTAATACTGGTCAGACCGGCGGCAAAATCGCCTTCACATATAGTCTGGTCACTTCCTACCTGTCCCGGATCAACCTCGTTGAGGTATATTGCAACGACGTTACTTTCTGCAGAACAATCTTTTCCACCGAGTGAACTGGTAGCAATACGCTTATAATATTTAGTCTGGGCGATAATCCCTTCGTCAAAAGTAGAATTGGTTGCACCACCTATATCGGTGAAATTAACATTATCTGTACTCTCCTGCCACTGGTAGGTTACTGTTCCATCACCTGAAGCATCTGTATTACTTATAAAAGCAGCAGGATCAACTCCGGAACAAACTGCCTGGTCGCTTCCAATGCTACCTGCGTTAATAGAATTAACGGTTACGGTAATGGGATCATGAACAGTTGTACATCCCGAGGAGTTTGTTTCAACGACGGATATGTCGCCGCCTGAATCAAGGTTAAAATCAACAAAGATCTCATGGGCTGCCGGGTCAGATGTTACTGTTACACCTGCGGGCACGTACCACTGGTAAGTTGAACCTACATTGTCAGGCACTGAATAAGCCACATTTGTTTCACCCTTACAGACTACATCCGGTCCGCTGACCGTTTCTGCCGTGGCATAGTTGGATACCGTCACTGGTAATACTTCGGGAAGACCCACACAACCGTCAATATTTGTTTCAACAACCTCAACATTATCGCTTCCGGCAGCAGTTGCATCAACAATTATGAAATTTACATTGTCATCAAAAACTACAGTCATATTAGCCGGAACTGTCCAGCTATATGATGACCCCGGAGTATTGTCCACCGAGTATACTTCGTTTTCGGCACCTACGCAGAGGGTTGACTCACCCGTAATAACTGAAGTAACCGGCTGCGACTGCACCGTTATTTCAACAGCTACTTCCTCACCAACACATCCGTTGGCACTTGTTGGTGTAACATAATATGTTGCTGTAATATCCGCACCGGTGAAGTTTGAAAGCACATCGGTTATATGGAATGTCCCTGCCGGATCGGCAGCAACACCAACTCCTGCTGTTCCCTGTGTAGAACCATCCGACATAGTAGGCTGTGGCCAGTCGAATGTTGTTCCTGCGGGTGTGTTTACGGGCAGTAATAATATTTCCTTATTAACCGCTACGCCGCTACAAACTGTCTTTACCTGCACAGGCTGGATAACCGGTTCAGGTCTTATGGTAACTATTATATCAACCGGGTCACCGAAGCAATCGGGATCGAGTATCGGTTGCACACGGTATACCACATCCTGGTTAGATCCTGATGTATTAGTATAATGGTCGTTCTCAAGATAAGAAGCGTTTGCATTGGCTTCCGGTATGGCAGCATTGCTTCCGCCTGCTGTAAGATCAGGATCGACCGTAACACTTATAATATTGTAACGTGAAGGTGTTACAGATCCTGTTTCTTCCTGCAATGTTAATGCGATTGGTGTATCGCTGCAGGCAAATTTATCCAGGTTGGGATCGAGAACCGGTTCTGGGCCCACCTGTACAACAATATCCATGGGATCGCCCTCGCAACCGTTGTAATATGGTGTTACAGTATAGGTCGCTGTTCCGATGGCTCCTGTTGTATTTGTAAATGTATCTGTAATATTTGCTGCTGACTGTGCCACCCTGGCCGTGCCTCCTGTAAATCCCGGGTCGACAGGATTCAATGTAGGAGCACCCCAGGTAAATGTTACATTATCACCAGGGTTAGTGAAATTATCGAGCAGGATTTGATAATCAAGTGCATTGCCTGAACATGCAGCCGGGTTTTGTCCGGCCGTAATTACCGGTTCGGGCTTTACAGTGAGAGTAATCACTTCAGGATCTCCTTCACAACCATTGGTGCTCACAGGTACAACTGTATATGTTACATCAACATCTGCTCCCGTAAGGTTGGTATAGGCATCATCAGAGATCTCTCCAGCTGCAAAGCCAGTGCCTGTAGCAGGTGCTCCTGCCGAAGCTGTAAGTCCTCCCTGGTTGATCGAAGTTATATTAAACGAAGTGGCTATGCCATCTGCATCTGTAAGTGTTATGCCTGTCGGGGCATCACTGCAAACTGATACATCAGATACATTAAGGTCAGGCTCCGGCTGAACTGTAAGAGTTATGTCTTCGGCAATGCCTGTACATCCTTTGTCACTCACCGGTACTATTGTATAAACTACACCCACATTGGCAGCAGTTTTATTTGTCCATGCATCATCAGCAATCTCGCTTGAAGGCAATCCCGTTCCTGTACCCGGACTTCCGTTTGATGGGGACAGGCCATTATTAGCAATATTGGTAATGTTATAGGTAGTGGATAATATTCCGAATGCACCTGCATTATCTATTGCCAGGTTAACAGAACTTTGCTCATCACTGCAAATAGTTGTTGACACGTCACTAAGATCAGGATTACTGTTAACAACTACTGTTGCAGTTGATCCCAGGTCACCAAATGAATTGCCACAATCGTCGACTATTCCTGTTATGTTATAATCATGTGAGCCGGCTGCGATAGCACCCAGGTCATAGGTATAAGAGAATCCCGGTACTGAAAAAGTACCAACACCATTATCTATGGTAACATCAAAGGGCGGCACTCCGTCGGTTATCACTATCTGCAACCGTGCATTTGTTCCTTCACATATTGGTGTTACAACGGGAGCCAGGGTTGCCTTGTCGGGCAGGACCCCCACATTAATTACGGCACTTCCTGTAAGGTTAGTTGCTGTACAACCGTTTGCATCAGTTACTGATACAAGGGTATATGTTGTATTTTCAGTAAGAACGGCTGTTGCAATATCATCACCCGAAGTATAATTATTCTCTGTCAGGGTAGTTGTTCCTCCGGAGTCCGTAACATCATATTCAACTGTATACGGACCTATGCCACCTGTAATAGCTACCTGTACGTTGGTGCTTGTGCTTGCACAAATATTCTGATCGGTGCCAATGTTGGCGCTTTCCACGTGCGGGTATACAGAAATTGTGAATGTAGCCGAAACCCCTATACATCCGTTATCATCTGTAACAGTGTAAATAAGGTCAAAATCCGTCGGGCTTGATACAGAAGGCGCCGTAAAGGTAGGATTCTGCACCGATGTTGAATTAAGATATGCAGCCCCTGATCCGCTCCAGGTATGAGTTGATACAGAGCTTGCTGTCACTCCAAGGTTGGGTGTTCCGGTAATAAGCACGGATGAATTATAACAATGCGGACCTGCATCAGCTGCAATAGTAGGAGCAGGATCCTCATTACGTGTGATATCCATGCTTGCCTGGGTATCTGAACAGATACCAAGGGCACTGGAAATGGTCCATGTAAAAGTATGGGTGCCATAATCAAGTCCTGTTACTGTAGTCCCCGGATCAGTATTGTCGGTAATTGTGTATCCTGCAGGACCGGCAGTATGAGTCCAGAGACCTGATCCGCCATCTGTAGCAGCATTACCGGTAAGAGTGAATGAATTTGTTTCACAATCTTCCTGGGGTCCACCTGTTGTAGCTGCATCAGGCTGGATATCCCTGGTGATGGTAAGAGTAGCAGTTGCGGGATCGCAACCGTCGTATTCTGAATATACTATCCAATCGAATTCATTAACTCCCTGGTTTATACCTGAAACTGTTGTGCCGGGATCATCGGGATCAATAATTGATGGTATTATTGTTCCATCATCCTTCCATACAAAAATATCATCGAACCAGTGTTCTTCAGATCCACCATCATTTTGAAATCTAATTACAATCTTTAGTGTGTTACCAGATAGTCCTGATGCTGTAGCATATTCACTAGAATAATCATTGAAATGCTCTCCATTATTCAATAACACTTCAGAACCTCCATCCAAAATATAAAAACATCTGATATAATCAGAGTTATCTAAATTGTAGCTATTAGGTAATGATACACTTATTCTTATATTTCCCGAAGTGGATATATCAATTTCCTCTGTTTCCCAGACACCCTCACCATCTATGTCTTGGGCCTCAAAATGATTTGATCTAACCTCACAATAATCATTGGGATCAATAATGTTTAGAGCACTTACATTCAGATTCCAGTTTCTTCCATCAATATCACCATCTGCAGAAGCCCTGAAAGACTCATGGAACACCAGGTTACTTGAATAGACCCATTCTCCCCTTGCATTATTTACAGGAGTATTTCCACTTAGAGTTGCGGTAGTGGCATCACATATTTGCTGGTCCGGACCAACAGAGGCAGTTGGTT
Organism: Bacteroidales bacterium; assembly: GCA_021738535.1. Classification (GTDB taxonomy): domain Bacteria; phylum Bacteroidota; class Bacteroidia; order Bacteroidales; family VadinHA17; genus UBA9300. The sequence continues at coordinate 51,166 of JAIPBU010000014.1, read as the reverse complement.
CAGGATCGACATATATCAGTATATCATCGGTTGCATCTGCACAGGAACCGTTACCGGTCGCGATCAGTCTCATCTGCACTGTAGTACCAGCATCGGCTGCAGCTGGGTTATAAGTAGGATTAATTATTGATGTATTGCTAATACTACCTGATCCTGATGTCAGTGCCCATGAAAATGAGTTTTCATTGGCAACAGAAGCATCTGTTACCTGGTAATTCTCTGTTTCACAAATAAAGGCATCAGCACCCGCATAGGCTGTAGGAGCAGTTGTAACAGTAAGAACCACATTATCCGAAACAGCCGGACAAGGCCCAGAAGGGTTATTAGTTGTCAGGGTAAGAGTAACTGTCCCTGCAGCTATATCATCCGAACCCGGAGTATAAGTTGTTGTAGGATTCCCGGTATTATCAAAGTTACCATCACCCGAAGTAGTCCACGTAACAGATGTAGCGCTTCCCCCGAAAGAACCCGAAGTACTATAAGGTGTATCCGAACAGGTTTCCGCTGTAGCTGGTCCAGCGTCTACAGTAGCAGGTTGACCAATGTTAACGGTAAAAGGATCCGACTCCCTTGGACATGAATTAGCAGTTGTTCCAAATACCTCAACTGTATAATCACCGCTCTGGGTCCAGTCGTTAAGCACAATATCTTGAGTAACATCTCCCGTAAATATTCCATCTTTATACCAGCGATATGTTCCATCAGGAGAGACAGTTGATGAAAGAGTCATTGATGTAGCATCATCATCGCAAAAATCATTTGCTCCAACTGTAATTGAAATAGTAGGTTTCGCAGGAAGAGGATCTAATGTTAACCTCATCGTATCTGTATGCTCAGGACATAATCCAATACCATAAGCATGTAAAACCAGATCAACAGAGCCTGCAGAAATATCATTAACTCCAGGTGTGTAAACTGCATTATCCGGACTTGTCTCATTAGTAAAAGAGCCATCACCTGTTGTTGTCCATTCTGCTGAGGTTGCTGCGGAATGAATGGATCCATTCATATTAGCAGTTTCATCCTCACAAATTGAAAAATCACTACCTGCATCAGCAATAGGTCCCTGTTCAATAAAGATTACAATAGAATCCCAAACAGCAGTACCATCCCATGGATCGCCGGAATACGGATTACACTTGTTCCAATTTTTAAGATATACATGCATATACTCCCCATATTGGGCTGTTGGTGGTATACGGATCAAGTCGCTATTTGTATTTGGGTTAGTGATTGGAGACATAACATCAGTATCTATATTATAGATGCCTGAGGCATGACCACTTGTAGTATTCGCGGTTCCGGGATAACTACCAGTTATTGAAATGTCACCAGTTATGGTATTTTCTACTGCCTGGGTCTGATGATGCATTCCATAAACGAATTGGAGATCCCTGTCATTAGCATTAATCTCACCCGGGGGATAAGTTTTAAAGGTCTCATCACAATCCCATGTTCCGGCATCCTGTAATGTAATAAAGGCTTCTGTTCCTTCACAAACTTTGATTGTATCAGGACTTCCGTTATCAAGATTAACAAGAAGCATTTCTCCATTTCCATCCATATCATCATCCCGTCCTGCAAGAATTGGTGTTTCAATTTTTGATAACCCCCCGATTGTCTCACAACCTTCAATATTGGTCGCTGTCAATAAGACTTCAAAATAACATGAATCATGATTAACAAAATCGTGAGATTGATTTGGAGGAACATCACCATTATCAGAAGATGTATAATTATACACTGCTGACCCATCTCCCCAATCAATAGTCCATTCACAACCTTTTAGTACATTCTCTGGTGGAGAAAGATCAACAAAGTTATATGTTTTAGTTGCTGGGTTGTTTACACATTTCGATGTACTTGTCAATGCAGTTAAAGGAGAAATTGTTGGACAGTAATCAGTTGTAAAGTTTATAGTATCAACTGCAGAAAAGTTGCCTGGTGTGGTTTCAGCAACAATATGTAGCGTATGTACATCTGACCTTATATCTAAAGGCACAAAGTGTTCTGCAAGATGGGAAACACTACCGCTTGCAGTATAAGTAAAAGATCCCCCACCCCTAAAACCTCCAGAATTACCATCAGGAGGCAATGAAGAAAAATTTTTAATGGTTGCAGGATCTTTAGGAAAAGTAATATATCTGTCTATAATATAATAAACTGTACAATTCACATCAAAATCAACGGTTAAAATGCCATTTAATGCATTTATCTCCGTCAATGTTGGTTCAGCATCCCATGAGGGTTGAGCATATCCCTTGAAGCTCATTAAGATTATAGAGAAAATCAATAATGCCCTGAATAAGAATGAGGAATAAGACTTTTTCCTTTTTCCGGTTACCACAGGCCTTTCCATAGCGGTTGAGTTTTGGTGAAAATGTTGATGCCTATCTCGGCCATAATTAACATGTTTCCTAAGATTCATGAAAGCATAGCAAAGCAAGGTGAAATTAAGACTGTAAGATAATAAAAAAGGTTGCATCTTTTAGAGGTGCAACCATGGATTGTTTTTTGACAGTAAGCTAACTACCTGTCAATAACTTACGATGCTACAAAATTCAAAGCAGTGAGAGGGGAGAGGTGAGCGATGAGAAAATATATTAAAATGTTGATTTTGTGCTTGTTACTAATGTATGGATAGATAATTGTTTTTATTCATTTATTGTGTATCTATAAAGTGAACTAGAATGAAAACTAAAAAATTAATGATACTATTTATTCCTGAATTTAATAAGAAAATATTTTGCAACATTCTTCGTATTCTGCCATAATAGTTCCTTGACCCATGGAAGTGTTTTATTCGTCCACCTCTGAGGATGAAAAGTCATCATGATCCTATCCGGCAACTGGCCTTGCTCTACAGCTTGAATGATATCATTTGTTGACCTAAAAATGTAATGAGCCTGAAAATCTTTAGATCTTTTTGTCATATTCATCAGACTACCTGACACTGGCTTAACTTTCCAGTCCGCAAACGGTTCCAGGTTCAAGGTTCCAGGTTCAAGGTTATCTTTGTCATTCCCTTGTTCTACTTGTATCTTCTCTCTTCGTCTCTCAATCTCTCTGTCTCTCAGTCCTACATCCTGCGCTATGTGCTCTGCGCTCTGTGCCTTATCCCTAATGGAAACGCCAGATCCGTTCCACCGCCTGCCAGTGTCGGTTAAGTATAGCATAGACTCCATATTTAAGTCAAAGTATGGCTCAAAATCCACCCCAAACTCCCTGTAATCATAATACTTCCAGAGCAATCTACTATCCCACCTACTCATCGGACTCCCATGCATACAAATAGACCTCACTGGAACTGTCTCCCTGAACCTTTCCAAATTTTTCTCAAAACTCTCAATACCTTGCTTTACTATCTCCTCTTCCTTCAGTCTTTTGTCTTTCGTCTTTTGTCTTTGAGGCACAAAACTCATGTCTTCATAGTGATACCCTATTTCATGTCCTAAGCCTGCAATCTCCTCAATAACCCCCTCATCAAAACTCCCGGGTACTACCCTGAAATAAAAAGTACTTCTGATCCCCATATTCCTCTGAATCTGTGCAAATGCCAGAGAATTACCAGGTAATTTATCAACATCCTGCCTCAAGATCACAAACCTGTTCGTATTACTTCGGATTCTCTGGTTTGCATAATATTCGCCAACCTGCATAAATGAAATACCCTGCATTTGCAGGGTTTCTAATAATAATCTATATATGTTTAATGTGAATCCCTTTCGCATCTATTTTATCTTAGTTAAAAGTTTGATATAACATTTTTTAGTTTCTCAATCATATCATTAAATACTACTTTGCTATTCGTCAAATCAATATCAACGTCACTATTTCCACTTAAATTTGTAATATAATCTGCAATTTCACCTACATTCCTTGAAAAAAATATTTTTTCTTGCTTGATTAAATACGTATCTACAGATAAAAAAACCTCTCCTGCATAAAATGAAACAGCTGGCTTGCCCATTAAAGCTGCTTCTCTTGCAAAAGTTCCTGCTCCTGTTAATACAGCTTTAGAGTAATAACAAACATCCAACCCATTTAATGACTCTGAAGGAATATATATATTTTCATATTTTCTGGCTAGATAATAATCTGATTTATATCTTGGTAATAATAAAATATTAACTCCTTTTAAACTCAATTCTTTTATTAGATCAGGCACTATACTTTCTTTCTTACCTTTCACATAATTTGCTTTTAAATTTTCAGGCCTGATAGTAACAAAGTCATTGAAAGGCAAATCTTTTAAAAAATTGGGATCTGGAAAATAATTAGCAAGATAAAGGTCTTCTTTAAAACCATTATACGAAATTAACTTCTCTTTTAAATCAGGACTCTTTTTTATTAAAATATCCTTTATAACGAATGGACAAAAGATACTGGAAACAAAATGTTTATATAGCCAAATAGGAGAAATATCATTATCAAGAAACAATATAGATGGTTTTCTCTTTAGAAAACTAATATGCCCTGCTTCATGACCACATGCTATACTGCATTTTATATCTGGCAGAAACTTATATAATTCCTTATATCGTTTCAATTTACTGCCAACTATAGAAGATTTGCTATTCCCTGAATATGATCCTAATAATTTATAATCCATCCCCTTTGAAGAGAACAGGGTAGCTGTTTCTGCAAAATCTTTAACTGTAATAACAGGTTCATAACCAACACTTGTTAATTTATTTATTATTGGAGTTAATAAATGAACATGGGGCGGATTTATTATATCATACCATATTTTTTTATTCATCTATGATTTCAAAGCTTTTGCCATTTTAACATATTTCTCATAAAAACTCATGGGAAGGAATCTTAATTTACATGCAATCCCAATAAAAAATCCAAGCCTGTTAATAAGTCTGAAATAAGTTCTGTAATTCAAAAACGTTTTTGGAGGTAAATTCATTATTTTATCTAATTCATTTTTAGAAATATTTAACCTTTCAATACTATAATTTACTTCATCCGTTGATTCAGGTACCGGATAAGATTCTATTACAGATATCGCATCTTCTCTATTCATTTGGCCTGAGCGAATCAGAGCAGAATATTCAACTTTTCTTTTATCAATGTTGAATTTTTCCCTAAGGATCTTAGTAATAAGATGTATATACTGGCAATCAAAATGATGCCCCCCTGAATAAATCCAATCAAATTCTTTCTTTAAAAACTCAGACACTTCAAGTTTATCATAATAAACATACTCCAATGGATAAACATATTTAATCCTTCTAAACACAATATTATAAACAAGTTCCCTGAATGTAAGCAAGGGGTAAGTCTTCATTTCTTTTCTGCCAAATCTCCTATGAACATCTTTAACATACCTGCCATCCATATAACTCCATGTAACAGGAGTATTTCCTTCTGTTCTGAATGAATGACCACTTAATATATATTTTATATTATAATTGGCAGCAGCCCTCAATAATACTGCTATTATAGCTTGATCATCGGGAGCATCAATATCATTTGTAGATCCTTTTAAGAAAGCTATTTGTATATCCTTATATTCTTCAGGATCACATGTTACAATTTCAACATCAACGGAAAGCTTCTTTGTTATCTTCCTAATGTTTCCCTTTGATTGATTTGAATACCAACCTGAATCATAAAAAACAGCCAGTGGCCTTAATCCCTTTTTTACTGCCCATGACAGCATATAGCAACTATCCCTGCCACCGCTTAAACCTAAAATACAATCATACTTTCTTGATCTGCCATTTTTTTTTATTTTTCTAATTATCTGATTTAGTTCTTTCTGCCCTTCTGCGGTAAGTGGATAACGCTCTTCAAATCGATCATGCAATTTACAATAATTGCACTCTCCTCTAATATCGAATTCTATACCTGGCACACTAGTATCCATAATACATCTGCTACAAACTCGATTGCTCATTGGCTTCATAATCATATATTATTTTCTTAAGCGTCATTATAATATTATGTATATGTTTATTATTCATGTTTTCATTCAAGGGTAAGGATATTAATGAATCATGAACTTTCAAATAATTTACGCACTTGTCTATTCCAGTACTATTAAAAACTGGGATATTAATAAGGCTTTGTTGATAATATGATTTGTATTTATGTTCAAGATGCTTTGATTCAACACCTTCCCTGTTAAGTGCTTCATTTACATAATTAGTATTGACAGCTGTACTATAAACGTACAATTTCGTAAATGAACTATTATAGATATCTGAATTCTGATAGTTATCACATAACCCCTTTCCCTTCAATTCCTTTATAATTTTCAAGGCTATGGCTTTTCTTTTCTTATGCAGTTTCTTGAATTTTCCTTTTTGCACAATAAACGTATTAAAGAACAAAATATCAGGTTTATATAAATACTTGTCAAATGTCTTATTCTCTGATAGCTTTTTATTCTTATAATTTATTAGCATTATGTAAAATTTTTCTATTAGATATGATCGCATACGATATGTTTCCAAAATATTCTTCAGACATCTGTAATAAACTATTTTTTTGCTTATTGACTTCATTGAATGCTGAATTGCTCTGGCTTTAATAAAAATATCTTTCTTATCAGTTGCAAATACCCCTCCCCCAATACCATAGGCATTCTTAATAAGTGAAAAACAAGATATATCACCCATTTGACCTGTATAAGTTCGATCTTCATAAGTCATAAAAGATTGAGCACAATCCTCAATAACAAACACCCCTTTTGACTTACAAAAATCAAATAGCCCTTTATTAATAAGTGGCATTCCTCCCAACCGGGCTATTTGTACAATATCAAATTCTGAAACATCCTCATTGGCAATATCTATATTCAGATCATCTGTGTTAATATCGACAAACCTAATAGTATGACCTGCAGCAATGATAGGATCAATTGCAGCTCTGCATGTTAAAGGAGATGTTGAAACAATATTCATATCAGGGCTTATAGATCTATATGCCAAATATAATGCGGTACGGCATGAAGATGTTAGAAGTATGTATTTTTTATCTGTTATTTGCTGAAAATATTTAATTGTCTTATCCTCAGCGTTTGTAATAAAAAATGACTTTATAAAATCAAAAAAGGAATAATTTGGAGAATAATATGGAATTCTCATCTTTTTCGCCAGAAATTAAATAAAAAGAATAAATATGCAAAGAATGGTTTAATATCAGTCTTGCATAATAATGTGTCATATATTATGCCTCTATTCTGCTTAATATAGGTTTTAAGATTAATTTTACCTTTAAAAATATTTAAAATAGCAAATCCTGTATCTGTTATAATATTTCTCCATTTATTTCCAAGCTTATAATCTGTTGTATATGTTTGTTCAATATTATTCAGATAATTATATATGTACATAGGAAAATCAATCCCAGATTGTATTGCCAAATCAACCCATAACCACGTTCTTGCATTTATCTCAATAAGCTTATACTGTTTAATTCTTTCATCAAAGATATATTCAATTTCACATACTCCTGTATAATCTATTTTCTTTAGTAGTCTCTTGGAAAGTAATAAACATTCGTTACTGAATATACTTTCAGCAAATGTTGCTGTACCAAATCTTGCTGGATGCTCCCTTACTTTGACTCCCATCCAGAATGATTTTATCTCACCATCAATGGAAAAAGAAGTGAATGAAACTGTATAATTTCTCCCTGAAAAAGGAATTAATTCCTGAACATAATAATCAGAACATGTACCACTCTTATTAAAACTATTAATTAAAGTATTTAATTCTTTTAATGAGTTGATTAATATGGCTTTTTTTCCAACTGTTTTGTAAAAAGATAAACCAAATATCCCCTTTAATATTAAAGGATATTCAAACTTTTTATTATTATTGAGTTTTAGAAACTGCCCATTAAGAGTCCATGGAACCGGAACGTCACATTCATTGGCAAGTTTAATTAATGATATTTTATTATATATGTTTTCAATTATATTTAAACCAGGTGTAATTACTTTATAATATTGGCATAATTTTTCTCTGTTTTTCGAAATATTATATACAGCATGATCATTGGAAGGCAAGAGGCACCATCCCCTAATATTTTCTTTTTCTGCGAGATCTATAAGAAAACCAACAAATACATCAGAAATATATTCAGGACACCTAAAGAACTTAGAACAATACTTTGAATAACGTGCAATACAATCACTGGTAGCAACAACATATACCTCTACCCCCTTTGAAGCTAAAGATCTCATATTTGCAAGACCTTGAACATGACCTTCAATAATTATTACACCACTATTCCCAATAGAATTCTTAACTACCACCCTATGTGTTCAATTTTAATATTGGTATTATAACTGTTATCAAATCTTTTGGAAAGCACTATTGCATTTCGTGAGAATTCTAATAAGTCATAGTGATTAGTAATAAATCCAATCAGTACACTTTCTAGTTCTTTAACGTTATTGTTATTAAACACAATTCCGTTATAACCATCAATACATATTTCTGGTAAACCCGAGATGTCTGAACATACCAATGGTAATCCGTAACTTATTGCTTCCATTAATACAACCGGTATCCCGTCTTTATCTATCCCAGTGTCTATGCTTGGCATAACGAGGGCATCGATGGTATTAAAAAATTGTTGTTTCCCTTCTCCATAAACTGAACCTAGAAATTCTACATATTTGTTTAGTGAATTATTATTAACAAATTCCTTCGCTTCTCTTTCCAATGGACCTTCACCGGCAACAATTATTTTGAAATTTCGATTTTCGCTTTTTACTAAGAAGCTAACAGTTCTTAAAAGGTTGAGTAAGCCTTTCTTTTTAACCAACCAACTTATAAAACCAAATTTAAAACAAATTTGTGAGGAAATACATGAAGATAATGCTTTTCTATTATTTGTCCTTTCTACACCAAGATAGTTAACAATTATTTTACTGTTATCAACTCTATAATAATCTCTTATATAACTCTTATTGTATTGGGAAATAGTTATCATACAATCTGAATCATGGACAAGGACGGGTAACCATCTGTTATTAAAAAATATATCATGTGCGTGAGTAGTAAATGAATAAGTTATTCTATTTTTCTTGTACCGTTTGATCAAATATGCAATTATTGTTGACTGAGTAGCAAACTGAGCATGAATTGAAATATTAGAATATTTAAAAAAAGATAAGTCAAGCCGAGTAAACCAAATTGCGCTTATAATTGAAAAAGCAAAATTTTTAAACCCACATAAAAGTTTGATATGCCCAATAAAGAAAAATATTACATAAATGAACCTTTGGATTGAAAAACCGGAAAAAGGTCGAGTAATAATCTTAACTCCTTTTTTATTCAATTTTGCTAGCTCTTTTGAGTACCTATTCTCTTGTTCCCTGAACAGAAATAGAGTAAAGTCGGTATTACAAGCTAGAGCATACAGCTCAGAAAGCATCCATGGTGCAAGTCTTTTAACAAAATAATATCTTCTTTTCACAAGATTAAGATTTCATAAACTTGTATGTAATATTTTTAGGTATACGAGGCCAAAAAAAGAATATACCCATAAAAACACATAAATCTCTTGCCAAATAATATATTCCAACCAAAATTCTATTCCAAAAACTTATATTAGTTTTAGTAATAACTCTAATTATTATTATTGCGAGATAACCAAATAAACTAATGTATAAATTAGTTATTACTGCGAGAATGGTTGCTATGATAAGAAATATCATAGTATAATTTTCTCTCAAGAAATATCTCCATTGATATTTGTTTAGAAAATTATTTCTAAGCAATTCACATCTGTAAAGGTCATCTCCACTGTAGATAAGCTTAAACATTCTTTTAGGATTACGATAAGAAATTGTATAGTGGTATGCCAGAACATCACTTAACCGAATTAGAAACACACCATTCCCTGCCAACCTAATACCAAAATCTATATCCTGATTTCTTTTTAGTTTGTTTCTCATTCCTCCAACAGAATCCCAAATTCTTTTTGAAATAAGAAATAATCCACCGGTTGTGTATTGCTTTTTAAAATTCTTTTCAATTTTATGATATGCTTTCCCAATGTAATTGCTACTATTCGCGTTCTCGATATCAACAAACTGCCCTGAAACAAAACTATATTTCATTCCTCCAGACTCCGAATACACCAATTCTAAAAAAGAAGGTACAATTTCCATATCACCATCAATAAAAAATAATACGTTCCCTTTACTCTCCTTGGCTCCTACATTTCTGGCAACCGCTGAATTGACATCTCCTGTCAGTTGAATGATTTTAACAAAAGGATACTTTTTTACTACATCAGTACTATTATCCGTAGATTGTGAATCTACATATAAAACTTCAAATTTTCTAAGTGAATTCTTGATTATTGTTTCAAAAACACTTTTCAAACATTTAGGTAAGTGCTTCTCCTCATTTCTACCTATAATGATGAAACTTATCATTGTTGTATAATGATATCTTTTGGTATATGATATCTATATATCCTATATATTTTCTTCCAAAAAATAACAGCAATTATTCTCGCCTTATTAAAACCTAATTTCGATTTTTCAATTAAGTCTTTTCCTATATCATTATCATATGTAATATCATTCCTGTATACACCTTTACCTGTTTCATTTATTTTTCTTCTTACCGAATTACTCCCAAAGAAGGTTTCCTGATGACTCTCCCAATATTTTTTTTTGTCGGCGAAATACATCAAACCTAGCCTCTTGCATAGCACCTTTAGTGCTCTATCATCAGTCACAAAATCTTTATACTTGATGGAAATAAAACTATCTATTAAAGCAAAGTATTTCCTATGATAGGAAATATATGCTCTAATCCATCTGTCACCTAAATTACGTTTATAAAAAGACTTCGCTAATTCTTCCGGAGTCTTATGTATAAGAATATTTTTAAATATACATTTATTGGTGTTTTTATGCTGATGATAGTTAATCCAATAAGGGTCTTTTGAGGAATCAATAAAAATATTTATATGAGGAAAATACTTAACTAAATTTGAATAGAGATTACGTTTACCTTCTTCAAGTATCTTGTTCCAAATTGAATTTTTTTGAAGCTTTTCTATTTCTTCAAAATGATGTTTTCTAGTTGGATGAAATAGAGCATGTATTTCTCCTAAAGAAAAAGCTTTGGGGTCATTTGCTAAAATTAAATCTAAAAGTGTTGATCCACATCTACTAGTGCCTCCTATAAATATAATTTTTTTCAATTCTACATGTCTTTTTTAAATATTTAAATGCTTCTTTATACCATAACTCTTAATAACTACGAAAAGCTTTTGCCTGATTTTTCATTAAAGGAAACATCTCTTCAGCAATAAATCTTTTTGTTTCATTATCCATATAAGATGACCGCGCCGCGTTAACTCTCCCTGTCAAATCTTCATTATTTATGTCGTTTGAATTAATCCCTTTTATAAATTCAACTACTTACTCATTATTTTTTCAGGGTTATTTTCTAGATCATCAAAGAAAACAATTTTACATTGACTAGAAGCCCCCCCCAATAAAAATAAACTGGTTCTTAAATTAAAAATATTTGCCTTTGTCATTACTAGTAATACCATGTAAAGTGCCAATAAGAAAAGCGTGCATTAAGTTAATCCGGCCTTTAATCACATATTTTACTAATCGTTTAATACTCTTAATAATTAGATTTTTTTTGAAAAATAAAATATTATTTGTTAATGCATAATGCTTCTTTATTAAGAACCATGAGTTTCTTGCCTGATAATACACTTTGACTTTACTTAAACTACCTGATGCAGTAGCAGAAACTTTGTGCTTAATAATTAAATTTCTATCAACAACAGAGGCATATCCTACTTGCCATGCACGAAAAGAAAAATCAGTATCCTCGCCATATAGAAAATAGTCAGAATCTATTAATCCAATTTTATGAAATAACTCAGAAGGAATTAACATAAAACTACCTGGAACATAGTCAACTATATTGAAATTTTCGGGAAACTGCGATTTGTCGAACAATACGCGTAAATTATTAAAATCTACTATTTCATTTTTCATAAATATGCGTCCCTCGGTAAAAGTAGAAGTAGGGTTATAATAATAAATTTGTTTAGGACCTATTATAACTTTATTAAATTTCTTATAATAAGATATTAGTTCTGCTATTAGCCGCTTATTATCAAAAAATATATCGTTATTAGCTAATACTACATAATCTGCTTTTTTTCCCAGGGCATACCTTATTCCTACATTATTACCTTCGGCCCAACCTAAATTTTCACCGTTTTCTAATATTACAATCCCCGGTTGCTCTGCTTTTAACCAATTAATGCTGCCATCAGATGAGCCATTATCCGATACTACAATTTGTAAATTCGGATAATCCTGCTTTAAGAATGAGTATATTGTCTCTTGTAGATCCTCCAAATGATTATAATTAAGTATAACTATAAATACAGATTTATCATTCATGCTGAAAATTAGGTATTGATTTTTTGTTTTTTTGTAATACTGAATATATCATGTCCCGAGAAGCGAGGAAAAAGCCAATGAATAACATGAAGATTACTCTTGGTACGCCTTGAATAAGATCGCTAAAATAGCCCATAAAATTGATAGTGAAACGGCTGATCAAACTCACTAATAAGGTCAAGCAAATTACAAATAATACAGGATATTTGTGCGTTATACCTGAGAAATAACCTACTTTCAAGATTCTATATGTTTTATACATTATTTTGAAGAGTTTGAAATAAAAAAACAAATAGATAACTAAACCCAAGATACCGTACATTCCCAATGCTGCCGTAAGAGGAACATCGTTGGCACTTATACCTCCTTCTTCAGCATTGTTTGAATACCATGTAGCATCATAACCATAACCCAGTATAGGAGAGCTTTTAAAACGGGCCAGATGTTGTGGAATATCATGCGCTAATCTGTCATCTTCCATACCCCCTTCATATTCTCCAGTTGCGGCCAAAACAACAACACTCTCTAAGCCCTGTATAGTGTAACCAATATATTGCGGAGTTACAAGAAAAACAAACAGTAATACCGTTAGCAAAGAGATAAAAACTTTATTCAGCTTACCCGATAGAAGAAATTTATTATGAAAGCGCTGACGAATAAAGTATATAACAAAAACAAAAAACATTAAGCTAATTACAGAGCGACGGGTTAATGTGAGAATAATTGCGAAGACAATCGATATTCCAATAAAATATATAGCTGATTTATGAGCGACTCGAATATTATACAGCATAATAACAACCGAAACGCCTATAAACCAATAAGCAAAGCCATAACTTACCAGTATTATCCGCATAGCTCCTGAAAACTCTCTTGAGTACTGTACAACAGGAATAATAGGCAATTGCGTAAATATGCGAATTAAAAAAAAAGAGGCTACTGCAATTGAAGTAACAAGGGCGAATTTAACTAATCGCCTATAACTCCTTCTAAAAAATATATACGCTGGCAAAATTGCAACAAAGCCCACAATTGTTAAGCGTTCGTATTGCAAAAAAGCCAGTAAAGAACTTAAGCTTGCATCTGTCATTAAATAACCATATACAAAAACATGATATACAAGAGCATAAAAGAAAAGGAAAAAAAACATCCAACAGTTATCTTTAAACTTAAAAAAAAAAGAAACCTTAATCTTTGGTGAAATTAAAGGAATCATAAGTAAAACAAACTGAAGATCCCATAACTGTAAGCCCCCAATAGCACTTCTGGTGAAATATGTTTGCACATACCCTCCCGGATCTAGAAGAATAGTTACAGCCAGCCAAAACATAAAATCAGGATATCTGATTGAAAAAATTAAAAAAACAATTATAATTGCTGCAAACAATAACATTAAACGTGATATTTTAGCTTAAAGAAGAAATTGTATTGCCTTTTATCTGATATCCTTTATACATAAAATTTGAAAAGCCCATTTGGGATTTCTTGTAGAAAGTATCTGCGACAATTTAGAAATTCGTTCCCAAAACCACATTGGCTTCCATCTTATTTGCGTTTTATAACCTTTTCTAAAAATCTTAAATCCATTTACGCCATATACTCTGAAGCCCAGGTCTTTCATTTCTTCAATTTCCCAACCTGAAATATGCTCCTGATAAATATTACCATCAAATGGTTCTTGAGGTAAAAAACCGTTAGGTGTAAATATTATTATTTTCTTTTTTGCAATCTTTGTCATTTTATCAATTAGCTCTAAGCCATCCGACTTACTTATATGCTCAATTACATCGAAGGTCGCAATACAATCAAAGGAATTAGCTTCAAATTTTTTCTCTATATCTTTAATATCCAGATTAAGATATTCATTATAGGTCTTATTCTTACGATTTTCTATTAGTGATTGCTCAAAACTATCAACTCCAACACTATAATTAAACCTAACTTTTGTATTGCTTAAAGGAGATCTTTCCCCGCAACCCAAATCGAGAAAAGAATCACATTCAGATAATTCATCTTCAAGCATTTTAATGTATTGAGAGTTAAATTTCTTAAATAAGAACCGATCAAATTCTTTAAAAACTGATTTCATAGAGTTTCGTCAAACAGTTTATAAAAATGTTTTAAAAAATTGTCAATATTATGTGTGTTTAATACTTTCTTCCTTGCGCTTTTCGCTTGCTCTCTAAGCAATACAGAATTATTAAATAGATAATAAATAGCATTTGCTATTTCTTGAGCATTAAGAGCTACTCTTATTCCAACATCGTCAGAAACTAGTAAGTGAGTCTCTCCTACATCACTAGCTATAATTGCATTTTCACATGCCATAGCTTCAATTAACGATTGGCTTGGATAGTTTTCCATTTCTTGAATTGAAATAAACACCTTTGAACTTCTTAAGTATTCATATGGTCTAACAACTTCTTCTTCATAGAAAACATTTATCAGTTCTTCTTCACTTACAAGTTGACGTAATTTCAAACTTAAAAAACCTCCACCAATGATATAAAATTTAATATTATTAAATTCCGGAAATTGATTTCTAAAAATCTTGACACTTTCAAAAAACAAAATTGGATTTTTTCCTGCCTCCATTCTTGAAAGAAATAATACACTATCTTCTTTTGGATATTTTGGGAAATATAGATTATAATCTATAAAGCTATTGGGAGATATAAATACTTTTTCTTTCTTAATGGCACTTATTTTATTTTCCAATCTAGGAATTATGCCTTGAGATAGAAAATCAATTTTATCACTATTCTTCAGCACCCAATATTCGGAGTTAAAAAACATTAAAATATTTTTGCTTGTATGCGATAAAAGAGAATCGTTATAGCTATGTATTAAATTAAAATCATGAAAGTATTTTAATGGCCAAATCCAAATTCCCCCTGTATATATTGAATATATATTCTTAAATTTATAATCTTTTAAAATAGCCCAGATTCTCATGACAAAGCACAACCAAACATTAAATTGAAGTAAGAAGTTTTTTATTTGACTTAATAATTTAATTTTTCTTCTTTTTTTTAATTTTCCAATTATATTACTACGTGAGGTTGATGGTTTATTCGTTCTTTTTGTATTACTTAGGTTTATTATAATTATATTTTTATTATTCTCAAGTAAATTTGCGTTTGAAAACTTGCTGTAAAGTTCTTTATTAATTATTAGATAATAGTTATTATTTTCTTTTGATATATAGTTAAATAAATTTATATATCTTTTTGTTGCACCCCCAAGCGTAGCTTTTAAATTAATCAGTAAAATCGCGTTTTTCCCTTCGTAATTATACGTAATTGTCCTCATATTAAAAAGCCTTCTTTTGTCCTAAAAGCATTCCTTTAACCATATGCGTCTGGCGATTTGGATTATTATTACCCCTAGTTTCCGATAAATTTTCTATGAGCAATTAATAATTTTACAACAATTTGATTATCAATGCTTCATTTTTATAAAACAAAAAGATATTTCGATTTCTAAATTGAATTCGTCTCTTAAATAAATTGCTCTGTAAGCTAGGTTTACCAAGGGGTTCAGAATATTCAATAAAGCTTTAAGCGGACACTAATGTATTATTACATATTATAATGTACTTCTTCAGATTTATCCATTTAAATTTTTAATTAAGGTTATTGGATAACCCTCTCCTCTTCGTGCAGGAGAGCTATCAATGATAAACTATATTTATTTCACACACTATAGCCCTTCATTAAAATAATGGAGATGTATGAAGAAAACCGAGTATGGCTCAAGTAAATTCGATCAAATTTTTGATTTAATCAATAAATAAATTCTTCTCAATGTTTCAAATTTTACCAGGCCAAAAACAAAAGGTAGAGGTAAAACAAGAAAAAACACTGCTATTTTATACCAAACAGAGATGTCTATGTTATATTTTAACTGGGCAAAAGGGAAAAAAGCCCCAATCATAAGAAACAATATTAATAATAAACTAATGCTTATTACTTGATGGTCTACCTTAAAATATTTTTGTGACCAGTTGTAAATGATGATCAGATATAATAGCTGCGATAGCATTGTTGATGCCAAAGCACCTATAAAACCATAAAGCGGAATAAAAATAAAATTAAGTACTAGATTTATACCAGCGGTTATAAACATAGCCCACATATAAGGTTTTGTTTTCTCCTTAATCGCCATCCCACCACCTGTTGTTTGTCCGCTCTGATAAAGAATCATGGATATACAATGAAATGGTATGCCTAAGGCACCAAGTGAATATTCCGGAGTAGTGATAAAGTTAAGTAAATCGGTTGCGAAAACCGATAAAAACAACATGATACTTGCCGCTATCACAATGTATGCTTTCCATGTCTGAATCAGAAATTTTTTTGTTTTTGGTTTATTAATGTCTGTTTCTGATTCATAATTCGACATCATTAACACACTAAAACTCATTGCTAAAGTCATATTAATGAGTTGAATGGGTTGGGCAAATGTTTGAGCTATAGAATAATAGCCAACGTCATCATAATCGGCATAGTGAGCCAGAAAAATCCGGTCAGAAGATGTGTAAATCCATTGTGCAAGTCCGGCTCCAATGAATGGTATCCCGTACAAAAGCATTTTTTTTGCCCATCTTTTATCAAAGGATAGGCGAATTTTACTTTTGGTGAAGAGGAAAAAACTAAATAATAAAACTGAAATTATGGCTAAAAGTGACGCAAGTTGTGCACCTAGTACCCCCATACTTAAAACAACTACCAATAAAATTCCCAATGCAGGATTAATAATTGCCCGAAAACTCATCACGAACAAATACTTTTGGGGTTGGCGATATAATCGAAATATCTGATCATTATAGCGTATTAAAACGGTTGTTATTACTAGCATTAAAGTTATTATAATTAATAACGAATGCACATCTGTATTAAACAGGAGTTGTGAAATAGTAGTTGAAAAAGGTAACAAAGATAAGACCATAGTACAAACTATACCTACGGAAATTATCAATCCTGTAGCAATTACAGTCTCTCTTTCCCCAAAAGGTGCCTTAAAAAAGTATCTCTTTGTAGCTCCAAGCATACCTGCATTTCCCACAATAACCATCATACTAACAAGAATCCCCAAAGTATTCAAAATGCCAAATTGCTCAGGAGAAAGCGCACGTGTATAAAAAGGAACTAACAAAAGACCGACCATTTTCTTAATGACATTCCCAATTCCGTAAATGCTGGAATCTTTAAAAAGAGCTTTTAGGTTACTTTCTTTCACAGCCCTTAGAAATTGTTTTTAATAAAGTTTCAGTCTTTTTCAACACCGCTTCATGTGAATAATGTTTTTCAAGTTGGATCCTATTATTTATTACGACACTGTCTCTTTCTGCAAAATCATTATCCTGTATGGATTTCTTTAATTCCTTCTGGATGGAGTGGGTTATAACTCCGATACGGTCATAAAAGTTACGAGTATAATTGTTATCATTTAAAAATACTTTTTTACCCTGATATAATCCTGAATTAATATTACCCATAGCTTGCTGGCGCAAATGATTCATTACAATTATGCTACAGGAATTAATGATTTTCTGATATTCTTTGATGGGCATAAATTCGAGCAAAGGATAAAATTGATCTCCAAAGTACTGTTTCCCTTTTCTAATAATGATATCTCTGTACTTTTCATTACCATAGCTTAATGGACAAATAATCTTACCATTGAAGTCTGTCTCGTTAAGAAGATTAAAAATGTTAATATGGTTGTTAGTTGGATCAGCAGAATTTCCTAGGAGGATGTTTTGCCTTGTTATTTCAGAATTTTTAAAGGTTTCATCGTTTAATAAAGTTTTTAGTGAACCAATAGAGAAAGGTATTAATTCCGCTTTGATTTTTAGCGAGCGTTTTAAAATATAATAATCGTCTTCAATAACAGGAGCAATATAGTCAACTCTTTTTATTGCTTTCAATTTTTCATGATTAAGTGTAAAATATCCGTTTCGTGAGCAATAATACAATTCGTATAATAGAGTATCTGAAGATATATCCTTGATTTTTTGAATAAATCTGTTTTTAAAATTTGTTTCACTAATTAAGTCTTTTGTTTCTTTTGTTTCCCAACGATTTTTAAATTTATTAATATATAAGCCGTCTGCGCCAATAAATATCCATAATACATTAATATCCTTTTTAATCTTGTTAATCAAATATACGTGCTCCTTAAGTAGACCAAGAAATACAATAACTTTATAGCGATTTAGTTTTTTTATAAAATCATCATTATAGTAATAATTATATGGAAATTGAGCAAAAATTTTCTTTATTTTGATATACTGCAAATTATCTGAGACAACAATAAATTCAACATTTTTTTTAGCAACTTCTGTAATAATTTTAATAAGAGGATTAAATGAATATATATCAGATGAAATAAATAATATATTGTTATCTCTTTTCATAATGATAATCTAAACAAGATATTGGATTGTTTTTAAGATAACGAGAACTTAAATTAACTATAATAAAAATTGAGCTAATCGAGTATCCTTTAAGTCTTCAATAATTTCTGAAGCTATATATTGGTTTAATTCACTTTTCCATTTATCCTTAACTCTTTTATTTTTATAGACTGAATAATAGCTTGTATTATTCTTGGAAGAAGTACTATTTGAAATAAATTTTTCTGTTTGATCTTCCAGTCGAAAACCACAAAAATTGAGTAACTCATCGGTTTTTTTAATGGGTTCTTCTACAAGATCTTCGAATCTTACAATATAAACCCGACTTGGATATTTGTCTTTTAAATCCAAGTACATATGGGCAACTTCTTTCCATTTATAATAACCAAAGTAATCTTCATTTCCCAGATTTTTACAATTGCCAAATCTCCAATCTCTTAATGGAGAACAGTTTTTAGGAAATTCCCTTTCATTTTGCATCCATGAATTTAATACGCCGCAAGGATTTCTTACAATGCCGAGAAAAAATAGCTCTTGATTTTTTCGCAACATCGGTTCTATAATAGTTTGATAGCGGTTTTCCTTAAAAGCCAGAACATTTTGTATGCTATCTTTTTGGAAGTTTGGGTACTCCCCTTTTCTCCTTTTATCAGTTTGAGTTAAAAATTCAGAATTAGCCTTAAATAATTGTTTAAAGAAGTATTGAAACTCCTTGTGAGTTGAATTTTCGTTTACCCAATCTTTAAATTCATAAGAAAACAAAGGTTGAAATCTATAACGAACATATGGTAAACTATCAAATATTTGACCCAACCAACTCGTTCCGCTTCTTGCTACTCCTCCTATATATATTATTTTGTCTATCATAGAGATTCATTTTTTAATGATAGCATCAAATCTAAAATGTGAATAGATCATTTCTTTTTTCTGGTCAATTTTTCTAAAAGAAGAAAAGCCAACAAAATTCGTGAGTTTTTCTAACCAAAAATCATCAAACCAAGTTCCAATTTGTGGACTGTTATCTAAAAGACTTTGAAAATATGAGGCTTCTCTTTCAGTATTATTATAAAAATTCCAAATTCTTTTTTCATCTGGAATATCTCCGATATAACAGATTCCACCTTTTTGTAATGCTTCAAATACTTTCAAAAATAATTCTATTGTTTCTTTCCTTGTTAAATACTGAATTCCTGCATAAATTAAAATTTTATTATACTCATTTTTAGAAAGTGCAATTTTTCTGATATCTGATGCTTTGGTTATTATGTTATTATATTTTTCTCTATCAATAGTATTAAGTAATTCTTCAGAAACATCCACAATATCAACTCGTCTGCAGTATTTAGCTATTTCAACAGCAAACAGTCCGTTCCCGCCAAATAAATCTAAAACTATGTCCTCATGTTTAATATCTAAATTAAAAAGTACAAACTTTAATATTGTTTCCCATGTTGTTGTATCGATTGGATTCCTATGAATAGTTCTTAATACTTGTACCTGATTATTTTTGCCTTTTGATTTTTTTGCATGTTCTTTCCAAAAATTTATCCAATAATTTTTTTGCATTATATATTAGATTATGTTATTTATGGTTTTAGAAATAAAATCCATATCATTTAAATTGAAATCTTGCGATACGGGGATTGATATAATGCGTTTTTCCAACCATAAAACATCTGGAAAAGAATTTGAATATTTCCTTACAACTTCATGCGTTGGCCAATGTATAGAAGTAAATATTCCTTTTTTTGAAAGTTCTTTTCTGATATGGTCTCTTTCATCTTGTGTATTCATAATCCTATTATGCACTAAAGGTGCTTCGTTTTCAGAAAAATTAAGCAGGGGTTCTCCTATTTTAATATTGTTATAAAGATATTTTTCATTGTTGAACCTTTGTTTTTTAACTAAATCTAGGTTAGTTGCAAGAAAAACTTCCAAGGATTGACTTGATATATCTCTTATCTTCCAATGCCTGTCAATCATATTTTCAGCTTCCCTCATATCTTTCCAATCGGTAGCTTCATATCTTAACCATGAATCAAGGTTATTACCTTTTTCATAAATGGGATTGAAAAAGTGATTAATAATTATGCCTCCGTCTGCTACTTTCATTGATTTTCTTAAACTTCCAAAAATATAATCTCCCCGATATTCTATCTTTGAGGCTAATGCATGCGAAATATCCTCTAAAATGACTCCTCCATTTTTTTTAGGAAGAGGTTGTTTGTTTTCATTTCCGAAGTAATGTATAAATACTAATACTTCGTCTTTTTCTATTGTTTTTGGATAGTTACATTTTAAATCTTTTTCTACATTATAGAATTCAAGTTCGATATCGCTAAATCGTTTTTGCATAGTGGATACTAGTGACCAACAGGTAAATGCAGGTAAATAAACTTTATTAGGTTTTATAATTTCTTCTATTAAATATGCAAATGCAGAACGACCAAAATTAAAATAGGTTTTATCCACATGTACAGGCGGTAATTTACTTCCAATTAACATAGCCTTTATTTATAGGTATTTAAAATTTCATTTGCTTTTTTTACTAATTCTCCCTGTTTGAAATCATTGAAGTTACCATTGATTTCTTCAATAACTTTATCATTTAAAAGAATTTTATAATCAAAATACCATTCAGAATAATAGTTAGGAGATGGCTTTGATATGATTTTATATGTCTCTGGTAAATTTGCTTTCAAGAAACAATAAAATTCATAATTGTGCTCAATATTAAAACTCATATTTATTCTCTTTATATTCAACTTTATTTAACATATCTCTGATTTTTTGTGGTGAATTAAACATCATAACATCAATAATCGACAATCCGGATTCAAAATATCTCCTTTTTTGGTCGTATTGCTGCAGTTTTAGTTCCAAAAATTGCAACTCAATATTTTCACTTTCATACTTTCTCCTATCAAAAAAATTTTCTCCGCCGGGAGGATTAATATACACTTTTGCGTTAAGCTCTTTGGAAATATTCAGGGCCCATTCATCAGCTTCATCGGGTTCCTTAATTTTCAAACCCATTTCAGAAAAAATATCATACTGAAAATCTAATTTCAAATAGTCAAATATTTTTTCCAAAGCAAAAGCATCAAGTTTTGTTATTGAATTTGTTTCAAAACCTAATATTCGTTTAACCAAATCCATTGTTTCCTTATAATAAGGTGCCTTATTTTTATAGTGTTCTAATTGTGCAATAATTTTTCTTTTCCAATCTGGATGGTTTTTGATTTTAATGTCTTTAATACTCGTATCACGACTATGTTTTTCAAGAGGAACTTTAATATATTGCCAGCCCACCTGTGGCTTTAGAATTCTATTCCTTTCAATCCAACCATGCCGGATAAATTGTGGTGTATCAAAAAAAATAAAATAATCACTATGCTTAATCAACGCTAAGTATACTAAATAAGGGAAAAAATAGGGTTGCATTATTGATAATCTCATTTCTACTTTTTAATCAAATTAATAATTCGTTTGATATCCTTTTTATCTAATCCCGAATATATCGGCAAACAAATTACTCGATTACTTAATCTTTTAGCATTAGGTAAATTTTCCGATTTGGGTGATCCTAATCCTCGATATGGAGGAAAATCACTAATCAGTGGATAGAAATATCTTCTCCCATAAATACCCTCTTTTTTTAAACTGAAATACAACTCATCTCGTGATCTCCCATATTTCTCTTCATCTACAAAAATCGGGAAATAACTGTTATTATAATTCTCCAGTTCCGTTGGATGATCTAACAAAAATATTCCTTTTACATCATTTAACTCATTATCGTATATATCAGCTATTTGCTGCCGTTTTTTAATATTAGCCTGATGATGTTGAAGTTGAAGCAATCCCAGAGCAGCCTGCATTTCATTCATTTTGGAGTTAATTCCCGGAGCCATAACTGTTGCTTCATCGGCAAAACCAAAGTTTTTCAGATAATCAATCCGCTGTTTGGTTTTTTCATCATGACAAATAATAGCCCCTCCCTCCATAGTCGTAAAAGGCTTGGTGGCATGAAAACTCAAAGTAGATAAATCGCCCCAGTTTAAAATGCTCTGCCCTTTGTATTTGTTTCCAAAAGCATGAGCAGCGTCGTAAATTACTTTCAGTCCGTACGTATCAGCAATTTTCTGTATGCGCTCCATTCTACAAGGATTGCCATATACATGAACCGGCAGTATAGCAGTTGTTTGTGGAGTAATCGCTTTCTCAATGCGTTCCGGATCGAGGTTGCCATAGACTGGATCCACATCTACAAAAACAGGTTTAATTTTGTTCCACCATAAGGCGTGGGTTGTAGCTACAAAACTATAAGGTGTAGTAATAACTTCACCGGTAATTTTTAAGACTTGTAAAGCTGTAAGCAACGATAATGTTCCATTTGCAAATAAAGAAACATACTTTACCCCTAAATAATCAGCCATCTCCTTTTCCAATTGCTGGTGAAAAGGGCCATTATTAGTTAGTTGTTTAGTTTGCCAAATCTTCTCAAGGAATGGAATGAATTCATCTAAATCAGGAAGTGCTGGGGAAGTAACATAAGTTTTATGCTTATCTTTCATTCCGTATTTTTATATTTATCAATATTCTAAAAAAGATAATTACGATAATAAAGGGGTTGTTTTGATATCAAGAAGCTGGTTAATTAAATTGTTTTCTGATAGGCTTTTCATACTATATTCTACTATACTATTAATTTATTCCTATTATTATCTAACACTCTTCCTGTTTTGAGTAATAATCTTGTCCTTTATTCCCATAACCATATCTCTTGTATCCATATTCGCCATATAGGTTATATCCATAATAATAGCCTCTATATCCAAGAGTATTCCCATATCTTAAACCATATCCATAGTATCCTGAGAGACTAATATCGTTTATTAGTAGAGCCAAGCTCTTTAATTCCCCTTGTTCTTTTAGATCGTTAATAAGATCTAATGTATTTTTCGATGAATAACGCTGCCGGACAACAAACAGATTAATATCAACATATGGTGCAAGCAATAAGGTGTCAGTAACTATTGCAACGGGAGGTGTATCAATAATTATATAATCATACTCCTCTTTGACTTTTTTAAAGAAACTGACCATCTTATCTGATTCAATTAATTCTGCCGGGTTGGGAGGAACCGACCCTGATGGTGTAAAAAACAAGTTCTCAATTTTTGTTTCAAATACTATGTCTTTATAATCAGCTTCATCAACTAAATATGATGTAAGACCTAGACTGTTATCTGCATTAAGGATTCTATGAAGTTTGGGCTTTCTAAGATCAAGACCTACTAATAGCACCTTTTTCCCAAGCATAGCTATAATAGCAGCAATATTTATCGATATAAATGTTTTGCCTTCGCCGCTGACAGTTGAGGTAATAGTAATCACATTTGAAGCACCACTATTGGATAAATATTTTAACCTTGTACGGATTGACCTGAAAGACTCAGAAAGGGTTGATCCGGGATTGTCAATAATCGGGATTTCAGTTTTTGCATCACTATGTCCAATAAAACCTAATATGGGTATATCAGTTGCCTTTTCAATGTCTTTCCTATCTATTATTTTATTATTCAGAAGATCAAATATTACCATTAACCCTGCAGGAATAAACAACCCAAAAATAAGAGCCACTAAATAATTCTGTCTTTCTTTGGGCTTTATTCGTGAAGAATTAAACGCTTTTGCTTCATCAATTATCTTATTGTCCGATACATTCGATGCTTTTGCAATTCCTGCCTCTGCTCTTTTCTCGAGAAGGTAATTATAAATTGTATTATTAAGATCAAACTTGCGCTGAATATTAATAAGTTTCCTTTCTGTGCCCGGCAGTTTCTGAATCTCTGACTCAACTCTTGCTATTCTTACATTTGCATCATCAAGCATCTTTGTAGCATTACTGAGACTGTTTTCAACATTCTCCTTAAGGATCTTCCGGGCATCAGCTATCTGTTCATTTATAAGATTTACCGCAGGGAGATCATCCCTGAGGCTAAAAGATACTTGTTTCTTCTGCTGTTGAAGTTCTACAAGCTCATTTACCAATTTGCTAAGAGTAGGATCTGTAATGCCAACAAGAGAAGGCGATACTATTTCACCTGACTCATCTCTTGAATCAATATATTCAAGTAAATATTGGTAGTAGTCTTTCTCAAACTCAATGCTGTATTTTTCATTCTCAAACCTTTCTATTCTGGTCTGCAACAAAGAAGCCTCAGAACTAAGATCGATAAGTTCGTTATTAAGTCTGAAATTCTCAAGATTGTTTTCCGCCTTTCTCAATGAATCAGTAATAAAACCTAACTGATTATTAATAAATAATATGGTACTGTCTGCAGTGGCATTCTTAATATCTAATCCTCTGTCAATATATTCATCCATCAATGTGTTAAGATAGTCAGCTTCTTGCTCACTGTTTGAACCTCTGGTTGTCAATGTTACTAAAGTTGCCTCTTCTTCAATCGCGGATACACTGAGTTTACTTCTGTATTTATTTGCCAGGCTTTCCAGGCTATTGAACCAGAAATAGTATTTGTTTGATTTATCTTCATTATATATAAAATCATTATGTTTGACTATAATGAAATCATTACTTTTGTCAGTATAGCGTTCACCAAAGCTCATCTCTTTCTTAATTGTATCACCTATACTTATAATGTATTCGTCATCGGATGTAATTTTAATATTAATCCTACGACCCCTTGTTTGGTGTTCGAGAGAATCGAAAAACACTTTAAAAGTCGTATTCTCATATTGGCTGCTCTCTGCTATGCCCCTCCTTCCTACAGCAATATAGGTAACCCAGAATTCAGGTAACTCCTTCATCACCTTGTAATTCAATGAAAAAGATTTAAGTATCCCAATCTCGTTTTGAAGATTCTGCCTACTGCTAAAAATCTCACTCCCCGGAATAAATCTTTCGGCACTGCTCAGTTCTCCTGAATACTCATCATCCTCTATAAGCAAAGAAGCAGAAACTGTATAAATCTCTTCCGACCACCGGTTGATTCCATAGGCAATGCTCAAAGCAATAAACAAAGCTATGGCGAACCAGTACCAGTTGTTCAGGAATAAAGCGAAGTAGCGTTTGAAGTCGATGCCCTCTTCCTCCTTAAACAGGGAAGGGTCATAGGCATAGGGGTGGTAGCCGGGAGGGGGATAGCCGGGGTTTTGTGGAGGGGATTGGGGGATATTACTTGTATTCTGGTTCATAGGATTATTTACGTTTAGCGTAAAGCGTTCAGAGTTTCGTTATATGCGTAATGAGTATAATAAATATAGGTTTAATATTAATCAAATTAAATTCCTCTGTTTGAGGAGGATTTAAGCTTTTTTATCAAACTTACTATTTTTCGTGATATCTTATCGGTGCGCTCCAGTAATTCATTAAGTATATCATGTGTGATGTAATCACTGTCATATGCTCTGTAAGACTGATTGCGTGTTTCTCCACAGGAACCTTTAGCGGTAAAAAGGAATTGTATAAATTCTTTGTTTCCTCCGCGTTCAAAACCTTCGGCTATATTGTCGGATATTGAACCGGAAGAACTTCTTATCTGATCCCGCAGTTTAAAATCCCGGCAAAATGGTTCTCTTAAAGTAATATTAAAAACAAATTTATAAAGTTCTCGTGCCAACTTCCAAATTTCTAAATCCTCAAACCTGGTAATAATCACCTAGCTGAAATTGACTTAAGAAACATTATTATAAAATTCCATATCCAAAAACGCTATACGCTAAACACTGTACTCTAAACACTGTACTCTTAGTTTGAATTACCAAAGAAATTAATTAGTAGTAATGTTGTTGTTATCGCACTTGTAACTGATGTCAGTACAAAACTGAATGTTGGTAGGTTCATGTTGAATATCTTGTGCTTGACAGGTTCTATGATAACTACATCGTTTGGTTGCAGGAAGTAGGCTTCTGACGTCAGCAAATCTTTGTCCTGAAGATTGATGCGATAGGTTTTGCTGCCGTCATCTGTGGGGCGAATGAGAAGGACTCTGTCTCGCCGGCCATAATCGCTAACCCCTCCTGCTCGTCCTACTGCTTCAAGAACAGTTAAATAGTTATTGTAATTAACATAAGTGCCCGGAGCATTTGCTTCACCGAGAACTGTGAATTTGAAACTTAAAAGCTTAACTTCTACATAGGCATTGTTAAAAACCTTATCAACTTCCTCCTGCAGAATTATTCTAACTTCTTCTATGCTTTTATCCGCAACTTGCACTTTTTCAACTACCGGGAGATAAATATAACCGCCTTCATCAACATTATAACCCATTATGTACTGGCTTGCCTCATCTCTGAAATACTGATTTCTGGCTCCTGATATATCTTGTAATAAACCAACTATCGCACCTTCAGGGGTCATTGCTTTAGCTGTAATGTATAGAATATCCCTGTATTGTATCTTGTAATCCGGAACATCTACAGGGAAGTATTGGGTCTCGGAGGTTTCGGGGAGGTTGTTGAGATAGGTTAACTTTTCTGTGCTGGTACATCCTGAAAAAACTATGGTTAAAAAAAGTATTTGATAGATATATATCCTAAATGAGCTACTTAGTTTTGCCATTTTACTATTCTTTTGTGTTATTCAAATATAAACTCATTATTTGAGAATTATGCAGATCCTTAATCTTTTCAAAGCCAATATATTTATAAAATTCAATTGCATTATTATTAGAAGCGTACACTTCAAGTTGTATTTCATTAAAAGAAATTCTTTTTGAATATTCAATTGCCTTATTAATCAGATCTTTAGCAATTCCCTTCCTCTGGTATTCTTTAGATATACAAAGTGTTGAAATGTATCCTTTTCTGCCTTCTGCATTATTTAAGTAAATTACAAGTAATCCAATAATATTACCCTTTACCTTTGCTTCGAAAAAATCAGCATACTTAAAAAGCTTCTTTGAATATTCAATTATTTCTACTAAATCAGATAGTCTGGGCGTAAATAGTTCATCAGAATTGTAAAGATAGTTACAAAGACTTTCCTCATCAATAGTATTATGTGAATATATTGGTTTAAAGGATTTTAGCATCATTAAACATCAAGATATCAATAATTGACAGGTCCATCTCAAATTTATTTTCAAACTGCTTGTATCTTTTCATTTTGGGCTCAAGGAATTTTAGTTTAAAGTGATTCTTTTGCAAAATCTTTTTTTGGAATAAAGTTTTCTACCGCCTTTAGAATTTAAAAATTCATCGGCATCCAATATTCCACATATCTTAATTATTCTAGCATCTTTTGATAAACCCTTGCCTCTGAGCTTACGAGAAATTCCTTCTCTAATCCAAGGTGTTTTATCACATTGGTTATACTCCGTCTTGATATTTCTGAAATTGAGTTTTCTTCCGAAAAAATAATGCTTCTTAATAATGGATAAACATCATGAAAATATGGAGCTTTACTATATGTTTGTTTTATTGTCTTATCCAAATTATTACTATAATCTAAACTTAGTATTTCATTTATCCTTCTATTTGAACTGCTTTTTTGTAATGGTAGCGTAAAATATCCGTTTTTATTATTCGATAAAATCCTATTCCTGTTTATCCATCCTCCTTTGATAAAACTAACGTCATCATAAAATACGAAAACATCAACAGCTGCTACAAGTTGATAATACCCTATGTATGGAAAGAAATATGGTTGCATTATTGCAACACGTTTTGGTTTTGACTTATCTACATCATCCATAAATAATCTTACTTACTATTGCCCATAGCACAGCCCCCTCAGTCACATATATTGGAATAGCTGAGTAGGCCTATTAATGTATGTTTGCGGCGTTACCTGAGCTTTTTCAGGAACGCCTTTTGTATTTTGACAACAAGGTTAAGATCAAGTCTGTCGATACGGACCACTACCTTGTTTTTGTTTCCTAGCTTTATTAATTCACCACAGAGACCGCGGAGGGAGCCGTGTGTTACTTCAACGGGGTCGCCGGGTAATAATCGTTCACCGGTTACTTCAATATTTGCTTCGCTGTTTACCAGTAATCGAAGATTGTCTATCTGTTTTTCAGGAATTGCAGCAGGCTTCCCTTCGAAACTGATGTACCTGGCTGCTCCTTCCAGCGTTATTATATCTCTTAGATATTCCGGATGGGTAAGTACGAAAACATACGAATTTAACAACGGCACCTCTACCCACTTTTTGCGATCGGACCACTGGCGGAGGGTCTTTACAAGAGGCAGGTATGCTTCGTAGCCTTCGGATTGGAGTCTGTCGTGCAATCTTTTTTCTGTTCTGGCGCGGGTATATATTGCATACCAGTGGGCATCAAGCGGTGAGAGGTGAGCCCTTCGACTCGCCTCCTGGGCTCGCTCAGGACGAGAGGTGAGAGGTGAGTTGTTTAAGTTCATCTCCTTATCTTGCCGACTGCGGACTGCAGATTGCCGACTATTTGAGCTTGATATGTGATTTCTTTTTGTCATATCAGCTTTTTTTATTATTCCACAATGGCAACAAATCGCCGGGCGGGTAGGCCAGGAGATAGTCGTCTGCCTCGTCGTTGTTCAACAATATGTAGCGGACCTTGCGGCCAACAAGCTTTTCGGCCTGTTCTACTTTCCGTGTTAGATATTCACGATCGATGCCTGATCCAATTAATATGAGATCTATAATGTTGCTGTCGCATCCCTTTGCCAGATCTCCGCACAGGTAAACAGAATTTAAGTCGCCCAGGCGGTCAATAACCTTATTTACAACCCGGTCGATGCCGGTCTCCTTGATAATAATATTATGTATATCGCTGAATAAGGGATGCTTTTTGTTGGCGTAGTAAAGTTTCTTGTTTCCTTCCCTGGTAGAATTCAAAAGGTCGGCTTCCTCCATCCTGTTTAACTCAACCCGTATACCATTGGATGATTCCCCGAATTCGGATTCGAGTCCGCGCAGGTGTGCACGGGTATTGCTGTTCAGGAAGAACTTGAGCAGCAGCTTGATCCTGGTTTGTGAGGTTATCAGGGAGTTTATCATAGGTTACGATCAAGTCTTTGAGTAACAAATTTACTCGATTTTAAGTGCTATACAAATGTTTTATAGGCTTTTTTCAAGTTATTTGACTGGTAAATGGGGGGATTGGTTGCATTAAGAAAGTTGAGAATTAGTTTGAATGAGTTGAGAGTGAGTTGAGAATGAGTTTTGAGGAGAGATTAATATTTGAATTAATCTTTATATATTTAGGTTGTTAACTCGCTGTATTAATTAAAATTAACCAAAATGTACACATTCAATTTTGAAAAGCTTGATGTATGGAAGAAATCAAGAATTTATACTCGCAGAGTATATACTGTGACCAAAGAATTTCCTGATGATGAAAAGTTTGGAATTACCAACCAACTGAGAAGATCCTCTATGTCTGTCTGCTCGAATATCGCAGAAGGCTCTTCCCGGGCTTCAAAGAAAGACCAGAAACATTTCTATAATATTGCTTACTCAAGCCTAATGGAAAATATTAATCAGTTGATTTTAAGTAATGACCTCGGATACCTGAAAGATAAATATATTGAAGAGTTCAGGAAAGAGGCGAATATTGTTTCGTTTATGCTGAGTAATTTGAGGAAGGCGTTGGATAGGAAAGTTTAGAATGCCTGCCTGCCGGCAGGCAGGAGTTTGATTGAGTTGAGAGGGAGTTGAGAATGAGTTTTAGGTTGTTTGTGGGAGGGGATTGTCTGCTGGGAAACGGTGGAGCCGGTTTTGTTGTGAAGGAGTGCAGTGCACGACTGAACAACCCGGGATTTGCTGACAGACCTTAATTATCTGGAAGCAAAGACCGGCAGCAGACGAGTAGAAAGTTGAGAGTGAGTTTGAATGAGTTGAGAGGGAGTTGAGAATGAGTTTATGGGAGCTTATGGAATGATAGTAGGTGGGAAGTGTCTGCTTAAAATTGTATTTTTGAGTTTTTAAGATTGATAATGACTGATAAAGAAAGAAAAGAACTGGTGGATATCATCAAGAAGGAGATGGTGAAGCTGCAAAGAAAGATTGAGGAGCTAAAGGAGTTTACTCAGCCGGTGGAGCCTGACAGTGCCATTGGTCGGATCTCACGAATGGATGCCATCAATAATAAAAGTATCTATGATGCCAGCATACAGAACAGCCGCAACAGGCTGGCCCAGCTGGAAAACATTCTCAAAATGAAGAATGATGACAGCTTTGGTGTATGCATAAAATGTCATAACGATATACCTACCGAAAGATTGAAAATAAGACCGGAGATAAGGCTTTGTGCCGGTTGTCTTGAGCATGCGAGAAGATAGCAGTATAGGTGCAAGCTTGAGAGATAATAGAGAAAGCGTTGAGAATGAGTTTGAGTGAGTTGAGAATGAGTTTAAAGCTAATAGTTAAGTATTGCTTCTACGCAGCGGGTGGCTGTTTGGCCGTCCCATCGCTTTGCCCTGGTAGGTGTGCGGTTCAGGAGAAGGGTGTGCCCGGTACAGTAAAACGAATAATTATTTCATTTAGTATCTTTTCGATATTATTACCAACAAACGGTAATGTTATCGAATTTATACTATGGTGAATGTAGCTGAAATTATAGATGAATTATTAAGCCATGAAGAATATTCATTCTCCTGGAATGAAATTATACAAAAGTCAAACAAAACAGAGGTCGCATTAAGAAGAGAGATCTCCAGACTTGTTGAAAAAGGGATGATAATAAACCTTAGAAAAGAATTTTATCTAATATTGCCACCAAGGTATAAGAAACTGGGCATATTGCCAATTGAACTATATGTAGATAAATTGTTTAAATATCTTCACAAGGATTACTATCTGGCACTTTTTTCGGCTGCTAAATTTCATGGTGCAAGCCATCAGCAAATACAGAAAAATTATATAATTACAGATTTACCCCCTGTTTTAAAAGTTAGCAGGAAAAATATTATTATTGATTTCTTTCATATTTCAAATTGGCCAAATAAAAATATTATAAAAAAGAAATCTGATGCTGGATATTTCAATGTATCATCTCCTGCATTAACCATGGTTGACATTGTGCATCATCATAGAAAATTAGGGGGTTTGAATAGAACCTTTACTGTATTGGAAGAACTAATTGAAGAATTAACAGTAAATGATATAAAAGACCTATTATCCTGGTATCCTTATAAAAGTACTATACAAAGAACAGGATATTTAATGGAAGAATTATTAGCCGATAAATATTTAATAAATGTTTTTTATAAATCTCTAAATAAGAGTAGCTTTTACCAAATACCCTTAAGCCCACAAAAAGAATTATCAGGAATAATAAATAGTAAATGGAAGGTTGATGAGAATGTTGAACTATCTAGTGATTTATCATGATCCCAAAACCATATATTGCAAAATGGCAAGATACTGCTCCCTGGAAAAGTTTTGCACAAGTAGCATAGTGTAGTATATGATCAGTTATGCTATGCTCATTGTCCCCCATACTTTTATTTATTAAATGAGATTATAGCATCGAGGCAGCGGTGAGCTGTTTGGCCGTCCCATAGCTTTGGCCTGGTGGGTGTGCGGTCAAGGAGTAGCGTTTTCTGGTATTCTTCCCTGATGCGTTTGATATTGTTGCCTACGATGACCGATGCGCCACCGTGCTGTCGCAATGTGATGGGTCGTTCGGTGTTCCATCGAAGGGTGATGCAGGGTGTGCCCAGCACAGTACACTCCTCTTGTAAGCCGCCACTGTCTGTCAGCATGATCTTCGCATCCATATTTAATCGTAACATCTCATGGTAACTGAGCGGATGAAGAAGAATAATGTTTTCCGCTGATGTGACCTTTTCCCATAATCCAAATAACTTGAGCTGCTTCTGTGTACGGGGATGAACGGTCCAGATCAAAGGCATGTCTTCTGCTACCTCATCGCAGAGGAAGTTAACTATTGGAGTGAGAATTTCTTTTTCGTCGACATTTGATGGTCTGTGAAGTGTAAGTACAGCGAAATTATCTTCTACCTTTTTCTGTGCTGCTGATTCGATCAGGTAATTCTTATTGATTATTTCTTCTATACTAATATCCTTGGCCTTAGCAAGGTTTGCATCAAGAGTGTCGATCATGATGTTGCCGACAAAGACAACGGATCGTTCTGAAGCACCTTCTTTCTTTAAATTCTCTCCTGAGAGCTTGTCGGGTATAAGGAGTAAATCCGAGAGCCTGTCGGTTACAAGCCGATTGATCTCCTCGGGCATGGTCATATCACCTGACCTCAGTCCTGCCTCTATATGGCAGCACTTTACATTCTCCTTCTTTGCCGTTACCGAGCAGGCAAGGGTGGCGTTTACATCACCCACCACAACTACCCAGTCGGGTTCGATATCCTTTACCACTTTCTCAAAAGCAATCATTGTCTGACCGACCTGCTCAGCATGTGTGCCGGAGCCTATTCCTAGGTTGATATCTGCATCGGGTATGTTCAATGCCTTAAAAAAGGCCTTTGACATACGGTCGTCGTAATGCTGACCAGTATGAACGAGGGTGTGCTCGATCGTTTCATCAGGACCTGATGAGTTATATTCTTCAATTGCCCTGATAAAGGGGGCTATCTTCATGAAATTGGGTCGGGCGCCGACGACGGAGATTATTTTCATAATGTAAAGTTATTGAGTATACAAAAGTAGGGATAATAGATTTAATGACGAAAGACAAAAGACTAAAGGCGAACGGGAGGGAACAATATTGCAGGGAATTTTGGATTATAATTGGTATTGGTCTTTCTAGCATGGTTTTGTGATAAAGGCTTATACGGTGGAGCCGTATTTGTTGCGAAGGGACTGAGCAACCCGGGGTTTTTACCAGACCGAAGGGTTTAAAACTTAGGCAAAAGACGAAGGACAAAAGACCAACGGGGTTAATAATTGAAGGATACCTTTAGTCCTTAGTCCTTTGTCTTTTGTCATTTTTTCTACAGGACTATTCGGTTGCCGAGTTGTTTGGAGATTTCTTTGAGCATGGCGGAGAGGACCTGGTGCTGCTTGAGGAGGTCGTTGGTGGTCTCGGTGTTCTTTGCTGCTTCTGAGTCGTTGATCTGCTTTTTGATCTCGCGCAGCATGCCCTGTATCTTGTCGCTTTTGAACTTGAGCACGCTCTCAGACACAAGTTCCTTTAATACTTCTTCTTCAGTTTCTACATAGGCATTGTGCTGGGTCCAGATCGTGCTTAAAATGTGGCTTTCTGATAAAAGGTCGGCTGAGATGCTGCTTATGTCAGGATCCTGGTGCAGGACAAAAAACTTGTCGCCTGGAAATATCCCTTCACTGATATGAAACGAGTAATCATCGAAGATCTTTTTGTAAACAGATTCAGAAAATTCAAGCTCGTCTTCCTTTATCTCGTTAACAATATACTGGGCCACAGAGATTATTTCCTCCGTACCTTCTTCCTTGTGCTCAACCTTTTCAAACTCCTCGCTGCCATACTTCAGCAAAAGCCTGGTAAGTGCACGTTCCGAGAAAGCTGATCCCTCAGGAGGCTTAGCCGCTTCTGCTTTCTTCCTGCTGACCTCGGGCAGGTCGGCGGGACCGGGATAACGATTCCTGTCCTTGAAAGCCTTCTGCCTCATTAGCTTGCCAACCTCGGAAGAAAGGACCTGCTCACTTACATTAAGCAGTGTACTGCATTCCTGGATATAGACTGTGCGGGTGATTATCTCCGGGATAACAGCTATTGACCGTACTACCTCGCGTATGAGTCCTGCCCGTTTTACAGGGTCTCCCTCGGCTTCTTTTACCAGCAGCTTAGTCTTGAAACGTATGAAGTCGGTTTCGTTCTCGTTGATATACTCCCTGAACTCGGTGTTGCTTTTTTTCTTCGAAAATGAATCGGGGTCCTCGCCATCAGGCAGGGCCGTTACTTTCACGTTCATCCCTTCTTCAAGAACGAGGTCTATTCCCCTGAGCGATGCCTTGATACCTGCCTCATCGCCATCGTAAAGAATTGAAACGTTGGATGTGAATCGTTTGATCAGCCGTATCTGTTCGCGCGTCAGGGCAGTCCCCGATGAAGCAACAACATTCTGAACATCAGCCTCGTGGAGAGATAAGACATCGGTATAACCTTCAACGATAAAACACTTATCCTCCTGCATGATTGACTTGCGGGCGTGGTAGATGCCGTAGAGTATGCGACTCTTATGATAGATCTCCGACTCAGGTGAGTTAAGATACTTGGCTGCCTTGGTATCTTTCTTCAGTGTGCGTCCGCCAAAGCCCAGTACCTGTCCCGACAGTGAATGAATGGGAAACATGACCCTGCCACTGAAGCGGTCGAAGGTTTTTTCCTCTTTCTTAATTGTCAATCCCGTCATTACAAGGTAATCGATCTTGTAGCCGTCAGTCTGAGCTTTTTTGGTAAAGGATTCCCACTTATCGATGCTGTAGCCGATATTGAACTTTTTGAGGGTCTCCTGCCGGAATCCCCTCTCCCGGAAATATGAGAGTCCGATCGATTTTCCTTCTTCGGTTTCGAAAAGGTTTTCTTCAAAGACCCGTGCGGCATAGGAAGAAAGGACCAGCATGCTTTCGCGTTCGTTCTTCTTCTCGATATCTTCAGCCGTGAGTTCCTTTTCTTCGATCTCGATATTATACTTCTTTGCCAGGTAGCGCAGGGCCTCGGGATAGCTGAGGGATTCATGCTCCATGATGAAGTTAACGGAGTTGCCGCCCTTGCCGCAGCCAAAACATTTAAAGATACCCTTGGACGGGGACACGGTGAACGAAGGTGTCTTTTCGTTATGGAAAGGACACAGCCCGATGTAGTTGACGCCCCTCTTTTTGAGATTGACGAATTCCTGCACAATATCCTCTATATGTGCAGCATCGAGTATTTGTTCTACCGTGTTGTGGGGAATCATGTTTCAGCTTTATATACGGATGCAATTTAGCAATAATGAGTGAACGTTTTGGTATTTATGGGGGGAAAATTATGAAGAAGACAAAAGACAAAAGAGGACCGAGCGTTAATAATTTGCCCGGGGGGCAAATTTAGCGAGGGGCCAGGCAGTGGGGAGGAAGGAAAAAGATAAAAGGCAAAAGTAAAAAGTAAAAAAAGTTAAAGGCTGAGGCTGAGGCTCCCTCCTTCGCTACCGCCTTCGTTGAAACTACTGCGGTCGGAGAAAGCTTCGGACTCCGTCCGACGTAGCGGACTTCGTCCGACAGAGTCGGAGGGCGGTCCAGGGGCCCTCCGTCGCCCTGCGGGCTATGGAGGACAGAGCAGGGACTTCAGCCTGTGCTCTACTGTAAATATTCTTTGCTGCGCCAGTTCAGTATTGAAACGTCTTTTACTTTTCTTTCTATGGTGCCATCATATAAAAGGAACACTTTTGAAACTGATGGATTGTATTTCCTGAACATTATCAGGTTACGCAGGTATTCTTCATGAAAATTTGTGGCCGACTTGACCTCCATAGCAGACAGATCGACTCCATTTTCTATTAAGAAATCAACCTCGGTACCATGGTTATCACGCCAGTACCAAATATTTCCGGTATCTCCTTTGTTAGTAATGCTTTTCAGAATCTCGCTATAAACCAGGTTCTCAAACACCGCCCCTCGTAGTGGGTGTACAGCAAGGGTATCTGAGTTTGATATACCCAACAAATAAGTAAGCAATCCTGTATCTGTGAAATAAAGTTTCGGCGATTTAACAATCTTCTTATTAAAATTCCTGTAATAAGGTTGCAGCAATTTAATAATATGACCTGTGCTTAGATAGGATAACCACGATTTGCAGGTGTTATATGCCAGTCCGGCTTCAGTTGACAATGACGATATGTTAAGCAGCTGACCACAGCGCCCGGCACATAACTTCATAAAGCGGGCAAAATCATTTAAACTACCAATATTTGACAATTGCCTTACATCCCTCTCTATATATGTATTCAAATAACTGCGGTAGAACAGGGAGCTGTCACTGACAGTTTCAAATAACCTGGGATAAAATCCTTTTATTATTAAATCGTTGGTCGTCATGCCTTTCAGTTTGTCACTTAATTCTCCTGCTGAAAAAGGCAGTAGTGTAAGAATTGCACTTCGCCCTGCCAGTGTCTGACTGATCCTTTCCATCATAAGAAAATTTTGAGAACCAGATAGAATAAACATACCGGTCTGGCTTTCATCATCAACAACAAGCTGAATATGAGAAAACAGATCAGGTGCATATTGTGCTTCATCAATGATCAATGGCCAGGGATTATTACGTAAGAAATCAACAGGTTGGCTTATTGCCCAGCTTCTCAAATCAGGGTCTTCAAGATTCACATAATCATAATCTGACATTAAACGCTTTAGTAAAGTAGTTTTTCCTGATTGTCTGGGTCCTGTAAGAAAAACAACAGGAAACTGAGTTATGGCAGCCTTAAGGTTATCAGATATTTCTCTTTCTATATACATTGTATTGTTTCGTTACTTTATTGATGAATTAGTACAAATATACAAAATATATGTATAGGATAAAGTTGATAGGGTTTATAAGGTAAGGTTAACGGTGAACGGGGTTTGAGAAAGAAGAGACACGTACGGAAGATACAAGTGGGGTTCATGCATGGGAGGTTATTTGGTGCAGGTTAAGTATGACGAAGGACTAAGGACGAAAGACTAAAGGTTGGTTAAAACCACCTCTCCCTTTTAATCTCTTTTTTATATAAGGAGTACTATCGCTATTATTCAATCTGATTCCTGAACAAAGTTGGTCAGCTGACTTACCAAAAAAGTAATCAATAATATCTTGCTCTAAAGTTTTATATGACTTTTTAGATTTTAATTTTTCGAATTCAGTCTTAAAATCCTCAAGACAATAAATTTCCATTATATGAGAGAAAGTTTTTTTGTAGTCTCCGGAAATTCAGGCATTTCCGGTAAAAAGAAGAAAACTGATTCTAAATCCTCATAAGATTCTTTTAGTTCATCAATGGAATATTTAAAATCTTTAATTTCTTCCCTGGCCATTCCTTGTTTCCTAATAAAATTCATGGAAACATATTGTCTTACCAAGGAACTTCTTAAATCTTTAGCGGCAGAAATCAGATCATTCAGTTTCATCAAACAATCTTCATCCAAATCATTAAACCAGGTAATTTTTTCCATTCTTTCATTGATTTCAAATATTTTTGATGTTTTTTCTTTCAAATCATTTTTGAAATCATTTAATGAATCCAGAAAAGAATTTATCCTGCCTTCTTCAAGAACAGGAGATTTTTTCTCTTTATAGGAGAAATCTCTTATATTCAAGAAAGTCTCTGTAATTTCGGATTTATATGGTGCTGCACATTCCATGACTAAAATCTATTAAGAGTGTAAAATTATATAAAAATTATACAACCTTAGCTAAATAAAAATACATAATATATTCTAAATTAACATAAAGAATACAATTATAATTAATTATACGCTGCTATTACATATAATGTTACAAGTGGTACAGTTTTGAGTATCGCTAACACAGCCATATTCAATTATAATAATGTTTTACAAACATAATGTTTGTGATACATTAAGTGTATTGATAATGAGTTTAAGGGGTATACTTAATAAATAGTTCGCATGTGGAGGTTTGAAAAAATCAAATATTCTTATTCAATCTCAGAAATAACTTTTATAAGTTTTTTTATTTTTTCAGTACTGTCAGAATCTGATCCATATGGTAATGCACTCTCTATGCCTTCGATAAGGTTATCACTATTTAGTAATGTTTCACATTGACCAATTAAATATTCTTTAACATCATTATTAGCGTTCTCAATATCATCTAATATACCTGAGTAATTATGAAATATATAAATAATATCTTCAAAATCATAGCTTTGTCTCAAGTCGTCACCTCCCCTGTCGTTATGTGCTTCGAATTTTGCAGCTAAATAGTATTCCGGGGAAAATACATATATATCAGTATCATCTGGTAATGTCTTTATTATTTTGTTCTCTATTCCACCAGTGTACCACTCATTACTAAACCCTAAAATATCGGGATTGGATGGCATTATATCCACCTTAATATTAGTATATATTTTTCTACAAACCGGAGCTCCTGGAGAAGTATCGTGTATAAATCCTTTCTCACGTAAGTCGGCTTCAAGATCATCATGGTCCCTCGTTGATCCAAGCTCTATTACGCAATCAACATCATCTGTAGGTCTTATATCTGATATTTCCGGATTATCAGCATACAATTCAGCCACGGTACCTCCAACAAAAACCATTTCTTCAATTAACTCACCTAATCCATTTGCAACAATTTGTAGCTTATCAATACTAGTTCCAGGCATGTTTTAGTCGTTTTTCTAATTCATCAATTGCAATTTTAATTTCCCTGGCCCTCCCGATTCTAATTGTATCAACTATTACCAGTAATTCATAGAATAGGTGGTCTTCTTTGTTAATTATTTGTGGTAAGGTTTTATACAAAGGTTCAATTGCCTGGCCCTTTTTACCCCCCTGACCATAGGGCCACACATATTCGTCCCCACCTGAAACAATATGCTCACTTATCGGATTTGCAGAATGTGCAGTGGCAATTCCTCTGACTACTGCCCCAGGTTCAACCGGAAAAACATATTTTAAACCATAAATTAAAAACTCTTTAAAAGAATTCAGATTAACATTTCGTTTATTATTATCAATAAGGCCAGCAATCTTACACCTGTTTAAAGCTTCTGATACTTCAGAGGGGCTTATACTTATCGCATTAGCAATATCGATAATACGCCAGTCTCTGTTTTGAAGTGAAATAATCTTCAATAAAACTACAATATCCTGTGGTCGCATTCCATTATGTTTCTTCATAGCCTTTAAATTATTTCGCGATTCGCGATTCGCGTATTGCAAATATATATATTTATTTATAAACTAAACATATTATTGCCAATTTATTGCATGAGATATTGAAAAGGAGTTGTTTGAGTTTATAATATGAAAAAGTAATATTTATGGAATATAATCCTTTTTTATTATAATATTTTGGGATTATAATCCAAACATATTATATTTAAACAAAAAATGATACACAGAGGACTGTTTGATATTATTGAAAAGAACATTGATAAAGGGAAAGTAATTATAATTATTGGCCCCAGGCAGGTTGGCAAAACCACCCTGGTAAAACAGTTCATATCCAAACATAGAAATAGAAAAACTCTTTACCTCAATTGTGATGAGATTGAAGTCAAAAATGCTTTAACCACTCATTCCCTTGCCAAACTACGTGAGCTGCTTGGATCCTATAGTTTTGTCGTAATAGATGAAGCACAAAGAGTAAAAGATATCGGGCTGACCTTAAAACTCATATCAGATAATATGCCGGGATTACAGTTACTGGTAACAGGATCCTCTGCCCTTGAATTATCAAACAGAATAAATGAGCCATTAACAGGCCGTAAATTTGAATTTAACCTCTTCCCCTTCTCATCATGCGAGCTTGTAAAACATTCAAGCCCTTTTGAGGAAAAAAAGAAATTGCATGGCAGACTCGTCTATGGAATGTATCCGGATGTAATAAACAATCCCGGCGATGAAAGGCTGATCCTTAATAATCTTGCATCAAGCTACCTTTACAGGGATGCACTCACATACCAGGAAATAAGGAAGCCGGAATTATTGGACAGGCTTCTGAAAGCACTAGCAATGCAGATCTCAGCGCAGGTATCCTATAATGAACTGGCTCAATTGTTAAGCTCAGACCCTGATACAATCAGCAGGTATATTCAATTACTCGAAAAAGCTTATGTAATATTCAGGCTTAACTCGTACAGCAAAAATCTTAGAAATGAATTGAAAAGAAGCAGAAAGATCTATTTCTATGATAACGGAATAAGAAACGCTCTTATCGGGAATTTCAATGATCCTGATACCAGACAGGATACAGGTGCTCTTTGGGAAAACTTTCTTGTATCTGAGCGGATCAAAAAAACTCACTATGAAAACATTTTTGCCCAGAGTTACTTCTGGAGAACTGCCCAGCAACAAGAAATTGATTACATTGAAGTTGAAAATGATCTTCTTAACATTTATGAGTTTAAATGGAACCCACATAAAAAATACAGATTTCCAAAAACATTTATAAATAACTATGAGATTAACTCTTCATCATTTATCACTACTGAAAATTATCTGAAATTTATTTGTTAAGAAAACACATGGTAGAATGACCATAGCCATTTGTCGGGTTTTTCATTATTTTTGTGCGGAAATGTATTGCTATGGATGAAAGGATAGTGAAATTCCTGAAGAAGCATCATGTGCTGACAATTGCCAGCTGCGTGGATAATAAACCGTGGACGGCGAATTGCTTCTATGTGTTTATGGAGGATGAAAAGTGCTTTGTCTTTACCACCGATGATGATACGCGTCATGGCAGGGAATTTGAAGCTAACCCTATCGTTGCCGGCTCGGTGGTCCTGGAGACAAACGTAATTGGAAAAATCCAGGGAGTGCAGTTCGAAGGCTTAGCTTCCAAACCGGATGAGGAGTTTCATAAGAAAGCGAAAAATGCTTACCTCCTTAGGTTCCCGGTGGCAATGCTGATGGAGACGAACCTGTGGGTTGTTAGGGTCACTCATGCAAAGCTCACCGATAATAGGTTGGGGTTTGGGAAGAAGCTGGTGTGGGACGATGATGGTACGAAGTAAACTAAATGCATTTGTTTTACGTTATTATTAAAAAATGACTAAGTGACGAAGAGACGAAGTGACGAAGAGACGAAGAGAAATTGAATATCTTAGTGGTTATTTGACTATATATACATGATGAAAAAGGTATTATTATTACTGGTCTTTGCGGGTTTTGCGGCGGGTGCGTCGGCGCAGCTGGTGCAACCTAACAGACCTAGATTGTCCCTGGATGGCAAAAAGGGATATATCACGATAAATGAGCTGTCGTTTGGATACGGCCTGGGTGGACATACTACCCCGTACTCAAAAAGCTACTTCGGCTTTACAACGATGCACGCGTTTCAATCGAACGAATTGTTTATGGTCGGTGCCGGAACAGGTGTGCTCTCCTACAGGGACGGCATAATGATTCCCCTCTACCTCGATATGAGGATGCGTCTGATGCAGAATACTTTTGCCCCGTACCTGTCGGGTGCGGCGGGACTGCTTATTAATCCCGGCGACTTTAACGGGGGTACACGTATGTTTATCCAACCGTCTGCCGGCGGTATGTACTCCTTCTCCAGGAACTTTGCCGCTAACTTCAGCGTGGGTCTGAAGATACAGATGGGGGTTAATATCAGCAGGGCTAGTTTTGTGACAGGAAAAGCCGGGGTTATCTATAAGTTTTGATTGAGATAATTATAGGAACTTGCTGCTGGTTTTGACGAAGAGACGAAGCGACGAAGCGACTAAGGGACGAAGAGACGAAGCGACTGAGAGACAGGACAATATACCGAAGCGGAGCGGAGGTATATGCGTTGCGAGGGAATCGAGCAACACAGGCTTTTTACCAGTCCGGAGAGTTTCTGATACAAAAGGCTGGGGGCCATACTCTTGTTGGAACATAATATCTGCCTTTCATTTAAATTTTAACTTCGATAAAACTCAGAGCTAATAAAAATTTTTATCTTTAAGTTATAAAACGTTAGCTTATGACTTTTATCTCTTCAGTTATTGCTAAAGAAGGTGTGGCTATAATATCTGACTCACTTGTTACCACATCACATCCAGTCATTGAATTTAATGATTTTGTTACGTTTTTTGAGTCTAAAAGTAAAAAGACAAAAAATTCTTCGATAAAGCTGGATCCCAAGGAAATAATTGATCTATTTGAAACAAAGCCGCATCATACCAAAGATTTTGAAGAAAAATTATTTGAATATGATAAATATACTGCAATTACAACCGCAGGCTCCGCAAATATAAATGGTAAAAGAATAAAAGATATAATTGAAGAAATAAAAGATAAAAATGTTAAGGATAAAGGGTATAAATCCAAAAAGATCGAAACTAAAGTTAAAGATTTTTGTGAATATCTTACAAAACAAGTAAAGGAGCATTTAAGCACAAAAACTTCCATTAGAAATGCTACATTTATAATAACAAACTTCAATCCTAAAAAAAACATAACCTCTATATATAAAGTTAATGTTATATCTGCATCTCAGAAAAATTTAAAGGAAGATGATTTTGAGTTTGTAATATATAGCAAAACAAATGATTATGAGAAAGTCGTTTGCGATGGTCAAAATAGGATAAGTGAAAAAATTTTATTTGGTGATTTTCCAACAGTCTATAATATTATACCAAAAATAGCAATGAAATTAGCTCATGATTTTAATATAGATAACAAGAAAATTACCAAAAAATATATTGATAATCTAAGAAAAGACAAGAGTATAGTCCCAAAAAGTATGTTTTCAGACATGAAAATTATTAGATTGAGTGATTTAAGCCTTCAGCAAGCTGTTGACTTAGCATCACTATTAATGAGATTAGAAATAGATTTTCAAAATTATACTGAAGAAATACCAACTGTTGGTGGTGTAATTAAATTAGCTGTTATAGACAAACAGGGATTTAAGTATCTTTCAGGTCATGAGCTTGAAAAACCAAATAACATTTAATATTTTTTTAACTTTAATAACTATAAATCCTTTATATTTGTATCTATGAAAACTAAACAAAAGGAAGGGAAAAAAAGGAAAGAAAATATACAATCTCAGATGTTTGAGATTTTTGAAGAACATTACTTGAAAAGAGAAAGAGAAATTGAGCAAGAAAAACAAACTCTCCTTGATAAATTTGACCTTCATATAAAAGGGAAGAATATCCTTCTGGAAAATTCAAAATAATCTTGAAATCCAACAATAGCTAAACATGCGTCTTAAACTATATCGCCTTCCAGCGTCTAAGAAGGCTAGCTTTAGCTGGGTTTTGTAACAGGACTGAGAACGAGTCGCGATTCACTCCGTAAATCACATACAATTTTACGTTATGGTTAAGTAATTCATGAAACGTAGAGTTCAGGGATTCTTCGCTTCCCGACTTCGCCAAGGCTTCAGCTGATAAAGTCAGAATGACAGGTACGTGAAGGCGTTGATCAGAGATCAACACCAACAGAATGACAAAAAACAACTTTTTTTAGAATTGTTTGTTTATACCATAAAGAAGTTTTTTCTTTGTGCACTCAATTACGAATATGATAAATATAGCATTACATCACCATCATCATGTTACTTGCCGGCCGGCGAGGGGATGATGGTATATATATAGTGCTGTAGCATAATAAGAAACCATAAAGCCCGCCGGTGCAAACCGGGCGGGCTTTTTTTATTGAATTTTTTGTAAATTATAAACGAAAACAAATCATGGAAGAAAAATTGAAAATCGCTGTTCAGAAATCGGGCCGACTC
The DNA here is from genome assembly GCA_021738535.1 of Bacteroidales bacterium. GTDB lineage: Bacteria > Bacteroidota > Bacteroidia > Bacteroidales > VadinHA17 > UBA9300. The sequence continues at coordinate 6,967 of JAIPBU010000014.1, read as the reverse complement.
CACGATGGCTCTATATCGCTCCTTAAAGAATGCGGTATACGCATCGATAACGGTCGCGATCAACTGATAGCACCGGCACGCGACTTCCCCGTTGAAGTGCTGTTCCTTCGAAACTCGGACATCCCCCAGTACCTCGAAGATGGCGTGGCAGATATGGCCATACTGGGCGAGAACGTCGTTATCGAAAAACAAAAACAGGTCGAAGTAGTCGAAAAACTGGGCTTCTCAAGGTGCAGATTGTCACTGGCAGTGCCCAAAAATACAGAGTATACCGGACCGGAATGGTTCAAGAACAGGAAGCTGGCTACCTCCTACCCCAATACCCTGGAAAAATACCTGGAAGAGAATAATATCAAGGCAGAGATACACGAAATATCAGGCAGCGTGGAGATAGCTCCTAATATAGGCCTGGCCGATGGTATATGCGACCTGGTGAGCTCGGGCAGCACGCTATTTAAAAATAACCTCAAAGAGGTGGAGGTAATGCTCAGATCGGAGGCGGCACTGGTAAAAGGTCCTGACCTTAACAGGGAAAAAGTAGCTATAGCCGATGAACTGCTCTTCAGGCTGCGCTCGGTGATGGCCAGCAGGAATAATAAATATATACTGCTCAATGCTCCTAATGAGAAAATAGACGATATTTGCAATGTGCTGCCGGGAATGAAAAGTCCGACCATCATGCCACTGGCCATGGAAGGATGGAGCTCCCTGCACTCGGTGATCAGCGAGAAAGACTTCTGGGCCGTAATAGGTAAACTCAAAGAGAACGGCGCCCAGGGTATACTGGTGATACCCATCGAAAAGATGGTTGTCTGAATTAATTAAGGATCTGAAAAAACAAAACAATGAGAATATTTGACTATACCGACCTGAAAACAACCCTCGAACTGTTGAGTCGTCCCACTCAAAAACAGGAGCAAATTGAACCGCTGGTGAACGATATATTTGCCGATATAAGGAAAAGAGGCGATGAAGCACTGGCTGAATATACCCTCAAGTTCGACGGTGCAAGCCCTGAAGCAATAAAGGTCAGCAGCAAGGAGATAAAGGAGGCTAAGAAAAAGGTTAAGCCGGAACTGAAAGAGGCTATCGATAAGGCAATTGAAAATATTGAGCTCTTCCATGCAAGCCAGAAAATCGAACCGAAAATGATAGGCACCATGCCTGGCATCTACTGCTGGCAGAAAGGTGTTCCCATCGAGAAAGTGGGCCTCTACATTCCCGGCGGATCAGCCCCCCTCTTCTCATCAGTGCTGATGCTGGCCGTGCCGGCACGCGTGGCAGGATGCAAGGAGATAATAATATGTACCCCACCCGACAGCAACGGGAATATCAACCCGGTAATACTGTACGCGGCATCGGTAACGGGTGTAACCAAAATATTCAAGGCAGGCGGTATACAGGCAGTGGGCGCCATGGCCTACGGCACAAAGTCAGTACCTAAAGTGGATAAGATCTTCGGCCCGGGCAACCAGTACGTCACAACGGCCAAGCAGATAGCCGCCAAAGAAGGAATGGCCATCGACCTGCCCGCTGGTCCCTCCGAAGTGATGATCGTAGCGGATGAATCGGCCGAGCCGGCCTTCATAGCCGCCGATATGCTGTCACAGGCTGAGCACGGCGGCGACAGCCAGTCGGTGCTGCTGACGGCAAGCAAACAAATTGCGGAAGCGGTCAAAAAGGAAATAAACAGGCAAAAGGAAAACCTTTCCCGCCGCAGCATCATTGAGGAGTCGCTGGAATACGCAGCGGCCATCATCGTCCCGGAAGAAAAAGACCTGGTTGATGTAATGAACGATTATGCTCCCGAGCACCTCATCCTCTCCGTCAAAGACCCGGAAGGAATGGCTGAGAAGGTAGTAAACGCGGGATCAGTGTTCCTGGGTAACTACAGCCCCGAGAGCGTGGGCGACTATGCCTCGGGAACAAACCACACCCTCCCTACCAACGGCTTTGCTAAAGGATGGAGCGGTGTGTCGCTGGACAGTTTCCTGAAGAAGATAACTTTCCAGAAGGTGTCGGAAGCGGGACTGAAGAAGATAGGGCCTTATGTTGAGTTAATGGCGGAGGCAGAGGAACTGGATGCACACATGCAGGCAGTGAGGATACGACAAAGGACAAAAAGTTAATGACGAAAGACTAAGGACTAAAGAGGACCGAGCGTTAATAATTTGCCCGGTGGGCAAATTTAGCGAGGGGCCAGGCAGTGGGGAGGTAGACAAACCAACCCCTTTGGTCTTTAGTCTTACGCCCTTCGCCAGCAAAAAAAACAAGCACGAACCATGAATATCAAAGACATTATACGAAAGGATCTGCTGGAGATGCAACCATACTCATCGGCGCGGAACGAGTTTGAAGGTAATGCCCGCATATTCCTCGATGCAAACGAAAATCCATACGGGGCCTCGTTCCGGGGTGTGACCCACCTCAACAGGTACCCCGATCCGATGCAGAAAGAACTCAAAAGCAGGATCGCGGAACTGACAAATACCGATACAACCAACATAATAGTGGGAAACGGCAGCGATGAACTGCTGGATCTCGCCGTGCGCGCAACATCAGTACCGGGCGGGTCAAATGCTATAATAGTACCACCTACCTACGGGATGTACAGCGTGGCAGCCGCTACCAATAACGTCAAAATAAAAGAGGTGCTGCCGGATGAAAATTTTAATATTGACGCAGACAAAATACTCGAAGCAGCCGACAAAAACACACGTATCGTGTTTGTCTGCTCGCCAAACAATCCCACCGGCAACCTGGCTCCCGAAGAGGAAGTGACAAAACTGGCCGAACAGTTCAATGGCCTCGTAATAGTCGATGAGGCTTATATAGACTTCGCCAACAATAAAGGCATGGCCCACCTGCCCCAACAGTACGAAAACGTCTTCGTCATGCGTACTTTCTCAAAGGCACGCGGCATGGCAGGGGCGCGACTCGGCTTTGGTTTCGGCCACCCGGAACTCATAAAGGTGCTTAATGCCATCAAGATGCCCTATAACGTTAATAACCTGACCCTCGAGGCCGGTCTCAGCGCTCTCGATCGCACCGGGATATACCGCTCACAGACAGAAAGGATCATCCACAGCAGGGAGCTGCTGAGCGCTTACCTGCAGAAAATAAAAGGGATAAAAAAGGTGTATCCCTCCAGCGCCAACTTCCTCCTTATCAAAGTGGATGAGCCGGTGAAACTCTACAACTACCTCCTGCAACAGGGCATCGTGGTGCGCGATCGCAGCAACATGCCCCTCTGCAGCGGCTGCCTCCGCATTACCATAGGCAGGGAACACGAAAACGAGATCCTTGCAGAAGAAATACAAAACTTCTTCGCCGAAGCAAAACCGGGGCAGCAACAAGCACCACAACAACCACAGCCCCAACAACAACCGCAACAGCCGCAGCAACAACCGCAGCAGCAGGATCACTCCTCCCGCACCCGCCGCCGCACACGCGAAACAGACATACTCGCAGACATCAGGCTGCACGGCCGCGGCATCGCCGACATACAAACAGGAAACGGCTTCCTCGACCACATGCTCGAGCTCTTTACCTTCCACAGCAAAACAGACCTGCTCATACGCGCATCCGGCGATACACACATCGATATACACCACACCATGGAAGACATAGCCATCACCCTCGGCAAAGCACTCAACAGCGCCCTCGCCGATCGCAAAGGGATGAACCGCTACGGCTTCCTCATGCCCATGGACGAGAGCAGCGCCACCGTCAGCATCGATACCGGCGGCCGCAGCATGCTCGTCTGGGATGTGCCCTTCCGCAACCAAAACGTCGGCGGCATACCCGCAAGCATGTTCAGCCACTTCTTCCGCTCACTCGCCGATAACGCGGGCTTCACAATAAATATCTCGGCCGCGGGCAACGACGATCACCACCTCATCGAAGCCGTATTCAAGGGCTTCGCACGCTCGCTCAAACAGGCAGTACAAATAACCGATAACAGGATACAAAGCACAAAAGCATGAAAATCACAATCATAGATTACGGCGCAGGTAACCTCTTTTCCGTCGCCAACGCATGCCGCAGACTGGGCCACCAACCCGTCCTCAGCTCCGATGAGCACACAATAAAAAACAGCGACCGCGTCATCTTCCCGGGCGTGGGCAACGCCGTCACCGCCATGCGCAACATCCGCAGCCGCGGCCTCCACAACGTCATCCCCAAACTCACGCAACCCGTCCTCGGCATCTGCCTGGGCATGCAGCTCCTCTTTGAAAAAAGTGATGAAGGTGAGACGAGTTGCCTGGCCATACTCGATGGATCAGTGTCCTCGTTCAGCAAAGACCCCGCCGCCAATGTCAAGATCCCACATATGGGTTGGAATATCATAGATAATACTGAATCGCCCCTGCTCGCAGCGATTCCCGCCCCTGCATATATGTATTTCGTGCACAGCTACTACGTGCCGCATAACAGCTACACCATAGCCAACAGCTACTATAACGGCCGCTTCAGCGCCGCCGTACAAAAAGATAACTTCTACGGCTGCCAGTTCCACCCCGAGAAATCCGGACCGGCAGGAATACAAATACTAAAAAACTTCCTCGAACTATGATCGAAATAATTCCCGCAATAGATATTATTAACGGTAAATGCGTCAGGCTGACGCGAGGCGATTATAACAGCGTTAAAGAATATAACAGCGATCCCCTCCTCGTCGCCAAAGAATTCGAAGCAGCCGGATTCACCAGGCTGCACGTCGTCGATCTCGATGCCGCCAAACAGGGCAAGCTGGTCAATATAGACACCCTCCGGAGTATATGCGACGAAACAAACCTCGTAGTCGATTACGGCGGAGGGGTAAAGAACGATGACGATATAGCAACCGTCCTCGAGGCCGGGGCACAGATGGTAACGGGCGGATCAATAGCCGTCAGGGACCCCGCCATATTCCTTGGCTGGCTGGAGCGTTTCGGTCCCGACAGGATAATCCTGGGTGCCGATGTAAAGGACGGGCACATAGCCGTCAGCGGCTGGCAGGAGAATTCACACAGCGAGCTTTTCGGTTTCCTCGAGTTTTATGCCGACAAAGGAATAAAGAAGATCATCTGCACCGATATCGAGCGCGATGGTACACTGGAGGGACCGGCAGTGGAGCTGTATAAAAAGATAATGGAACGATTCCCGTCGCTCCAACTAATAGCCAGCGGCGGGCTCAGCAGTGTATCCGACCTGCACCGGCTTTACGAAGCAGGCATCACCAGCGTTATCAGCGGCAAGGCTTTCTATGAAAATAAAATACCCCTTAAGCCCTACCCGCTCAATACACTGGCCAAACGCATCATCCCCTGCCTCGACGTAAAAGACGGTCGCGTGGTCAAAGGGGTTAACTTCGTCGGGTTGCGCGATGCAGGCGACCCGGTAGAACTGGCACAGCGCTACTCCGACGAAGGAGCCGATGAGCTGGTCTTCCTCGATATAACAGCCACCCACGAGAAACGCAAAACAATGGCTGAGCTGGTGCGTAAAGTGGCCGAAGCCGTCAACATACCCTTCACGGTGGGCGGCGGTATCGGCAGCCTCGAAGATGTGAATGCCATGCTGGCCAACGGCGCCGATAAGGTATCTGTCAACTCGGCCGCCGTGCGTAACCCGGAGATAATAAACGAGATGGCCGAAAAGTTCGGTAGCCAGTGCATCGTCCTGGCCATCGATGCCCGCCGCGAAGATAAGGATGGACCACAGGATGAGGGCTGGAAGGTATACCTCAACGGCGGCAGGCAGCGAACAGATATCGACCTGTTTGAATGGGCACGCGAAGGAGTGGAACGCGGTGCCGGCGAGATACTGTTTACCTCGATGGACCACGACGGCACCCGTAACGGCTTTGCCAACGAGACACTGGCAAAGATCAGCAACATGGTAGACGTACCCGTGATAGCCTCCGGCGGCGCCGGCACAGTGCAACACTTCGCCGACACCTTCAGGGACGGCAAAGCAGACGCCGCCCTCGCCGCCGGCATCTTCCACTACGGCGACATAAGTATAAACCAGGTAAAACAATACCTGCAAAATGCTAACATAATAATCCGCACCCATCCCACCCCCGGAGGGGGTAAAAAAAAATAGCCCCGGTACCACCCGGGGCACAATGGCCACACAAAACAAACGACCGCCGGAGGCGGTCAATAACAATAGCCCCGGTCACACCCGGGGGTAAAAAACGATAAAAAATGAAAATAGACTTCGAAAAAAACAACGGCCTCGTCCCTGTCATCGTGCAGGACGCCACCACCGCGAAGGTACTGATGATGGCATACATGAACGAGGAGGCGCTGAGCCTTACAAAAAAGAATAAAAAACTAACCTTTTACAGCCGCTCCCGAAAAGAGATATGGGTAAAAGGCGAGACCTCCGGCAACTACCTGCACCTGGTCGACATAAAAGTTGATTGCGACGGCGATACACTGCTGGCCAGGGCGATACCCGACGGACCGGCATGTCATACCGGCAGCGACACCTGCTGGCATGAGGTAAACAAAAAGGACAGCCTCGAATTTGTCTCCTACCTCGAAAACATCATCGAGGAACGAAAGGATGCCGATCCCGACTCATCATACACCGCCCGCCTCTTCGATAAAGGAGTAAAGAAGATATCCCAGAAAGTAGGCGAAGAAGCCGTTGAACTAATCCTCGAGGCCATGGATGATCGCGACGACCTGATGCTGGAGGAGTCCGCCGACCTAGTCTACCACCTGCTGGTCCTGCTCCACGCCAAAGGATATGCCTTCAGGGACGTCGCCGCCACCCTCCGCAAACGCCACAAAATCTAACCTTTTGAAAAACAGGCATCCCGCCACAATAATCCTATTGGGGCTGTCTCATAAGTAAAAATGGGGCGCCCTTTTCATTTTTGCAACCCACCAGGTGATTTTTTATTGATATTTTTACTTTTTAAAAAAGAGAAAGGAAGATTTATGCACTAATCTTCCTGATATTTTGTGAT
>JAIPBU010000001.1 GCA_021738535.1 Bacteroidales bacterium | reverse complement strand
TTGCGGCTGACCGGCTTTCAGAGAGAGAAGTTCTCTCCCCCCCGGATCACCGAGCGAACGCAGAGAGCGAGGTAATCCCGGGAGGCTTTTGCCTGCCTCCTCTCCCCGGATCACCGAGCGAACGCAGAGAGCGAGGTAATCCCGGGAAGTTTTTGGTATTCAAAGGTGATTCAAAAAATCTGAATATATTTGTAGTCATTTTAAGTTCTATTTATAGTAAGGCATATGAGCGAACTCGAAAAGCATTTCAAATCATTCAGAGATAAAACAGTCGGTAACGATATGTGTTATGAAACACCTTACGGGAACCAGGCTATTGTTTACTGCGACTGGATAGCAAGCGGAAGGCTTTACAGACCAATTGAAGAGAAGATAGTCAATGAATTTGGTAAATTCGTTGCAAACACCCATACTGAAACAAGTGAGACCGGCAAACGGATGACATGGGCCTACCATGAAGCACAGAGAATAATTAAAGAGCATGTAAATGCTGGGTCCAATGATGTTCTTATTACAGCGGGATCAGGAATGACTACCGTTATAAATAAGTTTATGCGCATCATGGGACTGAAAAGTTGCCAGAACCAGAATCTTCCCTGTCACAAGGAGGCAGATAAACCTGTTGTTTTTGTAAGTCACATGGAACACCACTCCAACCAGACCTCATGGTACGAAACACTTACTGACGTTGTTGTTCTGCCCCCGGGCGAAGGCTTGCTGGTTGATCCTGATATTTTAAGGGCAGAGTTAAAGAAGTATGAAGACCGTAAGTTTAAAATAGGATCATTTACTGCATGTTCAAATGTTACAGGTGTTTGTACCCCATACTTTGAGCTTGCCAGGGTAATGCATGAGCATGACGGAATATGCCTTGTGGATTTTGCAGCCTCAGCCCCGTATGTTGATATCAATATGCACCCGGATGATCCGATTGAAAAACTGGACGGGATCTTTTTTTCTCCGCATAAATTCCTTGGAGGCCCCGGTTCCTCTGGTGTGCTGGTTTTCGATTCAGCATTGTACAAGAGAGAAGTTCCTGATAATCCGGGAGGTGGTACAGTGGATTGGACTAATCCATGGGGAGAGTATAAATATGTTGATAATATTGAAGCCAGGGAGGATGGCGGAACACCCGGTTTCCTGCAGACCATAAGGATAGCTCTTGCCATCAGGTTAAAAGAACAAATGGGAACGGATAAGATTAAGCAAAGAGAAGACAGGATAGTAAGCAAAGTCTTCAGGGAGCTGCGATCAATCAATGGACTTAATATCCTGGCAAATAATATCGAAGAAAGACTGCCTGTATTTTCATTTTACCTGGAAGGAGTTCACTATAACCTTGTTGTTAAAATATTAAGCGACAGGTATGGTATTCAGACGCGTGGCGGATGTGCCTGTGCAGGCACTTACGGTCATTACCTGCTGCAGGTTACATATAATAAAAGTCACAAGATAACAGAAAAAATCAACAGCGGCGACCTGTCAGAAAAACCGGGATGGATAAGAATGTCTTTACATCCTACAACCTCAGATGATGAAATAGACTATATATTAAAAGCTATCAGGGAAATATCAGAGAATGTTAATCTATGGCAGAAAGACTATATTTACAATAAGAAAACAAATGAATTTGTCCATAAGGATGAAACGAACAAATCGGGCACGGTAGTAAAAGCCTGGTTTGATCTGGGTAATTAAAGATTTTTTGTATGCAGGTAAAAGAGGTTACAACCAGGAAAGACGCTGAAGATTTTCTTGAATTCCATAAATCTCATTACAGGAATGACCCCAACTGGGTTTGTCCGCTCGATTCTGAATTCAATGCCACATTTGACCCTGAAAAGAACAGGACCTTCAGGCATGGAAAACTGAAAAGGTGGCTTCTCCTTGATTCAGATAAAAAGATTACCGGCCGTATAGCTGCTTTTATTGATGAACACCGTTCCAAAGCCTACAGGCAGCCAACCGGAGGGCTTGGTTTTTTTGAAGTTATTAGGGATGAAAAGGCAGCCTTTATGCTTTTTGATACTGCGATAGCCTGGCTTAAAGATCATGGTATGGAGGCAGTGGACGGTCCAATTACTTTTGGGTCAAATGAAACCAACTGGGGTTTACTTGTTGAAGGCTTTATGCAGCAGGGATACGGAATGCCATACAATAAAAAATATTACAGGGACTTTTTTGAGAATTATGGTTTCAGAAACTATTTTGACCAGTATAGCTTTCACAGGGACTTAACCTCCGTACATGTATTCCCTGAGCGCTTTATGAAAATAGCCGAATGGGTTAGCCGGAAGCCTGGTTACTCCTTTGAGCATTTTTCCTTTAAGAATCCCGGGAAGTATATTGATGACCTGGTTGAGATTTATAATACAACATGGTCTGAATTCAGGGAAGATTTTGAGCCCATGGAGCCATCTGATTTCAGCGAGACATTGAAGAAGGGGAAACTTTTTCTCGATGAAGAGTTGATATGGTTTGCTTATCATGAAGGTGAACCAATAGCTTTCTTTATTCTCTTTCCCGACCTTAACCAGATATTGAAGCACTTTAATGGTAAAATAAACCTCCTGGGTGCTATTAAGTTTTTATACCTGAAGAAAAAGCATACAATGACCCGCATGAGGGCCCTTGTTGCCGGAGTGAAACCTCAATTCCGTAACAGTGGTATTGAATCAGCCATTTTCAAATGCCTTTATGATGTTTTTGTTAAGAAACCTTATTACCAGGAACTGGAATTATCATGGGTAGGCGACTTCAATAAACCAATGCTGTCTGTATATAAGGCTATTGGTGCTGAAAAAGCCAAAACGCATGTTACTTACAGGTATATGATAAATAATAAAGATAGTTTTACCCGCCTGAAGGATGAAATGGATGAACTCGTAACAAATGATGCCAAATAATTCATTTATTGAGGCAATATTTTGTTGTTTAACAATTCTTGATTAATTTTGCGAGCCCAAAGATTAAAATATTTAAATATAAAGAGAGATGAAAAAGGAGATACATCCGAAAGATTACAGGTTTGTTGTTTTTAAAGATATGTCTAATGACACTTCTTTTTTAACACGCTCCACGGCACCATCAAAGGAAACCGTTAAATGGGAAGATGGTAATGAGTATCCTTTGATTAAGCTTGAGATATCAAATACTTCACATCCTTTTTATACCGGCAAGATGAAGCTTGTGGATACAGCGGGCAGGGTAGATAAGTTTATGAACCGCTATAAAACGCACATGGATAAAAAGAAAAAATAGAATTACTTGATAATAGCTGTCAGGCCCCTGCTAAACAGGGGCTTTTTTTTTGTCCAAAAAACACAGGGCAATAAGTGGCATAATGATTGCAATAAACACTTCAAGCCATATTTTGGCTAAATTTCCTGAACAAATTGTAATTTTGGCATATCAGATAAAGTATGAAACGAAATCAGAATAAAGCATTGAACAACCTTCTATTACCCGATATTGTTGATGACGATGGTGATATAATTCCGATAATAGCAGATGGAGGCGACATGGAAATGGATGAGTCGCGGGTGCCTGAAGAGCTGCCGGTTCTTTCATTACGGAATAATGTTCTTTTCCCGGGTGTTGTATTGCCTATTTCAATTGGAAGATCCAGGTCGGTAAAGCTGATAAGGGATGCCTACGAAGGAGAAAGGATTGTTGGTGCCGTTGCCCAGATAGACCCTGAAGACGAAGACCCAGGATTTAAAAACCTGCATAGTATTGGCACTATTGGTCATATTATCAAGCTATTGGAGATGCCTGACGGTTCCACCACTGCCATAATTCAGGGCAGGCAGAGGATGGAACTGATAGAGGAGATAAAAAAAGAACCTTACCTGACTGCGAAAGTTGAACTGCGACCGGAGGATAAACAAAAAGAAAAAAGCAGGGAGTTTGATGCTATTGTCAGTTCGCTTAAAGACATGTCGCTGCGAATAATTAAGTTGAATCCTGCCATTAACCAGGAGGCATCTTTCGCTATCAAAAATATCGAGAATCAGTCATACCTGATAAATTTTATCTGCTCAAACACAGAGATAAAGGTAAAAGAAAAACAAAAATTACTGGAAGCTAAAAGTCTCCACGACAGGGGTGTAATACTTCTTGAAAACCTTGTGCAGGAAATACAACTGCTGGAGCTTAAAACAGAATTACAGTCTAAGGTTAAATCCGATCTTGATCAGCAACAACGGGAATTTATGCTGTTGCAGCAGATGAAGACCATACAGAATGAGCTTGGCGATAACCCGCAGGAGAAGGAGATTGAAGAATTCAGGGAGAAGGCAAAAGACAAGAAATGGTCAGAGGGTGTAGCTGAAGTATTTGATAAGGAACTTCAGAAGTTGCAGAGGCTGAACCCTGCAGCTGCTGAATATTCGGTGCAGATAAATTATTTGCAAACACTTGTAGACCTGCCCTGGGGTGAGTTTACTGATGATAATCTTGACCTTGACAATGCCCGCAAGGTACTTGACGAGGATCATTACGGACTCGATGAGGTTAAGGAAAGGATACTGGAGCACCTGGCGGTAATTAAGCTGAAGGGAGATCTTAAATCGCCAATAATTTGCCTGTATGGCCCTCCGGGAGTAGGAAAAACATCACTTGGACGTTCAGTGGCAAGGGCTCTTGGCAGAAAATATGTCAGAATGTCACTTGGAGGACTGCATGACGAAGCTGAGATCAGGGGTCACAGGAAAACATATATAGGAGCAATGCCGGGTCGGGTAGTGCAGAATATCAAGAAGGCCGGTTCTTCAAATCCTGTATTCATACTTGATGAAATAGATAAGGTTGGAACTGATTTCAGGGGAGACCCTTCTTCTGCGCTGCTTGAGGTCCTTGATCCCGAGCAGAACAGTGCTTTTCACGATAATTTCCTTGAAATGGAATATGATCTTTCCAAGGTCTTGTTTATTGCTACTGCCAATACTTTATCAACAATCAGTCCCGCTCTGAGAGACAGGATGGAGCTTATCCAGATTAATGGTTACCTGCTTGAGGAGAAGATTGAAATAGCAAAGAGACATCTGCTGCCCAGGCAATTATCCAATCATGGAGTAAAGAAAAGCCAGTTCAGGCTTAAGCGAAATGTAATGGCAGGTGTAATAGATAACTACACGAGGGAATCGGGTGTCAGGGAACTGGATAAGAGACTGTCAAAACTGATACGCAATACAGCGAAGGATATTGCCTATGGTAAAGAGCCGGATATCTCTCCTTCAATGGAGAAAGTGACTTCTGTGCTGGGACCTCCCAGGTATAAAAGGGAAAGATATACAGGTAATGATCAGGCTGGTGTTGTAACCGGACTGGCATGGACTGCTGCAGGTGGCGAAATATTATTTGTGGAAACAAGCCTTAGCAAGGGTAATGGTAAACTAACCCTGACGGGAAACCTTGGAGAGGTGATGAAAGAATCAGCAACTATTGCTCTTGAGTACCTGAAATCTCATGCAGATATGCTCTCCTTACCTGATGATTTTACTGCGAAATGGAATGTTCACCTCCATGTACCGGAAGGGGCTATACCCAAAGACGGTCCTTCTGCAGGAATAACAATGGCTGCCTCAATGGCTTCTGCTTTTACCCAGAGAAAGGTTAAGAGCAGCATTGCTATGACAGGTGAAATAACCCTCAGGGGTAAAGTCCTGCCTGTTGGCGGAATAAAAGAAAAAATACTTGCTGCAAGAAGAGCGGGTATCAGGGAAATTATTCTTTCTTCTGAAAACAGGAAAGATGTGCAGGATATCAAAGACATTTATCTCAAGGGCTTACAGTTTACTTATGTTGATTCTATAATGGATGTACTGAAAGTCTCGCTTCTTAAGCAAAAGGTTGCAAATCCCAGAAGGATAGTTTAATTTTAGAGCCATGGCCAGGCTTGTGTAAGAATAAATAGCCACATTGTGGAATTTTCTGTACCTAAATTCAAATCAGGAAAGGAAATTACCTGATAAAAATTAATCTGATGAAAAACAACAATAATAAAATTGCAGTTTTCCCGGGATCATTTGATCCTTTTACCAGGGGACACGAATCAATTGTTAACAGGGCACTGAACCTTTTTGATGAAATAATAATAGCAATTGGGGCAAATGCACTAAAGGATGGTTTTTTCTCCCTCGATAACAGGAAAAAAATGATCACTGATGTTTTTAAAGGTATAGATATGGTAAGGGTTGATCATTACGAGGGACTTACAATTGATTTCTGCCGGAAAAATAATGCTTCATTCCTTCTTCGCGGCATACGTACGGCGGCTGATTTTGAATATGAAAGGGCAATTGCACAGTTAAACAAAGCTATGGCACCGGAAATAGAATCAGTAATGCTTTTGACCACACCCGAACTGACACCTGTTAACAGCACTATAGTCAGAGACATAATACGAAATGGGGGAGATGCATCGGACTTTGTACCTTCCAGCATCAATATAAATAATTACCGTTAAAAACAGTTACTCATTTTAAAGAATTATCCCGGAAGAATGTAGAGTTGTCAAAGAATTCAGACAGGGTCTCATATAACACATCTGAGATTGATGACCAGGTATTGCTGTGAACTTCTGTAAGCTCATCCCTGCTGAACCACCTAATGCTCTCAATACCCTCTTCTTCCTGAGGACTGGCACTGCCAGCTTCTTCATAACTAAAAACAAACCAGTGCGTTTGCTTCAGTACCCAGCTTACGGGAGTTTGATAAATGTGGCGACCTGGCTTGAGAGTCTTTATAACAGAAGCCGGGACAAGACCGGTTTCTTCTTCAATTTCCCGCCTTGCACATTCTTCCACTGACTCATTACCCGATATGTGCCCTTTGGGAATGTCCCACTTACCATGCCTTTTAATAAGCAGCATTTTTTTATCCCTGTTAATAATCAACCCTCCTGCAGCAGTCCTGTTTTCAAAAAAATCACTGAAAGCATTGAGCAGGGTATTTATTTTGTAGGAGTAAATGTTAAGACAATCAATACTGCCATCGTAAATGAATTCTGAAATTTTCTTATAAAGCTCTGCATTATCATGGTATTTATGGAATAAGCAGTATTTTTGCATTCGGTCGGGTTGGCCGCTGAGAACTATAAACCTCTTATCTAGATAGATTTTATACATTTTGCTATGGAAAACATTGCTAAATCAATTGCCGATTATTTATTGCAAATTAAAGCAATAAAACTTCAACCGTCAAATCCTTTCACCTGGGCTTCCGGTTGGAAATCGCCTATATACTGCGATAACAGGAAAACACTTTCCTTTCCCGGGGTAAGAATAGCAATCAGGGATGCTTTTGCTGATAAAATAAAAAAGCAGTACCCGGAAGCTGAAGTTATCGCCGGAGTTGCAAGTGGAGCAATAGCCCATGGTGTACTTGTAGCAGATGTTCTTGATCTTCCTTTTATTTATGTTAGATCGGGATCAAAGGGTCATGGACTGGGAAACAGGATAGAAGGGTATTTCGAGAAAGAGAATAAAGTCGTTGTAATAGAAGACCTGATTTCAACAGGTGGAAGCAGCCTTAGTGCAGTGGAGGCTCTCAGAGAAGCCGGTTGCGAAGTATTGGGCATGCTGGCTATTTTTACTTATGGTTTTGAAAAAGCCGGCAACAATTTCAGTGAGAATAATTGCAGGCTGGACACACTCAGTAACTATGAGAGCCTTATTGAAAGAGCCAGGGAGACAGGGTATATTGACAGTAATGATACTGACACTCTGAAGTTATGGAGAACAGATCCGGCAAACTGGGGTAAATAAAGTCTATGGACAATTTTACAAAATACGAAAGCAGGATAGGTAAAATCAAATCCGGGGCAAAAGAAGTTTTTGATTTTGTTACCGATATGAGGAATTTTAAACAATTCCTTCCTGAAAGAACAATACAAAACTGGGAAGCCGGAAGAGATGAGTGTTCTTTTGAAGTAAGCCCGGTAGGTACTTCGAAGATCAATATTGTCAGAACCGATCCAGATCATACTGTTAAATACGCAGGACATGGTCTCAATAATACAGAGTTTTATCTCTGGGTACAACTGAAAGAGATCGAAGAAAATGATACCAGGGTGAGGTTAACAATTAAAGCAGGATTAAATCCGGCAATGAAAATGGTTGCTAACAAGCCGATTAAGGATTTTCTTGATAAACTGGTCAAGGGCATGGAGGATTTTGAGGACTGGAAGAAAACTAATGACTGATCTCTACCTCTTTGAAAGAAAATTTCAGACTGGTCCCGCTTGTTGTTTTTATTATTAGCATCCCGTGCGAATCGACTCCCCTGATGCGTCCCCTGATATTACCCGTGGCCGTTCTAAATGAAGTAAGTGTATTATACCTGTACAGCCTTTTATGATACTGATCGTTTATATAAGCCAGGTCGCCCTCCCTGAGAATATTATACCACCTTTCACAGATATTGCATAGTTCTTTTAGTAAGGTTTTGATATCCTGATCGTTGCCGTTGATCATCCTTAAAGATACCGCATCAGGTAAATCACTCGGGAAATAAGCCTGGTTAATATTTATTCCAGCCCCCGCAATACTGTACTGAAGTGTATTGCCTTCAATACTGTTTTCAATAAGTATGCCTGCAATTTTGTCATCTTTATAGTAGATATCATTGGGCCATTTGATGCTTATAGACCCGGAATAGTTGTCCAGCAAGCCGGCAATTGATAAGGATAATACCTGGGAAATGGCAAACTGGAATTCTGCCGGCAAAAATGCAGGATATAGTATTATGCTTAAGGTCAGGTTTTTGCCGGCCTTGCTAAGCCATGTATTCCCTTTCTGCCCTTTTCCCTTCGTTTGCTCATTTGCATATATTACAGTGCCTTCATTTATTCTCCTTTCAGAAAGTATTTTTTCTGCCACCTCATTAGTTGATGACACTTTTTCATAATATAGTATATGTGAGCCTATCACTTTGGTTACCAGGTTTTTATAAAATCATGTTTTCCTTATGCCGCATTAATATATCTTTATTATATTATTGGCATTGTAATTGTTAAAAGTAAGAAGCTATAAAAGTAAAAATAATGTTAGTATTTTTGCACTGATTTAATGCAATAAACAGAATTAGAGATTAATGACGGAAAACAGTGAAGAAACCACAGCACTGGTTGACAATATAATTAAAGGAATCTTTGAAAAAAAAGGGGAAAGAATTCTCAAGCTTGATTTCAAGAGCATTGAGAATTCCGTATGTGATTATTTCATTATATGTCATGGTAATTCGTCAACACAGGTTGATTCCTTAACTGAATCAGTTGAAAGGGAGGTTAAAAAGAGCACAGGCGAGATGCCCCACCACAGGGAAGGCCTTGAAAATTGCCAGTGGGTGCTGCTGGATTATGGAAACGTTGTCGTACATATCTTCCGTGAAGAATTCAGAAATTTTTACAGCCTGGAGACTTTGTGGGCAGATGCGGACATTGAAGAGATGCAGGAAAAAATTAATTGAGAGCTGAAATGACAGAAAAAGATACAAAAGAGCAGAACACGAATAAGCAGGGCAGTGGTGGTAGTGGCACCGGGAAAAACGGCAAGCCAAAAATTAATCCCACATGGATATATGTTGCAATTGGTTTAGGTCTGATTGCAATAAATTTCATGTTCGGAGGAAGAAGTGTAGAAAAAGCTGAACAGTGGCGTGATGTTGAACTGATGATAGAGAACAGGGATATCAGGAAAATAGTAGTTATAAACAAAGAGTTTGCAGAAATATATCTTACCGCAGATGCCATTGAATCCGGAAGATATCCTGAAGCCTCCGGTACAGGGTCATTTAATCTTTCAGGATCATCACCCAATTACACATATCATTTTGCTACGGTAGAGTTGTTCGAATCAAGGCTTAAAGAGACGCAGCAGGACCTTGGCTACGATGAATCCGAATGGCTGCATCCTATTTATGAAACCCGGAAGAATTATTTTGGAGAGGTGCTGGGCTGGATTTTACCAATGCTTATTATACTTGCTATATGGCTTTTTATTTTCAGGCGTATGGCCGGCGGTGGCTCAGGTGGTGGAGGAGCCGGTAATATATTCTCTGTTGGTAAATCGAAGGCCAAGATCTTTGACCGCGAATCAAATGTCAAGATTGATTTCGGTGATGTAGCCGGTCTTGAAGAGGCAAAAACCGAGGTTAAAGAACTTGTGGATTTTCTGAAAAATCCCAAAAAATATACTTCCCTCGGGGGTAAGATTCCTAAAGGTGCTTTACTTGTAGGCCCTCCCGGAACAGGGAAAACTCTTCTTGCCAAAGCAGTTGCAGGAGAAGCAAATGTGCCGTTCTTTTCAATTTCAGGCTCTGATTTTGTTGAGATGTTTGTTGGTGTGGGAGCATCACGGGTAAGAGACCTTTTTAAGCAGGCTAAGGAAAAAGCACCCTGTATTGTTTTTATTGATGAGATAGATGCAGTTGGCCGGGCTAGGGGAAGAAACCCGAGTATGGGAGCAAATGATGAGCGCGAGAATACTCTCAACCAGCTTCTTTCAGAAATGGATGGCTTTGACAGTAATATAGGTGTTATTATACTGGCTGCCACGAACAGGGCTGATGTGCTGGACAGGGCCTTATTAAGGGCCGGTCGTTTCGACAGGCAGATACACGTTGAGCTGCCCGATCTTAATGAGAGAAAAGGGATTTTCAAAGTCCACCTTGAGCCATTGAGATTGCCCAAAACCTTCAATGTGGATTTTCTGGCCAAACAAACACCGGGATTCTCCGGGGCTGACATTGCTAATGTATGTAACGAAGCAGCACTTATTGCCGCCCGTAAGAACAGAAAAATGGTGGGTAAGCAGGACTTTTTAGATGCAATTGACAGAATAGTGGGAGGATTGGAGAGAAGGACGAAGATTATATCAAAAGAAGAAAAGAAGACAATTGCTTTTCACGAGGCGGGTCATGCAACTGTCAGCTGGTTGCTTGAACATGCCAGTCCGCTGGTCAAAGTAACAATAATTCCAAGGGGAAGAGCACTGGGTGCAGCCTGGTATCTTCCTGAAGAGAGGCAACTGACGACGCGTGAGCAGATCCTTGATGAAATAGCTTACGCTCTTGGGGGAAGGGCAGCAGAGGAGCTTATATTCAGTAAGATATCAACAGGGGCGCTCAATGACCTGGAAAAAGTCACCAAACAGGCTTATGCAATGGTTTCATATTTTGGGATGAGTGATCAGGTCGGGAATATGAGTTTCTACGATTCAACGGGACAGAATGAATATGGCTTTACCAAGCCTTACAGTGATAAAACGGCAGAGCTGATTGATTCTGAGGCAAAACGTATTGTTGATGAGGCTTACCAGAGAGCAAAGGATGTACTCAGCAAAAATAAAAAAGGACTGGAGACCCTTGCACAACAGTTACTGGAGAAAGAGGTTATTTTCAGTGAGGACCTGGAAAAAATATTTGGCAAAAAACAGGGCAACAGACCTGCTGTAGAAGAAACAGGCAGGCCTGCAAGGAAAAGAGCGGGGCGGAAAACCGCAAAAAATGATAAGCCGGATACAAAAGGGGAGGATAAAAAACCAAAAGAGAAGCAAACAAATAATGCAGATAACAAGGATAAAGGAAGTGGCACTGCCGGCTGATCATGATCCTGGCAAAAAGGAATTCTGATTTGAAGAATATTTACAAACGGACAATAACGGGTGTACTCCTTGTAATAATCATTCTCGCAGCATTATGGCTGCATCCTGTTTCTTATATTTTACTGGGCGCTGTTCTTCTGGCAGGATCCCTGTATGAATATTACAAGTTGGTAGCCAGAACCGGCGTTTCTCCACGGAGAACGTCAGGTTTGTTAACCGCAGGCTTATCATATATGCTCTGCGTGCTGGTTGCCCTCGGGAAAGCCGGACCGTCAATATTTATTGTTCTGATTCTGCCTGTTTTTTTTATCATGGCTGCTGAATTACAACGAAAGAAGGAAAATCATATTAATAACCTGGCAAATACATTCTTCGGTGTTTTGTACATTGCTTTGCCTTTTTGTGTTTTCCCTTTTATGGCTTTTAATTCGTGGGGACCTGAAACCTCTGTCGGAGTATTGAATTTCAACCCTCAGTACATGCTAGCCTTCTTTATGCTTTCATGGAGCTTTGATACAGGAGCTTATATATTTGGCTCATGGCTTGGCAAACACAAATTGCTGGACAGGATCTCACCGGAAAAAACATGGGAAGGTTTCTTTGCCGGTTTTATCATTTCCTTGCTTACAGCCTGGCTGATATCCGGATGGATTACATGGCTTGATCTTACTGGCTGGCTTATTGTAGCCGTAATTATTTCAGCGGCAGGAACAACAGGCGACCTTATAGAATCATTGTTCAAAAGGAATGCCGGGGTCAAAGATTCAGGAGCTTTGTTACCAGGGCACGGAGGTGTACTTGACCGTTTCGACAGCCTGATTATTTCATTGCCCCTTGTATATGTCTTCCTCGTCCTTTTTGGTTGATTTGCACTATATGATTAATTTTGTCAGGGATGAAAATTCACCGAGAAGGATACAGGGTAATCATAGCTGTAGTTATAATAATGGCAGTTGTCAACCTCATACCCTTTTTGTTACCCTCCCGGTATAGTTCTTACTGGTTTATTTTACCCGCGGTCTCGGCAATCCTTCTTGTTTTTATTATCTACTTCTTCAGAAGTCCGGACAGACCTGTTAAAGAAAACAGTGAGCTTATTCTTACGCCGGCAGATGGCAGGATTGTTGCTATGGAGGAGACATATGAAGATGAATATTTTCATGATAAGCGCTTACAGGTATCCGTTTTTATGTCTGTTTATGATGTTCATTGTAACAGGTATCCCTTTTCAGGGAAAGTTAAATATGTAAAACATCATCCCGGAAAATATTTTATTGCCAGTCACCCCAAATCATCTGTTTATAATGAAAGTACATCAGTAGTTATTGAGCGCGCTGATGGCCTGTGTGTAATGGTAAAACAGATTGCAGGTGCAGTGGCCAGAAGAATTGTAACCTATAGTGAAGAGGGAGAAGAAATAACACAGGGCAGGGAGCTGGGATTTATTAAATTCGGGTCGCGTGTTGATATTTTTTTGCCTGCCGGAACTGTTTGCAGGGTCAAAATGAATCAGCAGGTATATGCTAATAAAAATATAGTAGCAAAAATAAAATATGATCATTTAGCTTAAGCATGAAATTACCTGCAATAAAATATATTGTAACTTTAAACAGTAAAAAAAAACTGAACGATGAAAGAAAGAGAGAGTAAAACCGATGACAGGGTAATAAATATAACTGATGATGTAAGCTGGGTAGGAATACTCGATTACGATATAGTTACTTTTGATATTGTAATGGAAACAGAGTATGGAACTACCTATAATTCATACTTTATTAATGCTGATAAGAAAGCTGTAATTGAAACAGCCAAAGAAAAGTTTTCTCCCGTTTATATGGATAAGCTGAAACAGCTTACTGACCCTTCGGAGATAGAGTATATAATAATGAACCATACAGAGCCTGACCATTCAGGGTCGCTCAAGCATCTGCTAGAACTTGCACCCGGTGCAACAGTTGTAGGAAGTGGAAATGCAATCAGGTATCTTAAGGAAATTATGGATATCCCGTTCAGGAGTATGGTAGTGAAAAATGACGATAGTCTTGATCTTGGGAATAAAACATTAAGGTTTATTTCTGCACCTAACCTTCACTGGCCGGATACAATGTATACTTACCTTGAAGAAGACAAATTGCTTTTTACTTGCGATTCTTTCGGGGCTCATTATTGTGATGACAGGATTTTTGATGATGAAGTAGGTGATTTCAGTGATGCTTTCAAATATTATTTTGATGTTATTCTGAAGCCTTATAGCAAGTTTATGCTCAAGGCAATTGAAAAGATCAGGCCCCTGGAAATTAATATGATATGTACCGGGCACGGTCCGGTGCTTCGAAAAAGCTGGAAGGAGCATGTTGATCTGAGTGAGAAATACGCCCGTGAATATCTTAAACTAAGCGGAGGTGAAGGAAGGAAAAGAGTACTAATAACTTATGTTTCTGCCTACGGATATACCGGGGAAATGGCTGAGGCTATTGCTGAAGGTATCAGGAGCGGGAATAACATAGATGTAAAAATTATGGATATTGAGAACACCGGTATAGGTGATGTCGAGTCAGAAATTGTACGCTCTGATGCTCTTCTTGTAGGGTCGCCTACTATTAACCAGAATACTTTGATCCAGATATATAAGCTGTTTGCTCTGATTAATCCCTTGAGGGATAAAGGTAAGCTGGCAGCATCTTTCGGGTCTTACGGATGGAGCGGAGAGGCAGCTGGTATAATTGCGGCAAATCTTAAATTATTGAAGCTTAAGCTAATGGATGATAATGCGGCATATAAATTCAGACCTGAACAGGAAAAACATGATGAACTGGTAGAATACGGAAAACTTTTTGCGGCAAAGATGCTTTCATAAACCCTGTCAACCGCTTTATTTACAATACATAGCTAAAAAATGGATATATCTGAAATAAAGGATTGGTTTGATGATTTTGGCCCGGGTCCCCTTTTTATTGCAGGGCCGTGCAGCGTTGAATCCAGGTCGCAGGTAATGGATATAGCCACCACCCTGAAGCAAAGCTGTGTTCCTTCCTTGTTCAGGGGAGGTATATGGAAACCCCGCACACGGCCGGGTACATTCAGTGGAGTTGGATCCAGAGGACTTAAATGGCTGAAAGATGTAAAAAGGGAGACAGGCATAAGGCTGGTTGTAGAGATTGCAAATCCTGTTCACCTTGAAGCCTGCCTGAAAGAAGATATTGATGTTGTGTGGATGGGTGCACGTACCGTATCAAATCCATTTTCCGTACAGGAAATAGCAGAAGCTCTTAAAGGTGTTGATATCCCCGTGCTGGTAAAGAATCCGCTTAACCCTGATGTAGATCTGTGGCTTGGTGCTCTTGAAAGAATTAACAATGCCGGCATAAAAAGAATGGCCGCAGTACACAGGGGGTTTGCACCTTTTGAGCGCACCAGGTACAGGAATATGCCAAAATGGGAAATACCCATTGAATTGAGAAGGCGGGAAAAAAAATTACCGGTAATATGCGACCCAAGCCATATGGCAGGAAACTCAGACCTTGTTCCTGAACTTTCACAGAAAGCAATGGACCTTAATATGGATGGCCTGATGATTGAAGTACATAATAATCCCCCCTCAGCATTAAGTGATAATAAACAGCAGTTATCACCCGGCTCTTACTGCTCAATGATGGATAACCTGGTCATAAGGAAATCATCACCCGATGATTCAGGTTTTACCAATCAGCTGGATGAACTGAGGAATCAGGTAGATTCAGTCGATAATCAGCTTATTGAGCTGCTGTCCAGGCGAATGGAGGTCATTGATATGATAAGTGATTATAAATACAGTAATAATTTAGCTGTATTACAAATGGAAAGGTGGCTGGAGATACTTGATACACGGTTAAACCAGGCAGAATTATCAGGTCTCAACAAGGATTTTACCGAGAGATACCTTAAGCTGCTTCACCAGGAATCTATCCGGCGGCAAACATTAAAAATGAAAGACCTGAAAAAGGAAGCTAACGGTTCAGTTGATAACAGCCCAGATGATTGAAACAAGAATATAAAGGATTATTACAAGGGGCAGTGAGGACAGGCCTGCTCCGGCAATCAACAGGATGGCTGATCCAATAAACACTATTCTCAGTTCATTACCTTTGAATCTCAGGTGCCTGAACTTAAAAGAAAACATCGGTATTTTTGTAATCATAAGTGAGGCAAAAAGCATGACCAGGACAGTTAATACCGCACGTGAGTTTAGCATGCCTTCAATTAACTGGCTGTTACCATATTCTGAAGCAAATACCAGAGAGATTAAGAAAAATGCATTGCCCGGGGTGGGTAAGCCTCTGAAATGATCACTTTTCGCCCTGTCAATATTAAATCTTGCCAGGCGGATGGCTGAAAAAGCCGGAATGACAACGGCCACATAAGGGATATAAACAGAAATACCCTCAGCTCCTTCGGTTGAAGAGATAAGGCTGAACATGAGCAAGCCTGGAGCAAGACCAAAACTGACCATATCAGCCAGGCTGTCCAGCTGAACCCCCATTTCTGAATAAGCATTCAGCAGGCGTGCTGCCAGTCCGTCACCAAAATCAAAAAGAAGCGAAGCTGATATAAGCCAGACAGATATGAGAATCTGGCCCTTCATTATCATTACAATGGCAGCAAAGCCCGAAACCAGATTCAGCAATGTCAGAGTATTGGGTATCTGCCTTCTCATACCTTTGTGATACTTAATTAGTATGTAAAAGTAAGATAAATTTTATCAATAATACCAATTTATCTATTTTTACATTTATTAATAATTATGATGGAACACTTACAAAACCTTAAGATAGCAGTAGATTTTGATGGTACTATAGTGGAGCATGAATATCCCGGTATTGGAAAGGATAAACTGTTTGCTTTTGAAACGCTCAGAGAACTGCAGAAGCACGGAGCTTTACTCATTTTATGGACATTCAGGACGGGAGAGGAGCTGGAAAAAGCAGTAGAGTATTGTAAAAATAAGGGTATTGAGTTTTATGCGGTGAACAAGAATTATCCCGAGGAAGAATTTAACGACTCAATAAGTCGCAAAATTAATGCAGATGTTTATATAGATGATAAGAATGTTGGTGGTTTTCCCGGTTGGAGTGAAATCTGGCAACACCTGAGCATGTATGATGTAATGGAGAAAATAGCTGAAAAGAAATTGAATACAAGAAAATTATTCTTTAAGCGTTTATTTGGCAGTAAAAACAAATGAAAGCCCCGGATATGAAGTTGATTAAATATTGCAGTTTTTTATTAATACTTTTTATTTTAGGTGCTCCTGCCTGTAATAGCCCGGAAAAAACAGCAGGTAGCAGTACCACTCCTGAAAAGGACAAGATCATCCTGCCTGCCTCAGAGCTTGTTGAACTTAATACTCCGGAAGATGGCATGAGCATCAGTTCCGGCGATGACCTTACAATAAGTTTAAGCCTGCTTGAAGACAAATATCCTGATTCTGTACGAGTCTTCCTTGATGGCGTTTATCTGACCACATTGCCTGGGTCGGAACTTGAATACATTGCCAGTACCCAGGGTAGTAGACTGGGCAAAATACCTCTCAAAGTACAGGCTTATGAACAGGGGAAAAGGCCCCGGACCATAACTCATTTTATTACCATACTTTCTGATATAGAGCCTGAAGTCTATTCATACAGGGTTAAAAATATGTATCCTCACGATAAGAATGCATATACCCAGGGCTTGTTGTATCACGAAGGATATTTTTATGAAAGTACAGGAGGTGAAGGCGAATCAACATTGAGAAAGGTTGATCCGGAATCAGGTGAGGTACTGAAAATCCATAACCTGGAGAGTAAGTTTTTTGGAGAAGGACTGGTGCTGCATAAAGAAAGACTGTTCCAGTTAACATGGACGCATAATGTTGGTTTTGTGTATGATTTCGAAACTTTCCGGGAGACCAGGAGGGTGCATTATACCACCCAGGGTTGGGGACTCGAAGCTATCGGGAATGAGCTGGTAATGAGTGACGGGACCAATAATCTTTATTTCCTGGAACCTGATTACTTCACCGTATTACGGTCAATAAGGGTATTTGATAATAATGAGGCTGTTTGGCAGCTTAATGAACTTGAATATATTAACGGAGAGTTATGGGCAAATATTTATATGACCGATCGTATAGCACGTATTGATCCTGACACAGGTAAAGTACTGGCCTATCTTGACCTTTCCGGTATATTGCCACGTAAGTATCACCATCCGGACCTGGAACAGCTCAATGGTATAGCATGGGATGATGTTAATAACCGTCTCTTTGTTACAGGAAAAAACTGGCCTTTACTATTCGAAATAGAGCCTGTAAAGCGGTAATAAAGTCAGGTCTTTTTAATAATAAACTGTTAATATTTTGTTGAAAACCACAAATGAAATGTTTACAATTACAGCTGTCATAAATCATAGACGGCAGTCATAAATATTAATTTTGAAACTCCCGATTAATTAAAATTTAAAACATCACATAAATGAGGATAATATCATTAGCCAATCAGAAAGGTGGAGTAGGAAAAACGACCACAGCAATAAACCTGGCGGCCAGCCTGGCAGCGCTTGATAAAAAGGTGCTGATTGTTGATTTTGATCCCCAGGCTAATGCTACCTCGGGTATAGGGATTGATAACAGGAAGCTGGATAAAACAATATATGATTGTATTATTAATGACACAGATTCAAAGGATGCCATAATTGGTACCGATATTAAAAACCTGGATCTGATTCCTTCTAATATTGACCTTGTGGGAGCTGAAATCGAGATGCTTAATACAGAGAAGAGGGAAAGTATTTTGAAAGGTGTACTGGAGGGTGTTCCTGACAGATATGATTACATCCTTATTGATTGTTCTCCCTCGCTGGGGCTGTTAACAGTGAATGCACTGACGGCATCTGACTCGGTTATAGTGCCGGTTCAGTGTGAATATTTTGCACTTGAAGGACTTGGAAAGCTGCTGAATACTATAAAGATTATACAGAAGAATCTTAATAAGGCTCTGGTCATTGAAGGCTTCCTGCTTACAATGTATGATGCCAGGCTCAGATTATCAAACCAGGTTGTTGAAGAGGTAAGGAAGCATTTCCAGCAAATGGTATTTGAAACAATTATACAGCGAAATATTAAGTTGAGCGAAGCTCCAAGCTATGGTCAGCCCGCTATCCTTTATGATGCTGAGTCAAGGGGAGCCGTCAATTATCTCAATCTTGCCAGGGAGTTGATTGGCAAGAGCGAAGATAAATGATCTCCGGAGATCATTCAACTGGTTTAATTTATTTTTATTTATAATGGCAAAGAAAAAAGCATTGGGAAGAGGTTTAGGTGCATTAATTGATGATGCTGAAAGGGAAAAACTGGAAGAAAAGGTTGAAGCAAACCTTGAAATCAGTATTGATGCTATTGAACTAAACCCGTTTCAGCCCAGAACACGTTTTGATGAAACAGCACTTGATGAGCTTGCTTCGTCAATAGGCAAACTAGGTGTCGTTCAGCCTCTTACAGTCAGAGAGTCGGAGGGGGACAATAAATACCAGCTGATAGCCGGTGAAAGAAGGTTGAAAGCTGCCAGGAAAGCCGGGCTTAAGACTGTGCCTGCTTATGTGCGTACAGCTGATGATCAGGCCATGCTGGAGCTGGCTCTGGTCGAAAATATACAGAGGGAAGACCTTGACTCCATAGAAATAGCTATCAGCTACCAGCGACTGATCGAAGAATGTCAGCTTACACAGGAAAAGCTCAGTGAAAGGGTAGGAAAGCAAAGGTCAACAGTAACAAATTATTTAAGGTTGCTTAAATTGCCGGCAGAAATACAACTGGGAATCAGGGATAAACAACTTACCATGGGTCATGCCCGTACATTGATCAGCATTGAAGATGAAAAACAGCAGATAAAAGTTTATTACAGGATAATAGATGAGGGCCTGTCTGTTCGAAAAACCGAGGAGATCGTTCGTAAACTGCAGATTAACGACCTCAAGGATCCTGACAAGAATAAGAAGAAAGATCAACTGAATAAAGACTATGAAGACCTTTCCGGTCACCTATCAAAAATACTTAAGTCTGATGTGCAATTCCGGATTAATGATAAAGGAAAGGGCAAAATAGTTATCCCCTTTAACAATACAGACCAGATGGAAGATATTTTGGGAATATTGGATAAACTGAATTCCTAAATTATATATCTTTGTCCATGTCGTAGCTGTGCCTGTTAGTGCTGCTTGCTGATTAGCCGGTGAGATTCTTTCCTCTCTCCGACAAGCTCAGGGCAGGAAGCTCAGAGGCAGGAGAATCAAAACATAATGCATACTTAGTGAGGATCATAAAAACATGCATATTATTAATTCTAATAACCGGGATGGCCAATGCCCAGGTTCAATTTCAGTCTGCTGATTCGTCACGTATTGATACTACTGCTGCCGGTGCAGATAAGCCTGTGCGGATTACCTCTCCTGTAAAAGCAACCATGATGGCTGCCGCTTTCCCTGGATTGGGTCAGATTTATAACAGGAAGTACTGGAAAATACCACTTGTCTATGCAGGCTTCGGTGCATTAGGATACAGTATTATTGTTAACACACAAAACTTTGACAGCTACCTGACGGCTTACCAGGATATTACTGATGATGTTGCGTCTACCAGGAGTTATGAACAATATACTGCGGCTTATGAATCAGGTGAAATAGATCCGGCTCTTGAGGCTGATAATTATAATTCCCAGACAAATAGCTGGGTAAAAGATCAGATGCTTAATGCAATATCTTATTACAGGAGATACAGGGACCTGTCATACATAGGGGTTGGGTTCTGGTATATACTTTCTATCCTGGATGCTAATGTGGATGCAGTGATGTCAGATTATGACATAAGCCCGGAGTTGACACTCAGAGTGGAGCCTGTGCCTGTAAATACCATTTATGGACAAACAATGGGACTGGGAGTGAGTCTCACATTTTAATTTATTTCAGCCATGAAAAAACTTATTACCCTCATATTTGTTTTTGTTTTAACTGTTTTCAGCCTGCAAGCAGCAAATGATACAATAATTGTTAAATCAGACAGTAAATTTATTGAGCGCAATTTAGACAGCCTTACAAGTATATGGTACCTGGAAAACTTAGGCGCCAGGGAATTTGACGACTCATCATCCCTGGAGCCGGTTGTAGAATTTCCTGATTCTGTTTACAGGGAAAGACTCAGCAATATACACTCGCTTGTTAACCTGCCATACAATAGTATTGTCAGGAATCATATTCATGTATACACAGGCAAAAAGAGGGATAAATTCAGGATAATGCTGGGTATGAGAAAATATTACTTTCCCATGATAGAGGATATTTTTGATTCTTACGGTTTGCCTACGGAGCTGAAATATATTGCTGTGATTGAATCAGCTCTGAATCCTAATGCTGTATCACGGGTAGGGGCTACCGGTTTATGGCAGTTTATGTACAGCACAGGACGTGCATACGGCCTTACAATTAATTCAATAGTTGATGATCGCAGGGACCCCGTGAAATCAACTCATGCAGCTGCAAAATACCTGAAAGATCTTTATTCGATTTATGATGACTGGGGACTGGTAATTGCTGCATATAACTGCGGTCCCGGGAATGTAAACAAAGCGATAAGGAGATCCGGTAACAGGAAAGATTACTGGCAGATATATTATCGCCTGCCGCGCGAAACAAGGGGTTACCTCCCGGGATACATTGCAGCTTTTTATTCAATGAATTATTACAGGGAGCATAACATTAACCCACTGCCTGTTGACTTTCCTCTGGCAACTGATACAGTAATGGTGAGCAGGAATCTGCATGTTGAGCAAATATCACATGTTATGGATATCCCCCTGGGCTACATAAGAACCCTTAACCCGCAATATCGGTCCGGCATAATACCCGGAAGAAGCAAGGCAATGCCTGTTACTCTTCCCCTTGAGAATGTAGGCGACTTTATTAGTCTCCAGGATTCCGTTGCATCTTTTATGGCAGATCGCTATTTAAACAAAGAAGAAAAAAGTGCTAGTCCTACCAGGTCAAGATATGTTCCGCCAAACATAAAAGGCAAGGCCAAACTCATCTATACTGTAAAAGAAGGCGATAACCTTGGTTTCATAGCCGAGTGGTATAATGTAGGGGTTTCTGATCTGCGCTACTGGAATAATATTTACCGTAGCCTGATACGTATCAATCAAAAACTGGCTATATATGTTGATCCTTCCGGGAAGGATTATTATGCAGAGGTTAATAGTCTCAGTTTTGCTGAAAAACAAAAGCGGATAGGTAAACCGGCAATAGTCAAAAATACACTTTCTTCAGGCAAAGAACCGGATCCTGGCTTTGTGTATCATACAGTCAGGTATGGAGATACGGTATGGGATATTGCGAAGAAATACAGCGGAGTAAGTGCCACAGACATACTTACCCTTAATGGTTTGGGACGTACAGGTAAGATAAGTGTTGGTCAGAAACTTAAGATTAAGAAAAGAAGTTAATATACATTTTATATAGATCTTAACAAGCGGTCTATGCGTCCATACAAGACCTTTCTTATTCTCCTGGTCTTAATGGTGTTGCTCTATGCTCCGTCTTTCTTTTTTGACGGTCCATTGCAGCTGGCACCTGGTATTTCTGTTGAATGGCCTGAGACATATAAGGAGTTTTACCCGGATAATAATATTACCACTGATAGTGCTTTTCACTCAGGTGCAGCGGTATTATCTTCAACTGATACTGCAGAGGCTGATATAGAAGATGTCTCCCGCGAAAAGAACTATTTTGATTTTTCGGGTAAGACAGGTAAGTCATGGTTGATTGACAGTCTTTCCAACGACAGCGGGCAGGTCAGGATCATGTATTACGGCGATTCTCAGCTGGAGGGAGATCGCATTACTGACCGGCTGAGGGAAAGTATAAGAGAGATAATACCAGGGAGCGGGCCCGGACTTTTAAGTCCCACCCCCCTTGTGAATTACACCAGGTCTGTTCATATTAAGAATTCAGGGAACTGGAATAAACTTGATTACCTTTCTTATGCTGAGGGTGATATTAATCACAGGCAGCTTGGTCCCCTGATGACTGTCAGCAGGTTTGAGAGTGAGAATGATAAAGGTGAAGAAGCTGTTGCATGGTTCAGCGCTGAGCCATCAAGGTTTGCGGATTCGCTTTCCTCAGTCTATGAGAACATAAGAATTTTTTATGGAAAGCCGGAGAAAAAACTGGTTATTGAAATAATAGATGATAAAGGTATTGTCGCCAGGGATACTTTGATGCCGGGCATCGGTGAAGCAGAGTATATAAAAGAACTTAATTCAGCAGCTTATGTAAAAGTCGTTTTCAGGGGATCTACAAGTCCTGATATTTATGGTTTTAGTCTTGAAAGCAGTAAGGGAACTATTGTCGATAATTTACCTAACAGGGGAAGTGCAGGACTTGAATTTACAATGGTTCAGCCTGATAACCTTAAGGCACTTTATGAAAAGCTTGACCCCGATCTTCTAGTCCTTCATTACGGTTTAAACGTAGTGTTGAACATAAGTAATAATTATGACTATTATGAGGATGGACTGTATCGCCAGTTAGTACGTTTAAAGCTTGTATGCCCCGAAACTCCTGTTCTTGTAATTGGGATTACTGATATGGCTCACAGGGATGAAGGCAGGATAGTATCCTACAAAAACATTCCCCTTATCAGGGATGCACAGAAAAATGCTGCTGAAAGGGCCGGAGTGCTTTTCTGGGATTCATACGAAGCAATGGGAGGATCCGGATCGATTGTAAAATGGAGCAATAAGAAACCGGCACTGGCAGCAAAGGACTTTACCCATCTCACTTATTCAGGAGGTGCTGCCCTTGCCGATCTTTTAATAGAAGATATAGTCAAAGATAGGACTGAGCGGGTTGTTGACAGACCGGTTACGGCAGCAGACACACTAGCTCAATCATATAGTCCGGTCACTGATGACAGGCATGAACAAAGAGACCGGGAAAAACTTTTCAGCAGAATTGCGGATAACGCTTTGTCATATGAGCAGGGCAAACCTTTACTCTTTACAGGGCCTGCTTTCTGGGTAATGCTGCTTGCAGGGTTGATCATTTACAGCCTGATATTCAAAAAACCTGTCTTAAGAAATACATGGCTCTTCCTGTTCAGCCTGTTCTTTTATTATAAATCGGGAGGTATATTCTTTATTTTACTTATAGTTTCTACTATAAGCGATTATATTGCCGGCCTTGTAATATACACATCAAATCGAAAAGGTATACGCAGGTTATTTGTTGTGCTTAGCATTCTGGTAAATCTTGGTATGCTTTCATATTTCAAGTATACAGGTTTCTTTACCGGTATAATTAATGATATTTTTAATACCAGCTTACCTGTTATAGACTGGGCTGCTGCTTTATCCAATTTTTACCTTGGTACCGGTTTTAATGTTGAAAATATAATACTGCCGGTGGGTATTTCATTTTTTACATTCCAGACCATTAGTTATACCCTTGATGTGTACAGGGGTAAAACTGCTCCGGTCAGGAACATCCTGGATTTTGGTTTTTACGTTTCTTTTTTCCCGCAGCTTGTTGCCGGTCCCATAGTACGTGCATCTGAATTTGTGCCCCAGCTTTATGCTCCTTTTCGCCTTTCAAAGAGAGAATGGAGTCATGCCCTTTTCCTGGTTGTGTCAGGACTTATAAAGAAGATAATTATATCTGACCTTATCTCCATAAATTTTGTTGACCGGGTTTTTGACACACCCTTGCTGTATTCAGGCCTGGAAAATTTACTTGCCGTATATGGATATGGCCTGCAGATATACTGTGATTTTTCAGGATATACCGATATTGCCATAGGCGTTGCTCTCATGCTTGGTTATCGTTTGCCGCTTAACTTTAATTCACCTTACAAGGCAAATAATATTTCTAATTTCTGGCGCAGATGGCACATTTCTCTTTCGCGGTGGCTGAAGGATTACCTTTATATTTCACTTGGCGGCAACAGGAAAGGTCGCTTACGGACAAATATTAACCTTATGATTACAATGCTCCTGGGTGGCTTGTGGCATGGTGCTGCCTGGCGCTTCGTTATCTGGGGAGGATTGCACGGGGCAGGCCTGGTATTGCATAAGATGTGGTCAGCAATCTTTCCGCGCAGGCATAGCCCTGGTCGCTTTAAGCGGTTTATTTCCGTGCTTCTTACCTTCAATTTTGTCAGCTTCTGCTGGATATTTTTCAGGGCGCGTGATATGGAATATGCAGGGATGATGATAAGGCAGATCTTTACATCTTTTAATGCCGGTAATCTCCTGGATGTTTTTACTGCATACAGCCAGGTAATTATCATAATTATTTGCGGCTATATAATTCACTTCCTGCCGGTCAGGGTAAAAGAGTCCTACAGGGGGTTGTTTATCAGGATGCCCCTGCTGCTTAAACTTGTCCTTATTTACCTGCTTGCCCTTGTGATGTATAATGTACAATCAGCGGATATACAGCCTTTTATTTATTTCAGGTTTTAATATTATTTGTGCAGCTTCATAAGTAATTTGTGCTGCCGCTTGCACCTCCGACAAAGGGTTTGATGGCACGCTGATATATTCCCTGTACCCATGCTATTGCCATTCCATAGTTTGTTACAGGAATCCCTGTCTCAATTGCGGGCCTTAGCCTGTTATGCAGTTGTTTGCGTGTTATCATGCAGCCGCCGCACTGAATAAGCAATGAGTACTCATTAAT
Organism: Bacteroidales bacterium; assembly: GCA_021738535.1. Classification (GTDB taxonomy): domain Bacteria; phylum Bacteroidota; class Bacteroidia; order Bacteroidales; family VadinHA17; genus UBA9300. Next base: position 179,005 of record JAIPBU010000001.1, on the reverse strand, counting down.
TGGCCTGGGTGTGGAATCAAGCCCGGCAACCACATCAAAATGCAGTTTCCTGCCGGTAAAGTTACTTATCCACCTTGGGATTTTAACCCTTCCTATATCGTCACAGGAGACGTGGTGTGTACACGATTCTAGCAATAATACCCTGTCTCCGTCCCGGAGCTCTGATATCTTAGGGGTGCCCCTCAGGTAATTATCAAAATCACCTTTGAGCCTGGCAAGTGCAATACTGAAGCTTGTAAGCGGAACATCAGGTGGCACGGATGCATCTGCCTTGACGAATATTTGTGAATCAGTTACAGCCAGGGCCGGTTGAATAGCTGTACGTTGCAGGAAGGAATCAATCTCTCTTTCCTTTAGTACAACAGAAACAGCATCATTATCCAGTATGTCTCTTATGGCCTGGACCTGAGGTAATATCAGCCTGCCTGCAGGTGCTTCCACATCAATAGGTGTAATGAGCAGAACTATATCTCCCTGTTTGATGATATCGCCCAGGAGTGTTGGTGAGGAATATGTATACGATGGAATTGTACTTGTAATCTTTCTTATAAGTGCCTCCCTCAGGGCACCATCATTCTTTGAAAAGTTAATAATCTCCTGTATGCCGGTAATACCGGAAATTTTTTTCTCAAAGCTGTCAGTCATACCTGCCAGGTCTGATTTACCGTGAACAAGAATAAAGGGTGTATCAGTTTCTTTAAACTTCCTGACCAGCATCTCTTCATACTCGCCCCAGTTATTGTCATTTAACACAAGTATGCCGAGGTCGATTATATCAAGTGTTTTAATTGATCTTTCCACCCTGAGCTTTCCAAGGTCACCACTGTCATCTATTCCTGCGGTGTCTATTAATATGACCGGTCCGAAACCAGTGATCTCAAATGATTTTTTCACAGGGTCTGTGGTTGTTCCTGATTCCCCGGAAACAATCGCAATATCCTGGTTGGCCAGCGCATTAATCAGGCTGCTCTTACCGTAGTTCCTTCTTCCGAATATTCCAATATGAGCAGTGTTCTCTCGTCCTTTCTTCATCAATTAATCTGTTTAGTCCTTTTCTTTCCTGATATCATTAATAGAGAATCCCATTTTAAGCAGGTTTGAAGGCTTAAATATTTCTTTTAATTTTTCAGAACCCATGTGTCCTGATTTTTCTGTAGCTTCAAAAATATCAATATTTTCTTCCTTCATTATTATTGCCACATCAGCGGCCTTATTGTATCCAATGTATGGGCTTAATGCCGTTGTCAGCACCGGGCTGTTAATTAAGGCTTCATAACCTGCTTCAACATTAACGCTTAATCCATCAAGCAGATTCATTGCCATGCTTTTATTGGCATTGATTAAGGCTTTCAGGCTTTCCAGCATGCTGTGACCGATTAAGGGGAGATAGGCATTAAGGTCAAGGCAGCCCTGTCCGCACAGGTTACTGACAAGCATATCATTTGAGTATATTTTATGACATGATGAGATTACAAATTCCGGTATCACGGGGTTTATTTTACCGGGCATTATTGAACTTCCCGTTTGGCGATGAGGGATATTTATAAAGCCGGTTTTAGATATATCAGAAGACATAAGCCGAATATCAGAAGCTATCTTTTCAAGGTTAACGGCATGCGCCTTCAGGGTGGCATGTATCTCAACCCATTTATCGAGGTTTGAGGTAGCATCATTCAGGTTTTCGCTCCTTGTGAGTGGCAGGGAAGTTATATTCCTGAGTTCGGGCACTACTTCAATAATAAAAAACCGGGGTATTGAAAGTCCGGTTCCGCTGGCTCCTCCACCCAGGTTAATAACCTTTATCCTCTCTTTGGATTTTGATACCCTCCACCAGTCGCGTGAAAGAGCATCATTGTAAGAACTGAATAATCTTCCGAATGATGAAGGAACAGCTTCCTGCATCTGTGTATATGAGGGTCTGAGTTTATCGCGGTACTTTCCTTCCAGGGATTCAATATTTTGTCTCAGAAGGTTTATCGATTCTTCAAGCTCATTCAGCAATAACATGGATGCAATAGTAAGTGCGGATGGTACAGTATCATTTGTGGACTGGTAAATGTTTGCATGCTCAAAAGGATCAATTACAGAGTAAGTACCCGGCTTTTCTCCGATATTGATAAGTGCTGCATTAGTAATTATCTCATTTACATTCATATTGATGCTTGTGCCTGCACCTCCCTGGATGGCAGGTACAATGAAATGGCTGAAATACAGGCCTTCTGAGATCTCAATTGCGGAAGCTTCAAGAGCATTTATTATATCAGGAGGTATAAGTTTTAAAGGGGTATCAGGGCCATATTTCCGTGTTAGTGCTTCGGAAAATTTCCTGTATACCCTGTAGCAGGCTTGCTTGACATTCCCCATGGCCGTATACCATTCTTTATGAAAACTAATGTCGCCACTGAAATTTGATCCGGCACGAATGGAGTTGATGCCGTAGAGGGCTTCCTCCGGTATTTGGATTTCTCCCAGCCTGTCTGATTCAATACGGTTCATATATCTGCGTGTTGTTCACACACAAATTTAGTTAAAATATTGTCATCCTGAGCAAAGCGACTGAAGGATCACCTGATTTGGCACTTACATTTAAGAGTCTTATTAATTGCCGAAGCGCGGGTTTACAACGTTGTTATATATTGACCCGAAAGAGTAAGATATTCCCATTTGCAGTGAATAGGAATAATTTGTCTGGAGAGCACGCTGCCTGGTTAGCACTTCCTGTTCGGTGGCATCTCCTTTGGCAAGGTTACGCTGGTCATGTATAAGGTTGGCTCGTGAAGAGAAATTGACTGAGAGGCCTTTGTAGATCCTGTAATTGATTCTTGCCCTGAAGCCAAGGTTGTTCTGCGAGAAATCGTGAAGATAGTTTGACCAGGTCAGCGATACATATCCTGATCCGGATGGTTGATTGAAGCCCAGTGAAGCACTGAGGTAGTGCTTTAAAAGGCTCTCTTCCGTTTTGAAGTAAGTTGTTGTATCTATGTAATTGTTATAATGACCGTTAACACCATACTGGATTCTTAATTGCCTGCTGAAAGATTCTTCATAAGGGAAGAGGTTATACTCTATAGCAGGACCGGCATTACCTGCAAACGTGTAGTTATTATACGTGTCACTGCTGAGGTTTATTCTTCCTCCCAAAGACCAATGAGAGCCAAGGCTTTTTACTGCCATACCCTTTAGACTCCAGTTTTCTCTGAATGACTTGATTGAATTACTCTCATATATTGTCTGGCGGTAAGAGTAATTTGCATCAAACTGTAATTTAATATCAGGAGTTATCCTGTCAGCGTTGAAATTAGATCTGAATTGTGTTGTTTCGTAGTTTTCATCTTTTCTGAATTCACCTGATCCGCCTATCCTGAACATCCAGCTGTTCCATGGATCATTATCAATATTTCCTCTGAGACGCCTTACATCTTCATTTCTTCCTCCCTGTTCTTCATATAAAATTTTTATGTTCCTGCTAAGAGGAGTTCGTGCTACAAACTTCATCAGTCCCATCGCTATAGTATTGGAGCGTGCCCTGCGCGTTTCATCAGCAGTTTCATTGATGGGTGAGAAAAACATTATCTCGTCCTCAATATCCACAAAATCGCCCTGCCCAATAAAGTTAATCGTATATTCTCCTCCACCACCGCCGGTTCTCCTTCTTCTTACCAGCACATGAACATCGGCTTCATCTTTATTATTTACATAATTAACGTAGGGAATCGTTTGTTTAATATAGTTGCGATCACACCACCTGCAGTCCAGGAAAACATTAAGAGCTTCATCGCGTGGGTTTGTGCCTGATGATTTATTTACTTCAGTTGTCTTCATGCCCTGACCTGATAATACCATCAGTGGCATGAGAAACAGTAATAGACTTATATATCTTTTCATAGTAATCAGCATGGAAAATAATGATGCACAAAACTACTTAAATGGCGAAGCATTTAATAATGCTGCATTGTTAAAAAACGTTAAGTTTATTCTTACATCATACAGGCTACTTGTTACCTGATATTGGGTGGGCAAAAGCTATCACATCTTTCCCTGTTATTTTTTCCGGGCACAGTATAATAAGTCTCTCGATAACATTCCTGAACTCCCTTATATTGCCTGTCCATTCAATTTTCTTAAGTTCTTTTATGGCACTTTCTTCAATTTTCCGGAGGCTTACCCCGTATTCACTGCAGATGATATTATTAAAGTGATCGGCAAGCAAAGGTATATCATCCAGGCGGTCGTTTAGTTTAGGAACATCAATCAGGATAACACTTAACCTGTGATAGAGGTCCTCCCTGAAATTATTTTTTTCTATTTCATCACTTATGTTCTTATTTGTAGCGGCTATGACCCTAACATTTACTTTTATGTCCTTATCAGACCCAACCCTTGATATCCTGTTCTCCTGCAATGCCCTGAGTACTTTGGCCTGGGCAGCAAGGCTCATATCTCCTATTTCATCCAGGAAAATAGTACCACCGTTAGCCTGTTCAAATTTTCCAATTCTTTGCTTATGTGCAGATGTAAATGATCCTTTCTCGTGACCGAATAATTCACTTTCAATAAGTTCAGACGGAATGGCTGCACAATTAACTTCTACAAATGGTGCTTTTGACCTCTGGCTTTTTTCATGTATCTGGTGGGCAACAAGCTCTTTACCGGTACCGTTTGAGCCGGTTATCAGGACCCTGGCTTCCGTAGGTGCAATCCTGTCTATCATTTCCTTAACCTTGATAATAGCCCTGGACTCGCCAATAATCTCAAATTTTTTACTTACCTGTCTTTTAAGTGTTTTTGTTTGAGTGATAAGGTCTGACCTGTCCATGGCATTACGCATGGTAATCATCAGCCTGTTAAGATCCAGCGGCTTTTCAAGGAAATCATATGCTCCTTTTTTGATTGATTCAACTGCGGTATCGATATTGCCATGACCGGATATCATTATAACTGGAATATCATCCCTTAGCTCATGAATCTTTTCCAGTGCTTCAATACCGTCCATCTTGTCCATCTTAATATCACAAAGGATAACATCGTATTCATTCTCCCCAAACAGTTCAAGTCCTTTTATCCCGCTTTCTGCAATATCAACTTCATGTTTCTCGTACTCGAGAACCTCTTTCAGTGTATTCCTTATTGCTTTCTCGTCGTCAATTACAAGTACCTTAGCCATTTATAAATCTTAAATCTTAAATCGTTAATCTCAAATCTTAAATCCTCACCCTTTATACCTGATCCACTTCCACATTTCCTTATAAGTTACTTTTTTACCATGCATCAGAATTCCTACCCTGTAAATCTTGGCTGACAGGTAAATAAAACCAATAAACGTAGCTATTAGTACAACAACAGATACGATAACTTCCCATATAGGTACTTCAAATGGTATACGTGCCATCATCACTATTGGTGATGTAAAAGGTATCATTGAGAACCAGAAAGCCAGTGAGCTCTCGGGATTCTCCATGGTGCCCATTGCAACAAACAGTCCCAGTATTATAGGCAGCATTATGGGAAACATAAACTGCTGAGTGTCAGAGTCGGTATCAACTGCGGATCCAACTGCTGCAAAAACAGAGGCATAGAGCAGGTAACCAAATATGAAGTAGAAGAAAAAAGAGGTTAATATAAGTGGCCAGTTTACGTTCATCAGGTTATTGAACAGCCTGGCAAACTCCTTTTCCTGGGCAGAAAGGTCTAAAACTTCCTGTAACTGTTCACTGTCAGGGTCTACGCCTGTCTGGCTCATTACACTGCTTGTAATCTGTTCACTTATTTGCTGCGGATCATCCGGCAGGACAGTAGATTTTACTACTGTCAGGATGGCAAAAGAGAGTAATATCCATACGGCGAACTGAGTGAGGCCAACCAGTGCAATGCCTATTATTTTACCCATCATCAGTTCAACGGGTTTTACTGATGAGATAATAACTTCAACTATCCGGTTGTTTTTTTCTTCAAATACTCCTCTCATCACCTGTACACCGAAAAGCAATACAATCATATACATCAGGAAGGCTCCTACATAGGCCAAGACCATACTGACACCTGTATTTGTCTCTTTGGCTTCTCCTTCATCATCAATCCTGATAGTCTGAACCGAGACATCTGTCTGTACGCTCTTAAGGATTTTATCAATATCCTCAATATTATATGCCTTGAGCTTTTTATTTTCTATATCAGTTTCCAGGGTTCTCTCAATGTAGTTGAGAAGATCCATCGGGGGTTGCTTTTTTGAAATAAGCTGTACTGCTTGAGGCACATTTGTAACAACAGGTGAGATATAAAGAATTCCATAATAGCCTGCTTCCTCAAAAGTATTTTTAAGGCTGTTAACGTCAGTATTTTCCAGGTAGACAAAATCCGCATCATCCCTGTCTCTGATTACTCCTTTAAAAAGGTTGGTCCCGTCTTCTATAACGGCAATTTTCTTAAATTCCTTATCTTCATTTCCCATTATCAGAATTGGAACAAGGAAAAAAGCGACAAATATCAGGGGAGTAAGGAGGGTCATTATAATAAATGATTTCTTTTTGACCCGTGTACTGTATTCTCTGGATATTATTGTGGATATATTTCCCATGGTTTTTCTTTTTGTCAGTTATTTTTGTTGGCTTCAACCACACGTATAAATATCTCGTTCATTGATGGCAGGGCAGGGTTAAATGATATCAGTTGACCACTGTCAGTCATATCCCTGATAATCCCGTTTACATCTTTTTGACCGTCAGATTTAATCCTGACTGTTGTTTTATCATTGTTGGTTTCAGTATTTAATACTTCGTAGTGGCTGTTATTTGCCACATTCACAGTATTTCTGAAAACCACCTCATATTCATGGGCTGCCCATTCATTACGGATTTTATCAACTCTGCCCTCGAGTATTGACCTGGACCTGTCAATAAGGGTAATATGGTCGCACATTTCTTCAACCGAGCTCATGTTATGGGTTGAGAATATTATTGTTGCTCCATCCTCACGCAGTTTAAGAATTTCTTCTTTGAGTAACTTAGCGTTTATAGGATCAAAACCGCTGAATGGTTCATCGAAAATAAGTAATTTGGGTTTATGCAATATAGTGGTTACAAACTGTATTTTTTGTTGCATCCCCTTGGACAGTTCTTCTACTTTCTTATCCCACCAGTCTATTATTTCCAGTTTGGTAAACCATTCTTTAAGTCCCTTGATGGCATCCTGTTTATTAAGCCCTTTCAATCGTGCCAGGTAAAGTGCCTGTTCACCAACCTTCATTTTTTTATAAAGGCCTCTTTCTTCAGGTAGGTAGCCAATATGAGCAAGGTCTTTTCGGCTTATCCTGTGACCGTCTAATTCAACTGTTCCTTCGTCGGGTGCAGTTATCTGGTTAATAATCCTGAGCAGTGTAGTCTTTCCCGCCCCGTTGGGTCCGAGCAGTCCGTAAATAGATTGTTCAGGGACTGACATACTCAGTTTATCAAGCGCCAGGTGTTTCCTGTATTGCTTGGTAACATTCTCAGTTTCTAGAAGTGGCATTGGTTGTTAAGATTATATTTTATAAATGGGGAAGTAAATATATTATAAAATTAACAGGCTGCCAATAAGCTTTAGATAAAAAAGAGGATTAAATATTCACAGAACAGAATCCTGTACCATCTTATTCAAAATAGGACCTCATGCGTTCAAAGAAGCCCCTGTCACTCTTTTCAGGTCTTGGAGTAAATGAATCTGAATCCATCATTTTTTCCATAAGCTTTTGTTCATCACCGTCCAGCTTTTTCGGAATCCATACATTAACCTGTACCAGGAGGTCGCCTTTACCATACCCATTTACCTCAGGAAGACCTTTGCCTCTTAGTCTCAGTATCTTCCCCGGTTGTGTTCCCTGGTCTATTTTAATCTTAACCTTGCTGTCTATTGTAGGTATCTCCACGTTAGTCCCCAGTACAGCCTGCGGAATACTTATAAAGAGATCGTAAATAAGATCTTTGCCTTCCCTGATAAGCTCGGGGTGTTCTTCCTCGTCTATCATAACGATAAGATCTCCAGGTATACCTCCTCTTCTTGCAGCATTACCCTTACCGCTGACTGTCATTTGCATACCTTTGCCTACGCCGGCGGGTATATTGATTTTAATTACTTCTTCGTCCTTGACTATCCCTTCGCCGAAACAAGTATTACACTTATTGGTGATTGTCTTACCTTCTCCGCCGCAGCTGGGACAGGTTGAGGTGCTTTGCATCTGTCCCAGAAGGGTGTTTGTTACCCTTGTTACCTGGCCCGTGCCATGACAGGTACTGCAGGTGGAGTAACTGTTACTGTCAGCCGCACCTGAGCCCCCGCATGATTGACAACTAACATACTTCTTTACCTTTATCTTTTTCTCAGCTCCCTTGGCTATTTCCTTTAAGTTGAGTTTTACCCTTACTCTTAGGTTGGAGCCTTTATTCACCTGCTGGCGTGAGCGTCCGCCACCAAATCCACCAAATCCACCGAATCCGCCAAAGGCATCGCCAAAGATGTCTCCGAAAGATGAAAATATGTCTTCCATGGTCATGCCGCCACCGCTGAATCCATTCTGTCCACCCAGCCCGGCATGTCCATAACGGTCATAACGAGCCCTCTTATTATCATCCCTGAGAACTTCGTATGCTTCTGCAGCTTCCTTGAATTTGTTCTCGGCTTCACTGTCGCCCGGATTCTTGTCGGGGTGATATTTCAGGGCCTGTTTACGGTAGGCCTTCTTTATTTCATCCTTGCTCGCGTTCTTTGATACTCCAAGTACTTCGTAATAATCTCTTTTATCCATTCTGTTTGATATTATTCTCCCACTACTACTTTAGAATAACGAATAATCTTGTCATTCAGGTAATAGCCTTTTTGAACTACATCAACCACTTTGCCCTTCATCTTTTCTTCAGGAGCGGGTATTTTTGTAACTGCTTCATGTAAATCTGTGTCAAACTCTTTGTTAAGAGCGTCAATTTCTTTGATACCGTTTTGTTTCAGAAAGTCTTTCATCTTTCCGTATATAAGTTTCAGCCCTTCCTGCATCCCCTTAACATCCGCTGATGATTCCATCAGTTGTATTGCCCTGTCAAAATCATCCATTACGGGAAGCAGGTTTACAAGCAGGCTTTCACCGGCAGATTTGGTTAACTCCATCCTTTCTTTCAGCGTGCGCTTACGGTAGTTGTCAAATTCTGCCGAAAGCCTGAGATACCTGTCCTGAAATTCTGCCAGTTTTGCTTCCGTACTGTTCTCTTTTTCATCAGTACTGTCAGGTTTTTTTTCCTGATCTTCTGCTGTATCTTCTTTTGCCTTATGTTTTTTTGACTTTGTTTCTTCTTTCCCGGCGGTCTCTTCTTTTGTTTTATCTTCCTGCTCCTTTTTTTTATTGCTCTCTTTGCCAGTCTCTTGGCCCGGGTACTGCCTTTCGGCTTCCTCTTCTTTGACTTTATTCTTCTTTGCCATATATTTTCATTTTTCTTTTGACACAATGCAATATATCAAATAACCTGCCATATATTTTGAGGGGACAAATTGTCATATTATTTCACCGGATCAGCATCTTCGTTTTGAATTTTTAGAGAAGGCATATCTTTTGTATTATTGGTCCTGTTACAACATAAATTTATGCTGTAAGATTCAACAGAACCAAAATGATAATTTATTGTTAGTAGATTTAAGGATTAAATTAAATAACAGAGCAGATAATAAATATGGAATTAGAAGTATATTTTGAAGAAAATAAAAAAGTAAATGCCAGGATAAATGGTTCGGTAATAAAGACTGATCAGTCAAGAAGGGGCGGGGGTAACGAATCGGCGCCTGAACCCTTCAGTCTTTTTCTTGCCTCCATTGGCACCTGTGCAGGTATCTATGTAAAATCATTTTGTGATAAGAGGGGAATTGATTCCAGTAAAGTAAGGATTATCCAGCGTCATAATTTTAATCCTGATACCAGGCTGATAGACCATATTGAACTTGAAGCCATTTTGCCGGATGATTTTCCGTTGAAATACAGAAATGCCATCATTAATGCCATGGATCTCTGTACTGTAAAAAGACATCTTAAAGAGCCACCTGAAATAACTGCAATCACAAACCTGGATTCCACTGAATCAGGTAAATAGATATTCTCAGGACCTGTATAACAGGATCAAACAGCTGCTATTGCATCGATCTCAACCAGTACATCATAATGCAGTTCATTTGTTGGAACGACTGCTCTGGCAGGTTTATTTTTGCCGAAGAATTTCTTGTATACCTCATTCACTGCCGGCCAGTTGTTCATATCTGATATGTAAACTGTTGTTTTGAGTATTTTGTTTTTGCCGGATCCCGAGGCTTTAAGTATTGCTTCAATATTATTCAGAACCCGGAGTGCCTGTTCTTCAATCCCTCCTTCAATTATTTCACCGGTGAATGGGTTGATTGCCAGTTGTCCCGACACATATATTGTATCGTTAAACTGAACTGACTGTGAATAATGCCCTTTAGGCTCAGGACCCTCAGGAGTGTGAATTTCTTTTATTCTGCTGTCTTTTTTTGCCATTATACATTTTTTCTATGTTTCACTCCACAAGTTAATATAATTAGCCTTAACTGCAAGGCAGTGTAAGCTGATATAGTGTACTCGGCACAATGTTTTCCTGACTGAATCGGAAGCTACCTTTGGTATGATTAACCTTGTATGGTGAAGGGAGGCAAAAATTAAAAGGGTGCAGAAATTCTACACCCTTTTAAAAAATGCCAGCATTATTCTTTAACCGTTTTCCTGAATAAGCGCCTGGACTTTTTGCATAAGTTCAGGATCGTTCTGCAGCTGCATGGTTATCTCCTGGTAACGTTCTATAGTCAGATTCTGGTCAAGGATTTCCTTTTTCAATTCCTGCTCGGCCTCAGTCTGAATTTTTACAATCTCTGTGTTGGCCTTGTTGAATTTCTCCATCTCTTCGTCGCTGGAATCAACATCAGTATCCGGGTCCTGCATGGCAACGTAGATCTCGTTAAACCGTTGTCTGTCAAGTCCGGAATTTTCCACAGCCTTCATCATTTTTTGCTGTGATGCCTGGTTGATGACCTGTACTTTTTTTACTGCAGAAACAAACTGCTTTATTTCCTTGTCCGACACTTTATCGCCTGTTTGTGTCTGTGCATAAGTGGCGGTACCACAAAAAAATACGGTCAATAATAAAACTACTGTTTTCTTGATTTTAAGCATAGTAAAAAATTTTTATTGTGTTTAAATGTTTATTTACTGAAATATACTTTTGGTTATCTAGCCCTCAATTCTAAATGCGAAGTAAGGGTATCTATTATTCACATACAAATAACAATCTAATTATTAGTTTTTATACCCTTTGCATTAGCTATGAGGATCAGAAGCGATGAGTGCTTGAGGTGATAATGTTAAATATAAGTTAAGGTTGTGGCTGGTCTCGTTACGTAATCCTCTCTATTTTGGCGCCCAGTGCATTGAGTCTTGCTTCAATGTTTTCATACCCCCGGTCTATCTGTTCAACGTTATGGATTGTGCTGGTTCCTTCAGCTGATAAAGCTGCTATCAGCAAAGCCACTCCCGCCCTTATATCCGGTGATGACATAACTGTACCTTTCAGTCTGAATTTTCTTTCGAGCCCGATCACCGTTGCCCGGTGGGGATCACACAGGATTATCTGTGCTCCCATATCTATCAGTTTATCAACAAAGAAGAGCCTGCTCTCGAACATTTTCTGGTGTATCAGCACTGATCCTTTTGCCTGTGTGGCAACAACAAGGAAAACGCTTAACAGGTCAGGTGTCAGACCCGGCCATATGGCATCCGATATTGTCATTATTGACCCGTCAATATAGGTTTCTATCTCGTAGCATGTTTGTGAAGGAATGAAAATATCATCGTCTTTTTTTTCGATATGTATACCCATTCTCCTGAAGGAATAAGGTATTATGCCCAGGTTATTATAAGATACGTTTTTAATTGTCAGTTCTGAGCCTGTCAGGGCGGCCATACCAATAAATGATCCGGTTTCTATCATATCGGGCAGTATTCTGTGTTTACAGCCCCCGAGGCTTTCCACACCTTCAATATGAAGCAGGTTAGATCCGATACCACTTATCCTGGCTCCCATACTTACCAGCATGTGACACAGCTGTTGGACATAGGGTTCGCAGGCCGCATTATAGATGCTTGTTTTTCCCTTTGCAAGAGTAGCAGCCATGATTATATTAGCTGTACCTGTCACTGATGCTTCATCCAGGTGCATATAGGTACCCGTGAGCCTGTCAGAGCTTACTGTATAAAATGAATTGCGGGAGTTATATTCAAAAGTGGCACCAAGGTTCTGGAACCCGGTAAAGTGTGTATCTACTTTTCTCCTTCCAATCTTATCACCACCGGGACGAGGCATACTTGCACGACCAAACCTTGCCAGCAGGGGTCCCATAATCATTACCGATCCCCTGAGGGATGCGCTTTGTTCAACATATTCAGCTGTTTCCAGGTAACCCGGATCAATATTAACTGCCCTGAATGAATATGAGCCTTTTTTTAACTCTTTTACCTCTGAGCCAAGACAGGCGATAAGTTCAATAAGCTTATTAACATCCCTGATATCAGGAATGTTATTAATAATAACCTCTTTGTCAGTGAGCAGGGTGCCACAAATAACCTGTAAAGCTTCATTTTTTGCACCCTGGGGTTCTATGCTGCCTTTAAGTTTGTGACCGCCTTCAATAACGAATTTGCTCATTAGCGCCTTGAGTGGTATTTTTTCTTGTGATGTTTATTCTGTTTGCCCTGTTTCTTTTTCTTCGGACCAAGAAGATCTTTTATGTCGAGCAGTTTTGTTCCCTCGGGAACAATCAGCTCATCTTTGGAAAGGAATTTTAGATCGCTTATTATAACATCATCATTCACCTGGCTTTTGTTCCATGTAGCAGAAGCTTTTTTCATCTGGTTGGCAATGAGAATAGTAAGATAATCTCTTCGTTCATCTTTTTCCATTTTACAGGCTTCTTCTATCATCATTTCAATTACCCTGCCGTAATGCAGGTATTTTACTTCACCCTTTTTATAGCCTATCTCATTGGGCTTTTCATAAAGTGTTTCTTTTTCAGGCGGAGGATAAGGTGAGTCAATATCCAGCTCAAAATTGGCTATTATTGTCAGATGGTCCCACAGCTTATGTTTGATGTCGCCGGAATCCCTTAAGTTGGGATTAAGGTTTCCCATGATTTTTATTACAGATCGTGCCGCACGGGTACGTTCATCCCTGTCTTCAATGGTTTTGATAAAATCAACCATTTTCTGAATATTCCTGCCGTATTCAGGCAGTGCCATCCTCTTTCTCTGAGTGTTATAATCGTGATTCATTAAAATAATTTTCTACAAATCTAAGTATTTTAACTGTAATGAAGTAAGCAATTTATTTATTCTTTTATGAATTCCAGTTCATAAAGTGCTTTCATTGCGCGGTCAGAGAAGAAATTTCCTGTGACCACCCGCGAAATTTTATTTAGAAGATATGCATACCTATGCAAAGGTATTAAATTATTAAGTCTCATATCTGATTTTCATCAGAGGGTTTTGTAAAATATATATCTTTACGTTTATAATGCAAAACCCGGAACAATGAGAATACTCTGCTGCTTATTATTTATTGTCATTTCATACGGTCTGTCCGCAACTGACCGATATCCTGTTAACCATATAGATGTTCAGCACTATAAGTTTACCGTGTATTTATCGGATAGCTACGACCTTATCAGGGGAGAGGCAAGAATCCTTCTTAAACATACTGCAGGCTCCGGGATTATCAGACTTGATCTTAAAGAGCAGGGTGTGGATGGCAAAGGCATGGAAGTGGAAGAAGTAAGAGTGGATGGTAAGCCGGCTTCTTGGGATCATAAGGATGACAGGCTGAGTATTACTTTGCCGGAAAACAAATCAGAGGGTTCAACAACGCGCCTGCTGGTACTGTACCAGGGTATACCGGCAGACGGACTGATTATATCAAATAACAGGCATGGCGACAGAACTTTTTTTGCGGATAACTGGCCCGACCGGGCTCATAACTGGTTGCCCTGTGTTGATCACCCATCCGATAAGGCCTATGTTGATTTTATTGTTTATGCCCCTGAAAAGTATAAAGTAGTGGCCAACGGTTATCTCTATGAAGAAAGTGTATTGCCTGAAGGTATTAAGCTTACGCACTGGAAAGAAGAGATCAGTATCCCCACTAAAGTAATGGTTATAGGAGTTGCGCGCTTTGCTATCCGTCTTGCCGGGAATGTTGCAGGAACAAAAATCTGGTCATACATTTTCCCGGAGGACAGGCTTGAGGGTTTTTCAGATTATTCAGTAGCTGTTGATCCTTTTACCTGGTATAGTGAAAAAATTGGTCCTTATGCATATGAGAAGCTTGCAAATGTCCAGTCAAAAACCATTTTTGGAGGAATGGAAAATGCCGGGTGTATTTTTTATTCGGAGCGATCGGTTACCGGTGAAGGACGCGCTGAAAGACTTATTGCCCACGAGATTGCCCACCAGTGGTTTGGGAACTCTGTTACTGAAAACGACTGGCACCATGTATGGCTGAGTGAAGGATTTGCCACTTACCTGACAGCCCTTTACCAGGGGCATAAAGACGGGCCCCGGAAACTGAAAGCGGTTATGAATATGTCGAGGCAAAGGGTTATTGCTGCCGATAAACGTAACCCGGGGGCAGTAGTGGATACATCAATTTTTGACTTTATGAACCTGCTTAGTGCCTATTCTTATCAGAAAGGTGCATGGGTACTTCATATGTTAAAAAATGAGATGGGAGATGATATGTTCTGGAGGTGCCTACAGACTTACTATGCACGCTACAGGAACAGGAATGCCCTGACTGATGATTTTATTAATACGCTCGAGGACGTATCAGGTAAGGACCTCGATGATTTCTTTTACCAGTGGCTTTATATTACAGGTCACCCGGAGCTGGAACTCAGCTGGACCTATAATAACAGGAAAGATGAACTTTCACTTCTTGTTGAACAAAAGCAGGAAAAGCATGTGTATAAGTTTCCGCTAGAGCTTGAAATTTCTACCCTTAATGGTAAAAAGATGCACAAAATAAAAGTTGATGAAAGGATACAAACCTTTGTATTCGAGTCTAAAGCACCACCCCTGGATATAGTTCCGGATCCAGAGGTTAAGTTATTGTTCGGTGAACATTAACCAGCCTGTGACCTGTTTCTGTTAATAAACCTTGTATTCCTGAACCTGATTGCAGTCCAGTCCTTATCAATTGATACCTGCCTGACAGGTCTGAAGCCATGAGAATTTACCAGGTCCCAGCCATGGTCCCTGCTGATTTCTGATTCATATTTATTTGAACTTTTTTTTGGGTAGGCAAACCAGAGAATGCCATCTTCTGACAGGTTGTGTATGCTCTGAGGGGCTGCTTCCCTGAGGTCAGTAAAGCTCCTCACAAAAACAATGCAGAAGTCGTATAAATACTTGGGATCAATCTGTTTGTCAATCTTAATCCCCGGGACTGCCCTGTTAATTTCTTCAATAAAACCGTTATTGCTGTTTAAAATACAGATCCTGTCTTGTTTCCTGTAGTTAAGTTTCTTAAGTAAATATTCCATTTTCTACCCCCTGCAAAAAAAATTGCGTGACAAAAGTAAGAAATCTTTTGTAAACCATATAACCAGGGACACATTTGCAGACATATCATTATATTATTACCTTTGAAATATCAAAATTATGGGGTGCCTTAAATGACAGGCTGAGATCATACCCTCTGTACCTGATGTGGATAATGCCGCCGTAGGAAAAAGAGAGACCTCATTCTTTTGATTTTACAGAACATTAAATCAAAAGACAATGAAAAAAATCTTATTCGTTTTATCAACTTTACTTGTTTTTGTAATTCCTGTAAGTGCATCAGGAGAAGATCAGAAATATATAATAAGTGGAACTGTACTTGCAGATGAAAATGGAAGCCCTTTACCGGGAGCAAGTGTGCTTATTGAGGATACCTATCTTGGTGTTACTACCGATAGCAGGGGACAATTCAGCTTTAAGCCACTGAAGGCAGGTGTTTATGTAATTGAAGTATCATACCTCGGATACGAAAAGAGCAGCAGGGTAGCAGAGCTTAAAAGTGACCTGGACCTGGAATTCAGGCTTAAAATTAAATTGCATGAAGCCGATGAGGTGATGGTTATTGGATCGCGGGCATCAAAGAACACTCCTGTTGCTTACAGTGAAATTAACAGCGAAGAGATAGAAAAGCTTAATACCGGCCGCGACCTTCCGTACCTTTTATCTTCAATGCCCTCTCTGGTTCAGACTTCTGAAGCAGGTTCCGGGCTAGGGTACACAAATTTTCGCATAAGGGGTACAGGCCCCAGCAGGATAAATATTACCATTGACGGTATACCCATTAATGATCCTGAATCCCAGCAGGTATTCTGGGTCAATATGCCGGACCTTGCTTCATCAGTCTCGGATATACAGGTTCAGCGAGGTGTGGGTACTTCAAAAAACGGAGCTGCTGCTTTCGGGGCGAGTGTTAATTTCCGGACTGAGATGCCTTCTGATGAGCCCTATGCAGAGATAAGCAGTAGTGCAGGGTCTTTTAACACTTTCAAGGGAACATTCAAGGTGGGGTCAGGACTTATTAATGACAGGTTTAAGTTTGACCTGAGACTATCGGGACTGACTACTGACGGGTACATTGACTACAGCGGGTCAGATCACCGATCCCTGTTCCTGACGGGATTATATAAATCGAAGATAGGGACCTTTAAAACCAATTTGATCCTCGGAGAAGAGATTACAGGGATAAGCTGGTGGGGTGTGCCTGCAGAAGTACTGGATACAGCCCGGACATATAATCCTGCCGGTGAATATACAGACACATTCGGGGATAAAAGATACTACAAAGACCAGAAAGATAATTATAAGCAGTACCATCTGCAGGTCCTGTACAGAAATGAGCTGACTGAGAGCCTGGAGTTGAATGCTGCTTACCACTTCACCTATGGTTCCGGCTTTTTTGAACAGTATAAGGAAGATCAGCCCCTTTCCGCTTATGGACTGCCCAACTGGATGATGGGTCCGATATTGTTTGAAACCACTGACCTTGTAAGACGTAAATGGCTGCTTAATAATTTTTATGGAGGCATAGCCGGCCTGAAATATTCCGGGGAAAAACTAAAACTAAGCATGGGAGCAGGTATAAATAAGTATATAGGTGACCATTTTGGAAGGGTGCTGTGGATGAGATATCCGGGATGGACAGAAAAGGGTTATGAATGGTATTTCAACAGTTCTTCAAAAAGAGAAATCAATAGCTACCTGAGGGCCGATTATATGATTAGTCCGCGAATTAATATTTTTGCAGACCTGCAGTACAGGAACATCAGTTATATAATGGATGGAACAGATGATGACCAGCTTGAACTGGTCCTCGATAAGAATTATAATTTCTTTAATCCCAAGACAGGAATCTATTTCGATATTGATCCTAACCAGGATGCCTTTCTTTCATTTTCTGTAGCAAACAGGGAACCTACGCGTGCTAACTTCAAGGATGCCAAAGGCGATCCCGATGCAATGCCACAACCGGAAACATTATATGATATTGAGGCTGGTTATACCCTTAACGGCAGCTTTTTTATGGCCGGTGTAAACCTTTATTATATGTATTATGATGATCAGCTTGCACCAACTGGCGAGCTTAGTGATGTTGGCTATCCCATTATGACCAATGTTGATGAATCATACCGTACGGGAATTGAGCTCAGTGCTGCTGTGAAACCTCTGAAAATACTGGAATGGGATATGAATGCCACCTTGAGCAGAAACAGGATAAATAATTTCAGGGAATCTTATATTAATATAAATTCTGCAAGCGGTGAAGAGACGCCAATGGTTAAAGACCTTGGTAATGTCAGCCTTGCATATTCTCCGGAGGTTATTATTAACAGTGACCTTGCCCTGTCTCCCAAGGAAAGATTCGAAATACACCTCGTAAGTAAATATGTAGGGAAACAATATTTCGACAATACAAATAATGAAGACCGTGTAATCGATCCTTATTTCGTTAATAATCTTAGGCTGGATTACAACTTTTCACTGAAAGGAATTGAAAAAATTTCTGTTCAGTTGCAGGTTAATAATCTCTTTAATGCTGAATATGAAAATAATGCCTATGGTGGTAATTATTATATTGATGGACAAGAATATACATGGGCATATTATTTTCCACAGGCTTTTATTAATTACCTCGCCAGGCTCACAATAAGATTCTGATGATCATGGAATGGCTTGCAGAGCATTACATCGAGGTCTTCGGGGCACTTACAGGGATTATCTATATCTTCCTTGAAGTACGTCAGAGCATATGGCTGTGGCCGCTGGGACTGCTTACCTCGGCAACATATGTGTTTGTATTCTTTTCTAGCAAATTCTATGCTGATATGGGACTGCAGGTCTATTATGTACTCATAAGCATATACGGCTGGTACTGGTGGCTGAAAGGGGGACAAAAATTCAGGGATAATATCCTGCCTGTCACACATATAAAGAAGAAGACAGCAATTATATTATCATCTGTTTTTCTTATAGTTTTCCTGATATTATGGTACGTCCTTGTGCGTTTTACTGATTCTCCCGTCCCCCTGGGTGATGCATTTACTACCGCAGTGTCAATAATTGCAACATGGATGCTGGCGCGTAAGATTATTGAGCACTGGGTGTTGTGGGTAATAGTTGATGTTGTCTCAACAGGGCTCTATATTTATAAAGGACTTTTTCCGACGGTTATACTTTTTGTATTTTATACTGTAATGGCAGTGATTGGTTACAGGGAGTGGAGGAGGAGTATGGGCTTGTAACCCGGCACTCTGAACTCTAAACGCTGAACGCTGAACGCTGAACGCTAAACGCTTTTCTCTAAGTTGGTATTTCCAGGAAAACCAGTACCCTGCCATTATCGAAGCTCAGGCTGAATGAATCTCCGGTGCATTCATTCAGCGTCGCCATCCACCAGTTTTGAAGCTCCATTTCCGCCAGGTGAAATTTCAGTCCGACTGAATTGATTTTCATATCCTTATCTATGGTAAATATTGATACCTGTTGTCCCGGCCAGCTGCTTATGTGCTCACCCGATTTGACAGGAATGAAAACGCCATAGTCAGTAACCATTTTAACGGGTATGGAATCTGCATAATCGGCCAGCAGTGAAATATTGCCCAGGGTATGGTCTTCCCTGAGACCTGTAGCACCAAGGATTACTATTTCATTAATTCCTTTATTAATGCAGAAACGTACTGCTTTGGTGAGATCATTTGTATCCTGGTCATCAGAATGAAACAGCCTGTCCTCAAATTTCTGCTTTACATCCTCCGGTACGGAGTCCAGGTCTCCGACAATAGCCCATGGTGTAAGACCATATTCCAGTAATTTACCCGCTGATCCGTCGCAGCAGACTATACGATCTGAATTATCCAGGTATCCCAGGGCTAAGCCGCTTTCAGGGAAACGGCCGTTGGCAAGAATAGTTACTGGTTCTGACATAAGACAAAGTTAAAGACAAAAGACAAAAGACGAAAGACAAAAGGAAAAAGTAATTTATCTTTATCCCACTCGATATTCACTCTTTGCTCTTCGCTATTCCAATTTTCCATTAAACAGATCAATCATCGTTTTTGTCATGGCGGCAGCACCACCCCGGAAAGTTGGATAGAAGTCGGGGTGAAAGGCTGCATTATGCAGACCGGGCAGGGGAGTACTGTTTTTTATATGATCATCGTACTTTTCTTTTCCCACTGCTCCAAGCCAGAAAAGCGCAATGGGAACATTTTCTTTTGTCCTTCCGTACATTCCAAAATCTTCACCCACAGTGCTGGGATTTACTTTATGTATATTTCCAGTACCCAGCATTTCTTCCATTGAAAGAATGGCTTTATTTACCAGTGCAGGGTCATTTGCAACAGGGGGAGTCACTCCTTCCAGTGGAATTACTTCAGGCAACCTGTCTTCAGGCAGCCCGGCAGACAGACCTACTCCCCGCGTAATCCTTTTTAGCCCGCTGATAATCTGTTCATATACTTCATCACTGAAGAACCTCACTGTCAGCTGCAGGTCAACCCTGTCTGGGATAACATTATGTTTGCTGCCACCATGTATTGATCCCACTGTAACCACAGCGGGCTGGAAGGGCTCAATCTCTCTAGAAACAAGTGTCTGGATTGCAAGCACTATCCTGGATGCAATGACAACCGGGTCAATTGTTGTGTGTGGCATGGCACCATGTCCGCCGTAACCATGTATATGTATATCTACCGAGCTAACTCCTCCAAAGATCGGGCCGGGGTAATACCCGACAGAACCCGCCGGAAGTTCGGCGTTTACATGATATGCCAGGGCGTAAGCGGGTACCGGGAATTGTTCAAACAAACCGTCCTCCGTCATTCTTTTTGCTCCACCACTGATTTCTTCTGCCTGCTGGGCAACGGCAATTATGGTTCCTGACCATTTATCCTTTAGTGTTACCAGTGTATTCAATGTGCCAAGCCAGAGAGTCATATGCATATCATGCCCGCAGGCATGCATGGCAGGCACTTCGCTACCTGAAGCATCTTTCATAATAACTTTGCTTGCGTATGGCAGACCTGTCTGTTCTTTTATGGGCAGGGCATCCATATCTGTACGCATCATGATTACGGGTCCTTCGCCATTCTCCAGTACACCAACAAGGCTGTTAGCGCTGAAGCTCCTTGTTACATCAAAGCCAATATCTTCAAGATGCATGGCCATCTTTTTAGCAGTCTCAATCTCCATCAGGGAAACCTCTGGATGGGTATGAAGGTCTTTGTAGATTTCATAGTGCTCATTTTCAATTGCCGCGACAGCAGACTCAATCTGAGTTTTCAGATTATCCTGATTATAAGCTGTAACACTGCATGCCAGCAGAAGAATAAGGATTATTGATTTTTTCATTGGAAGAGTTCCTGTTTTTAGTGTTGAACTGTTAAATCGTTGATTTGTGTATTGGTGTATTGGTGTATTGGTGTATTGGTGTATTGGTGTATTGGTGTATTTGTGCATCCTTTAACGCTAAGTCTCTTCGTCTCTTAGTCTCCCTGCTCCCTGCCACTACCTGTAAAGATACAGGAATCCCCTGAACTCTTTTCCCTCGTAAACAACGTCATCCCATCCGCGCGCCCGTATTATGTAGAAATATATACCCGGGCTGGCCTTGCTGTTGCCAATATTGCCGTCCCATCCCTGCCAGTCTTTCAGCTCATCGCTTTCGCCGTCAAAAACATAGACCCTCTGTCCGTTCTTGCTGAAGACCTGCACAAAGATGGTTCTGAGAGATTTATTGTCAACATAGAAGAAATCGTTGTTTCCATCGCCATCGGGTGTGAATACATTGGGTATATTCAGGGTAGAGGGTTCCACTGTTATGTCCACACTCATTGAATCCTTGCAAAACAGCTCACTCTCAATAAACAGTTTCATCTTGTAATTTCCCGGATAATAGTAGGTATGTGATACGGGTGATTGAAGATACGATATTGTATCATCGCCAAATTCCCACCGGTATGAGTTGCTTCTTACGGAATTATCAGTAATAAATACTTCAAGGGGTGCTTCGCCCTGAACGGGGTCAGCTTCGAAGTCAGCCTTTACATGTATGGATTCATAGAAGAATGATGAATCTGCAGAGCAGCCGAAGCTGTCAACAACATGCAGGTTATACCATACATCTTCAAGAGGCGGGTCAAATGTCTGGGGATCTAATTCAAGTTCAGGATAGGGTATTGTGGATACCGGATCAGATGACCAGATGAAACTGAAATCATTAGGAAGTTCAACACTTGTTCCGTCAGCAGGGTCAGCATAATAAAAAGGGTCTGTTGCTGCCTCACCGTCAAGGGCAACATAATTGCATTTGAAGTCGCGTAAACCGGCAACAGCAAGTGGACTGTCTATAAAGACCCAGGCTATAAAAGAGGTATCGTAATCGACACCGTCACTTATTTCTACCCTGTACCCTCCTTCATCAATATTGCTGAGGGATGAGCTTAATACATCATTTTCCTGTGCCACAATGATAGAGAAATCAGAACCGGGTTCATCCCATTTTGTCCATGTAAAATCAAAGGGGCCACTGCCGCCCGGGCTTACAGCATTCAGGGATGCCAGGGAGTAACCATCTGATGAACAGAAAATAAAAATAGGGTCATTATTCCCTGTCAGGGGGTAATCAGTGTACCTTGCAGCACTGGCTCCGGGAGCCGTAATCTGTGCATTGAGTATGCTTGTGCAGGCCAGTAATATAAATGATAAGAATATTCTCACTCTGTTGTTTCTGGTTAATCAGAGAAATAACGATTAAGCTTCCAAATTGTTATATCCGTCTGCAAGTATAATAAATGTACCCCGCCTTTGCA
Source organism: Bacteroidales bacterium (assembly GCA_021738535.1). Taxonomy (GTDB): domain Bacteria; phylum Bacteroidota; class Bacteroidia; order Bacteroidales; family VadinHA17; genus UBA9300. The sequence goes on along the minus strand of JAIPBU010000001.1, from coordinate 156,571 downwards.
AGGGAGTGAAAAGGGATTTATATGTTGAAAACTTAATGCTTAATGCTTATCTCTTCATTACTATTTATGATCTGTTTTCGTAACTTTGTGCTCATCTTAAATGTGGATTTATCCCTATGGCAGTTGATTACCTAAGTGAACTAAATGAGGCTCAGAAGGAAGCAGTCACCAATACTGACGGACCTTCGCTGGTTATTGCAGGTGCCGGATCCGGAAAGACAAGGGTTCTGACCTACAGGATAGCCCATCTCCTTGAAAAAGGAGTACCGGCACATTCAATCCTGGCACTTACCTTTACCAACAAGGCTGCTAACGAGATGAAGCAGCGTATTATGAATATTGCAGGCTATAATAACAGCCGTTACCTTTGGATGGGTACATTTCACAGTATCTTTGCAAGAATACTCAGGTCTGAAGCGGATAAGCTGGGATACCCTTCAAGCTACACCATTTACGATACAACAGATTCAAGAAGCCTTATAAGGTCAATCATAAAGGAAATGGGGCTTGATGACAAGGTGTATAAACCGGCCTCGGTGGCTGCACGTATATCGGCAGCAAAGAATAACCTTGTGACAGCCAGGACATATTCTTCTACAACGACCATAACAGAAAAAGACAGGATGGCCAGGGTCCCTATGCTTTCGGAAATATATCTCAGGTATGCCAGGCGGTGCTATAAATCGGGGGCAATGGATTTTGATGATCTGCTGCTGAATACAAATATACTGTTCAGGGATCATCCTGATGTGCTCGATAATTATCGCATGCGGTTTAAATACATCCTTGTTGATGAGTACCAGGATACAAATTACTCACAGTACCTTATAGTTAAAAAACTTTCCGAAGAACACAGGAACCTGTGTGTTGTTGGTGATGATGCTCAGAGTATATACTCATTCAGGGGTGCAAGAATTGAGAATATCCTGAACTTCAAGAATGATTACCCCGATTATAAACTTTTCAAGCTTGAGCAGAATTACAGATCTACCCAGATGATTGTTAATGCTGCAAATAATATTATTGACCATAATAAGGGTCAGATAAAAAAGACTGTCTTTTCCCGCAAAGCAGAGGGTAACAGGATAAGGGTAATGGAATCAATGACTGACGGTGAGGAGGGCTTTAAGATTGCCTCAGATATTTTTGACCTTAATATATCAGAACAAACAAAGTGGGAAGAATTTGCTGTTCTTTACCGTACAAATGCGCAATCGAGGATTTTTGAGGAAACATTCAGGAAAAAGAATATCCCTTATAAAATATATGGTGGCCTGTCATTCTACGAGCGAAAGGAAATTAAAGATATCCTGGCCTATTTCAGGATGGTTATCAATCCTGATGACGAGGAAGCATTGAAAAGGACGATCAACTATCCTAAAAGGGGCATTGGTAAAACAACGGTGGGCAGGATATTTGAAGCCGCAACCGGAAAGGATGTTTCACCGTGGTCAGTTATTGCAAATCCTGAAGGGCACTCATCATTGTTTACCCCTGCCACCTGGAAGAGGATAGGCAGCTATGCAGACCTTATAAAATCAGTTTCAGAAAAATCAGCAAATGCTAACGCCTATGATGCAGCATTCGATATAGCTTCAGCTACAGGAATTCTGAGGGAGCTGAAGGAGGGACAAACACCTGAGGAAATCAGCCGCTATGAAAACATGCAGGAATTGCTGAATGCAATAAAGGAGTTTACAGAATATGCTGAAACAAATGGTGAGCCATCCGGACTGCCGGCTTACCTTGAGTCAGTGGCCCTGCTGACAGACAGGGATACAGAAAAGGAAGAGGACAGGAACAAGGTAACGTTAATGACCATGCACTCGGCAAAAGGACTTGAGTTTAAACATGTATATATTGCCGGTCTGGAGGAAAACCTTTTCCCTTCTCTTATGTCTCTCTCCGAGCCAAGCGGACTGGAAGAGGAAAGACGCCTGTTTTACGTGGCTGTTACAAGGGCAAGGGAAAGGGCAACAGTAAGTTATGCCCTGAACCGGTATAAATGGGGTAAGCTTGAGAATTGTAAACCCAGTCGTTTCCTCGAAGAGATAGGTGATAAATACCTGGAATATCCGGACAGGAAAGTCAGGCAGGCTGAGAGAAGAAACACTGCCATAACTTATGAGAATAGAGTAAGTTGGCAGCACAGATCAGATGAGAAAAGACCTGGCTACACCACTCCTGACAATAAAAGATTTAAGCGCGTAAATACAGGTTCTGTTGCCCCTGGTAGTGATCAGGATGCTGCTCCCGTCGAAAAGCTTGTCGAAGGGATCAGCGTTTACCACGACCGTTTTGGCAGGGGAGTAATACTATCCATTGATGGTGAAGCACCAAACAATACTGCCCTGGTGGAATTTGACAATACCGGGAAAAAGAAATTACTGTTAAGATTCGCCAGGCTTAAGCTTGCAGATAATTAACTGGTTGTGCATTGTCAATTGCCAGCACTGAATATCAAATTATCAATTATCCATTATCAATTATCAATGTTCTCATTCGCCGACTGTATATCGTCATTCACCGATTTTAATTGTTTTTTAACATTAAAAACTTTGGGAACTGAAAAAGTTTTCTCATTATTGCAACCGGATTGAACGGATTATATTGAATGGATTACAGGGATCGAATAACGGCAGAAGCAGCAGCTTTATTCATGAAATACGGGGTAAGAGCGGTCACAATGGACTCTATTGCCCACGAACTTGGTATGTCAAAACGGACAATATATGAGCATTTCTCTGATAAAGATACCTTACTGGAAAATGTGATCAGGACAATGGCTGAGAAACAGAAAGTTGTTTTCAGGGAGATAATGGATAAATCAGGCAATGTAATAGAGGCAGTTTTTGAGATACTGAGGGTTGCATCCAGTCATTTCCGGACGAGCAGTCCTACATATCTGATTGAGATGAAGAAATATCATTACGGTGTTTATGAGAATTTATGCCGGAAGAGCGATATAAGGAATTTTGAAATGTCATTAAACATGCTCAGGAGGGGTGTTAAAGAAAAAATATTCAGGGATGATCTCAATATTGACATTGTAAATTCAGGTATTCATGCAGCAATTGATATAACAAGGGATAATCAATACCTGCCTGACAGGCAGTTCAGCAGAGCAGATATAATTAATGACCTCTTGATTAACTACCTGCGGGGGATATCAACAGAAAAGGGAAGAAAATTAATTGATAAATATACAAATCAGAAAAACTTTGAATTCAATGGATAGAATAGTAAAAATTACATGGTTTAATGTATTGTTACTGCTGCTGTCAGGTGGCAGCCTGGTGGCTCAGGAGCCGGACTCCGTGCTTACTCTCAGTTTGCAGGATGCCCAGGAATATGCCATACAGCATAACAAAATGGTAAAATCATCAAGGTATGATGTTCAGGCAGCCGAGATGTCAAAATGGGAAATCATTTCTAACGGTCTTCCCAGAGTTGACGGCAGCGGTTCTCTGAATGATAACCTTAAATTGATGACAACCCTGTTACCGGGAGAAATAATTGGTCAGCCAGGTACTAAAGTGCCTGTACAGTTTGGATCCAAGTATAACGGTTCATATGGCCTCCAGGCTACACAGATGATCTTTAATGCACCGTATTTCGTGGGAGTGCAGACAGCTAAGCTGGCAGAGAAGATGAGCCGGCAGTCGCTTGAAAAGTCAGAGATAGATATCAGAGAACAGGTAATTAATACTTATTTTCTGATTCTTATATCCCGTGAATCGCTTGATATACTGGAAGAGAATACGGAAAACCTGAGGGATATTTATCGCTCTACCAAATCAATGGCCGATGTAGGGATGGCTGAAGAGACCGATGTTGATCAGATGTTAAGTAATGTAAGAGGACTGGAGACAAATGTCAGGTCTCTTGAAAGGAATCTCGAACTTAACTACAATCTCCTGAGGTTCCAGCTGGGTTTGGATATGCATAAAGACATATCTCTTACAACAGACCTTGATAACTTACTGGCGGAAGCTAATATTGAAGCTCTGATCGATAATGATTTTAATTACCGGAATCACATTGATTTTAAACTGGTGCAAAGCCGGGAAAAGATGCAGGAGTTGACGCTTAAGAATGAGAAAGCCAGTATACTGCCAAGTCTTTCAGCATTTTATTCCTGGAATAAGAACGGGATGGGAGATGAGCTGAATGGCCTAGACTGGTTTCCAAACTCAATGCTGGGCTTCCAGGTTAATGTGCCAATATTTGCGAGCGGACAGCGTTATTCGAAGATCAAAAAGGCACAGATAAATCTTGAGAAGGCAAGAACCAGCAAAAATCTGGTTTCAGACCAGTTGCTCCTTCAGGAAAAGCAATTACGCTTTAACCTGATTAATTCCCGTGACCAATACGAAACACAAAAGGAAAATGTTGAGGTTGCAAGGAGGGTTTATGAGAGTATTGAGAATAAATACCGACAGGGTATGGCTTCAAGTCTTGACCTGACCCAGGCGCATAATAATTATTTACAGGCACAAAACAATTATATAAGTGCTGTTATGGATTTGCTTCAGACAAAACTGGCACTTGATAAATTATTGAATAATATTTAACGATGAAAAAATATACAAAAATGGAATACAGAAGAATTTTACCCCTTTTTGCAATCATTACTCTCATTTTTGCAGGATGCAAACAGCAGCCAGGAGAAGGAGAGGCTGACGATGCAGTTAATGACCAGGAAACTAAAGAGATAGTAGTAAGAACAAAGGCTCTTGACCTTTCCACTATTAAGAGAAGTATTGATTATACAGCTACGCTCGAGGCTTTTGAAGAAGTTAACATGGCTCCGGCGTCACCGGGACGTATTAACAGGATTTATGCAGAGGAAGGTAACAGGGTTAATAAAGGGCAGAAGCTCTTTTTGATGGATCAAACGCAGCTTCACCAGGCTGAGATTCAGCTTGGCAATCTTAAAACAGATCTGCAGAGGCTTGCAACCCTGCTGGAAACGGGTGATATCCCCAGGCAGCAATATGACCAGATGAAAACACAGGTTGAAGTGACTGAAAGCAATGTGGAATTCCTGAGGGAGAACACAGTCATCTATGCCCCGTTCAACGGAATAATTACAGGTAAATATTTTGAAAATGGCGAAATGTACAGCGGAGCACCAAATACGCCTGCAGGCAAAGCTGCCGTGTTAACAATTATGCAGCTTAACCCGGTGAAAGCCATAGTGAATATTTCTGAAAAATATATTCCCGTGATTGAAGAGGGTATGACTGCTTCTGTTAAGGCAGATGTTTACAGGGACCGGGAATTTTCCGGGAAAGTAAGCCTTGTGCACCCGGTTGTGGATCCTTTGACAAGGTCATTCGAGGTCGAAATTACTGTACCTAACAAAGAGCGGGACCTTAAGCCTGGCATGTTTGTAAGGGTTTCCATGTTCCTTGGCGAAGAAGAAGCATATGTAGTTCCTTCCAATGTTGTACTTCAGCAGGAAGGTACCAATAACCGTTATGTGTTCATTAACCGGAACGGTGTTGCAATAAAGCAGAATGTAACCCTGGGTAAACGATTTGATGAAATGGTAGAGATCATCAGTGATGAGATATCAGAGGGTGAGATGCTGGTTATTGACGGACAGGCCAAACTTACCAACGGTGACAAAATCAAAGTAGTTAATTAAATAAATCAGAATATAATCTTATGAGTATATATAGTACCGCAGTAAAAAGGCCACTTACTACCATCCTGATCTTCGTTGCTCTTATGGTAGTGGGCCTGTATTCACTCAACAGGCTGCCTGTGGATCTTTATCCGGAGATAGAATTACCCTTTTTGACTGTTTTTACCTCTTACCAGGGGGCCAGTGCATCTGATATCGAAACCAATGTAACTGATCTGCTCGAAGATCAGCTTAATACGGTCAGTAATCTTAAGGAGGTAACATCAGTATCAAGTGATAATACATCAACTATTTTTCTGGAATTCGAGTATGAAACCAACCTTGATGAAGCAGCTAATGAAGTGAGGGATGCACTTAACTTTATAGTGCCATTCCTTCCTGAAGATGTTGAAGATCCTTCAATCCTTAAGTTCAATTCCAGTATGATGCCTATAGTTTTCTATGCCATCACGGCGGATGAAAGTTATGAGGGACTGGAGAAACTGCTTGATGAGAAAGTGATAAATCCTCTTAACAGGATTGAAGGAATTGGCTCGGTAGGTATTGCAGGTGCGCCGGGCAGAGAGATATATGTTGATGTTGATCCCAGGAAACTGGAAGCATATAAGCTGTCGATTGAACAAATTGGCAATGTGCTTCGCATGGAAAACCTTAACACCCCGGCCGGCTACCTTGAGATGGGCGACCTGGATTATCCTCTCAGGATACAGGGAGAGTTTGAAAACAGCGATGTCCTGGAAAATCTTGTTGTGGGTAGTTTCAATGGTAATACTATCTATCTGAGTGATGTAGCCGACATTAACGATACCATCAGGGAGTCCAAGGTTGAGGAAAGAATAAACGGTGAGCTGGGAATGAGGATGTTTGTGCAGAAACAATCCGGAGGTAATACGGTTAAAGTAGCCAGCGAAGTAAGAAAGACACTTAAAAAACTGCAAAAGGACCTTCCTCCGGATGTAACGATACAGCCCATTTTTGACTCCTCGGAGTTTATTGTAGGATCTATAAATAACCTTACCAGCGCCTTGCTTTTTGCAGGTATATTCGTTGTGCTGGTAGTACTTTTTTTCCTGGGAAGGTGGAGAGCAACTTTTATTGTTGTGCTGACTATTCCAATTTCACTGATCGTTGCATTTATTTACCTTTTTATTTCAGGAAATTCGATTAATATTATTTCACTATCATCCCTTTCAATAGCAATAGGTATGGTAGTGGATGATGCAATCGTAATCCTGGAAAATATTACGAAGCATATTGAGAGGAAAAGCAGGCCAAGGGAAGCAGCAATTTATGCAACCAATGAAGTATGGCTGGCTGTTATTGTTACAACACTAACCGTTGTGGCAGTGTTCTTTCCACTGACTTTTGTAGGCGGATTAACAGGTGTACTGTTCAAGCAGCTTGGTTTGATTGTCACACTGACTACAGTCACTTCAACAATTGCGGCCATAACTCTTACCCCCACGCTCAGTTCATTATTACTGAGGTTGCGCAAAAATAACAAACCAAAGAGCAAATTCAGCTATGATAATACTATAAGAGTAGGCCTTAATCGCTTCGAAGGATTTTATGAAAGCACACTGAGGTGGGCTCTGACCCATAAAACGGTAGTCAGTATTCTTTCTGTAGTGGTTTTTGCGGGATCATTATCATTGCTGAGCAGTGTGGGTACGGAGTTTATCCCTGAGTCTGATGAATCACGCCTGAGTGCCACGGTAGAACTTCAGACCGGAACCAGGGTAAGCGAGACAAAGACAATTACACACAGGATTGACAGTATCCTTTCTGCAGATTTTCCTGAAGTGGAACTGATATCTTCATCAACCGGTACAGATGAAGGAGTTAATTTTGCCACTATGTTCTCGAATACCGGAACTCATACAATTATTTATACTATTGCTCTTTCAGATGTGCTGGAAAGGGAGAGGACTGTCTGGGAGGTAGCTGAAGATTTCAGGCAGAGGCTTGACAATATTCCGGAGATCATAAATTACCAGGTATCCACAACCGACCAGGGTATGAGCTTTGGAGGAAACAATGTGGAGGTTGAAGTATATGGATATGATATCAGTGAGACAAACCAGGTTGCGGAGGAGATAGCAGAAAAGATGAATAATATTGAAGGAGCCCGGGATATACAGATAAGCCGTGATCCTTCAAAACCTGAACTTCAGATTGTCCTTGACCAGAATAAAATGATAAGGCACGGGCTTAACACAGCAACAGTCTCAAATGCCGTTAAGAACAGGGTGGCAGGAATGACAGCCACAAGGTTAAGACAGTTTGGAGATGAATATGATGTGATAGTCCGTTTTAACGAAGAATCAAGGAACTCAATCACCGATATCAGGAACATAAGTATTATGAATACACAGGGGCAGATGGTTAAGCTTGGCGAGATTGCTGAGATAAAAGAATATTGGTCGCCTCCGAATATTGAGCATAAGAGGAAGGAAAGGATAGTTACTGTTTCTGCTACCCCTTACGAGAGGCCTCTCGGTGATATAGCGGGAGATATACAGGCATTAATTGATGACCTGGAGACCCCCGCGGGCGTTGAAGTTCAGATATCAGGCACTATAGAGGAGCAGATGGAGTCATTTCAGGATCTTGCCCTGCTCTTGCTTGTCAGCCTTGTGCTTGTGTATATTGTTATGGCTTCACAGTTTGAATCACTTAAAATGCCATTAATAATAATGTTCTCAATACCATTTTCTTTCAGTGGTGTTGCAATTGCCCTGTTCCTTACGAATACAACCCTGAGCCTTATTGCCGGTATTGGCGCAATAATGCTGATTGGTATTGTGGTGAAAAATGCTATTGTTCTGGTTGATTATATCAATCTTCAACGCGACAGGGGGCTTGATCTCTATGAGGCTGTTGCCGTTTCAGGCCGCTCAAGGCTCAGGCCGGTGCTTATGACATCAGCTACAACCATACTTGGTATGTTACCGCTTGCAATAAGTGTTGGTGAAGGATCAGAAATATGGAGCCCAATGGGTATATCGGTTATCGGAGGTCTTATTTTCTCAACAATGGTAACCCTTGTTCTTGTCCCGGTAGTTTATGTGATTTTTGCCAGGAGAGGAGAAAGAGACAGAAAGCGTAAATCACATGAACAGTATGATTTTCTTAATGGCAATGAATTATCAACGTCTAAATAATACAGGTAATGAAAGCAGTTTTTATAATATATAACCAGGCGCATACAGAAAAGGTGGAGTATATCCTCGACCGGCTTGGAATTGATGGTTACAGTGAGTGGAACAATATGAAAGGAAGGGGCTCCAGGGGTGGAGTCCCACACCTTGGCACCCATACCTGGCCTGAGATCAATTCAGCTACACTTACTATTGTTGAAGATGATAAGGTGACCGCTATACTGGATGCCGTGAGGAAGATGGACGAACAGAATACGGATGTTGGTGCACGGGCATTTGCGTGGGATGTTACCGGGGTGTATTGATGAGGACGAAGCGACTGAGTGACGAAGCGGGTCAGTGATGACGAAGCGCTTATTGAGTGGGCTGTACTCAGGGGTTTGGGGCTATTGCTGGTTCATGTACTTAACCAGTTGCATGAAGTCTTCCCGGTCTCTCATCTTCAGCCTGTTTTTCTTGATATATTTTTTTAGCTCCATGCCATTTTGTTCGCCGTAATTAATTGCATCTCTCCTGTTTTTTATAAAGACAGGAGCTTCATCACCCTGTGCAATGTAGTACAACGGACTTTTCCTGTTAAACATTGCAGGACGTTCTTCGATATATGGCTGTGCAGGCTGAGCTTCTTTAAATTCAACCTGCAGCTGCCTGTAGAGTGAGTAGTCTCCTTTGTGCAAAAGCTCAAGGTATCCTGCCTTTTCTTTTGACATATAGATATAAGGGGAGTATTCAAAATGCCGGTCATCAATTATTACTTCAGTTACTACGCTTCCACGCTTAAGTGCGTAAACACCCTTTTCCATCTCAGCTTCAAACTGGTCATTGAAAATATTATATCTCAGTGGTACTTCTTCAAACACCTCTCCCGATTTGAAAATGACGGTGGATTCTGAAAATTCATCTTTCATATAAGGAGAACCGTCATAATCAGGCTTTTCACCTTTTAGAGCTTTTCTTATTACAAGTTCATCGTAAAATTTTTGTCCTTCTTTCCCTAACCAGAGGTTCTGTGCATTTAAGGGCGCCAGGAGGCAGAACGCAAAAGCTGTTAACAGTAAATATTTCATAATCTCATTCTTTTTTTATGGCTAATTCAATGTAAAGTTAATCAATTGAATTTAAAAGAGGTGTGGTTAACTAAACCCACACCTCATTATCTTATAGTTATCTGCGTAATCTGCTTTAATCAGTGCAATCTGTGTTATTCTTCTTCCTGCTGTTCTGCGTAAGCCTTGATAACAACATCCTGCACATCTGATGGTACCTGTACATATTCGGCAAATTTCATGCTGTACATTGCACGTCCGCCTGTTATTGAGCTAAGTGCAGTTGAATACTTATTCATTTCAGCCAGGGGCACTTTTGCCTTAACCACTTCAAATCCTTTTTCGCTGTTCATGCCAAGAACCATTCCGCGGCGTCCCTGCAGGTCACTTATTACATCACCCATTCTGTCTGATGGTACCATGATTTCGACATCATAAACAGGTTCAAGAATTTTCGGATTGGCAGATTTAAATGCGTTACTAAAGGCATTTCTACCTGCCAGCTTAAAAGATATCTCGTTTGAATCAACCGGGTGCATCTTACCGTCATATACATAAACCCTTATGTCACGTGCATATGAACCTGTAAGCGGACCTTCTTCCATTTTTTCCATTATTCCCTTAAGGATGGCCGGCATAAATCTTCCGTCAATTGATCCTCCTACTATACAATTACAAAACTCCAGCACGCCTCCCCATTCAAGTTTATGCTGATCCTTATCGCGGATTGAAAGTTTATAGTCCTTACCATTAACCTTCATGGCCGGGTTTGGTTCCGATCCCTCCTCAAAAGGTTCAATTATCATGTGCACTTCTCCGAACTGACCAGCACCTCCGGATTGTTTCTTGTGCCTGTAATCTGCCTGTGCTGATTTTGTGATAGTCTCACGGTAGGGTATCTTGGGGGCATAGTATTCTGTCTCAATCTTGAAAATATTGTCAAGGTGCCATTTCAGTATATTAAGGTGGTACTCACCCTGTCCGTAAACAATTATTTGCTTGAGTTCTTTCGAATATTCAACCAGTATGGTTGGGTCTTCCTGGTGCATGCGACTGAGAGCCTCGCCCAGTTTTTCCTCATCACCTTCACTGTTGGGTCTTATAGCCGTACGGAATTTTGGTTCAGGAAATTTAATTTTCGGAAAACTAAAGCTTCCGCTGCTGTTAAGCGTATGGTTAGTTTTTGTGCTTTTCAGCTTAACTACAGCACCAATATCCCCGGCAAAAAGTTCATTTACTTTTACCCTGTTTTTACCGGCACTTACAAATATCTGTGATAATCTTTCTTTTGTACTGTTTAACTGGTTAGTAACATCCAGGTTTTCCTTTATTTTACCTGATATTACCTTGAAAAAATTAATTTCACCTATATGATCCTCTATGGACGATTTAAAGACAAAAAGTGAAACATCACCATCGGCATCCCATTTAATTTCATTTCCGTCTTCGGTTTTCCATGCCGGTGTTTCCGGGGCAAGTGGGGCAACATTGGCAATAAATTCAGTGATTCTGTCCACGCCTTTGTTTCCTTTGGCAGAGGCACAGAAAACGGGGAAGATACCCCTCTGCAGCAGACCTGTCTTGATACCGGATTTCATTTCATCTTCTGTAAGGGTATCATTTTCGAAGAATATTTCCATCAGGGATTCATCATTTTCTGCTGCTTTCTCAATTAGTTCAGCCTGAAGTTCAGCCGCTTTATCGGCATATTCGGACGGAAGATCGTGCTCTTCGCATAAACCACCTTCTTTCGGATATTTGAGCATCTTCATCTTGATAACATCGATGATGGAATCAAAATCTTCACCCTCATTCACCGGGAATTGTACCAGGGTTACATTACCGCCGAACCGGTCTTTCATCATCTCTACAGACTTGTCGAAGTTTGTTTTTTCATGATCAAGCCCGTTAATACACAGGATCATGGGTTTATTCATTCTTTCGGCATGGCGAAAATGAATTTCAGAACCTACTTCAACCCCATTTTGCACATTGATCATCATCAGTGCCGTTTCGGTCACCAGAAGTGAAGATATTACACCGCCTGCAAAATCGTCAAGACCCGGGGCATCCAGAATATTTATCTTTTTATCGTCATGTACAGTATGAAGCACTGAAGCAAAAACAGAGTTACCATTCTCATGTTCTACAGGTCGGTAGTCAGATGCGGTATTCTTGTTTTCTACGGAACCTCTTCTTTCGATAATCCCGCCATTCAACAGCATTGCTTCGGCAAATGTAGTTTTGCCGGATCCGGCATTTCCCAGAAGAGCTATAGACTTTATCTGTCCGGCTTGATAATTTTTCATCCCTTAAAATTATTATTCGTTATACAATATATTATATACCAGTTTTGAGCGCCCAAAGATAATAAAAATTGGATTAATGGAATAATGGATTGGTGGATTATTGGATTATTGGAACCGAGCAGGGCGAGGTTGCTGACAGCAAGCGAGTCATGCGAGCACGCGAGCGGATGGTGATTGTGGCCCGTGGGAACGAGCAATAATGGATTATTGATAATTTTCAGCTTCAGTCTTTATAATCTGCCTTCACACCTTTGCCTTTTGTCTTCGTCCCCACTACCTGGCCCCTCGCTAGATTTGCCCACCGGGCAAATCATTAACGCTCGGTCCTCTTTTGTCTTTTGTCTTTTGTCCTTTGCCTTTTGCCTTTTGCCTTTTGCCTTTAGTCCTTTGTCTTTAGTCCTTTTTCCTCAACAATCAATCATTTCTCCAATTTCTTCATAAAATATTTGCTTGTTATAAAAAAAAGCCTTTTCTTTGCGGCGGTTTTTGAGACCCAGGAGTACCGGTGGTTTCCTCCACAAAGTAAGTGAATAAAAAATATTCTCAGGGAAACGGTCGGGAAGGAACCTGCAAATAACTTACGTTTTTCAGGTAAATAAAACGAAAACCATATTAGTTGCCCGTGAAGGGGTGCAAGGGGTGTTTTACCCCGATAGTTTAATTGACATATTGATTTACAGTTTAATATAAACAATTGTATTTATGCCAACAATACAACAATTAGTGAGAAAGGGCAGAAGGACCATGGAGGAGAAAAGGAAAGCTCCTGCACTTGATTCCTGTCCTCAGAGAAGGGGTGTTTGCGTCAGAGTATACACAACCACACCGAAGAAACCTAACTCGGCCATGAGGAAAGTGGCCAGGGTAAGGCTAACCAATGGCAAGGAGGTGAATGCTTATATCCCGGGAGAGGGACATAATCTTCAGGAACACTCTATTGTGCTTATCAGAGGAGGAAGGGTAAAAGACCTTCCGGGTGTCAGGTATCACCTTGTTAGAGGAGCTCTCGATACTTCAGGTGTTGAGGGTCGTACACAGAGACGTTCAAAATACGGGGCCAAAAGGCCAAAGAATTAGTTGTTAACAATGTAAGGAGTTAGATAATGAGAAAATCAAGACCAAAAAAGAGGATCATTCTTCCTGATCCCAAATTCAATGACCCTTATGTAACTAGGTTTGTGAATAACCTTATGCTAAGTGGCAAGAAGAATCTTGCCTTTACAATCTTTTATAATTCTCTGGACATTGTTGAAGGGAAGATGAAGGACGAGGAAAAAAGTGCTCTTGAGATATGGAAACAGGCACTTGAGAATATTACCCCTCAGGTTGAGGTTAAAAGCCGAAGGGTAGGAGGAGCTACCTTCCAGGTTCCAATGGAGGTGCGAGGCGACAGGAAGATAAGTATAAGTATGAAAAACCTTATCCATTTTGCACGCAGAAGGCCCGGCAAGAATATGGCAGAAAGACTCGCAGCAGAAGTTATTGCAGCCTATAATAATGAAGGTGGAGCTTATAAACGAAAAGAAGATACACACAGGATGGCAGAAGCTAATAAGGCATTTGCTCATTTCCGCTTCTAGAAAGTTGTTTTAATTATTTATGAGTAGTAAACTGGAATATACACGGAATATTGGCATCATGGCTCACATTGATGCGGGCAAGACCACTACTACAGAGAGGGTTCTGTACTATACCGGTCGTACGCATCGCCTGGGTGAGGTACATGACGGTAATGCTCAAATGGACTGGATGGTCCAGGAGCAGGAGCGTGGTATTACAATTACTTCAGCTGCTACCACCACTTTCTGGAAATATCTCGGGAAGGAGTATAAGATCAATATTATTGATACTCCCGGTCATGTCGATTTTACTGTTGAGGTTGAACGCTCGCTGCGTGTTCTTGATGGTGCAATTGCAGTATTCTGTGCTGTTGGTGGTGTGGAGCCTCAATCAGAAACTGTCTGGAGACAGGCCGATAAATACGGTGTTCCGAAAATTGCTTTCGTCAATAAGATGGACCGTGTAGGGGCTGATTTCTTCAGTGTGGTTGAAGAGATAAGGGATAAACTTGGTGCCAATGCGGTACCACTGCAGATACCTATGGGCTCAGGAGAAGACTTTACCGGTGTAATAGATCTTATTGAGAATAAGGCTGTGGTATGGTACAGTGATGAGAACCTGGGTACAAATTACGAACTTGTTGAGATACCGGATGAATTAAAAGAAGAAGCCGAGGAATGGAGGGTCAAACTGATTGAATCGGTTGCTGAAGCTGATGATACCCTGTTGGAGAGATATTTCGATGACCCGGATTCTATTACGCGTGATGATATGCTCACGGTAATGCGTAAGTCAACCATAGAGGGGCTTGCAGTACCTGTCCTCTGCGGATCAGCTTTCAAGAACAAAGGCATCCAGAGGCTTATTGATTCAGTTGTGGCATATCTGCCCTCACCTCTGCAGGTGGGCGGAGTAAAAGGTATCAACCCCAAAACTAACGAAGAAGATATACGTATGCCGGATAAGACGGAACCATTTTCCGCACTGGCTTTTAAAATTGCTACTGATCCTTTTGTTGGCCGACTAGCATTTCTAAGGGTTTATTCAGGAGAACTGAAAACCGGCGATATGGTGCTGAATATGCGGACCGGCAAAAGAGACAGAGTAAACCGCCTGTTCCAGATGCATGCTAATAAGCAGAATCCCAAGGAAAAAATTGAGGCAGGTGATATATGTGCCGCCGTCGGATTTAAAAATCTTAAAACAGGCGATACACTTTGTGCAATCCACAAGCCTATCTGGCTTGAGTCTATGGAATTCCCCGATCCGGTAATTGGCATTGCCATTGAGCCAAAAACACAGGCCGATGTTGATAAGCTTGGTGTGGCTCTTGGTAAACTGGCCGAGGAAGATCCTACTTTCCAGGTTAAAACCGATGATGATAGCGGCCAGACCGTTATTAGTGGCATGGGTGAACTGCACCTGGAAATACTTATTGACCGTCTGAAAAGAGAGTTCAAGATTGAATGTAACCAGGGCAAACCCCAGGTTGCATACAAAGAGGCACTTACCAGACCTGTAGAACACCGTGAGGTGTTTAAAAAGCAAACAGGAGGTAAGGGTAAATTTGCAGATATAGAGGTTGAAATAATGCCTGCTGAAGATGAATTTGCCGGGCTTCAGTTTATCGATAAGGTTAAAGGAGGGAATATTCCGAGAGAATTTATCCCTGCAGTGGAAAAGGGCTTTAATACAGCAATGATGAATGGCCCGCTGGCAGGATTCCCTATCTATAACCTGAAAGTTGTACTCAAAGACGGTTCATACCATCCGGTCGATTCCGATTCACTGTCATTCGAGATTGCTGCACGCCAGGCACTTAAGAATGCGGCCAGTAAATGCAGGCCCGTAATTCTTGAACCTGTAATGAAAGCAGAGGTGGTAACACCCGAAGAATTCGTTGGCGATGTGGTAAGCGATTTTAACAGGAGAAGAGGAAAAGTGGAAGGTATGGAATCGAAGGCAGGTTCAAGGGTTATTAAAGCAAAAGTGCCGCTGGCAGAAAACTTTGGTTATGTTACCGTACTTAGGACCCTGACTTCCGGAAGGGCTACTTCTACCATGGAGTATTCCCACTATGAGGAGGTGCCTGAAGATATTTCAAAAAAGATTATTGAACAAATTAAAGGAAAATTTTAATTAGAGATGAGTCAGAAAATTCGAATTAAACTGAAATCTTATGATCATAATCTCGTCGATAAATCCGCCGAGAAGATCGTAAAGACGGTAAAATCTACTGGTGCTGTAGTTAGCGGGCCCATCCCTCTCCCGACACACAAGCGGGTGTTTACGATCCTCAGATCAACATTCGTAAATAAAAAGTCGAGAGAGCAGTTCCAGCTGTCCAGTTACAAGCGGCTGCTTGATATTTACAGCTCAACACCCAAAACCATCGATGCTCTTATGAAGCTCGAGTTACCAAGTGGTGTGGAAGTAGAAATCAAAGTGTGAAACCAGTAAAGATTAACAAAAATGCAGGGATTAATAGGCAAAAAAGTTGGAATGACTTCTGTTTTCGATGAAGACGGAAAAAATATTCCATGTACGGTAATTGAAGCCGGCCCTTGTGTTGTTACCCAGGTCAAAACAGAAGATAAAGATGGTTACAATGCATTACAGCTGGGCTATGGCGATAAGAAGGAAAAGAACAGTACAAAAGCTGAATTAGGTCATTTTAAGAAAGCTAAAACCACACCAAAGAAAATGGTGGTTGAGTTTACCGGCTTTACCGGTGGAGAATATAAAACAGGTGATGTACTTGATGTAAACCTGTTTGATGATGATACCTGGTTAGATGTCAGGGGATGGTCTAAAGGTAAAGGTTTCCAGGGCGTAGTAAAACGTCATGGCTTCAGAGGTGTCGGTGATCAGACACACGGTCAGCATAACAGGGAACGTTCACCCGGATCACTGGGGGCATCCTCATACCCCTCAAGAGTATTCAAAGGCATGAGAATGGCCGGACGTACAGGTAATAATAAAGTTATGGCTATAAGCTTAAGAGTCATGAAGCTTATTCCTGACAGTAATTTATTAATTGTAAAAGGATCGGTACCCGGTCCTAAAGGTGGTTACTTAATAATTTCAAAGTAATGAAAATAGCAGTAGTAGATATAGAAGGAAAAGATACCGGGAAAAAAGTAGATCTCGATGATGCAATATTTGGTATCGAACCAAATGATAATGCTATATACCTTGATGTAAGACAGTATATGGCTGCCGGAAGACAGGGAACGCACAGTACAAAAGAACGTGGCCAGGTAAAGGGCAGTACTAAAAAGATCAAAAGGCAGAAAGGAACCGGTACCGCACGTTTCGGAGATATTAAAAACCCTATTTTCAGGGGTGGTGGAAGAACATTTGGACCAAGACCCAGGAGCTATGACTTTAAACTGAATAAAAAAGTTAAGCAACTGGCCAGGAAATCAGCGCTTTCATACAAGGCAAAAGAGAAAAAGATCATCATTGTTGAAGATTTTAAATTTGATGATCCTAAAACAAGAGAACTCTCCAGAATTGGCGCTAACCTAAATGTGACGGACAAAAAATCACTTATTGTTTTTCCGGAACAAAATAAAAATGTATATTTGTCATCTCGAAATTTGAAGGGTGTAGATGTTGTAACTAACAATGAATTAAATACATACATCATTACGAACGCTTCAGTCCTCATCCTTCTTGAGAGTACAGTTGACGTTTTGCATTCAACTTTTAAAAATTAGAAAACTTTAAGTAATGGATATTTTACTGAAGCCGATTGTAACAGAAAAAATGACCGACCAGAGCGAAAAATTTAATCGCTATGGCTTTGTTGTTGCAAAGGATGCAAATAAGATACAGATAAAAAATGCTGTGGAAGAAATGTACGGTGTCACAGTTGAAGAAGTGCGCACTATGGTTTATCACAGCAAGAGCAAGGTACGTTATACCCGCTCTGGTATTATGTCAGGGAGAACACCTGTCACTAAGAAGGCTATAGTTACTGTAGCCGAGGGAGATACAATTGATTTCTATAGCAATATATAAGGATTATGGCAGTTAGAAAGATAAAACCTGTAACACCAGGTCAGAGACATAAGATAGTAAGTGCCCGTGAGACAATCACGGCTACTGAACCGGAAAAATCATTGCTGATGCCCCTGAGAAAAAAAGGGGGAAGAAACAGTAGCGGCCGTATGACAATACGATACGTCGGTGGTGGTCATAAGAGAAGGTACCGTAAAATTGATTTCCTTCGTAATAAGGATGGTGTGAAGGCTACCGTTAAAACTATTGAGTATGACCCCAACCGTTCAGCACGTATAGCACTCCTCTATTATGAGGATGGTGAAAAAAGGTATATCCTTGCTCCACAGGGTCTGAAGGTAGGTGAAACTGTTGTTTCAGGACCGGGCGTTGCACCTGAAATTGGTAACTCACTGCCCTTGCAGGAAATACCTCTAGGTACAATTATTCATAATATTGAGATTAAGCCGGGTAAAGGAGGAGCAATTGCAAGAAGTGCAGGTTCGTATGCCCAGATAGTAGCCAGGGAGAAAAAGTATGTAACCATAAAACTTCCTTCGGGTGAAACAAGACTTATCCTGACAAAATGCAGGGCTACAATTGGAACTGTTTCCAACCCTGACCACTCGCTGGAAATATCGGGTAAAGCAGGAAGAAGCCGCTGGAAAGGGCGCAGACCAAGAACAAGAGGCGTTGCTATGAATCCCGTCGACCACCCCATGGGTGGAGGTGAAGGACGTGCTTCGGGCGGGCACCCAAGATCACGGACCGGATTGCCGGCTAAAGGATACCAGACAAGGAGGCAGAAAAAATACTCCGGAAGATATATAATTGAAAGACGGAAAAAATAATTGAGATAATATGAGCAGATCTATTAAAAAAGGCCCGTTTATCGACTATAAACTCGAGAAAAGAGTTCTGGAGATGAACGATTCAGGAAAAAAGAAAGTAATCAAGACCTGGTCTCGAAGGTCTATGATCTCTCCTGATTTTGTCGGAAACACTATTGCCGTTCATAATGGTAATAAATTCATCCCCGTATATATAACTGAGAATATGGTGGGTCATAAACTGGGCGAATTCGCTCCGACTCGCATATTCAGAGGTCACGGAGGAAGAGACAGATAAAAAATTTTATTGATAAGATAAAAACCTGACAAATGGGTGCAAGAAAAAGAATTTCAGCTGAGAAGCGTAAAGAGGAAAAATTAAAAACATACCAGGCGGTTTTGAGAAACTGTCCTACCTCACCACGTAAAATGAGGCTGGTAACAGATATGATCAAGGGCATGGAAGTTAACAGGGCCCTGGATGTACTTAAATACAGTTCGAAGGAAGCATCTCGGAATGTCGAAAAACTCCTTCTCTCTGCAATAGCCAACTGGCAGGCAAAGAATGAAGGTGTACGCATTGAGGAAAGTAACCTTTACATCAAGGAAGCATTTGTGAACCAGGGCCGCACGCTCAAACGACTGCAGACAGCACCGCAGGGACGTGCTTACAGGATCAGAAAAAGATCAAACCATGTTACACTTGTTCTTGACAGTTTAAATAAGGAAGAATTAGAAAATACATCAAATTAAAATAGATGGGACAGAAAATTAATCCAATAGGTAACAGGCTGGGCATAATAAAAGGCTGGGATTCCAACTGGTATGGTGGTAAGGATTTCTCCGGTAAACTCGTGGAAGATACCAAAATCAGAGAATATCTGAATGCCAGGCTGGCAAAGGCCAGTATTTCCAATATTATTATTGAAAGAACACTTAAGCTAATTACTGTTACCGTTAATACCGCCAGGCCCGGAATCATTATTGGTAAAGGCGGACAGGAAGTTGACAAGCTTAAGGAAGAGCTTAAGAAACTTACCAAAAAAGAAGTTCAGATAAATATCTTCGAGGTAAAACGTCCTGAACTGGATGCTACTATTGTAGCCAATAACATTGCCCGCCAGCTGGAAGGTAAAATTTCATACCGCAGGGCTATCAAAATGTCTATTGCATCTACAATGAGAATGGGTGCTGAAGGAATCAAAATACTTATTGCAGGAAGACTGGGTGGTGCTGAGATGGCAAGGAGCGAAACTTATAAAGAGGGAAGAATACCTCTGCATACCTTCAGGGCAGACATAGATTTTGCACAGGCGGAGGCTCTTACCAAAGTTGGATTGATTGGGATTAAAGTATGGATATGTAAAGGGGAAATTTATGGTAAGCGTGACCTTTCTCCTGATATTGCTATGAAGAGTCAGAAACCAGGTCGTGGAGGAGTTCGGAAAAGAAAGAAATAAGCAAGGCGCATAACAGATAAGTAAATTACAGTATTTAAGATAAATAACAATGTTACAACCTAAGAAGACAAAATACAGGAGACGTCAGAAAGGGAAAATGAAGGGTAATGCCCAGAGAGGTAACCAGCTGGCTTTCGGATCCTTTGGTATTAAAGCACTTGAGCCTACCTGGATAACCGGAAGGCAAATTGAGGCCGCAAGGCAGGCTGTTACCCGTCATATGAAACGTGAAGGGCAGCTGTGGATACGCATCTTCCCCGATAAACCCATTACCAAAAAACCCGCCGAGGTAAGAATGGGTAAAGGTAAAGGTGCCCCTGAAGGGTTTGTAGCACCTGTTACTCCTGGCAGGATAATAATGGAGTGTGAAGGAGTACCCTTCCAGGTAGCAAAAGAAGCTATGAAACTGGGTGCACAGAAACTGCCCATTACTACAAAGTTCGTGGTAAGGCATGATTATGATCATTCATAAAGATTTTTGAGATGAAGAATTCAGAAATTAGGCAATTGACAACACAGGAGATCCTGGAAAGGATCGATAACGAGAAAACATCTCTCGCACGCATGAAACTTAATCATGCTATTTCACCTCTTGATAACCCTAATGTTATTAAGCAAACAAGGGCCAATATAGCAAGGTTGCTGACTGAACTGCACAGCAGGGAGATGAATGAAAAACAAAATAGCTAGTGTCAACAATGGAAAGAAATTTAAGAAAAGAAAGAACAGGTATTGTTGTCAGTAATAAAATGGACAAATCAATTACCGTGGCTGTTAAAAGAAGGGTTAAACATAATGTTTACGGGAAATACTTGAATAAAACCAAGAAATTTCTTGCACATGATGAAGAAAATACCTGCAACATTGGTGATACAGTGCGCATAATGGAAACCAGGCCGCTGAGCAAGAATAAGTCCTGGAGATTGGTTGAAGTAATTGAAAGAGTTAAGTAATTATGGTACAACAGGAAAGTAAATTATCTGTAGCCGATAACACCGGAGCAAAGGAAGTTCTTGTTATCAGGGTACTTGGTGGAAGCAGAAAAAAGTATGCCTCTATCGGTGATCAAGTAGTAGTAACAGTGAAAAATGCCATACCCTCAGGTGAAGCAAAAAAAGGTATGGTTACCAAAGCTGTTGTTGTCAGGGCAAATAAAGAAGTCCGCAGGAACGACGGTTCCTATATCAGGTTCGATGATAATGCAGTTGTATTGCTTAACAACCTTGATGAAGTGCGCGGTACACGTATTTTTGGCCCTGTGCCCAGAGAATTGCGAGAAAAATATATGAAGATTGTATCATTGGCACCTGAAGTGTTATAACAAAATTATTACGATGCAAGAAAAACTACATATTAAAAAAGGTGATACCGTTGTTGTGATTACAGGTGAATCAAAAGGACAACGTGGACGTATCCTGGAAGTCGACAGGGACAGGAAAAGGGCTATTGTTGAAGGTGTGAATATGGTTTCAAAACATTCAAAGCCGGATGCCCAGAATCCCCAGGGTGGTATAATCAAAAAAGAAGCTACCATACATATATCAAACTTAATGGTGGTAGATCCTGCCTCCGGTGACGGAACAAGAATAGGCAGGAAGCTTAATAAAAAGGATAAACTCGTACGTTATTCTAAAAAATCAGGAGAGGAGATCAAATAATGTATACGCCAGCATTACAAAAGAAATACAGGGAAGAGATCGTTCCTGCACTCGTGAAGGAATTTGGATATAAAACCGTTATGCAGGTACCCCGCCTGGAAAAAATAGTTATTAACCAGGGAATAGGTCAGGCTATTGCAGATAAGAAACTTATTGAAGTGGGTACGGAAGAAGTAACTGCCATTGCCGGACAAAAAGCGGTCCAGACAATGTCGTCAAAGGATATTTCGAACTTCAAACTGAGAAGGAATATGCCTATTGGTGTTATGACTACTCTCAGACGGGAAAGAATGTATGAATTCCTCGAAAGGCTTATCAGGGTATCTCTGCCCCGGATCAGGGACTTCAAAGGAATTAGCAGTAAGCTCGACGGAAGAGGTAATTATACTCTGGGAATAACAGAACAGATTATCTTCCCCGAAATTGATCTGGACAAGGTGGTTAAAATCATGGGCCTGCAGATTACTTTCGTTACCTCTGCTGATACAGATGAGGAAGCCTTTGCACTTCTTCGTCGTTATGGTTTACCGTTTAAAACGAATAAAAATTAGAATACTATGGCTAAAGAATCAATGAAAGCCCGTGAGGTAAAACGTGCCAGAATGGTTAAGAAATATGAAGCCAAAAGAGCCAGGCTTAAAGCCGAAGGTGATTACGTAGGACTTAGTCGTCTGCCGCGTAATTCAAACCCGATCAGAATGCACAACCGTTGCAAGATTACGGGTCGCCCCAGGGGCTATATGAGGCAATTCGGTGTTAGCCGTATCACTTTCAGGGAAATGGCATCAAAAGGCCTTATCCCGGGTGTTAAAAAAGCCAGCTGGTAATAATTAATAATTAAAATTAGAAAGAATGACTGATCCAATTGCAGATTTTCTTACCAGAATAAGGAATGGGATTATCGCCGGACATAAGGTGGTGGAAATTCCTGCATCAAATCTGAAGAAGGATATTACAAAAATACTTTATGACAAAGGTTATATCCTTAGTTATAAATATGTTGATGATAATCGTCAGGGCATTATTAAAATTGCCCTTAAGTATGATCCCGACAGTAAAGTACCGGCAATAAAGTCACTGGAACGTATTTCAAAGCCGGGACTGAGGCAGTATGCAAGCGTGGACAATCTCCCAAGGGTCCTTAACGGACTGGGTGTGGCAATCCTGTCAACATCACAGGGTGTTATGACAGATAAAGAAGCCAGGAACCTCAAGATAGGCGGAGAAGTATTGTGTTATGTTTATTAAAAATGAAGATTAGTATAGTATGTCACGAATAGGAAATCTACCGGTTAAGATACCATCAGGCGTTACAGTGAATGTGGCTGATGACAATACAGTAAACCTTAAAGGACCACAGGGAGAGCTTTCTGTTAGTGTTGATAAGGGCATGAAGATTAATGTGGAGGAGAATGAACTCATACTCACCCGCCCTGACGATACAAAGAAATATAAATCACTGCACGGACTCTACAGGGCACTGATCAGTAATGCCGTAACAGGTGTGTCAGAAGGATATAAGAAGCAACTCGAACTTGTGGGAGTTGGTTACAGGGCCGACGCAAATGGACAAAAACTTGAGCTTGGTATAGGTTTTTCCCATGATGTAATAATTGAACTGCCGCCGGAGGTAAAGGTTGAAGCCAAAACGGAGAGAAGGAGTAACCCGGTTGTTACCCTTAGCAGTCCTGATAAACAATTGATAGGTCATGTGGCTGCCAAGATAAGATCACTGCGCCCGCCTGAGCCTTACAAAGGAAAAGGAATCAAGTTTGTTGGTGAACAGCTCAGGAGAAAGGCCGGAAAATCTGCAAGTGTATAATATTTAAAAAATGAGTGATGAGCTTATCTAAAGTACAAAGAAGAAAAAGGGTTAAACAAAGAATTCGTAAAAAAGTATCTGGTACTGCAGACTTACCCAGGGTAGCTGTTTTCAGAAGTAATAAGCAGATCTATGCCCAGGTAGTTGATGATCTTAAAGGAATTACTATCCTTTCAGCTTCTTCAAGGGAGAAGGAAGTGGATGCAGCAGAGAAGAAGAATAAGATCGAACAGGCTGCTCTCGTTGGAAAACTGCTTGCTGAAAAATGCAAAGAAGCAAAAATTGAAAAGGTCGTTTTCGACAGGGGTGGATATAAGTACCATGGCAGAGTAAAATCACTGGCTGAAGCAGCTCGCAAAGGCGGTTTAAAATTCTAAATGAATATGGATAAAGAAGTTAAAAGAGTAAAAACGATGGATCTCGAGTTGAAAGACAGACTCGTTAGTATCCAGAGGGTTACCAAGGTGACAAAGGGAGGACGTACTTTCAGTTTTTCTGCTATCGTTGTGGTTGGTAATGAAGACGGTGTGGTAGGACATGGTCTGGGTAAAGCCAACGAAGTAACCACTGCTATAGCTAAAGGTGTTGAGGATGCTAAGAAAAACCTTGTGCAGATACCCGTTATTAATGGAACTATTCCTCATGTACAGCATGCAAAGTACGGGGGAGCATCAGTATTCCTGAAACCGGCATCTGAAGGTACAGGTGTTGTAGCCGGTGGTGCTATGAGGGCTGTCCTCGAAAGTGTGGGAGTGAAAAATGTACTTGCCAAATCAAAGGGATCAGCAAACCCTCATAACCTGGTTAAAGCTACTTTTGAAGCACTCCTGCAGCTAAGGGATGCATATACTGTAGCAAAGCACAGAACAATAAATCTCGATAAAGTTTTTAATGGTTAGAATTATATCATTATGTCAAAGATACGGGTAACACAGATAAAATCGAAAATAGGAATGCCTGAACGTCAGAAGAAAACACTGGCTGCCCTTGGATTAAAGAAAATGCACCAGAGCATCGAACACGAAGCAACACCCCAGGTACTGGGTATGGTTACTGCCGTTAAACATCTGGTCAGAGTGGAAGAAATTTAAAAAAATTAAAATATTTAATTGATATGGACTTAAGTAATCTAAAACCGGCTGAAGGAACTGTCAAAAAAGACAGGCGACTGGGACGTGGAGAGGGTACTGGCAGAGGAGGCACTGCAACCAGGGGCCATAAAGGACAGAAATCAAGATCCGGGTACTCAAAAAAGGTTGGCTTTGAAGGCGGGCAGATGCCTCTGCAGAGAAGAATACCCAAGTACGGTTTTAAGAATATTAACCGTGTTGAGTATAAAGGTATTAATATAAGTACCCTGCAACAACTGGCAGATAAAAAAAAGCTTGACCTTATTGATCCTGAGGTTCTTTATGACTCAGGATTGATACAGAAAAAAACACTTGTTAAAATACTTGCAAAGGGAGAGCTTGATAAGAAACTGGAAGTTCATGCACATGCTTTCTCAAAAGCAGCCGCTGAAGCAATTGAAGCCAAACAGGGAAAAGTAGTAAAAATAGATTAGGATGAGACTGATTCAGACAATACGTAATATATTCAGGATTGAAGACCTTAGAGCCAGGATAATTTATACCCTCGGAATAATATTGCTGTACAGGTTTGGTAAGTATGTTACCTTGCCGGGTATTGATCCTTCACAACTGGATGCCCTGCGTGACCAGACAGCATCAGGAATTATGGGTCTGCTGGATATGTTCTCGGGAGGAGCATTCTCCCAGGCTTCTGTCTTTGCCCTGGGTATAATGCCATATATCTCCGCATCTATCGTTATTCAGCTCCTCGGGATAGTATTTCCTTACTTCCAGAAGCTGCAGCGTGAAGGAGAAAGCGGAAGAAGAAAAATGAATCAGTATACCAGATACCTGACAGTTGCTATACTGCTGCTGCAGGCTCCAACTTACCTGGCAAACCTGAATGCCCAGCTGCCGGCAAGTGCATTTGTACTATCAGGAACCCTCTTTAAAGTATCCTCGGTTATTATTCTTACCGCTGGAACCATGTTTATTATGTGGCTGGGTGAAAAAATTACAGATAAGGGAATTGGAAATGGTATATCCCTTATTATTATGATCGGTATTATTGCCCGCCTGCCCCAGGCATTCGTGTTCGAACTGGGAGTTAGACTTGACGGATCAGGCGGACTGGTAGGACTATTGCTTGAAATGGTATTCCTCTTTGCAGTTATCCTGGGTACTATATTGCTTGTGCAGGGAACAAGGAGAATACCGGTGCAGTATGCCAGGAGAATAGTAGGAAATAAACAGTATGGCGGTGTAAGACAGTATATACCACTAAAGGTAAATGCTGCCGGCGTTATGCCAATCATTTTTGCTCAGGCTATTATGATGCTGCCCGTAATACTTGCAGGTTATGCAAGTGCGGAAAATATGTCAGGCTTTGTTTCTGCATTCTCAAATATGTACGGATTCTGGTATAACCTGGTAACAGCATTACTTATTATTGCATTTACATATTTCTATACGGCCGTAACCATTAACCCGGTACAGATGGCCGAGGATATGAAGAAAAACGGTGGATTTATACCGGGTGTTAAACCCGGAAGAAAAACAGTGGAATTCCTGGACCAGGTAATGTCCAGAATTACACTGCCCGGCTCTATATTCCTGGCTACTATTGCAATCTTGCCCTCAATAGCCGTTAAGGCCGGTGTCAGTTCACCATTTGCACAGTTTTACGGCGGGACATCATTACTTATCCTGGTTGGTGTTGTCCTGGATACTCTTCAACAGATAGAGAGTCATCTGTTGATGCGCCATTACGATGGCCTTATGAAATCAGGAAAGATTAAAGGCAGGGCCGGAGGCGCTGTCTCAGCAATGTAAAAAACGTTCTTTGATGTTACACCTGAAAACAGCAGAACAGATTGAACTTATCAGGGAAAGTAACATACTTGTGTCTAAAATACTGGCTGAAATGGCCAGGATAATTGAACCGGGAGTTACTACCAAAAAACTGGATAGCGTGGCCGAGGAATTTATTCGGGATCACAATGCAGTGCCCGGGTTTAAAGGATACAATGGTTTCCCTGCAACTCTCTGCACATCAGTAAACGATGAGGTGGTACACGGTATACCTTCAGACTATGAACTTAAAGAAGGAGATATCATCTCAATAGACTGCGGAGTTGTACTGAATGAGTTCTATGGCGACAGCGCTTTTACCTTCCCGGTCGGGGAGGTGAGCCCTGAGAAGCAGAGACTGATGGAATATACAAGGCAGTCGCTGCTGGAAGGAGTTAAACAGGCTGTTTCAGGTAACAGGGTTGGAGATATATCACGGGCCGTTCAGGATAAAGCTGAAAGCGGAGGATATTCGGTGGTTCGTGAATTGGTAGGTCACGGACTGGGAAAAGGATTACATGAAGCCCCCGAAGTGCCTAATTACGGCAAAAGAGGCAGGGGTACAAAGCTTAAAGAAGGACTGGTGATATGTATCGAACCAATGATAAATATGGGAGTCAGGAATATCCGGCAGATGAGTGATGGCTGGACAATAAAAACAGCCGACGGAAAACCATCTGCACATTTTGAATACGCAGTGGCAGTTGGTAAGAAAGAAGCAGATATACTGACAACATATAAATTTATTGAAGAAATTTTGAAAAATAAATAGTATGGCAAAACAACCTTCGATCGAACAGGACGGAACAATAATTGAAGCTCTATCCAATGCGATGTTCAGGGTCGAGCTTGAAAACGGTCACGTAATAACAGCTCATATCTCAGGAAAAATGAGAATGAACTATATTAAAATATTGCCCGGCGACAGGGTAAAGGTTGAAATGTCGCCATATGATTTGACAAAAGGTAGAATAACATTCAGGTATAAATAAAGAGAGTACAGAGATGAAAGTAAAAGCATCAGTAAAAAAACGCAGCGCTGACTGCAAAGTAGTCAGGAGAAAAGGACGTTTGTACGTGATAAACAAGAAAAATCCCAAGTTTAAACAGAGACAGGGATAATTTATTTAACTTTGCACACATTTTTAATTAAAGGTATATGGCACGAATAGTAGGCGTAGACTTACCAAAGAACAAAAGAGGCGAAATAGCCCTTACATATATTTACGGCGTTGGCAGAAGTCGAGCCCGTGAAGTATTGATAAAAGCCAAGGTTGACCTTGAGAAAAAGGTTGACGACTGGAACGATGACGAACTGACCAGGATCCGTCGTGTACTTAATGAAGAGTATACCCTCGAAGGTGAACTCAGGTCTGATGTGCAACTTAGTATCAAAAGACTGATGGACATCGGTTGCTACAGGGGTATCAGGCACAGATCAGGTATGCCGGTGAGAGGTCAGAGCACAAAAAATAATGCCCGTACACGTAAGGGCAGAAAGAAAACCGTTGCTAACAAGAAGAAAGCTGTTAAATAGATAGATTATGGCAAAGAAAACCGGAGCATCAAGAAGAAGAGTTGTCAAGATTGAACCTGTAGGACAGGCTCATATACATTCTTCATTCAATAATATCATAATATCGCTGACCAATAGTTCCGGTCAGGTGATAACATGGGCCTCAGCAGGAAAAATGGGTTTTAAGGGATCCAAGAAAAATACTCCTTATGCAGCCCAGATGGCAGCTGAAGAGTGCGCCAAAACTGCTTATGACCTCGGACTTCGTAAGGTTAAAGTGTTTGTTAAAGGTCCCGGCTCAGGCAGGGAATCGGCTATACGTTCAATTCATAACAATGGTATTGAGGTAGCAGAAATAGTTGATGTTACCCCCATCCCTCATAACGGATGCCGTCCACCTAACAGGAGAAGAGTATAACTAAAAGAATTTATAAGCAGAATATTAAAATATTTGTTCAATGGCAAGATACAGAGGACCAAAATCAAAAATAGCCAGGAAGTTCGGAGATCCAATTTTCGGTACTGATAAGTACCTTGAAAAGAAGAATTATCCTCCGGGACAACATGGAAACACAAGAAGAAGGAAGAAAACTTCCGAATATGGCATACAGCTTAAGGAAAAGCAAAAAGCCAAATATACCTACGGTGTGCTCGAAAAGCAGTTCAGGAACCTTTTTGAGGAGGCATCAAGAAGTAAAGGTGTTACAGGTGAAGTGCTGCTGCAGCTTCTCGAATCAAGACTAGATAATGTAGTCTACAGAATGGGAATTGCTCCAAGCAGACCTGCAGCCAGGCAAATGGTCTCACACAGGCATATCACGGTTAACGGTGAAGTGGTTAATATACCCTCAGCTAAAGTTAAACCGGGTGATATTGTCGGTGTAAGGGAAAAATCTAAATCCCTGGAGGCTATACTCGATTCACTTGCTTCAAAAAGACATTTGAGCTTCTCATGGCTCGAATGGGACGACTCCCAGATGGTAGGTAAGTTCATGAATCTTCCTGAACGTGCTGACATACCTGAAGATATTAACGAACAGTCCATTATTGAATTATACTCGAAGTAATAAATTTAAGATTACACATATGGCCATTTTAGCATTCCAGAAGCCCGATAAGGTAATAATGGTTGAAGCGGACAACTATTATGGTAAATTTGAATTCCGCCCCCTTGAACCAGGTTACGGTATTACAGTGGGTAATGCCCTCAGAAGAATTTTGCTCTCCTCACTTGAAGGATTCGCAATTGCAACAGTTAAAATTGAAGGGGTCGATCATGAATTCTCTACCATAACAGGCGTCACTGAAGATGTTACTGATATTGTACTTAATCTGAAGCAGATAAGATTTAAACAATTGACAGAAGGTGTCGACAGTGAAAAGATCGTTGTTACCATTAACGGCCAGGACGAATTTAAGGCCGGGGACCTGAATAATTACCTCAGCAGTTTTGAAGTACTAAATCCTGATCAGCATATCTGTTCAATGGAAACAGACGTGAAACTGCAGATGGAAATAAGTATCGTTAAAGGTAGAGGATATGTGCCCGCTGATGAAAATCAACCGGTAGATGCAGAATTCGGACTTATAGCCGTGGATTCAATCTTTACACCCATAAAAAATGTAAAGTATGCAGTTGAAAACTACAGGGTGGAACAGAAGACTGACTATGAAAAGCTGATTCTGGAAATTAATACAGACGGGTCTGTTCATCCTAAAGATGCACTCAAAGAAGCAGCTAAAATCCTTATCTATCACTTCATGCTGTTCTCAGATGATAAGATAACAATCGATTCTGAAGACAAACTTGCTAATGAAGAGTTTGATGAGGAAGTACTTCATATGAGGCAATTGCTTAAAACCAAACTGGTCGATCTCGACCTGTCTGTGAGGGCATTAAACTGCCTGAAAGCAGCCGAGGTTGATACATTGGGCGACCTGGTCAAGTTTAATAAAAACGATCTGCTCAAGTTCAGAAATTTCGGTAAGAAGTCACTTACCGAACTTGATGAACTGCTCGAATCAATGAGCCTTTCATTCGGAATGGATGTTAGCAGGTACAAACTGGATAAAGAATAATTGTAAACCGCTAAGGAGATAGAGAAATGCGACACAGAAAAGGTTTTAACCATCTGGGAAGAACAAATACCCACAGGAAAGCAATGCTGTCTAATATGGCATCATCACTTATCCTGCAGAAGAGAATTACAACAACAACAGCCAAAGCAAAGGCCTTAAGATCATATATCGAACCTTTGATCACAAAATCAAAAAACGATACAACTCATTCAAGAAGGGTCGTTTTTAGTTATCTGAGGAATAAATATGCCCTTTCAGAGCTTTTCAGGGAAATATCACCTAAGGTAATCCAGAGGCCCGGGGGGTATACAAGGATCCTCAAAACAGGTAATCGCCTCGGCGATAACGCGGAAATGTGTATTATCGAACTTGTCGATTATAACGAGAATATGCTCGATGATAAGCCTGCGAAGGGCAAATCAACCCGCAGGAGAAGGGGCTCAGGTAAGAAGAAGACAGGAGAAGCAAGTGCCGCAACAGCTGTTGCTGCAGGAACTGAAGATGCCACTCCCGCTGAAACAGCCGAAGAAAAAGAAGCAGGAGAGGAAAATGCTGAGACTGAAGTGCAAGAGGAAAGCAAAGGCGAAGCAAAAACCTCAGAAGAAAAACCTGAAACTGAAGTGAAAGAAGAACCCGAGGCAGAAAAGAAAGCCACAGAAGGAAAAGCTGAAGCTAAAGAGAAGGAAGAAAAAAAAGAAGGTGATAAAGCGGCTGATAAAGAAGAAGATAAAAAAGAATAATAATATGATGTAAGAGGAAAGGGGATAAGGATGCAGGATTTCTTTATCCCTTTTTTTGTATCTTGCATCTTTGTTTAATATTAAATTTCAGAATTTAGGTTATGAGTCAAATAGTAAGTATACACGCAAGAGAAATTCTTGATTCCAGAGGGAATCCAACAATTGAAGTTGAAGTAGTTACTGCCAGTGGCTTTATGGGCAGGGCTGCTGTTCCGTCAGGAGCATCAACAGGTGATAATGAAGCCCTGGAAATGAGAGACGGCGACAAGAACCGTTACCTCGGTAAAGGAGTACTGAAAGCCGTTGAAAATGTAAATAATATTATAGCTCCCGAAGTAACAGGAATGGTCGTTACTGACCAGGTTGCCCTGGATATGAGGATGCTTGAACTGGACGGTACTCCTAATAAGAGTAACCTGGGAGCAAACGCTGTTCTGGGAGTTTCACTTGCTGCCGCTAAAGCTGCTGCTGATTTTCACGGTTTGCCCCTTTACAGATACATTGGTGGCGCCAACGCAGTCACAATGCCGGTGCCAATGATGAACATTATTAATGGTGGATCACATTCAGATGCCCCCATTGCTTTCCAGGAATTTATGATAAGGCCGGTTGGAGCACCCAACTTCAGGGAAGGACTCAGGATGGGAGCAGAAGTATTCCATTCGCTGAAAAAAGTTCTCAAGGAAAGAAATCTCAGCACAGCAGTTGGAGATGAAGGTGGGTTCGCCCCCGAACTTGAGGGCGTGGAAGATGCTCTTGATTCAATTATAAAAGCAATTAAGAATGCAGGTTATAAGCCGGGTGATGATGTTACCATTGCACTGGATTGCGCTGCCTCAGAATTTTATACCGACGGTGTTTATGACTATACAAAATTTGAAGGCCCCGAAGGAAAGAAAAGATCAAGCCAGGAACAGGCAGAATATATTGATGAGCTTATAACAAAATATCCTATCGATTCAGTTGAAGATGGTATGGATGAAGACGACTGGGACGGATGGGTTATCCATACAAAACTTTCCGGCGATAAGATACAGCTAGTGGGTGATGATAATTTTGTTACCAATGTTGAGTACCTTAAAAAAGGTATTGAACTGGGATGCGCAAATTCAATCCTTATCAAGGTAAACCAGATAGGATCGCTTACCGAAACACTCAGAACAATTGAAATGGCACACAGGGCAGGATATACAACGGTTACATCGCACCGCTCAGGTGAGACAGAAGACTCAACCATAGCCGACATAGCCGTTGCTACATGCTCAGGCCAGATAAAAACAGGTTCACTCAGCCGCTCAGACCGTATGGCAAAGTATAACCAGCTGCTCAGAATTGAGGAAGAACTCGGTAAAACAGCAGTGTACGGTTTCAAAAAATAAGCTGCGGAGGGCAGAGATTGAGAGTGAGTTTGTATTAACAATTGTTAATAACACCTGTTAAAACCTGGTTGATATATACAGCCCTGAAAATTTGCCCGCTTTTACATAGTGGTATATATTTGTTATTACCAGGTGAGCGATAAAAGGCCGCTCCTGAAGGAAGGAAATGTTTTGATGAGCTTAATTGTGATTTAAGACATTTCGTACAGGCTCCAGGGTCTGCTTCCGGAAAGAGCCGCAGACCGGAGCTCAGGTTCGCCTGAATTCCGGAAAATCGCTAAAGCCGCCCAGCGTTCTTTAGATGATTTGGTCAATTATGGCACTGCGCCCCGGAAGAATGCCCTCGGGTATTCGAAAGGGCAGCCGGAAGGTAACATTGTAACAGGTTTTACCGGAAGGCTCAGGGTTGTGTTTTCAAAGGCTTAGGCCTTACGAAAATACAGCCGGTCACAATAACAGTAGCCTGGCACTGGAGATTACTTCGGTAAACTTCAGTGAAATGGGAATTATTCAAACGAGTAGTTCCCATTTTTGTTTTACAGACACTGATTACGCAGATTGAAGCTGGTTACGCTGTTAATCCACCAATCGCCACAATATCCTATCTCTTTGTATATTTGTACAAACTTCTTACAATGGCATACAACGGACTGAGAGATTTTAAAAACGCCCTTGAAAACAATAAGGATCTTAAAGAGATCAATGAATTTGTTGATCCTGTCCTCGAGATTGCTGAGATGGCAGACAGGGCTGTTAAAGCAGGTTATAAAGCATTATATTTCAAAAATAATGGCACTGGCTTCCCGGTGCTGATAAATATGTTCGCTTCTGACAGAAGGATGAGTATGGCCATTGGCAGAGAGAACCTGGATGATGCTGGTGAAGACATTGAAGAGTTATTCAAACAGTTCAGTACTCCGGCCGGCAATCTTGCTTCAAAGCTTAAACTGCTGCCCGGCCTGGCTAAAGTAGCTTCTTTTATGCCAAAAAAGATTAGCAGGAAGGGCAGATGTCAGCAAAATATTGTCAGGGAGCCTGACCTGGGCATCCTCCCCGTGCTGAAATGCTGGCCTCATGATGGCGGACGCTTTATTACACTGCCGGTGGTTCACACAAAACATCCCGTAACTGGTGAGGTTAATGCCGGAATGTACAGGATGCAGATTCTGGATAAGGATACAACGGCAATGCACTGGCACAGGCATAAAACGGGGGCAGTCCATTACGGGGCATGGAAGGAGCAGGGTAAAAAGATGCCCGTATCCGTTGTGCTGGGAGGTGATCCGGTATATACTTATGCTGCTACGGCACCGCTGCCAGAAGGTATCGATGAATATATACTTGCAGGATTCCTCAGGAAGCAGAAAGTGAAAATGGTGAAATGTATTACTAACGATCTTTATGTGCCGGAGGATGCCGATATTGTCATAGAAGGCTATGTTGACCCTTCAGAAAAGCCGGTGTGGGAAGGTCCCTTCGGGGATCATACCGGTTTTTATTCCCTGGCCGACTGGTTCCCGGCATTCCATGTAACATGCATTACCCACCGGAATAATGCCGTTTATCCTGCAACCATCGTGGGCATTCCACCCATGGAGGATGCCTGGATAGGTAAAGCAACCGAGAAATTGTTCCTGGCTCCCATAAAATTGTCGCTGCAACCCGAAATAACCGATCTCCACCTTCCTGTTCAGGGAGTAGCTCATAACCTTGTACTGGTTAAAATAAAAAAGACCTACCCCGGCCAGGGAATGAAAGTGATAAGTTCACTCTTAGGTGCGGGCCAGATGATGTTCAGCAAGTTTATCGTGGTTGTGAGTGAGGATATTGATATAAGAGACTACAATGCTGTTGCAGAAAAGATTTTCAGGAATACAGACATAAACAAGGATATTTTGTTTACACGGGGGCCGCTTGACATACTTGATCATTCCTCTGACACTTATTCTTTCGGAGGTAAAATGGGAATTGACGCAACCCTGAAGTTCACTGAAGAATCCGGTGGTCGTAAACATGACAGGTTCAGGTCAGAATCATTATTGAAAGTATTTAAGCCTTTAAAAGACAGGATCAGCCTGAAAAAATCTAAAGGAATGCCCGTTGTGTTCGCCGGAATATCAAAGGATAGTACACGTTTCAGCCATCTGCTTGATCTGGACTATGATGTTTCGGGCCTGGTGCTGATTGCAGTTGACCATAGTGTAGACCTGGGGAATGATTATATCCTTTTATGGCAGGTTTTATCAAATATTGATCCGTCAAGAGATATTTCCATCAGGGGAACGAATATTTTTATAGATGCAACATCCAAGAGTCATCCGTCAGACAATTTCAGCCGTGAATGGCCCAATGTGGTTGTCTCTGATGATAAGACAATAGAAAAGATAAACATGCTGTCCGGCAATACAGGCATTACTGAACTCAAACAGTCTCCTTCAGAAAAACTAAAAGAACTTTCAATAAGTGAAGGAGCATCGGTTAAGTAAGTATAAAAATTGCCAGGTCACCATATTTCCTTATTTTTACTATGTTATCTGTCACAGCAGATAGAATTAGTCTGAACCTGATATTCAGTACAATTGGTTGATATAGTTACACAGAATATTGCAAACACGGAGGGTATAGAAATACTTGGAAACAGTATCTATCATTACCTGGTTTACTTTATACTGCTGTTAATCATAGTTTACTTAGTAGTCAGGTACCAGAAAAGCTCACTTGTCAAAACAAGAAAACTTCTGCGTGACAAAGAAACGGCATATGAAAAGATAGCAAGGCAGAGGGAGGAGCTTGAGCTCAAGAATAGAAATATTACGGACAGCCTTGTTTATGCCAGTTATATGCAGGAGGCGCTATTACCCTCACAGGATTTTTTCAGGAGTATTCTTCCTGAATCATTTATATTTTATAAGCCCAAGGATATTGTCAGCGGAGATTTTTACTGGGTGGACAAGAAAGATAACATGATCTTTATTGTTGCTGCAGATTGTACAGGCCACGGTGTACCCGGTGCCTTTATGTCTATGATAGGAGTGGAACTGCTTAATAAAATTATTCTTGACCAGGAAGTAAATAAGCCTTCTGAGATACTGGAAATACTGGGTAAGGGTATTGCACGTACTTTCGGTGGACACATTGATAGCGACAGCCTTCTTAAGGACGGAATGGATATCGGACTTTGTTCCATCAATGAGCTCACAGGTGAGCTGCAGTTTGCAGGCGCCTTTTTCCCCCTCTATATTATTCGTGATAATAAGCTTACCGAGATAAAGGGAGACAGGCAATCACTTGGCATCCCGCTTGAGTCATCTTTCAAAGACAACCGTACCAGGGTCATGAACGGGGATATTATTTATATGTTCTCTGATGGATATGCTGATCAGTTTGGCGGGCCTAACAATAAAAAATTCATGTACAGGAGGTTCAGGCACCTGCTTCTTACCATTCACAAATTTCCAATGGAAGACCAGAAAGCCATTATCGAGGACTCTATTACTAACTGGAGTAAGGACGAGGAACAGGTTGATGATATGATGGTAATAGGAATAAGCCCGAAAATAAAAAAGCAGGATTAAGATATATAATAGCTGATCATATCATGCAGACTTTTTGGCTGGAAAGGTTTACTGAGGTAATCGTCTATCCCGGCCGACAGGCATTTTTCTTTATCTCCTATCATTGCATTGGCTGTAATTGCAATAATCGGTGTATGTTTACTGGTGCTGGACTCAATCTCCCGGATCTTTTTACTTACGGTTATGCCATCCATTACAGGTAGTTGAATATCCATAAGTATAATATCATAGTTTGATGTTCCGAACATGTCAAGCGCTTCTTTCCCGCTTACAGCAGTGTCAATATTTTTAACTTTAGGCCCCAGGGAGATAGTAACTATTTTCTGATTGGCTATGTTATCTTCAACAAGCAGTACATTTGCCTCTGAAAGATCCTTTTTCTTACGGGTATAGGTGTCAAGCCTGCGGATCTTTTTTCCAACATCTGATATTTCTGCTTTCTCTTCTGCCCGCGTAAGAGAAAGTGTGAATAGAATTCCCGGCCTGCCAGCATTCTCCCTGCATGAATATTTACCTTGCATCAGGTTAATTATTTTCCCGGAAAGCCTTTTCTCCAGCATCTCTGCATTAATAATGGCTCCGGAACGCAGAGAGCTGTTATCAACATCAACAGTAAATTCAACCACATCATTTGCTTTGTCCCGGTGCTTTATCTCCAGGGCTATATTAATATCAACAGTTTCTTTATCCGTGATTTTTAACCAGATGCTCAGTATATCAATAAGTATTTGTTTTATTGCTATGGGATCTCCAAGGTACTCCTTGTTTAAGCCTTCATCTATTGAAAGACTGATATTAATATTGTTCTCGGATTCCAGGTCAAGTAACTCGATGGTACCCTCAATTGTTTTCTTCAGATCAAAACGAATATTTGACCTTGGTTGAATTGATACCTCTCCGGCTGATCTCATGGTAAGCTGGTTAAGGGCGGAAATCATATTGTTGGTTGAGGAGATAAGTGTTTCAAGCAATTCCCGCTGTTTTTCCTTTACATCAAGCTCGCTCAGCAGGTCATTTATAAGCGGCAGGTTATTAAGGGGGGTTCTTATCCTGTGTGAAAAATCCGATATATAACTATCTTTTTTCTCAATAGACTCCCGGAGTTCTTTAATCTCATCCCCGGCTTTAAGTATTCTTATGTTAAGTTTTGAGAATATATATATGGCAAGCATTAGTGATACAGCGATCAGGATCAGACTGACGAGCCAGTATCTAAGGATTAGTGTTACAAGTGCTGCCAGTACTGTAATAAACAGTATCGCAAACATATATGCAGTAACATTATCACATTTTGATAACTGGCTGCTAATAAATCCGGGTGATTTTTTCTTATCCTTGTTGACAGTTTCGATCCCCATCTTGATGAGCGGAATTATTTTGACAAACGTAAAGATATGAAAATTCTTTTTTACCTTTCTCTAAAAGCTTAAATTTGTTTGTACGGTATGAATTTTGATGCTTTTGGGAAGAACCAAAATGATTGATATTATGAGAGCTTTGATTATATCTTTACTGGCTGCACTATCACTTAGCATTGCTGCCCAGGATGATGAAAGGCAGATGGTTGAGTTTACTCCTGATTTCAGGTTTAATGATGGTATTTTTTTAAATTTTGAGCAGGTTAAAGCAAATAATCCAATATCAAAAGCAAAAATACTTACTTCAGCAGACTACAACGCACGTGATTTCTTCAAGCAGGTTTTTGAGAATGAGAAGATCTTCTTCTATGATCCATTGGGAATGAGGCAGGAGCTTAACAAAGAAGATATCTGGGGTTACTCACGGAATGGTATTCTCTATGTACAGGTACAGGGAAATTTTAACCGTGTAACTTATGTTGGTAATATCTCTCACTTTGTGGCAGATATTACTACATATGACAGGAGGTACTATGGATCACCCTATAATTACTATGACCCTTATACCTCACCATATTATTACAGGAATTACAGTCCTTACTACAGCCCTTATTATATGCCATACCAACCAACAACAGCCTCACGGAATGAGATGGTCCAGTATATGATAGACTTTGAATCAGGCAAGGTTATTGAATTTGACCTCAAGAATGTGGAAATGCTGTTAATGAAGGATCCTGAATTATATGATGAGTTTATGAAACTCAGCAGGAGAAAGAAGAAACAGCAAAAGTTTCTTTTCCTGAGAAAGTACAATGAAAAACATCCCCTATATTTACCAAAAGATTAAAAAAATGAATAGAGTATCTCTACTTATCTTGATTTTAGTTTTCCCGTCAACCCTTTTTTCACAGGCACCATTCCCTGAGCCTGAAGAAGTGGAAAGTTTTTATAATACCAAAACCCTTGTGGTACTTGAGAACGATATGTTTTCCAGTTACAACAGCCTGATCAAAGATGCAATGAAGGAATACTGGGAGGCAGGTGAATATGATTTTATCAGTACCTCCGAGTTCAATGAAAAAAGAAGGGATCCTTCCTTTTCATTTATTGTACTTACCGGCACAACATTCGACAGGGACAGGTCCGGGATGGTATATAATTTTATAAACCTGCTCCTGGGCAAAGATGTGGGCAGGATTGAGTACATGCCTGAATTATGTGCTCTGCCTCTCTCTATCAAGGGTGCAGAAGATACAGATTATTCACATAAACTGGGTATGGTGATCAGGTTTATGCAGGCCCATGTTGATCACATCAGGGAAGATCCTTCGCAGAAAGGGAAAAAGTACCTGAAATACTACAATAAGTTTATCCCGGATGCCATAAACAAAACTATACTTGTGTCAGAGAAAGATCTGGAGCCTGAGTTAAGAACTCCAGGTGCAGCTGAAAAGCTCTACCCTGAGAACCTCAGTGTTGTCACGGAAGATGAAGTGGACGAAGCAATCAGGAACAGGGCAGAGGATACCATGATACTGCATAAAGTTGGTTCTGACAGGGGAGGACTTTGTTTTAAAATGCTTATTGGTACTGATGATGCCAGGATGTATTTTTATGGTGAGCATAAAATATCAGGACGAAGACCTGACGGATTGCTGAAAAATGACCTCAGGCGAATCGGCAGGTTTTAAATAATGCATCAGCTTTTTAATTTGACCGTCTTTAAAATAAACTAAGGATATGAATGAAATCAGAGTATTATCAGAGTCAGAAAGAAACTGGGCTATGTTTTGTCACCTCAGTACCTTTTTTAGTTTTATCTTTCCTTTCGGAGGGATTATCGGGCCACTGATCTGTTGGTCTGCCAAGAAACATGAATCAGCATTTGTTGATAAAAACGGTAAAGCAGCTCTGAATTTTCAGCTCTCAATGCTGATTTATACAATTGTCTGTATACCATTAATGTTTATTATTATTGGTATCATCCTACTTGGTGCTTTATTGATATTTGAACTCGTAGTTGTTATACTGGCCAGTATAAAAGCAGCACAGGGAGAAGATTACAGGTATCCCCTCTGCATACCATTTATACAATAGCCAGTCATAAAAATATATCTTATAATACTGACCCGGGCATGTCCCGGGTTTTTATTGTTTTACCTCCCTTTTTATAGCGTTTTTTCTTAATTTTACAGCTCAATTAAAAACAATGGTTTAATGGCAAAAGGCCCGGGTATACCTAAAGGAACAAGAGACTTTGGTCCTTCTGAAATGGTCAGGAGGAATTATATCTTTAATACTATACGTTCGGTTTTCAGGCTCTATGGGTACAGTCCGCTCGAAACACCTGCAATGGAAAATCTCTCTACCCTGACAGGTAAGTATGGAGAGGAAGGCGACAGGTTGTTATTCAAGATTCTGAATTCGGGTGACTTCAGATCCGGGCTTGAAAATGAAGATCTGCTAAGTAAAAGCCCCGCTGAATTAGCATCAGGTATCTGTGAAAAAGGCTTAAGGTATGACCTTACCGTTCCTTTTGCCAGGTACGTTGTACAGCACAGGAATGAAATAAGTTTTCCTTTTAAAAGATACCAGGTACAGCCTGTGTGGAGGGCTGATAAACCGCAAAAAGGAAGGTACAGGGAATTTTACCAGTGCGATGTGGATGTTGTTGGGGATAACTCACTCTTTAATGAGTATGAGCTAATCAAAATTATAGACGAGGTTTTTTCAGGCTTGTCGATCAGGACAAAGATATTGTTGAACAACAGGAAGATACTGACAGGTATCGCTGAAAAAATAGGAGAGAAGGATAAGATAACGGATATTACCATTGCAATTGACAAGCTGGAGAAGATAGGTATTGATAAAGTAAGGAGTGAGCTATATGAAAAAGGGCTTTCAGAACAGTCTGTCAATGATTTACAGCCCATACTCTTCCTCCGGGGTAATCCCGCTGAAAAGCTGGATGAACTGGAAAAAATATTGTCAGGAACAAAAACAGGACCTGCCGGAATAAGAGAGATTCGTAGCATATTTGAATACCTGGAGAATGATAATTGTGGTTCGGAGATAGATTTTGATATTACTCTTGCCAGGGGCCTGGATTATTATACCGGGGCCATAATTGAAGTAAAGGCACTGGATACAGAAATAGGCAGTATTTGCGGTGGGGGGCGTTATGATGACCTTACAGGTATCTTCGGTATGCCCGGCGTATCAGGTGTGGGTGTCTCCTTTGGAGCAGACAGGATCTATGACGTAATGAATAAACTCGATCTGTTCCCGGATTATGCAGAGTATGGAACAAAGGTGCTGTTTATCAACTTTGGTAAAGAAGAGGAAGAATATTGTATCCCTGTTCTCAATAAGCTCAGGTCTGAAGGCATATCATCTGAATTATTCCCTTCAGCGGTCAAAATCAAAAAACAGATGAGTTATGCCAATTCACGCAATATACCATGGGTTATTATGGCCGGGGAGAACGAAATAAAAGAGGATAAGCTTACTGTGAAGAATATGGACACAGGTAAGCAGGATTTAATAGGCAGGGATAAACTTGCAGGCTTTATTAGCGAAAATACCGGTATCTGATTATGAACAAGGAATATACCATAAGCCCGGACTATTTATCGGAAGAACAGTTAAACAACATTCTGGCAGGTGACTGTAACATATCACTGGGACCGGGGTCTGTTGAACTGATTAATAAATGCAGGGACTACCTGGACAGGATGATAGGAGCTGAGCAGAGGCCGGTTTATGGTGTCACAACAGGCTTTGGGGCTTTACATGATCGCATGATAAGTGCAGACCAGTTAAACCAGTTGCAGAAAAACCTTGTAATGTCGCATGCATGTGGTACGGGAGATGAAGTAAGGGATGATATTGTTAAACTGATGTTGCTTTTTAAAATACATGCCCTCAGTTTTGGAAAATCAGGAGTCCAGTTGCAAACGGTACAGCGACTTGCTGACATGTATAATAAAGGAGTATACCCCGTTATCTTTGAGCAGGGTTCACTTGGCGCTTCGGGCGACCTGGCCCCCCTGGCTCACCTTGTATTGCCACTTATCGGGCTGGGAGAGGTAAGGTATAATAACAAAAAATATCCATCCTCAACTATAAATGAAAAGATGGGATGGCCCGATATTGAATTACAGTCAAAGGAAGGTCTTGCTCTGCTTAATGGCACCCAGTTTATGAGTGCTCACGGCTTTTATGTTCTGCAGAGAACAAGACACCTCCTCAGGGTTGCTGATGTGGTGGCAGCAATGTCGCTCGAAGCATTCGATGGACGTCTTGAACCCTTTATGGAAGAGTTGCATCAAATACGGCCTCATAAGGGGCAGGAGCATGTTGCTGCATTCATAAGGAAAATACTTAAGGGCAGCCAGATAATTGGCAGGCCAAAAAAGCATGTACAGGACCCGTATTCATTCAGGTGTATCCCGCAGGTACACGGAGCAAGCTACCAGGCTGTTGACCATGTAGCTGAAAGACTGATGACTGAAATAAATTCAGTTACCGATAATCCTACCGTCTTTCCCGACAAAGATATGGTAATATCAGGTGGAAACTTTCACGGCCAGCCCCTTGCACTGGTATATGATTATATGGCACTGGCACTGGCTGAGCTGGGCAGTATTTCAGAAAGAAGGGTGTACAGGCTTATCTCAGGGCAAAGAAACCTGCCCGAGTTCCTGGTTGCCAACCCCGGACTCAACAGCGGATTTATGATACCACAGTATACTTCGGCCTCCATTGTAAGCCAGAACAAGCAACTGGCAACCCCTGCTTCAGTGGATTCAATACCTTCTTCCAATGAGCAGGAAGATCATGTCAGCATGGGAGCCAATGCAGCAACACGTTTAATCAGAATGGTGGATAACCTGGAAAGAATACTGGCAGTGGAACTGCTCAGCGCCAGCCAGGCCCTCGAATTCAGAAGGCCACTACGGTCATCTGATTATATCGAAAATATTATTTCTTCATTAAGGAAAGAAATACCATTTGTGGAAAATGACAGGGTCCTGTATACCGAGATTGAAAAAGCGGTCAGGTTTATTAAAAAACACACATTCCCTGTATAGTATAATCTCAGAACCTCCTGCCACCTGCTGCAGGCATGTTCTGCCGGCGACTTCTAAGTTTATTCAGAAGGTATGTTTTAAACCTCCTCTCAGCATAATACAGTCTTACTACCTTGCCGGCCGGAAGTACTTCCTTGAATTTAGCGTGGTATTCAGACTTTAATTTCGCTTCCCGCAGATCAAGCTCAATAAGCCTGTCACCGTATTCCTCCAGTTCCTTATCGGTCATATCCCTGAAATTTGTGGCTGCCTTTTTTGTCAGCTCGTTTTTTTCCTGCACTATCTTATCCCTCTTATCCGTAAATTCATTATATACAGGCCAGAAAAGTTTCGCTTCCTCAGGGCTAATATCCAGCTGGCGGGTAAAAAACGCTGCTTTCTCAGCTTCATCTATTTCATAAAGAAGCTCTGTGTCATTCTGTTCGCTTAATGTGTTGTCATCGGGGAAAAGTATTCGCAATACGGAATAAGAAATTATGGCAAAAGCTATCATTGCAGCTGCAAGCATGAGAGCAGGCTTGAACAGTCTCTTGATCCTTTCTGTAATTTTTTCTTTCAAGACTCGACCGGTTAATTTTAATCAAGGCAGCAAGCAACATTTTCATACTGTTTAGCTGTCTGTATAAGGTGTTATCAAATTTACACAAATAATATTTGTAAGTATAAAGATAAATATAGAACTCTTAAATCTCTTTTTGATAAATTTGCACCCTGAATTAACCATAGAAAATAGTTATGTCATTAAAATGTGGTATTATAGGGATCACTAATGTTGGTAAAAGCAGCATCTTTAACTGTATGTCTGATACTAAAGTTGAGACAAGTGCTTATGCTTTCAGTGCCTCACGGTCCAACATTGGATCGGCCAGGGTCCCGGATCCAAGGCTGGAGGAACTTGAGAAGCTTCAGCCTGCTGAAAAGGTAATACCTACAACGGTGGAGTTTGTTGATATTCCCGGGCTGGCCAGGGGATCGAGTAAGGGAGAAGGTGTTGGCAATAAATTCCTGGGTGATATCAGGAATATGGATGCGCTTATCCACGTATTGCGTTGCTTCGAGGATGAAAACCTTCCGCATATTGATGGCTCTGTAGATCCTCTTCGTGACCTCGAGAATATAGATTTTGAACTGCAGGTACAGGATCTTGAATCAGTGCAGAAAAAAATTGAAAGACTTGAAAAAATAGCTAAATCAGGTGATGCTGATGCAAAGAAGGGCATTGAGGTGCTGGGCAGGCTTGCTGAACATATTGAAGGAATGCACAACGCAAGGGATTACAGTTTCAAACCCGGAGATGAAAAGTATATTGATGATCTTTTCCTTTTGACCGTTAAGCCGGTAATATATGTATGTAATGTCGATGAAGATTCTGCCGCTGGTGGTAACCCGTGGGTTGAAAAAGTAAAGGTACAGCTTTCAGGGAGCGATGCCGAAATTCTAGTCATTGCAGGTGCGCTGGAAGCTGAAATATCTGAACTGGACGATGATAATGACAGGCGTGAGTTCCTTGAAGATGTGGGTCTTACTGAACCGGGTGTGAATAAGCTGATAAGAAG
Source organism: Bacteroidales bacterium (assembly GCA_021738535.1). Taxonomy (GTDB): domain Bacteria; phylum Bacteroidota; class Bacteroidia; order Bacteroidales; family VadinHA17; genus UBA9300. Next base: position 112,847 of record JAIPBU010000001.1, on the reverse strand, counting down.
TACATATAAAAAGCTAAACCTGCAGACCTTCTTTACGGTTGGCCCTAAAGAGATCAGGGCATGGACCATCAGGAAGGGGATGAGTGCACCAAAAGCCTCAGGGGTGATACATTCAGACATGGAGAGAGGCTTTATAAGGGCAGAGGTGATGAAATATGATGATTTTATCAGCCTTGGCTCAGAACAGGCCTGCAAGGATGCCGGCAGGTTTTTTGTCGAAGGGAAAAACTATATAGTGGAAGATGGAGATATATTGCATATCAGATTCAATGTGTAAATTTGTATATGGCCCTATTAAAAAATATCCCGGTGCTGATCTTTCTTGTGCTGTCTCCTGTCCTGTACGGCCAGCAGGAAGATCAGAGTGAAGCGCTGGCAGAAATAATTGAAAAATACGGCCAGGCCGAAGTGACATTTGCATACCCCGGTTATTCCGGGCTTACCGGAATTGGCCGGTTAATTTCAATATCATCGGTGGTTGACGACAGGGTATTTGCCGTTCTTTCTTCAAAAGATGTCGACACCTTCCTGTCACTGGGGATTAAGTATAAACTTATCATACCGGATGAAACTAAGTCGGTTGAGTCGGCCTTGTCAGTGCAGGAAGCAATGAACTGGGATCTTTATCCCACTTACCCTCAATATGACACTATCATGCACAAACTGGCCGGTGATTACCCGGAATTATGCATGATTGACACAATAGGCTATAGCCTGGAGGGCAGGCTTATACTGGCTCTGAAAATCTCTGATAATGTGGGTGAGGATGAGGATGAACCCGAAGTCTTTTACACATCAACCATGCACGGGGATGAGTTGCAGGGTTATGTTCTCATGCTGCGTTTTGCCGAACACCTGCTTGAAAATTACCAGGGGGGAGGACAGGAGGAAAAACTGGTCGACAGCCTTGAGATATGGATCAACCCACTGGCCAACCCTGATGGAACATACAATGGCGGAGATACCATTACTAATCCTACAAGGTTTAACTCTGCCGGAACCGATCTCAACAGGGATTTTCCTGACCCTATGGATCCGTCTATAGTGCCTGACCATGAAAATATGGAGATGATTGGCTTTATGAGAGAAAGGAATTTCGTGCTTTCGGCTAATTTTCATGGCGGCTACGAAGTGGTTAATTTTCCGTGGGACAGATGGTTGGGCAAGATTCCTGCCGACAGTGTATGGTTCTATAACATAAGCCGGAAATATGCAGATACTGTCCATAACCACAGCGTTGAAACTTATATGGATTCATATAATGATGGTGTTGTCAGGGGAGCGGTATGGTATGTTATATATGGAGGAAGACAGGATTTTGTTACTTATGCGCTGCAGGGTAGGGAAGTAACCATAGAGCTGGATATAACAAAAGAGACACCTGCCGCCCGGTTGCCTCTGCTCTGGAATTATAACTACAGGTCATTTCTTGGTTATCTTGAAAATGCATTTTATGGTATCCATGGAAAGGTGATTGATGATGATACAGGAGAGCCTGTGAGAGCGAAAGTTTTTATTGGCGGTCATGATAAAGACAGTTCACAAGTTTATTCTGATACTCTCTCCGGCAGTTTTATAAGGATGCTCGATCCCGGAACATGGGACCTTAGCTTTACTGCTGAGGGCTACTACCCGGTAACAGTAAGTGGAATTACCCTTGAAAGTGCTCAACAGCGCTTTATCACTGTCAGGCTAAGCGACTCAGCTACCCAGGTACCCCGGCTACCTGAGGAAGTTCTTAAAATTTATCCCATACCTGCCGGTGATCATATATTTATTGATCCCGGGACAATTACCGGGCAGACAGTGAATATTGCAATCTTTGATCATATGGGAAATAAGGAAACAGAGCTGCATAACATTGCAAGCGGCAGTGATGATATTTTTATTCCTGTTTCTCATCTTGCACCGGGTTATTACATTATCCGCTTAACTGACATGCAGGGACGGCAGCATCACGCATCATTTGTTAAAAACTGATTACATCTGTTTATCCATAGCCGGTTTTTACCCTTGTATGAAATCTTAAAACAATTAATTTTGCCAATTATTCCTGAACCGGGAGCCTGCAAAGGAATGTGCCCGTAAAATTTTGAAAAGAATGAAAATACCTTTTTTACTGCCTCTTTTAGCATCAGTTTTATTATCTGGTTCCGTCAGCGCCCAGAATGCATACATCCCGCCTGATGAGCCCAAGCTGGTAATAGGAATAGTTATTGAGCAGTTCAGGTATGATTATATAGACAAGTATTGGGACAAACTGGGAAGCGGGGGCTTCAGGAAACTGATAAATGAAGGTACCTTTTGCAAAAATGCTTCTTACGATTTCTTTCTTACACAGTCGGCACCAGCCCATGCTACGCTATCAACAGGAACAGTACCGAGGCATCATGGTATTGTGGCAGATAACTGGTACGTTCCCCTGAGAGAAGAAATTATTTATTGCACTTCTGATAACACGGTTAATCCCGTAGGCGGCAGTTTTGAACGCGGCCTGCATTCTCCGGCCAGTATGCTTCCAAGTTCATTTGCCGATGAGCTTAAGCAGGGAACGGGGGGAGAAGCAAAAGTATATGGCATAGGGATGAAAGAACATACGGCCATACTATCCGCCGGGCATTCGGCTGATGCTGCCTACTGGTATGATGACGTAAGCGGTTCATGGATGTCGAGTACCCATTATATTGACTCTCTGCCCGGATGGATGAACGAGTTTAATGGCATGAGGCTTCCTGATACTTATCTTGACGGAGAATGGAATACCATGCATGACAGAAACAGTTATACTTTGTGCCTGCCTGACAGCAGTGAATATGAGGAAGGTATTGAAGGGCAATCGGTTTTTCCCTATGACCTGAAGAAATTAAGTACAACGGCTTTACTGGGGATATTAAATAAGAAAAAGGATTATTCCTTATTGCGTAAGGTGCCTGCAGCAGATACCTATACCTCTGACCTGGCGATCAGACTGATAGAAGAGGAAGGCCTGGGTGAGGATGATATAACGGACTTCCTTAATATTACCTTTTCTGCCACGGATGAGATAGGGCATAGGTTCGGGCCATCATCACTTGAAATGGCCGATGCCATACTGAGACTGGATGCAGAACTGGAGCATTTCATTTCATACATAAATGAAATGATTGGCAAAAAGAATGTCCTGGTTTACCTGACATCAGCTCATGGGCTTGCAGAGATACCTGCTGTGCTGAAAGAGAAAAAGATCCCGGCGGGATATTTCAGGCACAACCAGGCAACAGCCCTGCTAAGAAGCTATCTCAATGTGATATACGGACAGGGAGATTGGGTGAAAGGCTACTACGAGAAGCAGGTATACCTTAACCATACACTTATTGAGGATTCAGGTCTTGACCTTGCTGAAGTCCAAATGACTGCCGCCCGTTTCCTTACACAATTCAACGGTATTTCCACTGCTGTGGCAGCAAGTGTACTGGCGAATAACGAATTTACCAGGGGCCATTTCTCCAGAATGAGGAACAGTTTTGACCCGGTACGAAGTGGCGACATTATAATTAATCTGAAGCCTGCCTGGGTTGAGAATGGTAAGTGGATAACAAATCATAATTCAGATTACGAATATGATTCACATGTGCCTCTTATATGGTACGGGTGGAAGGTTAACAGGTCAAGTATTACAAGGAAAGTTAAAATGAATGAAGTGGCCGTAACCCTGTCGGCCCTGTGTAAAGTACCATTCCCGAACGCCTGTTCCGGTGAGCCTATGACGGAGCTGTTCCGGTAATGGTATGCTTTTTGAAAGTAACTACGGAGAACGGGTGAATAGATAAAAATTTTCTAGTTATATACATTTTTATATATTTGCATGAATTTTATAAGCGTAACCTAATTAAAATCAATTACTATGGGAGTGTTATCTAGGAGTAAAGCCAGGACATTACTGACACTGGCAATTATATTTATTACACCGGTTGTCTTTGGTCAGGCAACACTTAATGATGTTAAATCATCATTTAACCAGGCTGTGCAGATGGAAAAATTTAATCCTGAAGCAGCCATCAATTCTTATGAAAATGTTATAGAACTGGCCGATGAAGTGGGTGGTGAAGAAGCCACTAAAATTATGGAACAGGCTAAAGGAAGAATACCCAAGATGTATTATGAAGCTGCAAAGAAGCTTGCAGGCCAAGGCGATTATGACAAATCGGTTAAAATGCTGGAATCTTCAATCGAGGGTTACGAGGCAGCAGGCAATAAGAGGGCAGTAAGAAGGTCACTCAGTACTATTCTGAAGATACGTAATGCACAGGGTGGTGCAGCACTGAAGGCTGGTGAATTTGACAAGGCACTGGGATATTTTGACGATGCACTAGGCAGGGACCCCGGTTATACCAATGGTTATCTTGGTAAACTGCTTGTTTATAATAAAATGGAGGATGGCATGAAGATGGAGGAAGTAGCCGAAGCAGGACTTAAGGTTGCTGACCAGGAGCGTGATCATAAGGTAGGAGGTAACATTAAGAAGGTTATGAGAGGCTATTTTTTCAATAATGCACAGAAAGCAATGGCTGACGAGGACTTTGCCAAAGCAGAATCAAACCTTTCAAAAGCAATTGAATACGGACATAACAATGCAATAGTACACTATCAGCTCGGGCTGGCAATGAATGGACAGGAAAAATGGGCTGGTGCTGTAGAGTCCTTCAATAAGTGCCTTGAACTGGAAACAGGAGATGCAGAGGACAAAGCAAAGGTATATTTCAACCTTGCCGTGGCCTACCAGAAACTCGGACAGGATGCTGATGCCTGCAGGAGTTACAAAAAATCACTCTATGGTGAGTTTAAAGAAGCTGCACAGTACCAGATAGATAATGTTCTGGAATGTGACGGTTAGATTTTTAAAGATATTTTGAAAAGGAAGCGTGGATTACCAGTCCGCGCTTTTTTTTTATCCCTTCATGTTCCACCTGTTTCTTACAGAGCATGCTTCCTTTAGCAGCCCCGGGTTATCTTCATAACCATTCCCCATAACAAGCAGGTCAGCACCTGCTTCATAAGCATCATTTATATGTGCCGCACTGCGCAGTCCCCCTCCAACTATAATGGGAACTGACACATTTTCTCTTACCAATCTGATAAGTCCCGGCGGTACGGGATGACTTGCACCACTGCCACCCTCCAGGTATATTAACTTAAGCCCAAGCATCTCCCCGGCAATAGCCGTAGCTACTGCAATATCAGTTTTCATGGCCGGGATGGCTTCCGTCTGGCTGATATATTCAACAGACGTTTTAACACCACAATTAATGAGGATATAGCCTGTAGGTATTATTTCACTTTTCATCTTTTTAAGAAAAGGTGCTGCTGTAACATGTGTGCCAATAAGTAGCTCCGGATTGCGACCAGAAATAAGAGATAAAAGAAGGATACTGTCTGCTTCATCATTCAGTTGCAGCAGGTTGCCCGGGAAGAGGACCACGGGAATATCTGTATTGCGCTTTAACTCAGATATCAGCTCACCGGGATGGACCTTTGTTATACTGCCTCCCACAAACAGAAAGTCAGGTAACTGATCCGGTGTGAGACCGGTAGTCAGTTCTGTTACCTTGTCCGCACTGTAAGAGTCGGGGTCAAGAAGAAGGGCCAAGCATTTTTGCCTTTTCAGACTCTCTGTCATCATAATATTTTTTTGTCCAGACTATTGCATAATTATCATATCGTGTATACTGAAGATCAAACTCTTCATCAATCATATCAGATTTTACCCTGCCCCTCATATAACCGGAAACATCAACCGGGAAAGGAAATATTGTGATATTTTTTTTCATATTTATCCCTTCCTTGTCACATATCTTATAAAGAGCTTCCTTGGCACACCAGTGAATATACAGATGGTACCTCCTGTAGTCCTTTTTGCGTGTAATATTTTCTCTCCTGTTAATAAACCTCCTTGCTATACCTGTTATATTTGAGCTCATATATTCAAGGTCTATGCCTATTCTCTCCCTTGAGCTGAGCATAATAGCTGTAAGCTTATTTGAATGAGATATACTTATGAAGTGTGAACCGTCCTTAATAAAGGGTTTTTTGTTTTTATTGTATACTATCTTTGCGTCAGGGCCCATTAATTCTGCCAGTAAGGCCCTAACACTCACGTATTCAAGCCTCCTCGAGTTACTTTTAAAAGTTTTGAATTTTTTCTTCTCCTCCGGGCTTAGTTCAACCATCGACAATAACGTTTCAAGATCTTCTTCGATCTTCCAGACCCCTACCATGGTATACTCATTTAGATGATGTTCAGATATACAGGCCATTACTACAAATTATTATTGCCATTTAAGTGTTTCTATAAGATGTACAACATCTTCCCTGAAAAAATCAATAACCGGGGCCAGTGAATCTTTGTCAGGCTGAGTGTCAAAATATAGTGAGCCCCTAAGATAATGACTTATGCTGTCAGTCACAAAGAACTGAACCGATGATGCAGCATTACCGCTTATAAGATATACAATACCATATACATCGCTTTCGTCATTAATCCATAACTTTTCTTCAATTGCATCAGCTTTAACAGAGTGTTTGTAGGCAAGTTTGTGTGCATCATCAGTAAGAGATTTTAAGTTATTGCTGATATCCATGTAACTGAGGTGCAGTTTGCCACTGTAAGCAGGGAACTCAATATTAAACCAGCATAAATTATCTATCCCGGGTTCTTTCCTGATAACACTGTAAACCGGGTATTCAAAAGTAAAAGGGCATATGGAATCAAAGCTTGTATATTCCTTCTCGGGCAGGTCAATCCTGAAATGGCCACGCGGCTTTGGAACATCATTATTATTACAGCCATAGAAGGCCAGGCTGATAAATATAAGCCTTAACAGTCTTGTTATCATTGTTTTATTCTTCATCTTCATCAGGACTGATTTCTACCTTTATTTTTTTTATTCTTCTCCTGTCAGCTGAAATAATTTTAAAGCGGAAATTCCTGTAATCAATACCGAATCCCTGTTCAGGAATTTCGCCGGTGAGTTCAAGTATCAGACCTGCCAGGGTGTCGGAATCGCCACGCACATCCTCAAACGGGTCAGTATCAAGGTTAATGAGTTTGAAAAAATCATGCAGCTGTGTTTTACCTTCAAAGACATAAGTGTTTTCATCAAGCTTCTCGTAGGATACTTCTTCCGTATCATGTTCATCGGGGATTTCACCCACTATCTCTTCAAGAATATCTTCAAGGGTAATAATGCCGCTTGTGCCTCCATATTCGTCTATCACAATAGCCAGGTGTATCTTCTTAGTTTGAAACTCTTCCAGCAGATCGTTTATCCTTTTGGATTCAGGCACGAAATAAGGCGGCCGCAGAAGAGATTGCCAGTTAAAGCTGTTGGGTTTGTGATAATGGGGCAGGATATCTTTTACATACAAGATTCCCTGCACTTTATCAAAAGTACCTGAATAAACCGGTATCCTTGAGTAACCGGAGTCGATTATCTGGGGTATTACATCACTGAAAGGGGTCTTAATATCAATGGCCATAATGTCAATCCTGGGTCTCATTATCTCCTTGGCCTCGATATTACCAAACTTGACTATTCCTTTAAGTATCTTTTCATCTTCCTTATTCTCTCCCGAGGCAAGGCTGATAGCTTCGGATAGTTCACCCTTGCTTATGCTATGCTCCTTCTGGCTGCTTCTGCGTTTAACTATCGAGGTTGATTTAATCAAAAAGCGGCTTAGAGGCCTGAAAACCTTCTCAAAAAAATTCAGGGGCATAGACATCAGTAGTGCAAAGCTGAGATTTGCTTTTGTAGCATATACCTTGGGCAGAATTTCTCCGAAAAGTAGCAGTATGAAGGTTATGGATATTACTTCAAGTAAAAATCCCAGTACGGGGTTTAATGAGAAATCAAATAGCTGGTCACTTATGTAAGCTGAGAGTAATACTATACCAACGTTGATAAAGTTGTTGGCAACAAGGATTGTACTGAGTAACTCTTCAGGGCTTGACAGTAGTTTAAGTGCTGTTGTGGCATTTCGCGAGTCTTTAACAGCGAGTTTATCTATTTCTGCCGGCCCAAGTGAAAAAAATGCTACTTCGGAGCCTGACACAAAAGCTGAACATGCCAGCAAAACTATAAGAACTGCGAGCTCAATGATCACCGGTGTGGTGATTGAAATACAGAATAATGCAAAATGGTATTGAAAAGGGTCAAGAGTTTCCAATTGACATAGATTTGATTAAAACTAGAATGGCAGATCGTCAGTTTCATCAGTGTTGTTATCTGCAGGCTCCTCTCCCTTGCCAAAAGGGTTTCTGGATGCCTGCCCCTGGTCATTGCCTGAGCTGTTATCTGTATTGCTGCTACCCGGCTCATTGTTGTCATTCTGCTCATTATCAGACTTATTGTCGGAGCGCTTGCCCAGCATCTGCATGTTATCAGTGATAATCTCAGTAATATACCTTTTATTACCATCCCTGTCGTCATAAGAGCGGGTACGGATTTTACCCTCAATAAACAACTGTGATCCCTTCCTGACAAATTTTTCTGCTACTTCAGCAAGGCCTCTCCATAAAACAACATTGTGCCACTCAGTTGTGGTTATCCGTTCCCCGTCCCTGCTCCTGTAAGTCTCACTGGTAGCAAAAGGGAACCTTGCCACTGGTACATTTGTATCAATGTAACGCACTTCAGGATCCTTGCCAACATTTCCTACTAAAATAACCTTGTTAACTGACATTATTTATTGTTTATTAAAACCTTGATTCAAAAGGTAAAGGTAGTAAAAAATAGGTGGCTGACAATCCGCTTTGTTAAATTGATAAGAAAAAATGCAGGATGCAATCACAGTCCGGCAATTTTAACATTAACCAAATGCTTTGCCCTGATAGCCCAGCACTAAGAGCAGATATAATAACACTATTTCAATGAGTTATGAACTTAAAATTTGAAAAAATCATCGTAAGTGTTTCATTTATACGAAATAATATTTTACATTTGCAAAGTTATTTTGAAAATATAGAAAACATATAAATTGTTGAATTAAAACTCATTAAAATGACTAAAGCAGACATCGTTAACGAAATTGCCAAGAAAACAGGAATTGAAAAAGTAACTGTACAGAGAACTGTTGAAGAGTTTATGGATTCAGTTAAGGACTCCATGGTAGATGGTAATAATGTGTACCTCAGGGGGTTTGGTAGTTTCATAGTTAAGAAAAGAGCTAAAAAAACTGCAAGGAATATTTCAAAGAACACAACTATAATTATTCCTGAACACTTTATACCGGCTTTCAAACCTTCAAAGTCATTTATCAATAAGGTTAAAAACAATATTAAGTAAGAAAAGTATGTCAAGCGGAAAAAAGAAAAAAAGACATAAGATGTCTACTCACAAACGTAAAAAGCGTTTGAAAAAGAACAGGCATAAGAAAAGGAAATAGGCTTCTGTTTAGGTAGCCTTTTCAAAATATTTCTAAACCTAAAGATTCCCCGTCTTTAGGTTTAGTATATTTTAAATCACAGGTATTATTTCAAGATCATTTAATGTGATTAGTAAGGATTTAATAATAAATTCCGACCCCAAAGAAATATCCATAGCTTTACTTGAGCAGAAACAACTTGTTGAGCTTAATAAGGAAAAAAAGGATATTAAGTTTGCTGTAGGCGATATTTATCTTGGCAAAGTGAAGAAGATCATGCCGGGACTGAATGCTGCGTTTATTAATGTAGGATACGAGAGGGATGCTTTTCTTCATTACCTTGATCTTGGAGCCCAGTTCAGGTCACTGCATAAATATTACCAGTTATCGATAAAGCGAAAAGGTAAGATTGTGCCTGTCCATAAATTCAAGAATGAACCTGATATAAACAAGGACGGTAAGATTGCAGAAGTTCTGAAAACCGGTCAGACGGTAATTGTACAGGTTACAAAAGAACCGATTTCTACAAAGGGCCCCCGTCTTGGATCAGAGATATCACTGGCAGGCAGAAACCTGGTCTTGCTACCTTTTTCAGATAAAGTATCTGTATCTTCCAAGATAGAGAGCGCGGAAGAAAAAAGCAGGCTTAAGGCATTGATACAAAGCATTAAGCCCAAGAATTTTGGTGTTATTATACGTACTGTTGCAGAAGGAAAGAAAGTGGCAACACTCGACTCAGAGCTGCGTGACCTTGTAGAGAGATTTGAAAAGGCCTTTAAAGGTCTCAGGAAAGATGTATCTGCTCCGAAACTGTTCATCAGGGAATTAAATCTGACAAATGCCATACTCAGGGATATTCTGAATGTCAGTTTTACCAATATTACTGTTGATGACCAACAGCTTGCAACCGATATTAAGCAGTATGTTAAGGAAATAGCACCGGGGAAAGAGAAGATTGTAAAACTTTACAAGGGAAGGAACCCCATCTTCGATCACTTTGGAGTTACAAAACAAATAAAAACTCTTTTTGGTAAAACGGTATCTTTCAAGCATGGGTCATACCTTATCATAGAGCATACCGAGGCACTGCATGTCATTGATGTAAACAGTGGTAACAGGTCTAAAGCAGGAAATGACCAGGAAACAAATGCACTCGAGGTAAACCTTGCTGCAGCAAAAGAGATTGCACGCCAGTTGCGCCTGAGGGATATGGGTGGAATAATTGTTATCGATTTTATTGACATGCTTAGCAATGAGCATCGCCAGAAGCTTTTTGATACAATGAAAGAGATAATGTCTGAAGACAGGACAAAACACAATATCCTTCCTTTGAGCAAGTATGGCCTGATGCAGATAACCCGGCAACGGGTAAGGCCTGAAATGGACATAAGTGTTGATGAAAAATGCCCTACCTGTAACGGAACAGGGAAAATTGGTCCGTCATACCTCTATATTGAGAAAATGGAAAATGATCTCAAAGAAATTCTTAAAAAGGTCAAAACGCGTAAGTTTATCATTCAGGCCCATCCCTTTATTGCAGCTTATCTAACAAAAGGGACACTCTCTCCTGCACGTAAGATGGCAAAAAGAAACAGCTGCAAACTGAAGGTTCAGCCAATTAACTCCTTCCCCTTTCTTGAGTACAGGTTCACCGATAAGTTCGGGGATGAAATAGACCTTGGTTAGTAAGCCTGTATTCCAAACGGCTTTCACCCGAAAAATATCTTATTTTGTCTAACATATATACATATGTTTTGTTATATCTTTGTCGGCGGTTTAATTTAAACACAGAAAGAGATGCTTAAAAAAACTACATTACTGTTTACTTTTTTACTTGTTTCGCTTGTTTCATTCACCCAGATCTATGATCCGGTATCATGGTCATTCAGCTATGAAAAGACGGAGGATGATAAATATGAACTGTTATTCACGGCTGAAGTGGAAAATAATTCACATCTCTATGGAATGGATATTCCTGAAGGAGGTCCGATTCCAACAAGCTTTACATTCACTGAATCAGATGATTTTACTTTTGATGGTGAGGTAAGGGCCATCAGTGAGGGCGAGGTTGTTTTTGACACTGCCTTCGGGATGGAAGTGAAATATTACAGTGACATAGTTGAATTCAGGAGGACTATAAGTTCCGACAGGGATAATTTTGTTGTAGAAGGATATGTTACATATATGGCCTGTGATGATGAAAGATGTTCGCCTCCCCAGGATGAGGAATTCAGTATTTCCATTTCAGGCAGTTCGCAGGTTGCGGAGGCCGGGGTGGCAGAAACCGGCAAGGCGGCTGAAACTGAAAAGAAAGGATTAGCAGGGCTTATGCTCGTCTCTTTCCTGCTTGGAATCGCAGCTATACTCACCCCCTGTGTTTTCCCAATGATACCTATGACAGTAGCTTTTTTTTCACAGGATACAGGAAAAAAGAGCATGTCATTTGTTAAGGCACTGATCTTTGCACTGTCAATAGTTCTTATCTACTCATTGCTTGGTATTATTGTGTCTCTGACAAGTGCAGGTGCGGGGTTTGCAAATACACTTAGTACACACTGGATACCCAATATTCTTTTCTTCCTGTTATTCGTGGTATTTGCTGCTTCTTTCTTTGGAGCATATGAAATCATACTGCCTAATAAATGGGTTAGTAGTGCTGATTCAAAAGTTGACAGGGGAGGCCTGGTAGCTGCCTTCTTCCTGGGACTTACAACAGTGCTTGTATCATTTGCATGCACGGGCCCGATAGTGGGTGCCCTGCTTGTGGAAGCAGCCAGTGGAGACGTTCTCAGACCAACAGTAGGAATGTTTGGGTTTGGACTGGGTTTTGCCCTGCCGTTTTTCCTGTTTGCACTCTTCCCTGCTGTAATGAGTAAACTACCAAAATCTGGAGGCTGGCTTAACTCGGTAAAGGTGGTTCTTGGTTTTATTATGCTTGCTTTCAGTATGAAGTTCCTTTCCACAATTGACTCTGTATACGGGCTGGGTATTCTTAGCCGCGACATTTACCTTGCTGTATGGATAGTGCTTTTTGTACTGTTGGGATTATATCTTATGGGAAGGATAAAATTTGCACACGACAGTGACCTTCCGCATATAGGAATATTCCGCTTCGTTCTTATTATAGCATCCTTTTCTTTTGCACTTTATCTCGTTCCCGGACTTTTCGGTGCTCCGCTTAATGGTGTTTCCGGATTACTGCCACCAAAATCATCATTGAAATTTGACCTGCTGGAGAATAAATCACAAGTTATGGTACAACAGCCTGCTGCCCTTGATATAGCTGGTTCAGAGCTTTGTGAAGAACCTGAATATAATGATAAGTTTGATCTTCCCTATGGGCTCACAGGTTATTATGACCTGGAGCAGGGACTTGCATGTGCCAGGGAAAGGAATATGCCTGTCTTTATAGACTTTAAGGGACATGCCTGCAGTAATTGCAAGGAGATGGAAGCAAAAGTATGGTCAGATCCGGGTGTTTTAAAGAGATTGAATGAAAATTTTGTCATCATAGCACTTTATTGTGATGACAGAACTAAGTTGCCCGAAAAAGAGTGGATAGTGTCAGAGTTCGATGGCAAGGTTAAAACTACTATCGGCCAGATTAATACAACACATGAGATTGAAATGTTCGGCACAAATACACAACCTTTATATGTTATTGCTGATCATGAAGGTAATCCACTCGTTGAGCCAATGGGTCATAATCTGGATATACAGGAATATATAGAATGGCTGGATGAGGGTTACTCGAAATTCTGAGGATCCCTGAGTTTTCTTATTGGTGCGGCAACAAAGGTTATTACAAGTACGAAAACACCGAAGATTGTAATAAACCTGTAGATGTAATCGCCGTTTTTGGTATAGAAGCTCATATCATAACGGCTTCCTGTTTCTTGTTTCATAACCGCCTTCTCCCACCAGCCGGCACTTTTCAGAATGTTGCCCCTGCCGTCAATAAAACAGGATATCCCTGTATTAGCGGCCCTGATCACTGGCATCCTGTTTTCTATGGCCCTGATACGGGCAAACATCAGGTGCTGCCTGTACCCCTGGGTATTGTCCCACCAGCCGTCGTTGGTTATAATAACAATATAATCAGCCTCTTTCCGGCCATACCGGGCGACAAAATCGCCATATACTGATTCATAGCAAATAACAGGAGCCACAAAGGAAGAATCACCGGGGTGCATAAATACCGTTCTTTCTTCCTGGCCGCTGTAACCCGCCATAGTCCCCCCCAGGTCGGGAATTAGCCTGTCACTGAGGAAGCCCGGGAGTCTTCTTATCTTTTTTTCAATGCCCGGTACCAGTTTCGACTTATGATAGAATTCTACACCGCCTCCGGGCATGATGTGCATGGCAGCATTATGCAAGGAATAAAAGACATTACTGCTGTCTATCCTCTTACTGTCAACAGGCCTCTTAGTTGCTGAGCTGTGATAACTGCGCATTGTAGTGGCACCCGTAATTAAGCTTGCTGAAGGAAACTCTTGTAAAAGGCTGTCTATCATATTATAATACCTGGTGTTTCTTACGTTCTCCTCATAGAAGGGATCATCAATAGCGGTTTCAGGCAGTATTATCCAATCAGTGTTTTTGCCCGCTTTGCTTTTTGCCATCTCCAGCATTCCGGATAGTTGTTCTTCAAATGAAAGAGAACTGAATTTTTCATTGTAAGGATCAATATTTGGCTGAACAATTACAAATTCAGCGGACTTAAGGTCTTCAGGCCTTTGAAAATACTTAACAAGTGAGAAAGTAACAGGCAGAATTATTATTAAAAGGGATGCTGCCAGGCTTACCCGGTATGTTCTTTTAACTTTTTCTTTTCTGAAAATCAGGAAAAACAGTGCAATATTAACGAGCAATATCCAGAGGCTGCCGCCTGCAACTCCGCTTATGTCATACCACTGTATAAAAAATATATCCCTGCCCAGCGCATTACCAAGATTCAGCCATGGTGTAAGTATACTCACAGAGTTGTTAAGGTGTTCCATCATGAGCCAGAAGGTAATAATACTGGCATAGCCCAGGAAAGATGTCCCTCTTCTGTAGATTACTGATGAAAGCCAGAATACCATGGACATAAGGAAGGCTCCTGCCAGAACGGCGTATATTGCCCCGGCTGTGCTGGCGTTCCGCAGCCATGAAATCGTTAGCAGGTTAAATATTATGAATCCAGGCAACACCCTCAGAAATACCAGGCTGCTGCCTGCTTTCTCATTATAGCTGTATTGAAAGATATAAAGAAAGGGCACGAATGCAGTAAGCATAATAAGGCCTGTAGCTTTTTCGTACCATCCTAAGCTGCAAAGAAGGCCTCCTACAACCGACACAAGCCAGATTTTATTTCTCATTGCTGCTGCTTTTTTGCTTTATTATTCCTCTGAATAGTAAGGTATACACCGGCCAGGATGCAAATTACTGAAATAATCATGAATAGCGTAATATTTTCACCGTCAGTGAAACCCCAGGCCGTGGATATCACAGGGGCCAGGTAAGTAACTGATGTGGCATATACCGGGGATGTTCTGATAATTAGTATATTAAACAGTGCTACCGCTATCCCTGACCCAAAGACAGAAAGGATGGAGATAAAGCCGAGATTAAGCAGCCAGTTTTGCGTCTGCATTGCTGCTTCTGTATCAGTCAGAAGTAATGATACCCCTGCCAGCGGTCCCACAAGAAAAAATGCCAGTGCAGTTATGGTGAGGCCGTTTATTCCCCTTATAAGTGTTACCTGGTTTGAACTGATGCCATAAAAAAATGTGGCGAGAACAATAAGCAGGCCAACAGGTTCAAATGAAAACGATCCCCTGTAAAGCAAACCTGCAGCTCCTGTCAGTCCCAGCATTATCCCTGCAACCTGCTTCCACCTGGCTTTGCGTGAGTAGATAACAACACCGGTAATCAAGGTAAAAAGAGGAGTCAGAGCATTAAGCATACCGGCTACAGAGCTGTCAAGCTGTTTTTGTGCAAGAGGATAGAGAAAAGCCGGGAAGGCATTACCAACCAGTCCGATTATTATGAGGCTGATAATATTATGCCTGTTAATCATTCCCAGGTTCCTGATGGCAAACGGCATCAGGAAAATGTAACTGATAAATATTCTCAGTGATGCTATCTGCAATGGGTCAAAAGAACGAAGTCCCTTCTTCATCAAAATGAATGAAGATCCCCAGGTAAGTGATAACAGCAATAATATGGACCAGTTAATGAGTCTATCCTTTAACAACATGACGACAAAAATAGCACTTTTTATGTCTACCGGGAACATTAATCTGGTCACTGACGAAAAACAATACAATCATAGGGGCATATTCACCATCATAATTATTTAATTGGTGTAAGCTTTAGGGCTGTTGATTGAAATAAGTTTATCAATATTGCTTTTTGAACCTTTTTTTCATAAATTTACAAGAAGTATCAATTTATTCTTATCCCTATGAAAAAAGTATTTGCTCTTTTCGCTGCCTGCATACTTTTCATCGGCCTTAGTGCACAAAACGTTGACCAGAATGTAATATCCAGTGCCGGGGGTTATGATGTTTCTGCTGATAACAGCATTTCATTGAGCTGGACGCTTGGAGAACTGGTTGTTACAACTGTTTCATCATCCGGTGGAGATCTGATACTGACACAGGGTTTTCAGCAATCAAAACTTATCGTCGAAGGTATAGATATAAATCCGGACCTTGGCGTTGAAGTTAAGATATATCCGAACCCTGCCAGTGAAATATTAAATATACGGTTCTCGGAGCCCTTAAACGGAGAAACTTTATTATTTTTGTCAGGACCCGACGGCCGGCTAGTGTTTAATAAAACAATGAAACCCGGAGTCCTGGTAGATGAAATTTATATGCAGAAGTATCCGTCCGGAACATATTTCCTTAGGATACAGAATGGTAACAAAATGAATATTTATAAAGTAATTAAGCTCTAAGCTTAGAAGACGCTTTTACTGTCCAAAAGCAATTTTTCCATTCTTTTCATGGCTGCCCCTGGCTTAAATGTCAGGGGCTTCTTTGTAAAAAGCTGTTTTTAAATAGCTTTTTTTATTCTATCCTCTTATACATTTTCTCTAATTTTGGTCATCTGCAAATTAATAACTAAAAAAGATGAAAAACAGGATATCACTTTTTATACTCGCAGTCTTTTTACTTACCATGAATGCCTGCGGCGACCAGGAGGAGAGGATCAGCAGGAAAGCTGAAAGGATACATGATGCCGTTCTTACGGTTGACACTCATTGTGACACGCCCATGAGGCTTGTGCGCTCCGACTTTGACCTTGGCAAGAGGAATGATGATGGTTGTGTTGATTTTCCCAGGATGGTTGAGGGCGGACTGGATGCGGAATTCTTTGCTGTATTTTTAGGTCAGGGACCAAGAAATGACACGGCTTACAGGGAAGTATACAACAGGACTATTGAGATCTTTGAAAAGATACATACCAATGTGGAGAAGAACTCAGATATGGCTGAAGTGGCATACACTGCAGATGATGCCTATCGAATAAAAAAGGCCGGGAAACGGATTGCTTTTATTGGTATAGAGAACGGTTATCCCATTGCTAAGGATATTTCGAGAGTCGAAGAGTTTTATAATATGGGAGCCCGCTATATCACTCTTTCGCATTCAAGAAATAATGATATCTGTGATTCCTCAACTGACGATCTCGGTCCTGAACATAATGGATTGTCTGTGTTCGGGGAACAGGTAGTTCAGGAAATGAACCGCCTGGGAATGATGGTGGATGTATCCCATATATCTGACCAGGCTTTTTATGATGTTATTGAGCTAAGTAATGCCCCGGTAATAGCATCTCATTCATCATGCCGTGCCTTATGCGAGAGTCCCAGGAACCTTGATGATGATATGTTGCTTGCCCTTAAAGATAACGGGGGTGTTATCCAGATATGCATACTCAGTAACTATCTTAAACAACCCGAGCCCAATCCCGTACTGGATCAGAAAATGAAAGAGTTGCGTGAGAAGTATAATGATTTTGAAGGATTGAGCGAGGCGGAGTTTGAACAGGCAAGAAAGGAATATTACCAGGTAAGGAATAAATACCGTAAGCTGGCAACCGTTAAAGATGCAGTTGACCATATTGATCATGTGGTTCAGCTTATAGGGATTGACCACGTTGGTATTGGAAGCGATTTCGACGGGGGAGGGGGAATTGAAGACGTGCGAGATGTATCCCAGATGAAAAATATTACACATGAGCTTATCCGCAGGGGTTATTCACGTACAGAAATATCAAAAATATGGGGCGGTAACATTATGCGCGTCCTGAGAAAGAATGAAGAGTTATCACAACTCTGATGCATTATATGCATGGCTACTCTTTCACACGAGAGTAGCGCAGTGTCTTTATAATCCAGTTAGGAAGTGACTTCTCAGGTTTCCTTTTGCTGAGGTCCAGGTACCATCCCAGTTTCTTGCTGATAGGAATCTTCAGGGTTTCCACAAATTCTATTAATGTGCCGTCAGGATCTTCAATATAGGCAAAATGACCTGCTGCTTCACCCATGTCAAAACCTTCTTCATCATGACCCGTTTTGCTGTCAACAGTAAACGCATGACCTTCCCTCAGGCAGTGTTCTTTTAGCTGATCCATGCCTTTAATGTCATAACAAAGGTGGATAAAACCGGGATCACCCCAGTAACGGTCCTGGTATATTTTCTCAGGCTTGCGCCCCTGTACACTTACAAGTTCTATTACACTTTCACCGAATAGTTTACTAAAAGCTCCACTGAAGGGTTTACTGCGTTTGAGCAATACCCTCCTGAAGGTATCATCGCCCCCGGGAAGTTTACAAAAATCATCGAATTTTCCGGTCTTGTCGTATACAACCTTATCGTATCCCAGTATCCCCGAATATACTTTGAGTGCTTTTTCAATATCGCTTACACCAATAACTGCACCGTATGATCCTCCGGTAACTTTTTTCTCATTAAGGAACCAGTCAGAGGCTTCCACAAGCTGGAAAATGTTATTATACGGATCTTTAATGAAAAATGTCTTCCTGCCCATCGGATCATTTACGGGATCACAAATAATACCGGCGCCTTTATTCCTGTATTGATCGAGTGTTTCAGAAATATTTTTTACTTTCATTTTGCAGGCAAATATTCCCAGGTCGCCTGCCTGTATCATGTTCCTGGCCTCCACGGGTTGTCTGCCCTTGTATTGCCATATCTCAAACCCTCCTCCACTTTGCAGGTTCATGGCCAGAACAGCATGTCTTTTCCTCGGTTTTCCGCCTGTATATGGTAGCATCAGCTTTGCTTCCGCCTCTTCCTCAAAGATCGGTATATCCATGCCGAAAAATTTCCTGTACCATTCCCACGCTTCGTGAAGGTTTTTTACACCTACACCCATCTGCTGTATGCCACTTATTATATAGTTCTTCATATTAATAGCTTTTCTTCAGTTAAAGCAGTAATTATTTACTGCACTTATTCTATTCTGGTTTGATCTTTCCTGCAATATTAAAGAAAATACGTGGAAAAAACCTCCTTATGTGGAGCATAATTAATTCTTTCCCCCCTACCAGTATCTCTCTTTTATTTCTTTTTATACCCTGTATTATAATCCTTGCAGCCTTTTCAGGGCTAATACCCGATGCCTGTCCGGCATCCATCTTACCATGTTTTTCACCACTTGCCGTTAATGCATTAACGGATATGTTTGTTCTTACCCTGCCGGGTATTATGACCGAAGCTTTTACATTATTCTTCCTGTTTTCAATATGCAGTGTTTCAAAAAAACCATGCAGGGCCTGTTTCGATGCTGAATAAGCTGAGCGCAAAGGGAAACCGAATCGACCTGCAATGCTGCTTGTTGCACAGATATGCCCGGATTTTTGCTTTATCATATACGGCAATACAGCCTTGCTGAGTGCTATGGTGCCAAAATAATTAATTTCCATTACCCTGCGGTCCAGCCAGATAGCAGTATCTGTTATTTTTGACCTGTGACTGATACCTCCCAGGTTTATCAGCACATCAATGCGTCCGTGCCTGTGATACTGCTCTTCAACAATATGTTCTATATTATCAGTGCTTGCAAGGTCAAAAACAACCGTACTCATTCGTTCACTGCCCGTGCTACATTTACTTTTTACCTCCATAAGCTCATCCGTCATATTGCTGGAGGCAATAACCGTAGCTTCTCTTCTCAGCAGTTCAAGGACCAGTGCCTTACCAATCCCTGATGAAGCACCCGTAACCCAGTAAATTTTATTTTTAAGCGATTTCATCCTCTATCATCCTTATTTTTTCATGCAGGTCAGAATACTCTTTTCGCAGTTTTAAGTAATCCGGGTTATTCCTGTTAATATACTTCCTTACACGTATTCTTTCAAATAGTTTTTGCCACATCAGGGTATAGTTCCATGTAAAAATGCCTGCCGGGATAATCAGGACTATAATAATAAGGGCAAGCCACCAGTATGGTATAAAGGAAAAAGCAATAATAGCGTAAACCGGCAGGAACACTAATCCCAGTACCAGTGAAATGACATACCTTATTGAACCATGGAACATTTTGTCCTTGATCCCTTTAAGGGGCAGTTTAGGTATTTTGTAAAAGGCATAATTCAGTATCCAGCCAAAAAGAAAAAGAGGAACAAGTGCTATTAATCCGCCAATTGCAAGCATGTGCAGTACAAAGCTGGGTCTGCTGCGGTTCAGATGGTAGTATCCTACATTTAACTTGCGGGCAAGATCCCTGATCTTTAGCGAGCTCTTGCAAATATCCCTGTATTTATCATTACTCTTTTTTTCGAGAGCCTCCATCTGAGTGATAAGCTTTTTATCCCTCTTTACTTTTGGCAGCTCCCTGCTCTTGCAAAACCGGCCGTTGATTATTTCCCTTAGTTCATTGAGTGCTTCATAATCTTTTTCAGATGAAATATGCACCATGTATTTTTTGAGCTCATCTGACAGTCTTTTCCTGAAAGCATTATATGCAAGTTGAGGGTTCTCTTTAAAAAGTTCACGGTATTCATCTGCATTAATGGGTTCTCCGTAGATAACTGTCAGTACTGACCTGTAACGGTGGTAATCAGAATAATCCAGCCCAACAGGTATTATTTTAACTCCCAGTTTAAAATTTTCTGCCTCTTCAGTTTGCAATGCTATCCTGAATATCCCTTTTTTTAGCTGACGCAGGCGCCTGTACCCGGCATGATTACCTTCAGGTAAGATCACCAGGGGTATATTGTTTTTTAGTACATCGATTGTTTTATCAAAAATATCATCATTGTTTTTAAGACTCTGGTAACCATCCCTTATGCGGTATACCGGAAGTATTTTAAGGAAGTACAGTATCCTGGCAATATAATTCTTTTTAAAAATATCCGCACGCGCAAGATATACCTGCCTGCCTCTTACTGATGATACAATGGCCATTGCATCCATCAGTGCATTCTGGTGGTTTGGTGCAATAATCCTCGGTGAATCGCTTTTTAGATTCTCGCGTCCTATAACTATAACTCTACGGTAGTAAATATAATTATGCCAGAGTCTTGCAACATTTTTCAAGGCAGAATAACCGGCTGAATACTTTTCTATATTATTTTTCCCCATAACACCCTTTATTTATCTGTTCCTGAACTTGTCCAGATCACGCCTGTCCTTTTTTGTAGGCCTTCCGGAGCCTTTGTACCTGTGTTTGTTCATTCCCGCCTTCTGCTTAAGATCAAGTTTAATCTTTTCATCTTCCGGAGTAAGGTCCTCGATAAAATCATCTGCCAGTTTTGCTGACATCCGTGAAACAGGCAGCTCTTTTATCCTGTAAGTGTAAAGCACAGGCGGCTTTTTAACTTTTATAATTTCATCTTTTGTTACCTGTCTCGAAGCTTTAACAGCGATATCGCCTATAAATATCCTTCCTTTTTTACATGCTTCTGTTGCCTTACTCCTTGTTTTATATAAGCGTACCGACCACAAAAACTTATCTATCCTCAGATCCTCTCTGCTTTGCTGCATCATTATCCAATGATTTTGCTTCTTTATTGTACCTGGTCATTGTCAGTTCAGTACCTATTGTGCCAAATGATTTTATGATATTTATTGCAAGGTCGAGTCTGTCTTCCAGAATCTTCTCCTCCTCCTGACTCAGTTTACCAAGTACGTGATTAACCTGCATTCCTGTGGGGAAGTCATTCCCGATACCAAATCTGAGCCTTGAATAATTACCGTTACCCAGAATCATATTAATATGACTCAAACCATTATGTCCGCCATCTCCCCCTTTTGATTTTAACTTCATTAAGCCGAAAGGGAGGGATATATCATCAACAACCACAAGCAGTCTTTCCTGTCCTAACTTTTCTTTTTTCAGCCAGTAATTAACAGCGTTGCCACTTCTGTTAACAAAGGTTGACGGTTTAAGCAACCTGAATGTGCGCCCCCTGTATTTAATTTCAGTAACTGCACCGTAGCGCCTGTCCTCAAAAACAACATTGGATGCCCGGGCCCAGGCATCCAATATTGCAAATCCAATATTATGACGTGTGTTCAAATAATCATCACCAATATTTCCCAGTCCTGTAATTAAGTACTTCAAGGCAGGGGGATTTTTTGAGGTTATAAAATCAGCCTATTTGCCTTCAGCTTCTTTTTCTTCAGCACCTTCAGCACCTTCAGTTCCTTCAGTTCCTTCAGCACCTTCTTCACCTTCTTCACCTTCTTCACCTTCTTCTTCAGTATCTTCAGGAATCTCCATTCCCTTCATAGCCATACGGGATGATATAACAGATACAACCATGGCCCTGGCAGGGTCAAGGATTTCAACACCTTCATATTCAAGGTCTTTTATCTGGATTGTATCGCCAACATCCATATCCGTGATATCAATGTCAAGCTTGTCAGGTAATACATCACTCAGACCGCGTATGGCTAGTCTCCTGCGCTTAAGCCTTAATTTTCCTCCGCCTTTTATACCTACTGATTCACCCACGAGGTTAACGGGTACAACAATTGTCACAGGCTTGTTATCATATACCTCCATAAAGTCAATATGGATTATTTTGTCTGTAACAGGGTGAAACTGGATGTCTTTAAGTACACCTTTGTGTGTTTCACCGTTAACATGGACCGTTACAATGTAAACATTGGATGAATAAACAAGGTCTTTAAAATTATTCTCATGTGTATAGAAATGGATATTTTTATCTCCACCATACATTACACATGGGACATTCCCTTCTTTTCTCAGTCTTTTTGTTTCTTTTTTTCCTGTTTGCGTTCTTGCCTCCGCATTAATTTCAAGAGTTCTCATTTGTCTCCTTTTGTTGTGCTACTCAAGATCATTTACCATATGATCTCCCATCACACGTTTGACAATAATTAATTGATAAAAATCGGCCTGCAAATATAGAACAATTACAACTAAAAAACAAAGCCGGTACTTATTGACTCATTATGGTATACGGCGTCGATAGTTTCGGCAAAGAGCTTGGCTATTGAAAGCACTTCAATTTTAGGGGATTGCCTCTTAATAGGGATTGAATCGGTAACAACGAGTTTCTTTATTGGCGAATCTTCTATTCTTTCATATGCCGGGCCTGACAGAACCGGGTGAGTTGCAAAAGCGTTAACGCTCTTTGCACCGTTATCCATTATGATCTGTGAGGCCAGTGTCAGCGTACCTGCAGTATCTACCATATCATCAATGATCAGGACGTTCCTGTCTTTAACCTCCCCGATGATAGATATTTCCTCAACAACATTAGGTTTTTTTCTTAGCTTGTAGCTAAGTACCATTTCAGATTTAAGATGCCTGGAATAGGCATTGGCCCTTTTAGAACCTCCCATATCGGGTGCCGAGATAGTAATATTATCAAGGCTCATTTCCTTTATGTAGTTGGCAAAGAGAAATGAAGCATAAAGGTGATCGACAGGTACACTGAAAAAACCCTGGATCTGGTCAGCGTGAAGGTCAAGGGTCATAACTCGGTCAACACCTACAGCTTCAAGCAGGTCGGCCACCACTTTGGCAGCTATTGATACCCTTGGCCTGTCTTTCCTGTCCTGCCGGGCAAGTCCGAAATATGGGATAACCGCTATTACCTTATATGCCGAGGCCCGCTTTGCGGCATCTATCATGAGTAAGAGCTCCATGAGGTTTTCAGCCGGAGGGAAAGTTGATTGTATAATAAATACAGTGCATCCTCTTACAGATTCATCAATGCGGGGTTGAAATTCTCCGTCACTGAATTCGGTAACGCTGCTTTCTCCAAGTCTTACTCCAAGGTATTTGGCTATATCTTCGGCAATATAACGCGATGAGCGGCAAGAGAAGACCTTCAATGGGGATTTTCCGTTCATATCTCAGGATTTCGGGTTAATAAAACAGGTTTTGATATCTGCAAAACTACAAAATTCACTGTAACCTAATGATTGCTTTTTAAAAAAAAGTTAATGTTTCTTCAATATATTCCAGTATTTCATCGCGGCCTTTCTTTGTCACTGATGAACTCACAAAGGCAGGAGGCAGGCTCTCCCAGTCTTTTAGCATATGCTTTTCATGTAATGATAAATTTTTGCTCAGCATTGCATTGCTTATTTTATCCGACTTGGTGAATACCCTGGCGAAGGGAATGTCATTATTGCCGAGGTGCTTCATAAATGCGTAATCTGCGCTGAATGGCTCATGCCTTGAATCGATCAGGACAAAAAGTGATATAAGATTGGACCTTTTAAGAATATATTCGTCTGTAAATCCGGACCATTGACGTCTGTTGGAGCGTGATACTTTTGCATATCCATAGCCCGGCAGATCAGCCAGGTACCAGTTGTCATTAATTATAAAATGATTGATGGTTTGTGTTTTGCCCGGGCTGGCTGATATTTTGGCCAGCTTGTTCCTGTTGCACAGTGTATTGATCAGTGTTGACTTGCCAACATTTGATCTGCCTATAAATGCGTATTCGGGTTTATTGGCGGGTGGACAGTCTTTTATTGCAGTACTGCTTTTTATAAATGACGCGGAGCGTATGATCATCTCTTTATTTCAGTTTTGAAAGGAAACGTTCCTCGTTAATTATGTATCTCTCATGTGTTCCGCTGCCTGTGATATCATCTCCGTGAAAAACTTCAATTCTGAATAACAGTTTATTCCCGTCCTGTTCAACCAGTTTGCTTTTGCAACTTACTTCTTCACCGGTACTGACTGCTTTCGTGTGCTTAATATTAATAGAAATACCTACGCTTCCGTACCCTTCTTCCAGATAGTCGCTGACAAGGTCCATTGAGGTCTTTTCCATAAATGCCACCATTGCAGGTGTTGAGTAAACATCAAGAAGTCCTGAGCCATGTACACGGGCAGTATCATTAACCTTAACCCTCGTGGTTCCTGTATGAGTTATTCCTTCCGGTATATTGGTAGTCATCAGTAGTATTATTTATGGCAGCGGTATACGCTTTGTTATTATTTTCCTGTTCCTGAAACGTGTGGCATAAATGGCAATAATGTTTACATGTGATCTGTCCCTGGTGTTATCCGCTGAAAGTTCCAGGTAGCCCATGCCGGACGAAGTTGTTATATCCGTGCATTTAGCCGGGTCAAAAACTCCGTCAACCAGGCTTCCCCTGAAAAATTTTACATTTACCGACTCGTTAGTAAGCCTGGTTATTATTTTAACCACAGGCGGATCCTCATTGCTTGCGTCTTTAATCATATAGTCAATATCAGGATATCCACCTTCGTCGCGGCCATCCGGAAGGTACTCCCTGAGGCCCTGCATCCTCAACCCGTTTTTATAGGGCAGGGTTGCCTGGACGCGTCCATTTTTGTAGTACTTTGTCTGTACTCCATGTATTTCATTACTGCTGTACGGGGTGGCTCGATAAACCATTCCTTCGCGGTAGAACCATTTGGCAGTATCTTCTTTTCGTCCGTTTTTATACCATATTGTCCTTTTTAGCTTCCCGTCACTGTAATAATTACGGCATATACCATTTCTGATGCCATCTTTGAATGTAACTTCCTTTACCAGTTTGCCTTCATTATAATATTTTTTTACCTCAGCCTTCTCTTTTTTGTTATTTTTTTTACTACCGGTGGTTTCTCCACCTTCTTTGTCAATGCAGGAAGAGATGAGCAGTGAAAAAAGAAGCAGGTATGTTACATTAATTCTCATTTATAAATGTTTTTGATTTTTCATTTGTTTTGTTTGCAGGCAGATAAACTTCCAGCAGCCTGGCCATATTAGCGGGTACAATATCAAATTTTTCCATTATGGCAGGCACCAGTATTGTTTCTCCTTTTTTAAGCAATGTTTCTCCATCTTCCCATTTAAGTTGTGCTGAACCTTCGGTGCAAATGTATATTACCATACTGTCATTCAGGGAATAATCAATGGAAATAGCTTTGTCCAGCTCTATAATGTTACATGTAAAATATTTGGATTTCATTATGTTAGAGCTGCTGTTCAGTACCGGCTCAGCAGATGTCTTGTAATTATTATATAACTTGTAGTCAATGGCATCCACAGATAATTCGGTATGGAGCTCCCTGGGCTTATCGTCAAGTCCTTTCCTCCCCCAGTCCCATATCCTGTACGTAATATCTGAAGTTTGCTGGATCTCTGCCAGTACAATACCCTTACCAATGGCATGTATCCTGCCCGGAGGTATGTAGAATACATCCCCCGGGGCGGCCTCTTCTGTATTCAGGTTTTCATGTATGTTTCCTGCTTCCAGTGATTTAAGATAGGATTTGCTGTCCATTTCCCTGTTGAAACCTGTATATATTTTAGAGTCTTTTTCAGCTTCCAGGACATACCACATTTCAGTTTTACCGTAGGCATGATGTCTCTTTTTTGCAAGTTCGTCGTTAGGATGAACCTGTATGGAAAGATCATCACCGGCATCAATCAGTTTTATCAGTAGCGGGAATTCAATACCAAATTGTTGAAAGATTTCTTCACCAACAAGGTCTCCCATATAGACCTCAACTATCTCCTCAAGGTTATTCCCCGCCAGGAAGCCGTTTGAAATCACAGATATATCACCCTGTATGCCTGATATTTCCCAGCTCTCGCCTATCTTTTTATCACCAGGGATATTCTTTCCATAATTATCCCGGAGTTTTTGTCCTCCCCATACTCTTTCTTTTAGTACAGGTTCAAATTTCAATGGGTATAAATTTGTCATATCAGGTGAAACTGTTTTTCCATTAAGAGAAATTAGTATTTTTGATTGATATAATTCAAGCAAAATTAATAAAATATGTTGATTATAGGAATTGCAGGCGGAACCGGTTCGGGCAAGACAACGGTTACAAGAAGGGTTATGGAAATGCTTGGTAATGAACAGATAATAATGATACCCCAGGACTCTTACTATCGTGATAACAGTCATTTACCACTGGAGGAGAGACAGAAGATAAACTTTGATCACCCCCGCTCACTTGAATTTTCACTGCTTAATGATCACCTGGATGCCCTGTGCAGGGGTGAAAGTGTTCAAATGCCTCAATATTCTTATATTACCTGTACCAGGGATGATGAGTATATAAAGGTTAAGCCTGCAAGGGTTATTATAATTGAGGGGATACTTATACTGAGCAATGAAGAGCTGAGAAACAGGATGCATATTAAAGCCTATGTTGATGCGGATCCTGATGACCGGCTTTCCCGGGTTATACAGAGAGACCTTGAGGAAAGGGGAAGAGATATTGGTGAGGTATTATCAAGGTATTATGATACAGTTAAGCCATCGCATCTTCAGTTTATTGAGCCCACAAAAAGATATGCTGATATAATTATACCCCGCGGAGGAAGAAATGAGGTTGCCATTGATATGCTTGTGTCCTCGGTAGAGAAACACCTGAAATTTTATTAACTTAGTCTGACTTTCAAACATTTATTAAGTAGCGGTTTATGAAACTATTAAAAGATATTAAGCCATCAAGAATATTATTCCTGGATATTGAGACTGTACCAATGGTTGCTTCCTATGATGAAATGCCGGAAAACCTCAGGCCTCTCTGGGATAAGAAATCATCATATTTCAGGTCAGATGATGAAAGTGCAGCTGATGTTTTTTCCAGGGCAGGTATTTATTCGGAATTTGGAAAGATAGTGTGTATCTCGGTTGGGTTTATTATTGAAAGGGAGAATGGGATGTCACTGCGGATTAAATCTTTTTATGGCCACGATGAGAAAGCCCTCCTGGAAGATTTTGCAGTAATGATCAATAACTTCAGTACCGGGAGGGACACTATGTTATGTGCACATAACGGCAAGGAGTTTGATTATCCCTTCATTGCCCGCCGCATGCTCATTAAGGGGATAACCATTCCTGCGGTACTCGATAATGCCGGCAGGAAACCATGGGAGATTAATCTCCTGGATACAATGGAGTTATGGAAGTTCGGCGATTACAAGCATTTTACGTCTCTTGAGCTGATAGCCTCACTCCTGGATGTCCCAACACCAAAAGATGATATAGATGGCTCCATGGTGGCAGATGTTTATTACAGGGAGAATGATATTGCCAGGATAGCCAGGTATTGTGAAAAGGATGTTGTTGCTCTCACCCAGGTATTCCTGAGATTCAGGAATGATAAACTGATAGACCCATCCGGGATTGAATCGGTAAGCAGGTTTGAGGATTAAACAGGAAAATTTTCCCTTATCATTGATGGAATCAGTCCCGGTTTCTCTGCATGAACCCAGTGGCTGGAATCCGGAATTTCTATTATTTCCGCTGCAGGGAAGAGGGCTTGTATATCTTCATAGTCATCATCACTGATATAATCTGAATTCATTGCCCTGAGGAAGCTTACCGGGAACCCGCTTATTATATCTTTATGGTCACCGCTTGCCGGCAGTTCAAGCCCGTCAAAAATATTGTCCAGGTTATTCAAAAGGTTTTCGGGGTTAAGTCTCCACTCGAACCCTCCTCTTTTGTTCCTGTGAAGGTTCTTCAGCAGAAAGTTGCGGACCTTTGTTGAGGATACAATATCATTGAAAATACTGTGGGCTTCATCCCTGTCTTTTATTAACGAGGGATCAGTACCAGCCATTTTCTCCAGTATAGCCCGGTGCATTTCTCCGGCGCCACCCTGTCCCGGGCTGTAAGCAAAGGGTTTTATGTCAATAACTACCAGTCCACTGAGCATTCCCGGCCATTTTTTTGCGAAGAAGGAAGCTGTTTTACCACCCATGCTGTGACCTGCGAGAATAAATTTCTTTACACCAAGCCTGTCCAGTAACTCGTACAGGTCGTTGCTCATTGCCTCGTAAGTATGGAGCTCGTTGTGTGCAGAACGGCCATGATTGCGCTGATCAGGGAGGATGACCCTGTAGCTGTCTGACAGCTTACCCGCTGTGGACATCCAGTTATCAGAAGATCCGTAGAGACCATGTAATATAACAATTGGGTAGCCGCTGCCATATTCCCTGTGAAAAAGATTCATGATGTTTGGCTTTTATTTCCCTGCTAGCTGACGCTTGTACATCCCTATAGTGTTTTGCAATCCGTAATAAAGCGCATCAGAGATCAGGGCATGACCAATTGAAACTTCCTTTACCCATGGTATACTCTCAGAAAAAAACTTAAGGTTCTCCAGGCTGAGATCATGCCCTGCATTCAGGTCAAGCCCCAGGTCCCTGGCTTCTTCTGCTGCCCTTACAAAAGGGGCAACTGCTTTTTCAGGACCTGAAGAATAGTTGCTGGCAAAAGGTTCTGTATATAGTTCCAGTCGATCACAACCTGTTTCAACTGCAGCACGCACCTTGTTTATATCGGTGTCAATAAATATGGAGGTTCGGATGTTGTGCGATTTGAATTCAGAAATTACTTCCCTCAGGAAATCATGATTTTTTATGGTATCCCAGCCGGCATTTGAAGTAATCGCATCCGGGGGGTCAGGAACCAGTGTCACCTGGTGAGGGACTACTTCGCAAACCAGGTCAATAAATTTTTGTGACGGGTACCCTTCAATATTGAATTCGGTAGTAATGTCAGGCCTTATCTGTCTTACATCACTGTAACGTATATGTCTTTCATCAGGCCGTGGGTGAACGGTAATGCCTTCAGCTCCATATCTTTCACATTCAATGGCTGCTTTGTGAACGTCGGGGATATTTCCTCCTCGTGCGTTTCTTATTGTTGCAATTTTATTGATATTAACACTTAAGCGGGTCATATTTTTATATGTTTATGCAAATTTTCACATAAGTAACGAATTAAACAACAATAAGTATTTTTTTCCTTAATTTAGATGTGAATTTATAAACAACAAATAAAGACTAATTATTGACGTGTTAGCTAAAGAATTGATATCAGATGTAGTGTCGGCATTAAAAACTTCTGATTCCGGTCAGACGGCCCTGAACTGGATGGATGTGTTTCGTATTTCCCACCTTCCCATTGTAAATAATCACGATTTTCTGGGGCTTATTTCTGACACAGATATTTATGACCTTAATGACCCTGTTCAGCCCATTGGTAATCACAAGTTGTCTCTTATCAAACCATTTGTCAGGATGGACCAGCATATTTTTGATGTTATAAGCCTTGCAGCCAGTTTGAAAATAAGCCTGGTTCCGGTGCTGGATGATCATGATCATTATAAGGGAGTTATTCTCACAGGCGAATTACTGCAGCAGCTTGCAGGTATGTCGTCACTTGCCGAGCCGGGAGGCCTCATTGTTCTGAGTATACTGCAGAATGATTATTCTCTCTCCCAAATAGCCCAGATCATTGAGAGTAATGACGCACGCATATTAAACCTTTATATATCCTCACCGCCTGACTCTACGAGGATGGAGGTTACAATAAAGCTTAATATAACTAATCTCATGCCGGTAATAAGAACTTTTGAACGTTATGAGTACGAAGTAATGGCCTGGCACGGTCATGATGATGATATGGATAGTTTTTACTCTGATCGCTTCGATTCATTTATGCGTTATCTTAATATATAACTAGCTAGCTATGCTGAAAAGAATTGCCATATTTGGTTCAGATAACGGCAGGAACACAACAAACTGTCTGAATGACCTGTTCTCAGTGCTTGAATCACATAAGCTGGAGATATTATTGCATGAGAACCTGGTTAAGTACCTGAACATTAAAAAGTATAAGGGATTCTGTAACCTGTATGCTGAAGGCATCAGACCTGACCTTGTCCTTAGTGTTGGTGGTGACGGTACTTTTCTTGAAAGTGTATTGCAGGTAAGGGATTCAGGCGTTCCTATTGCCGGTGTCAATGCAGGCAGAATGGGTTTCCTGGCAAATATACATGATGATATAGAAGGTTCACTGGAGAAAATAATAAAACGGGAATACACTATCATTAACCGTCACCTGATAGAGCTGGTTAAACCCTTCGGAGCAATGGGCAGATCAAACGTAGCTCTTAATGACATTACAATCCAGAAGGCTGATCTGAATATGGTAAGGGTTAAGGTATTTGTAGACGACCTGTATCTTAATACCTACTGGTCAGACGGGCTCATCATTTCAACGGCCACCGGGTCAACCGCATATAATATGAGTACGGGAGGTCCTATTTTGTCGCCGGCAGATGACAGCATAATTATCTCACCTCTTTCTCCTCATACGCTTAGTGTCAGGCCGATAGTATTGCCGGGCAGCAGCAGGCTAAGGCTTGAAGTTGAGGGAAGAAGTCCCGAATTCCTGGTTACATGCGATTTCAGATCAGTGCGTATGCCTTTTTTCAGGCAACTGGAGATAAGCCAGACCCCGTATACCATTAAAACAATTAATGTTAAGGACCAGGATTTTTTCAGCACTCTTCGCAATAAGCTTATGTGGGGAGCCGATACACGTAATTGATTGTCATTTTATTATTATATTTAGGATTGTTATTGATGGATTGTTATATTTGTAATAAGAACTATAGATAAGTAAAGATATGAAACGGGTTATCCTGCTTCTCTTATTATCAGCATTTCTGACTTCTTTGGCCAGTGCCCAGTTATGGAAACTGAGAAGGTATGAATTGTATGGCGGGTTTGGAACCTCTCATATATTCGGGGATATAGGAGGATATAGCAATGGCAGTAATGCCCTGGGGTTTAAGGACCTGGTGATTAGTCAGACACGTTTTAGCATTAAAGGTGGGCTGAGGTACAGGATTGTGGAGCATGTAGCCGTAACAGCAAACCTTGGCTATGGTTATCTTCATGCCTCTGACGCTAAAGGAAGCAATATCGACAGGGGGTTTGAATCGGCTACATCCGTGTTTGAACCCATGGTTACAGGAGAATATTATTTCCTTAAGAACGATGCTGAAAGCAGTTATCGCTTTGTGAAGGGTGACAGGGTTTTTGATTCTTTTATTAACAGGCTTGATGCATATGTATACACAGGATTTGGTGCTGCTGCATATAAGGTAAATCCTAATGATCTGCTTCAGGAAAGAATTGAAAAGGATTCAGGTGTTGCCCTGGCTATACCTGTCGGGATTGGAATTAATTACCTGTTGAGCCCCAATACACTTATCGGTGTAGACCTTGGTTACAGGTTTACAACATCAGATTATATAGATGGTTATACCTCGCAATATTCCAGTTCCAATGACGTTTATTACTTTATGACTTTTGTCTTAACTCAGAAACTGAAAACATCGGAAAAAGGATTACCGACTTTTAGAAAGTAATAAAAATGGAGCGTTTTTAATGAAGAGGTACTGTTGGGCTTTTTTGTTTTTAATATTTACTATTCCACTGAGTGCCCAGAGAGATTCTGACTATGGCGTTTTTGGTGGAGTTTCTTATTATATGGGCGATATTAACCCTGAAAGGCTATTTTACTCGGTATCGCCATCAATGGGAGTGATGTACCGTTACAATTTTCACCCAAGGCATTCTATAAGAACAAATCTTTATTACGGCCGGATAAGGGGCAATGACCTTGATTTTGATAATAGCTTCCAGCAGGCCAGGGGTGAGTCTTTTGAAGCCACAGTGGTTGAATGGGGATTCCAGTTTGAATTTAACTTCCTGCCTTACACTACAACAGGTAAGTGGTGGGATTACTCCCCGTATTTTGCAATTGGAGGGGGATTATGTTTTTCCAGCGTACCTTCACTTACATATACACCTGTTATCCCTTTTTCAGTGGGATTAAAGGTAAATATCTATAAAAATACAGGATTAGAGCTCGAATATGGTTTTCGTAAAACTTTTTATGATAACTTTGACGGCCTAATTGATAATATTAGTCCTGATCATCATAGCTGGACACACAATAATGACTGGTATATGTTTGCAGGAGTGACATTTACATGGAAAATGTTCCATAATATGCTAAGCTGCCCTGCCTATGATGAATGGCATGATAAAAAAAGAAGACGAAGAAGATAATGTCTCTTAAGAATAAAATAACATCTGACCGCCTGCCAAAGCATGTTGCCATTATTATGGATGGTAACGGAAGATGGGCTGTGCAACGGGGAGAAGACAGGATTTATGGCCATAAGAAGGGAGTGGATTCAGTAAGGGAAATTATTGAGGCTGCTGCAGAACTGAAAATTGAATATATGACCCTGTATGCCTTCTCAACAGAAAACTGGAACAGACCATGGGAGGAGGTTGAGGCATTAATGGAATTGATGGTCAATTCGCTTAATAATGAAACAAAAAAATTAGTTGATAATAATATTACCCTTAAAGTAATAGGTGATATTGACCGCCTCTCGGATAACGTACGCAGAAGCCTTGATGATACCCTTGAAAAAACAGGAAAATGCACGGGCATGACCCTTGTTGTTGCGCTCAGCTACAGCTCAAGATGGGAAATGATAAAAGCCGTCAGGGATATATCATATAAAATAAAAGAGGGAAAGATTGACCCTGCAAATATTGATGATAAAATATTTGAAAATTTTCTAACCACAAAAGGCATACCTGATCCGGAGTTGCTTATCAGGACCAGCGGGGAAGTAAGGATAAGTAATTTTCTTTTGTGGCAGATAGCTTATTGTGAATTATATTTTACTGAAACACTTTGGCCTGATTTTGGTAAAGAAGAATTATACAAGGCCCTGGTTGAATATCAGAAAAGAGAAAGACGATTTGGAAAAACAAGCGAACAGGTGCATGAAAATGAGAATTAATATGTTTAAGAAATATTTGATATTACTGATATCTGGTTTTGCTTTTCTCAGTCAGACTGACATATCAGCCCAGGAGGATATTAAAATAATGGATTACGATGATCCCCTGGAATATGTTGTGGGTGATATTACTGTTTCCGGAGTTAAGTACCTTGATATAAACGCTATCATTGGATTATCAGGGATAAGGAAATATTCCCGTATACTTGTTCCCGGTGATGCCATTACCAATGCAGTACGTAAGTTGTGGGCCCAGGGATTGTTCTCCGATGTGAAAATACGTGCTACGGAGATCCGGTCAGATACAATATTCCTGGATATATACCTGGGTGAGCGATCAAGGATCTCATCAGTGGAATTTTTCGGTATAAAGAAAAGTGAAATTGAAGATATTTCCGAGAAAGTTAACCTGATGGGAGGCAGCCAGGTAACAGATCATATCCTGTCCAATACAAAAGCAATTATCAGGGACCACTTTGTCGAAAAGGGCTTTCTTAACGTAAAAACAAGGATCGTTCAGAAAGCTGATCCCTCAAGTCCCAACAACATAAGGCTGAATATTCATGTGGATAAAAATGAGAGGGTGAAGATCAGTGATATCGTTTTTGAAGGAAATGAAGCTTTCAGCGATCGAAGGCTGAGGAGGGTGATGAAGAATACAAAAAAGAAGAACCTGAATATTTTCAAAGCTTCAAAATATGTTGGTGACCAGTTTGAAGAAGACAAAGAAAGCCTTGTTTCATTCTATAATGAAAATGGCTACCGTGACTTCAGGGTTGTTAATGACACTGTTCTGGTAGAATCGGAAGACAGGGTTGTCCTTGCAATAATGGTTGATGAAGGCGACCAGTACTATTTCGGAGATATTAACTGGGTGGGTAACAGTATTTATCCCAGGGAATTCCTCGGGTCAGTGCTAAATATAAACAGGGGTGATGTATATGATCAGACCCTGCTGAATGACAGGCTCAATATTGATGAAGATGCTGTGTCATCACTTTACCTTAATAATGGGTATCTCTTTTCAAGCCTTGTACCGGTTGAAACTGATATATCAAACGATTCAATTGATGTTGAGGTACGTATACAGGAAGGCGAACAGGCCAGGCTCAATAAAGTTATTATTAAAGGAAATACGCGAACCAATGAGCACGTGGTAAGGAGGGAGCTGAAAACTCTCCCTGGAGACCTCTTCAGTAAGGATGCTATCATACGCTCGGCACGGCAGATTGGTGTGCTTGGTCATTTTGACCCGGAGAAAATCAACCCAATGCCCCTGATGAATCCGGGCGAAGGAACTGTTGACCTTGAGTATGCGCTTGAAGAACGAGCAAACGACCAGTTCGAAATATCAGGAGGATGGGGCGCAGGAATGCTCGTGGGAACAGTTGGTGTACGTTTTAATAATTTTGCTGTAAAGAATTTCTTTAAACCAGAGCACTGGAGACCATACCCAAGCGGCGATGGTCAGTCGCTAAGTATCCGGGCACAGTCTAACGGGAGGGTTTACCAGTCATATAATATTTCTTTTGTTGAGCCATGGCTTGGTGGAAAGAATCCCAACACACTTTCTGTTTCTGCCTACAGGTCTTTAATGACCAACGGGGAAAAGAGAGGAGCAGAAAGCAGACAGTCAATGATCATGGACGGAGCAACTATAGGGCTGGGTAAAAGACTTGAGTGGCCTGACGACTTCTTCAGTCTCTATGCTGAACTCAGCTACCAGAGGTTTAATATGAACAATTATAACCAGTTCAACTTTTTATTCCGGAACGGGGTTTCTAACTTGTTTTCCCTAACCACCAGGCTTACACGTTTCTCGAGCGGGCCAAACCTTATTTACCCCAGGAGGGGCTCGACATTTAACCTCTCATTGCAGCTTACTCCTCCTTACTCAATTATTTCAGGAAAGGATTTTACCAATGCAACTGATCAGGAAAAGTACAAATGGATAGAATTCCACAAATGGATATTTAAAGGAGAGTATTACTATGAGCTTTTTGAGAAATTTGTCCTGGCTCCCAGGTTTGCTTTTGGTTACCTGGGCCATTACAACAGCTCAATAGGACCATCTCCGTTTGAGAATTTTTACGTGGGAGGCGATGGAATGACAGGGTACAGCTTTGTAGGCCGTGATGTTATTGCCCTCAGAGGATATGAGAACGGATCTCTAACACCATATGTTAGCAGCAATGGCTCAACCGTACCGTCCGGTAATGTTTATACAAAGCTTACTTTTGAAATGAGGTACCCGCTTTCTCTTAACCCACAGGCAACAATATACGGACTTGTATTCCTCGAAGCAGGAAATGCATGGTATGAACTTAAAGAATTTAATCCCTTCGATATGCACAGGTCAGCAGGAGTGGGTCTGCGCGCAAACCTTCCAATGTTTGGCCTGCTGGGAATCGACTGGGCATACGGATTTGACCCTGTACCAGGAAGAGATGTACATGGTCACCAGTTCCATTTTGTTATGGGACAACAGTTTTAGATAACTTAAAATTTTATTATCATGAAGAAAATAACTTTACTTTTTACAGCTGTCATATTTTTTGCCGCCTCAGCTTCGGCACAGAAATATGCATTCGTTGACACCGAGTATATTCTTAATAATATCCCATCTTATACAGCAGCACAGGAAAAACTTGATGAACTG
The DNA here is from genome assembly GCA_021738535.1 of Bacteroidales bacterium. Taxonomy (GTDB): domain Bacteria; phylum Bacteroidota; class Bacteroidia; order Bacteroidales; family VadinHA17; genus UBA9300. The sequence goes on along the minus strand of JAIPBU010000001.1, from coordinate 76,672 downwards.
TCAAAGACATGGGAAAAGGAGATATCTGACGCCTATGCAATGGTGGAGGAGATGTATAAGAAATACCAGAACGAGGTGGTTCTTCTTTCACGTGATGCTAAGATGAAGCGTGAAGAGGAAATCATTGAAAAGGAAAAAGAAGCCAAAGAAATGCAGAGTAAGTATTTCGGGGTGGAAGGAGAACTTTATAAGAAAAGGCAGGAACTTGTTCAACCCATCCAGGATGAGATTTACAATGCAGTGAAAGAACTTGCGGCAGAAGGAAACTATGCAGTAATTTTTGATACCTCATCAGGGATGAATATGCTTTATACCGATCCAAAATATGACGTAAGCGACGAGGTACTCGAAAAGTTAGGTTATACGAATTAATTAATTACATTTGCATCGATAATATTTAAAAAAAGAACAATGAAAAGACTAATTGGTTTACTGGCATTTGCAGCTATTCTATCCTTCACTCAGAATGCAACAGCACAGGACTATAAGTTCGGTCATATCAATTCTGATGAACTGTTTGCAGCCATGCCTGAGAGGGATACTATTATCTCCCAGATGGAAGACCTGCGTACAGAACTTCAAAACACAATGGAAATTATGCAGGTTGAGTATAATAATAAGCTAAATGATTATACAGAACAGGCAGAGACCCTTTCTGAGATAGTTCGCCAGACCAAGGAGGAAGAACTGATGAGCCTTCAGCAAAGGATAAATAATTTTCAGCAGAATGCCGACAAGCAACTTCAACAGCAGCAGATGGAGCTTATGCAGCCTGTAATTGAAAGGGCTGAAAAAGCGATAAAAAATGTTGCAAGGGAAGGTGGCTTTACTTATATCTTCGACCTCTCAAGGGGTCCCATTATTTTCTTTGATGAAGAAAAAAGTGAGGATATAATGGATAAGGTAAAGGCTAAACTGGGAATACAATAAACTTTACCATATATTATTGTGACCATCTCTATAATGGGATGGTCACTTTTTTATTATGAGCAGTAACGCTAACAAACCTGTAGGTGTTTTTGATTCGGGCCTGGGTGGCCTTACGGTGGCACATGCAATTAAACAGTTGCTTCCCTCAGAATCACTTGTATATTTCGGTGATACAGCGCATCTTCCCTACGGTGATAAATCTGAAGGGGCAATAATTAACTATAGCCGCAGGATAACATCCTACCTGCTTGATCACGGGGCCAAGATGGTTCTGATTGCATGTAACTCAGCCTCAGCTTCAGCCTACTCAACACTTAAGAAAGAGTATGGTGAAAAATTACTTCTCCTTGATGTAATTGAGCCGGTTATTGATCATATTGCAGCTAAAAATTATTCAAGGGTGGGAGTAATCGGCACCAAACGAACTATTACCAGTGGCTCGTACGAGGCCGGTTTCAAAAAGAAAGCACCGGACACCGAAGTTGTCTCAATGCCTACCCCGCTGCTCGTTCCCATGATAGAGGAAGGGTTTATTTTTGATGATATATCAAATGCAATTATCCGTACTTACCTGTCAGATAAGAAACTTTCCGGAATTGAATCGCTTGTACTGGGGTGTACACACTATCCCCTTATTAGAAACCAGATAAGTAAATTCTATAACTTTGATATAGAAGTGGTTGATTCTGCCCGCATAGTAGCTCTTCACCTGCGTGATAAGCTAATGGAAAACGGACTTCTCAATGAGGAAAAACAAACGTCAGCTGACAGGTTTTTCGTTTCAGACTATACCCCTTATTTTGAAAAGATTGCAAAGATGTTCTTCGAAGGAAAGGATATCAGCTTCAGCATTGCCGACATATGGAGTGATTGATGGAATACTGGAATACTGGAAATCCAACAATCCATACGATCATTCCCTGTACCACCCAGTATACATTATATAATGCTCAGCACTTCTCCTTGTCATCCTGTTCAGTTCTTCGGGATCATACTTCTTTATAAGCTTTGCAGGAGTTCCACCGTATACTGAGCCGGGCTCAATTACTGTGTGTTTAGTGACTACCGAGCCTGCTGCAATAATGCTTGAATGTCCTACATGAGCATGATCCATTATTATTGCACCCATGCCAACGATTATATCATGCTCCAGTTCTGCTCCGTGTATTATTGCATTATGTCCTACCGACACCCTGTCGCCAAGGATTGTCACACTATCCTTGTAGTTACAATGCAGCACGGCACCGTCCTGTATGTTAACATCGTTTCCTATACGAATGTAATTAACATCACCCCTGATAACAGCATTATACCAAACCGAGCAGTTATCACCCATAATCACATCCCCTGTAATTACTACATTGTCACAGAGGTAGCAATTACTTCCAAGCACCGGCTCTTTTCCTCTTACAGCTTTTATTATTGCCATTTGAATTTTTGTTGATTCGTTAATTTGTTAATTCGTGTATTGGTGTATTTGGTAACTGGTACGACCTACCCGGTTCCATTATTCCATTCATAATTCATAAATCGTTAATCTTAATTCTTCTTTCCTTCCCACTTCCTGCTTGTGATTTGATGCTCGCGAGCTCGCCCCCGAAGCCTCGGGGCTCGGTTCCATCAATCCATTAATCCATCAATAAATACCAGCTTTTCCTGTTTTTATTGTTTTATTAATAGTAAATTTGTTCATAATAAAAAACATGACCAAAATCATGTTCAAAAAAATGATATTTTCTTAGATATTCACAAAGGAATTTACTTAATTTTGCATAGTAGAAACGGCAATCTATTTTAATATCGAAGAAATTATTGGAGAGCATACTTTTAAGTTCAGATGCATATGAAAATCAATGGCTTTCGTATGCATTTATTTTTAGGATTACATTATATACTGATCTTTAAATTGAATTATTAATAAAAAATTATGAGTAAGAGTGAGCGTGTCATCGAACGGGAAGAGGTAGTAATACGCTTTTCCGGAGATTCAGGTGATGGAATGCAGCTTACCGGAACATTATTTTCCAACACTTCAGCCCTTTTTGGCAATGATCTGTCAACTTTCCCCGATTACCCTGCAGAGATTCGCGCTCCCCAGGGTACAGTAGGGGGAGTATCAGGTTTTCAGGTGCATGTGGGACATTCGGAAATTAATACCCCTGGTGATTATGCAGATATCCTTGTAGCAATGAACCCTGCTGCTGTCAAAGCAAATTCAAAGTTTGTTCGCAAGGGCGGTACAATAATTATAGATGAAGATAATTTTACCGAGAAAAACATCAAGAAGGCAGGATACGAAAGTGATCCTGTCAAGGAAGATAAGCTGGACGATTTTAATATTATTTCTGCCCCAATCAGTACCCTTGTTAAAGAGACACTGAAAGATCATGGTCTGGATCCGAAAACAGTAATGCGAACCAAGAATATGTTTGCCCTGGGTATGGTATACTGGTTATTCGGCCGCGACCTTGAATACACTGATGACTATTTCAAGGGAAAATTCAGTAAGAGGCCAAAAATAATTGAAGCTAATTCGGCTGTATTGCATGCAGGCTTTAACTATGCTGAGACAATAGATGCAATGAGCCCTGTTTACAAGGTTAGTCCTGCAAGCATAGAGAAGGGGTTATACCGTACAATTGATGGTAATACTGCCACTTCATGGGGACTTCTTGCGGCAGCAGAAAAATCAGGACTTGACCTGTTCATAGGCTCATATCCCATAACACCTGCCTCGGGCATACTTGAATCACTGGCAGCCAGGAAGAACCTGGGAGTAAAGAGTTTCCAGGCGGAAGATGAGATAGCCGGTATATGTACGGCAATTGGTGCCAGTTTCGCCGGTGATCTTGCGGTTACAACAACATCAGGCCCCGGGCTGGCTCTAAAGTCAGAAGCTGCCGGCCTTGCAGTAATGACTGAACTGCCTCTTGTAATAGTTAATGTACAGCGTGGGGGCCCCTCTACAGGACTGCCCACAAAAACTGAACAGTCTGACCTCTTGCAGGCACTTTACGGAAGAAACGGTGAAAGCCCTATGGTTGTTATTGCTGCCAGTACACCATCCGATTGTTTTGATTATGCATTCCAGGCTGCCAGGATAGCTCTTGAGCACATGGTGCCTGTTATTCTGCTTACCGACGGTTTCCTTGCCAATGGCTCAGAACCATGGAAAATCCCTTCAGTTAAAGATTTACCCGCTATAAAAGCACCCCTGGTAAAGGAAGGTGAAGACGAGTTCATCCCTTATGAAAGGGATGAGAAAACACTAGCCAGGAAATGGGCAGTGCCAGGCGTTAAAGGACGTGAGCACAGGATAGGCGGACTTGAAAAAACAGTTAAAGGAACAGTGTCCTATATTCCCGAAAACCATGAGAATATGGTTAATATGCGTGCTGAAAAAGTGGCAAGGGTAGTATCCAAAGTGCCCGACCAGAAAATCTATGGCGATGAAGAGGGTGATCTGCTCCTGATAGGATGGGGAGGAACCTATGGTCACCTGCTCACAGCTGTCAGGGAATTGCGGGATAAAGGTAAAAAAGTCAGTCTTGCACATTTTAATTACATTAATCCCCTGCCTGCAAATACCGGGAAGATATTATCATCTTTTAAAAAGATTGTTGTTGCAGAACTGAACGCAGGCCAGTTCGTTAAATACCTGAGAATGGAATTCGAAGATTTTAAGTTTTACCAGATTAATAAGATCCAGGGCCTGCCCTTTACATGTGCTGACATTGAAGATGAATGTATTAAGATACTGGAGGAATAAAATATGAATCAAGAAACAGTTGAATACAGTCCAAAAGATTTTAAAAGTGACCAGGAGGTAAGATGGTGCCCGGGTTGTGGTGATCATGCTGTACTAAGTGCAGTTACCCGGGCTCTTGCCGAATTAAAAATACCGAAAGAGCAATTTGCCTTTATCTCGGGCATAGGTTGTTCTTCAAGGTTCCCTTATTATCTTGATACTTTCGGGTTTCACAGTATACACGGACGTGCATCTGCAATTGCCTCAGGCGTTAAAGTTGCAAATCCTGACCTGAGTGTCTGGCAGATTACCGGTGATGGCGATTCAATGGCTATTGGTGGTAATCATTTTATCCATGCTATAAGGCGAAATATCGATATTAATATCATATTGTTCAATAATGAGATATATGGACTTACCAAAGGCCAGTATTCACCCACATCACAAAAGGGGGCTGTAACTAAAACATCTCCCTTTGGTACGGTTGAAGAACCGTTTAACCCGGGTGAACTTGTTATTGGTGCGAAAGGTAAATTCTTTGCACGTACAATCGATACCAATGTTAAATTGTCAACTGAAATTTACAAAATGGCCGCTCTGCACGAAGGGACATCCGTGGTGGAAACATTGCAGAACTGTGTTATTTTTAATGATGGTGTGCATAAACTGCTGAGTGACCGTGAAACCCGTGATGACTATACTATCGTTCTCAGGCAGGGAGAACCAATGATTTTTGGCAAGGATAACGATAAAGGCCTGGTGCTTGACGGCCTCAAGCTTAAAGTTGTTAAGCTGGGTAATGGTATTAGCGAGAAAGATATCCTTGTTCATGATGCCCAGGAGAATAACCCCGGTGTGCACCTGATGCTGGCAAACATGAAAAATCCCGGCTTTCCTGTTGCATTAGGTGTTATCAGGTCTGTTGCAGCACCAACTTATGACATGGCTTTAAACGGTCAGATTACAAAAGTCAAAAAAGAAACAAAAATTAAGAATGTGGATGACCTTATCAGAACAGGATCCACATGGGAATCCCAATAGTAGATTTTTTATAAATATTGTAAAAGGTGTTCTCTGCGAGCACCTTTTTTTTTATTCTTTAAAGAGGTATCTTTAAATAATTCAAAATATTAACAGGTGTATGGACAAGAATCAGGACAATGGCTTTAAGCAGCTGCTGCATGACCAGAAGGAACGGTTAAAGGAACTGGCTTGCATTAACCGGACAAATGCTATTCTGAAAGAAGGAAAGTCAATTGATGAAACCCTGCAGAGCGTTGTGCATTGTCTGCCACCTGCATGGCAATATCCTGAATTCACGGTGGCAAGGATAACATACAGGCAAAAGGTCTTTATGACATCTGATTTTGAAGAAACAGAATGGGTGCTCAGGCAAAACTTTAAAACCATCAATAATATCCCGGGCTCAATTGAAGTGTTCTATACACAGAAATTTCAAAAATCTGATATCGGCCCTTTCCTCTTCGAAGAAAAGGAACTGATAGAAAACCTTGCAGGAATGATTGTGGGGTTTATTAACAGTGCCGTGGCACGGGAAATGATGGATATCCCTGATAAACCATCGTCCGACGAAGAAGTAAAACCCGGAACATCATCCAGGCAACTCCTGCAGAGATTTCTCGAAAGGCACAATGCAGAAAGAGATATTTTCCATGACCTGATGCCTTTCAAGGTAAAAGAAATATTATTGGTGGCCAACCTCTATGATGCTTATTCAATAGAAGGCGAGGGGCGTTTCTCGGAATACATCTTCGGTGAATATCATCAGTTAAACCTTACTTCAATGCCCAGGGTAACAGGTGTGTCTGGACTTGATGAAGCAATGGAACGGCTGAGAGCAAAGCACTATGATCTTATTATTGTTATGCTTGGTGTGGAAAAGGAGAATCCTATGAAGCTTTGCAAAAGGATAAAGCAAAAATACCCATACATACCAACCTTCCTGCTTCTTAACAGCCCGGGCGATGTTGATTTCATTAAGAAAAAAAAGGAGAAGGGCTTTCCCTATGATGATTATTTTGTATGGACTGGTGAGACGCGTGTGTTCTTTGCCATGGTTAAGATGCTTGAGGACAGGGTTAATGTAGAGAACGATACCAGGAAAGGACTGACCAGGGTAATTATGCTGGTTGAGGACTCGGCTGATTACTATTCCAAGTATCTTCCTACCCTCTATACCCTTGTTATGGAGCAGACCAAGCACCTTATCGAGGAGGTAAGCTCTGATGAATTATACAAGGTTCTTAAGATGAGGGCGCGACCAAAAATACTGCTTGCAACAACCTATGAAGAAGCATTGGCCATATACAACAGGTACAAGAACAATATGCTCTGTGTTATCTCTGATATGCGCTTCCCGAAGGATAACAAGGTGTATGACCAGGCTGGCTATGAGCTGATAAAACATGTAAAAAATGACCTTCCTAACCTGCCTACAGTACTTCAGTCATCAGATCCCCAAAATTCAAAATACGCCCATTCACTTAAATCCAACTTCATAAATAAAAACTCAAACAGCCTGCTGCAGGACCTCAGGTCATTTATTAATTATTATCTTGGATTCGGACACTTCGTTTACAGGGATAACATGGGCAGGCAGATTGCCGTTGCCAAATCAATGAACGAGTTTGAAAAGTACCTTAAAACAATACCCGAGGATTCACTCGTCTATCATGCTATGAAAAATCACTTTTCACTATGGCTCATGGCAAGGGGTGAGGTTAAGATAGCCAAGATAATTAACCCGATGAAAATAAGTGACTTCTCAAATCTTTCAGAGTTACGTAATTTCCTGCTTGACCTGATATCAAAGCGTCGCCGTGAACTGGACAAGGGGAAGGTGGTTAATTTCGTGGAATCAGCTGCTATTGATGAGACTAATGTTGTTAGCCTGTCAAGCGGATCACTCGGTGGCAAAGGAAGAGGCCTGGCTTTTATAAATACACTTATTTATGGCTTTGAACTGGGTAAACTGACCCCGGGTATTAATATCAAAAGCCCGATTACAATGATTATTGGAACCGATGAGTTTGACCTTTTTATTGAAACAAACAAGCTTAGACCGGTTATCAGGGAAGAAACAAATTATGAGAGCCTTAAAACAAAATTCCTGAACAGCAACCTGTCTTATAACCTTGTGAAGAAGCTGAAATCATTCCTGAAAATGATGGATAAGCCTCTGGCTATACGTTCATCCAGCCTTTTCGAGGATTCTATGAGTCAGCCTTTCTCAGGAATATTCGGTACTTATCTCCTGCCCAATAATAATGATGACTTTGATGAAAGGATGAAAATTGTATCAGATGCTATAAAGCTGGTATTTGCATCAATTTATTCAAAGAGTGCCCGTTCTTACTTTGAGGCAATAAACTACATGATTGAGCAGGAAAAGATGGCTATTGTTTTGCAGGAAGTCGTGGGCAACAGGTATGGAGATGCTTTCTATCCACATATCAGTGGTACCGCACAATCCTATAATTTTTACCCGGTGGCACATATGAAACCCGATGAAGGTTTTGCCGTGGCTGCAACAGGACTTGGTCAGTATGTTGTGGAAGGAGAAAAAGCATTCAGGTTCTCACCTGCCTATCCTTCTCTCGATATAGTTTCCCAGAAAGATATATACAAGAATTCGCAGGTTTACTTTTATGCCGTGGATATGAAGAAAGAAAAAATAAACCTGCTGGAAGGTGAGAATGCCGGGCTTGTGAGGCTGGATATAAGCGATGCTGAAAAACACGGTACACTAAAACATTGTGCTTCGGTTTATAACCCGGATAATGATACAATTGAACCCGGGATTGATTCATACGGACCACGGGTGATTAATTTTGCCAATATACTAAGGTATGATTATGCACCACTGGCAGAAACACTTTCTACTGTGCTGGATGTTGTAAAAGAAGCGTTTGGTACACCCGTGGAGATTGAATATGCAGTAGACCTTAGCCTGGATAAAGAGGGTAAAGCCAGCTTCTACCTTCTTCAGGTAAAACCACTGGTTGGTAGTGGTGCAGGTTATAATATTAATCTTGATAAAGTAGACAGGGACAGGTGCCTGCTTATATCCCGCAAGAGTATGGGCAATGGTAAAATAAGCAATATAAGTGATGTTATATATATTGACCCGGAAAGTTTTGATAATACCCGTACTGAAGAAATGGCTGCTGAAATTGACAGCATAAATGACAGGATGATGAAGGAGGGCAGGAAATATGTACTTATTGGCCCCGGAAGATGGGGTACAAGAGATAAGTTTATCGGGATACCTGTTATGTGGCCCCAGATATCACAGGCAAAAGTGATAGTTGAAGTAAGCCTGCCTGATTTCCCTCTTGATGCCTCCCTGGGTTCACATTTCTTCCATAACGTAACATCAATGAATGTGGGATATTTTTCGATTGACCAGCAGATGACGGATGAGTTTGTTAGATGGGACAGGCTGGAAAAAGAACACCAGGTGGAAAATGGAAAGTTTTTTAAACATATAAGGTTTAAATCACCAATGGTGGTAAGAATGGACGGAAAGAAAAGAATATCTGTTATAGAATGTACAGAATGCAGTTGATATGGCTATTGTAGAAGGTATTATGGAACTACAGAAGTATGACTTCAGTGACACTTCGTTTAACCTGCTGATGCAAAGAAGGATACACAAGGTGCTTCTTATCTGCAGCAACTATGATAATTATATGCTCGAAGAAGACGGGCGTATAGATGAACAGATCTTTAATGAATATGTCTCACTAAACCTGAGATACCCTCCTTCTTTTATGCAAACAGACAGTGAGGATGAAGCAATGCAGATCCTGGAAGAAGAGCAGATAGACCTGGTAATCTCAATGCTTAACTTCAGGGAAAAAGATGTATTTGCAATTGCACGTAAGATTAAAGAAAAAGATTCCTCCATACCCATAGTTGCCCTGACTTATTTCTCAAGGGAAGTATCACTGAGGCTCCAGAGGGAGGATCTTAGTGCAGTTGACTATGTGTTCTGCTGGCTTGGTGAAGCAAGTCTCCTGCTTGCAATTATAAAACTGCTGGAAGACAGGATGAATGCGGAGTATGATATTGATGTTGTTGGAGTACAGGCAATTATACTGGTAGAGGACTCAATCCGCTATATTTCTGCATACCTGCCTAACCTTTATAAGATAATTCTTAAGCAGTCACGGGATTTTCAGCAGGAAGCACTTAACCCGCACCAGAAGATGCTTAAAATGAGGGGCAGACCCAAAATATTGCTTGCTACAAACTATGAAGATGCTATTTCTCTTTACCAGAAGTACAAGTATAATGTGCTGGGAGTAATATCAGATATATCATATAAAGAAGGAGGAAAACACAAGGAAGATGCAGGGATTGATTTATGTAAAATCATTAAGAAAGACGACAGTAATATGCCATTCCTGCTTCAGTCATCAAATATTGAATCAAAAAAGATAGCAGATGAACTGGAAGTAGGCTTTCTTAATAAGTACTCGAAAAACCTTTCAATTGAGCTCAGGAATTTTATTATTCAAAACCTTGCTTTCGGTCCCTTTGTTTTCAGAAATCCCAATACCATGGAGGCAATAGGTATAGCAACCGACCTGCAGGGATTCCAGCAGAAGCTTTTAAACCTTCCCGATGATTCACTGCTCTACCATGCTGAGCGCAACCACTTTTCGAAATGGCTTAATGCAAGGGCTCTCTTTCCTGTAGCCCAGATGTTCAAATTTATCCGCATGGAGGATTTTGATTCAATGGAAGACCTCAGGAGGTTTATATACGTGGCAATATCCAGCTTCAGGCTGGGGAAGGGCAGGGGCGTAATAGCCAAGTTTGACAGGAACACTTTCGATGAGTACCAGATCTTCAGCAGGATAGGGGAAGGCTCAATTGGCGGTAAAGCAAGGGGACTGGCATTTATTAACAGCATTATTAAAAAACACAAGCTCTTCAATAAATATCCCGGCGTACTTATAACAATACCCAGGACCATTGTTTTGAGTACTGATGTTTTTGATGAATTTATGGAGAGAAATAACCTCTATACAGTGGGTATCAGTGATGTTCCTGATGAGGAGATTCTGAACAAATTCGTTGAGGCAGAATTACCGGGATGGGTTTACCAGGACCTGTATGCTTTTCTGTCTGTTTCCCGTACCCACCCTGTAGCGGTTCGTTCTTCAAGTAAGCTTGAAGACAGCCATTACCAGCCTTTTGCCGGTATTTATTCTACCTATATGATCCCGCGTGTTGCAGATAATCCCGTTATGGTCAAAATGCTTTCTGATGCAATAAAGGAAGTATACGCTTCAGTTTTTTACAAGAGCAGCAAAGCATATATGGCAGCCACGGCCAATGTTATAGATGAGGAAAAGATGGGTATCATTCTCCAGGAAGTGTGTGGTAACAGGCACGGTGACATATATTATCCTACCCTTTCTGGTGTTGCACGTTCAATTAATTTCTATCCCATAGGTTCGGAAAATGCTGATGACGGAATTGCAAATATTGCAATGGGACTTGGTAAACTGATTGTGGATGGTGGAGTATCGCTAAGATTTTCTCCAAAATACCCAAATAAGGTCCTGCAGCTGAGCTCTCCGACTACAGCACTTAAGGATACTCAGAAAATGTATTATGCCCTTGACCTTGATACAGATAGTTTTGTGCCCTCAGTTGATGATGGCGTTAATATAAGAAAACTAAAGGTTAATGATGATGTAAGTACAAGTACGCTTAAAAACGTGGCTTCAACTTTTGATCTTCATAATAACACAATCAGACCGGGCATAATGCATAAAGGGAAACGAATAGTTACTTTTGATAATATCCTTAAATACAAAACCTTCCCTCTTGCTGAAGTACTTAATTACCTGCTTGAATTAGGGCAGAAAGAAATGGGAAATCCCATTGAAATAGAGTTTGCTGCAAACCTGGAAACAGAATCAAGCCTGCCCAATATTTTTAATTTTCTCCAGATAAGGCCTATCGTTGAAAGTGATCAGACCAGGAAGATTAACATTGATGAATTTGCGAAGGAAGATGCAATAATCATGTCCGAGTCGGCTCTGGGAAACGGGGTCATGAAGGGGATAAAAGACCTCGTATATGTTAAGCCTGAATCATTTAAGGCTACTAATAATGAGAAGATTGTTGATATACTTGATAATATCAACAGTGAATTTGTAAAAGAAGCAAAGAATTATGTCCTGATTGGACCCGGTCGCTGGGGCTCAACAGATCCATGGCTGGGAATACCTATTAAATGGCCTCAAATTTCGCAGGCAAGGGTTATTGTGGAATCGGGACTACCCAATTACAGGATAGATCCCAGCCAGGGAACCCACTTTTTTCAGAACATCACTTCATTCAGGGTAGGTTATTTTACAATTAATCCCTTTATAAATGAAGGTTACTATGATGTGGAATATCTCAATGGAATAAAACATGTTTACCAGGATGAGTATATCCGTCATGTAAGATTCAATGAGCCGCTTAACATAATGATTGATGGCAGGATACACAAGGGTGTGATCCTTAAACCGCGTAAGGAAACGGGGGATAATTAATATGCACCTGGCTTATCAGATCAGGCTGTTCGCAGAGTCAACTTTAACACTCCTGTCAGTTTTTTTGATTAGCCCCTGGAGTACATTTCCCGGCCCGACTTCAGTAAATTCCACAGCACCGTCAGCGATCATGTTCCGTATAGTCTGGGTCCATTTTACAGGCGAGGTGAGCTGAGCTACCAGGTTTGACTTTATTTTCCCGGGATCTTTTACTGCTTCGCCGGTAACATTCTGGTAAACAGGGCATACGGGCTCACTGAAGATGGTTTTGTTTATTGCTTCTTCAAGTTCAATCCTTGCCGGCTCCATCAATGATGAATGAAATGCACCTCCAACAGCCAGCTTAACAGCCCTTCGCGCGCCTTTCTCTGTCAAAATTTTAATGGCACGGTCAATACCTTCAACACTGCCGGAAATCACAACCTGTCCCGGTGAATTATAGTTAGCGGGGATTACTGTTTCCTTAACAGAAGCACATACTTCTTCAACCACACTATCTTCAAGCCCGATTATAGCAGCCATTGTGGAAGGTCTTGCTTCACATGCCTTTTGCATTGCATACGCACGCTTGCTCACAAGTAAAAGACCATCTTCAAAGGATAGTGCTTTATTTGCAACAAGTGCAGAAAACTCACCCAGTGAATGACCCGCTACCATGTCCGGTTCAAAACTGTCACCCATGGCAGTTGCCATAATTGTAGAGTGCAGAAAAATGGCGGGCTGTGTAACTTTTGTTTGCTTAAGATCGTCGCCCGAACCGTTAAACATGATCTCGGTTATGTCAAAATCCAGTATCTTGTTCCCATTATCAAACATTTCCCTGCACTTATCATTTGATTCGTACAGGTCCTTTCCCATACCACTGAATTGTGCCCCCTGCCCGGGGAAAACGAATGCCTTCATACTAATGTAGATTTTGTCCTATTAAGTGAATAAATTCCTCTCTCGTTTGCAGGTGATCAAGAAAACAACCGGTAAAAGCTGAAGTGGTTGTTACAGAGTGTTGTTTTTGTACTCCCCTGATTTGCATACACATATGTTGTGCCTCTATTACAACGGCCACCCCCATGGGCTTGAGAGTATCCTGTATACAATCCCTGATCTGTGTTGTGAGCCTTTCCTGCACCTGCAGTCGCCTGGAATAGGCTTCTGTTACACGTGCCAGCTTACTTAAGCCGGTTATATACTTGTTGGGTATATAAGCCACATGCGCCTTACCGAAAAACGGAAGCATATGATGCTCACACATCGAAAACAATTCAATATCCTTAACTATTACCATTTGCCTGTAGTCTTCCCTGAACATGGCACTCCTCAGTATATCATGGGGATCGTGATTGTAGCCTTGTGTCAGAAACTGAACTGCCTTGGCAACCCTTACAGGAGTGTCAACCAGGCCTTCTCTCTTTGTGTCTTCGCCGATCAGGTCAAGTATTTTACTGTATGCACCGGCCATTTCATTGGTCTTTTCTTCATTCCATGACTCTGTTTTTGAATAGCCGGCATCTTCATTACAGCCTGAACCGTTATTAATGATTTCCATGTGATTTTATTTTATCCGTAAAACTCAATGTAATTATTCTCTGTCTCGGTTATTTTTATGCAGTATAGTTCTATGCCTTCCCTGCGTATGTGGGGTTCAAGAACTTCCCAGATGGATATGGCAATGTTTTCTGTAGAAGTCACTTTACCTTTCATAAAATCCACCTGCGTATTCATGTTCTTATGGTCAAGAGGATCAATAACGTGTTTGTGTATGATCTCCTTTAATTTTTTAAGGTTTATAACATATCCCAGTTCCTCATTGATCTCTCCCCTTACAGTCACAAATAACTCATAATTATGCCCGTGCCATTCAGGGTTGGAACACTGACCGTAGTATTCTGCATTCTCCTCATCTGTAAACCCGGGCTGAAACATTCTGTGAGCAGCACTGAACCTTTCTCGTCTGGTAAGGTATATCATATATGAGAGCTATTTGTTTGCATCAAATTTGACCCTTTTTATCCGGAAAAACAATATCTTTAATGATTACTTGACTATTATTGCGTACTGATGAATAAAAAAATACTGATTACAGCTGCCACTGAGAGAGAGATGACCTGCCTTGACCTGCCTGCTGCGGGTACTGATAAACTCCTGAGTGCCGGAACAGTATTGAACCGTATGGTGAGTGGTGTTGGTCCGGTGGCAAGCGTATTTTCAATAATGGATTATTTATCCGGACATACCTCACCCGATTTAATAATTAATATTGGGATAGCTGGTAGTTACAAGAACATCTATTCTCCCGGATCGATTGTGATTCCTGCGTCCGATTCTTTTGCTGACCTTGGGGTAATTGAGAACGGGGGCTTTATTCCTGCAGACAGAGCAGGGTTAATTGATCCCGGAGATGAACATACTCCGTCGGGTAAGTATTTTCCTGACCGGTATATTGATGATTTGATTTCGCTTAACCTGCCGCGTGTAAATGCGATTACCGTTTCCACTGCAACAGGGTCTGATGAAATGAAAGAATCTCTCCTGAATGGTTTCAATCCCGATATTGAAACGATGGAAGGTGCTGCCGTCTATTACCTTTGTACAAGAAAAGAAATACCCTGCATTGCCTTCAGGGCAGTATCAAATATGGTTGGTCCCAGAGACAGGTCGTTATGGAAGATTGATTACGCACTGGAACAATTGGCGGAAGTACTTGGTAAATCTTTAAACAAACTTGTACTATGAAAAAACTGAGCCTCGGTATTTCAACATGTCCCAATGATACTTTTATTTTTGATGCAATGGTCAATGGCAGGATCAATACGGGCGGACTGCAATTTGGCTGTACACTGACTGATGTGGAAGATCTTAATAAAAAAGCTTCTGAGGGGTTTTTTGATATCACCAAAATAAGTTACCATGCCTATGCCTATGTCTCAAAACAATATATATTAATTAACTCAGGAAGTGCCCTTGGCTTTAATAACGGTCCCTTGCTGGTGAGCAGGAAAGATACATCCCTTGATGAACTGAAGGGGAAAACTATCGCCATTCCGGGAAAATATACAACTGCCAGCCTCCTGCTCTCGGTCCTGTATCCTCAGCTGGACAATAAGGAGGAATACCTGTTTTCTGATATTGAAGACGCAGTACTTGACAATAAGGTCGATGCGGGTCTCTTAATACATGAAAACAGGTTTACCTATAGTGACAGAGGGCTTGTTAAGCTTGCAGACCTGGGGGAGGAATGGCAGAGACTGACGTCCATGCCCATACCCCTGGGCGGTATTGCTGTGCACAGGAGAATAGCTGACAGTATTAAATCTTCTGTCGATCATATATTGCATAAGAGTATAGATCATGCTTATAAAAATCCTATGGATTCCATTGATTTTGTCAGGAAATATGCTGCCGCAATGGACCCGGGGGTAATGAAAAAACATATCGACCTGTATGTAAATGAATACAGCAGAGACCTGGGTAATGAAGGCCGTAAAGCAGTCCATACACTATATAACATGGCCCGCCGGTATGATATTATACCCGCTGTACATGATAAAATATTTGTTTAATCTTTCCTTTCAGTTACAGAATAGATGGCTCGTGGAGCAAGGACAGTCATCGTAACTGTCCTGGAGAGCATAAATAATATAAAGGCAAGCCTTAAAATCTGCCTGTTCATTTCCTTAGTGATTAATCCGCGAAGATACCATTATAAATAATTTCATTTTCCTTCTTCTGGCTAATATTTCTTATTTTTATAGAACGAATCAAAAAAAGCACCGACATGAATCACAAACTACCAAAATTACCTTATGAGAAGGATGCATTGAAACCATATATCAGTGAAGAAACAATAGATTTTCATTATGGCAAGCATCACCAGGCATATGTTGATAAGCTAAATGGTCTTATACCGGGCACGCAATTTGAAGATGCCGGGCTGGAAGCTATAATTAAAAATGCTGATGGCGGTATTTTTAATAACGGGGCGCAGGTATGGAATCATTCTTTCTATTTCTCGTCATTTTCTCCTGAGGGCAGAAGAGAACCATCCGGTGAATTGTCTGATGCAATAAACGGAACTTTCGGATCTTTTGAAAAGTTCAGGGAAGAGTTTAACAAAAGCGCAGCCACACTTTTCGGTTCAGGCTGGGCCTGGCTGGTTAAGAATAAAGACGGCAAGCTGTCAATTGTACAAAAGTCAAATGCCGGGAATCCTTTGCGTGATGGATTAACACCCCTTTTGACATGTGATGTATGGGAACATGCTTATTACATTGATTACAGGAACAAGAGACCCGATTACCTCAAGTCGTTCTGGGAGATCATTGACTGGGATATTATTGCTTCACGTTATTAATCAGTATATGAGATTACAGGAACTTGTCAGAAATACCAGAAGCTACAGGCGTTTTTACCAGGATAAACAAATAAGCAGGGAGGATCTGTCAGAGCTGGTTGAGCTTGCAAGGCTTTCAGCATCAGGCTCAAACAAGCAGGCTTTGAAGTTTGTTATCCTTAACGAGAAGGAAAAATGCGAAACCGTTTTTCCTTCCACTGCCTGGGCCGGTTTTATAAAAGAATGGGACGGTCCGGCAGAGGGGGAGAGGCCTTCTGCTTATATTGTTATTCTTGGAGATAAAGAAATAAGTAATTCTTTCGGGGTAGATCACGGTATTGCGGCTCAAAGTATTATGCTTGGTGCAACTGAAAAAGGCTTCGGAGGTTGTATGATTGCTTCATTGAAAAGGGAAAAATTAAAGAAAGACCTGAAACTGCCCGAACACCACGAGGTATTGCTTGTGCTGGCCCTTGGTTATCCCAGTGAGAAAGTAGTGATAGAAGAGGTGGAAAATGGTAACATTAAATACTGGAGAGATGAGGATGATGTTCACCACGTTCCAAAAAGAAGACTGGATGACTTGATTCTGTAAGCCCCCTGCTCTCTGCCGTATAAACCTTATCCTTTGTAAAAAATAGCCTTAATAATATGTGAGGCCATTTTGGGGTTCTCCTTCAGTCTCCTTGTAGAATATCCAAACCATTCTTTTCCAAACGGAACGTATATTCTCATGGTATGACCTTTCTCGATTATACTGTGCCTCAGGCGGGGAGTGACACCGTATAGCATCTGAAATTCATACATGTCTTTCGGGACTTTATATTTTTCAATAAGCTCATATGAACCTTCAATAAGCGGTTTGTCATGGGTTGCGATACCAGCATATATCTTATTTTGGAACATGTATTCCAGGTCTTTCAGGAAATTATCATTTACTTCTTCATATTTTTTAAATGCAATTTCAGCAGGTTCTACATATATCCCCTTGCAGAGCCTGTAATTGATGGGATTATCCGTGGTGTTAAGGTCCTGCAGGCCTTTGATATCATCCAGAGTTCTTCTCAGGTAAGCCTGGAATACCAGCCCGACATTTTTCGGGAATTCCTTTTTTAGCTTTCTGAACAATTCTATTTCAAGGTCAGTGCATGGTGAATCTTCCATGTCCACCCTTACGAAATTATTATATGAAGCTGCCTTTGCGACTATTTCCCTGATGTGATTATAGCATACATCCTTATCTATCAGTAGTCCAAAACTGGTTGGTTTCAGGCTGTAGTTGCCTTCAATTTTTTCCTTCTCTGCAATATCGATCAATTCAAGGTAATCCTGCTTATTCTTCTCAGCCTCATCCAGCGTTTTGATGAATTCGCCCAGTACGTCCAGGGTCACTTTAATACCCTCTTTATTGAAATCTTTTGATACCCTGAGTGCATCATCCAGTTTTTCACCCGCCACATATGGTTTTGAGAATATCCATACAAATTTCTTCGGAAAGTATGGAAGTATATTAGCTATTAATCTGTTGAACATAATTAAATTTTATAGTTTTATTAGTTATGCAAAAATATGAATTTTGTATTATTATTTGTGATGTTTATCATTATGTTGATTATTTTTAAACTGATTAATAAAGTATTTATTTGTCAGGAGGTCTGTAATTAACATGAAGCAGGCTTATCATTGTTAATGAAAGGCTGACTTTTCAACATGCTGAAATATTGTGCAACCATTTTTTATAATCAATAGTCTCTAATCTGGTCCTCTAATGAAAAGTGACCGCGAAATACTGGAAGGATGCCGCAGGCATGAGAGGATGGCTCAGAAGTTCCTTTTTGAGAGGTATTCAGGCATGCTGATGGGCATATGTGTAAGGTATGCAACAGATTATCCTGAAGCTGAGGACATACTCCAGGAAAGCCTGTTAAAGATATACCTTAACATTGGAGATTACAGCGGAGAGGGTTCTTTTATAGGATGGATGAGGAAGATAGTTATTAATACGGCAATTACCTACTATCATAAGACGCTAAAGCATAAACATTATGTGGAGATAGGGGATTTGCACACAGGGGAGGCAGGTGATGGTAGTTTCAGAGATTTAAGATTTACTGCAGACGAACTGCAGAAAGTACTGGATGAATTGCCACCGGGGTATAAAGTGGTTTTTAACCTCTATGCGGTTGAAGGGTACAAGCATAAAGAGATAGCAGAGATGCTGGACATAGATATTAATACATCAAAGTCACAATACTCCAGGGCAAAATCTTTCCTGAGAAAGAAACTGGATAATTATAAATAAAGAAAGAGTTTGAGCGATAAAGGCACATATAATAATATTGAAGATCTTTTCAGGTCTGAACTGGGTAACAGGGATTACCCAGTAAGGGAAGGCTTCTGGGCCTCTTTTGAAAAGAAGTTGCGCTTCAGGGAATTCTTGCGTTTCAGACCGGGGAGCTTCAATGTTTATTACCTGGGCGCTATTGTGGCTGCTGCTCTTGTAAGTGCTTCATTGTTGTTGTCCGGAAATAAAGACATAAAACCTGCCTCTGTACCTGATATTATCATTGAAAAAGATACGGCTTCAGTTCAGCAAGAAAAATCTGTCGTTGAGGAAGATAAGCAGGTAACCGATAAGGGCAGTACAGATAAAAAGGCGGTAGGCGAAAAAACACTCACACCTGAAAAGAAATATGACGGGCAGGATACAGAGCCGGCAGGAGGAAAGACCGGCGAAGAACATAAGCCGGGAAAAGCTGTAGTAGCAAAAGGAAGTACCAGGGTAGAGGTTATTGATAAAAAAGATACAATTGAAAAAATTGCCCTGCCTCCTCCGGTTGCCAGGTTTACGGCAGATAAATCTGAAGGTTGCCTGCCCCTGACCGTTTCTTTTGAAAACCTCAGTCATAATTATGACTCATGTATCTGGGAATTCGGCGATGGCGGAAGAAGTTATGAGGAAAATCCTGTTTGGGTCTTTGATAGCGAGGGCAGCTATGAGGTTAACCTTATTCTGTTCGGCAAGGGAGGAAGCGGTGTAAAAACTGTTGAAACGGTAACTGTTTACCCCAGGCCGGTGGCGAGGTTTGAGATAAGCCAGGATAATCCATATATACCCGACGAGGAGATCCGGTTCTATAATTATTCACAGAATGCTGTTGAATGGGAGTGGGACTTTGGCGATGGTAATACGGGTTCTGATTTCGAACCGGCTCATTTCTATGAAAAACCTGGGTCATATACCGTATCACTCAAAGCAATGTCAAAACATGGATGTGCAGATAGCATGGTTCTTACCAATGCTTTTGGAAACAATACCTGTTATATTAAGTTCCCCAATGCTTTTGTGCCAAACGACGGTGGCCCAACCGGGGGATACTATTCGAGCAGGAGCGATCAGCAGGAAGAAGTTTTTCACCCGGTCTGTTCCGGGGTTACATCTTACAACCTCAGGATATATACAAGAAGAGGAATACTGGTTTTTGAATCAGATGATATACAGATAGGGTGGGATGGCTACTATAAAGGGCAGAAAGCTGAGCCAGGTGTATATATATGGAAGGTCAGGGGTGTTTATAAGAACGGTGAACCTTTCGTTAAAGGCGGCGATGTTACATTACTTCCCAGGCATTAAATTTTACAGGAAACATTTATCAAAGAAAAACAGCCATTGGTCAGGAAACATTGTCTTTTGGACAAAATCCCACGATTTCCACAGTTGTGCACAATTAAAAAATAGACCAAAACGTTAGATAATTCAGGACAAATAGTTATTTTCGTATTCAATAGGCTTAACAAAATCGGACTTGCGAGAAAAAATCAAATATACAATACTGTTACTTGGTCTTTTTATCTCAACCGGCCTTAAGGGGCAGGATCCGCATTTTTCGCAATTTTATGCAAACGCACTTTACCTGGCTCCGTCTTTCACCGGAGCTATTGAAGAGAACAGGATATCGATTAATTATCGAAACCAGTGGCCTTCCGTAACAGGTGTCTTTAATACTTACAGCTTTAGTTATGACAGGTATATGCCAAACTTCCGCTCCGGGGTTGGTGTGCTTGCCACTTATGATGTAGCAGGCTCGGGTGATCTGAGTACAACCAATATTGGCCTGCTTTATTCCTACGACATACAGCTGAACCGCGACTGGCATATCAGGCCAGGTATTAATTTCAAGTTTACTTACCTCGGCCTGAACTATGGTAAGCTTATCTGGAACAGTATGATAACTGCAAGGGGAACAACTCCTTCAGTCTATCCTCCACCCTATGAAGGAGTAGCAGATGTTGATTTTGCATTTTCTGCCCTGGCATTCAATGACAGGATATGGGGCGGCTTTACCCTTGATCACCTGCTCAAGCCAAGGCAGTCATTTTACGGAGACTGGGACACCTATGTGCCAATGAAGGTTAATGTTTTCGGTGGAATGCAATTATCAAGAAGGGGCAGGTTGCGAAACCGATATACTGAAGTTATATCCATAGCTGGCAATATTAAATAGCAGGACAGGATCTGGCAATCAGACCTGGGTCTTTATTACTACAGGGATCCTATAATATTCGGACTCTGGTACAGGGGAATCCCCTTTGTTACAAGCCAGGCAGGAGACGCCGTTATAGGGCTTATCGGTATAAAAACAGAAAAGCTGCATATTGGTTATAGCTACGACTTTACCATATCAAACCTTATTGCAGCAACAGGGGGCTCACATGAAATATCATTGGTGTATGAATTCCTTACATCAACTATCGGGGCAAGGAGAAGAATGTTTCATGCAGTACCATGCCCTGAATTCTAGTCTTATACCTGTTTCTTTATTCGCTAAATTAATTTATATTTGTGTCCTGTTTTGTATAACCAATTAACAATTAGTGATGAAGAAGTTACCTTTAATCCTGGCAGTAGTTTCAATAATTGCAGTAGGATTTTTATTTGTTAGAGAATTTACCGTACCCGGAAACCAGGTTGAAAGTGGCGAAGCTGTTGAAGGAAGCCTGGAAGTTTCAGAAGCGAAGATCGCCTATATTGAACTTGATACGGTAATACTGAATTTTGATATGTATTTTGACCTCAGGGATGAATTGATGGATAAACAAAGTAGTTCTGAAGCTCGCCTTAATTCAAAGGGAAAAGAATATGAGAGTGGAGCAATGGATTTCCAGGAGAAAGTAAGCAAGGGTCTGGTAACCAGGGCAACAGCGGCCCAGATGGAACAAAACCTCAGACAGCAGCAACAGGATCTCATGAACCTGAGAAACCAGCTTGAAACAGAACTTATGGAGGAAGAAAGGGTGATGAATAACAGGATACTCCAGTATATATATGATTTCCTGGATGATTTTGCGGCAGAAAATGATTACGATTATGTTCTGGGTAAAAGCTTTGGAAGCCCTGTTATGTTCGCCAATAAAAGTCTTGATGTTACACAGGCAGTACTGAAAGGCATTAATTATAAATATAACGAGGAACAGAAAAAGAAGTAATGTCTTTTGCCGATGGTTATCTGGCAGGCAGTACTATTTCCGGCAGACTGTTTGCAGAGAAACCAGACAAAAATACAGGTATAATTATAATAATCCCGGCCTTCGATGAGCACGGGATTATTTTTACACTGCGCTCAGTTGAGAAATGCCAAAAACCACCCTGTGCAGTAGAGCTTATAGTTCTTGTAAACGCTCCCGCGGGATCAACGGATGAACAGCTGAGGCAGAATGAGCGTACTGCAGCTGAGCTGTCAAAATGGAAGCCGGGTAACAGTAATAATTCTTTTAACCTTCACTACTACGATACAGGCCTGAGAAATGACAGGCAATGGGGGGTTGGAATGGCCAGGAAAATGGCAATGGATGAAGCTTTGAGACGATTTAATGATATTGATAATCCGGGAGGAGTAATTGTTTCGCTTGATGCCGATTGTAGTGTAGCTGAAAATTACCTCCTTGAGATTTATAATAAGCTATACCTGGAGGAAAAACATAAAGCATGCTCAATTGGCTTTAAACATCCACTGGGTGGTGATTTAAGTGCTGATGTTTACAGCGCGGTTTCTCTTTATGAATTACACCTCAGGTATTATTACCAGGCTTTAAAACATACCGGTTTTCCCCATGTTTTTCATACCATAGGGTCTGCTATCGCAGTGAAAGCAAATGTTTATGCCGGGGCAGGTGGTATGAGTAAGAAGAAAGGGGCGGAAGATTTTTATTTTATTCAAAAACTAATACCCGCCGGAGGTTATTTTTACCTGAACAGTACATGTGTTTACCCTTCGCCAAGACCATCAGCCCGGGTGCCTTTCGGGACCGGTCCGGTAATATCCGGGCTCCTGGAGCAGCTCAACCAGGGCTACTTCAGCTATTCACCTGATGCATTTAAGTACCTGAAAGGCTTATTTAGTAATACCGGCTTTGTTTACAAGGCCGGTGAAGAAGAAAAACAGAGAGTTTATATGTCATTGCACCCTAGCCTGCAAATGTTCCTGGAAAAAAACAACTGGCGGGAGAAACTTAATGAAATAGAAGCGAATACTTCATCTGAGGCTTCTTTTGTTAAGCGCTTTTTTAACTGGTTCAACATGTTCAGGGTCGTTAAATACCTTAATTACTCACATAATGAGGCTGGTTTAAAAAAAATACCTGTTATGATGGCTGCTGCTGAGATACTGAAGATAAAAGGAAGTGCAGATATACCAGGTGATCCCTTTGATATGTTACGCTTATTCAGGGAAATGGAGAGCCAGGCTTAATCCTCTGAAGGATCTTTTATCTTATTACCTTCTTCATCAACCAGGATATAAAGATCCTCGTTGTCTTTTTTCATATAATACTGCTCGCGGGCAAATTTTTCAAGATTCCTGTCGCTCGTCTTGAGCTCCTTAAGCTTCCTTCTGTCTTCTTTTATGCGATTCTGATAATAATCCCTGTCGTTCTCCAACTGGCGTAACTCTTTCATCATATGATACCGGTCAATCAGGTTGTTGTTGTCAAACAACATTATCCACACCAGGAACACCAGGAAAGTAAGGAAGTACCTGCTCCTGAGAATGGGAGGAATCTTATTAATAAGGCCGGTAATGAAATCGTTCATATTACAAACCTAAAATATTTTTGTAATATATTCAATTATTTCATCCACCACTCATAAGGTAGAGCATCTGAACATCATCACCATCACGGATAATGGCATTGTCATATTCTTCCTTTTTTATCAGTCTGCCATTAATCTTTACGATACGCATCCTGAAAGTAAAGTTTTTTATTTCCAGCATTTCAGAAACGCTTATGCTATCTGCATCAAATTCTTCAGGCCTGTTATTAAGAGTGATCTTCATTTTTTTCTTTCATTAATAGTTCAACAACAATGTTTGCCTGCATATTCGCTACTATTCCAACACGCGGGGCAAGCGGGGGATTATCAATACCCGTTTCTGATTCCCCGTCGCCGCAAATATACAGCCTGTCATCAATCTTTCTTTCCCTGATACCGTTATTGTTACCAAAGCCTGCAAGGCCGGAACCCATTACCAGTACCTTATCCGGTAAACTCTCCATTACCGTGTGAGCTATAATCTCCTTCATCTCGCTGCTGTCAAATGCTTCAATGATGATATGGCATTCTTTGAAAACGGAAATTATGTTTTTCTCATTAAGCATTGTATCATGTGTTTCAACATGAGTGCCGGGGTTAATTTTTGCAATGTTTGCTTGCAGGGCTTCAGTCTTTTTCATTCCTGCCTGCGAAACGAAAAAATATTGCCTGTTAAGGTTACTTTCTTCAACAATGTCAAAATCAGCTATAATGAGTTTGCCTATACCACTTCGGGCAAGCGCCACGGCGCAGTTTGATCCCAGTCCGCCTGCACCGGCAATACCAACCGTGTACCGTGATAAATGTTCCTTTATTTCCTTAAATTTCATCCCTGTAACTTTCATTTATTATATATACTTTTTCCATGTAAGGCATGAAAGCCCTGGTCCCGTGACCCTCTTCTATTATTTCAAGGATACGACCATCATTTTTCCCGAATACAGAACCGAAAACAACTTTTATATTTGGATAGCTGAACATATCATCCGAAAGTATGTTCGAAGGACCAAGAAGGAAGATCTTGCAGCCTTCCGGGGTCCCTGAAATAATATCCGTGAATGTACGGTTAAATATGCTTGTGCCTGTAAGTATGATACTTCCAGCGTCAGCCAGCCTTTCTTCCATCCCGGAAAGATCACTCAGTATATCACTGTCTTTATGTATGTCGAAGACTTCCAGATCAAGATTATTATCCATGAATTTCCTGTACAGGCTCTCAAAATAGCCAATCATAACCACATTATTGTGCCTGCTGAAATCAACGCGGTCAAATATATCCTTAATGTCACTGTAATCCCTGTCATAGTTATAAATGGAGTTGAACCAGGCATTCAGTATTATCCGGTCTGAAGGATCACTTATATCAGGTTTTCCTTCATAAAAGAGTTTGTTACTTACATCCGTCCCAAGAGTTGCGCATACTCCTATCTGCCCGTTTTCATGCATCACGGCTACATATTTATCACCTGTAGCCCACCTCTTTATCCTGCTCCTGTCAAAACCCGCCAGCGAATAAAAATGTTTTATTGGTTCATCCATCGCAATATACTTTTTTCAAAAATATGGTTTTTATTGCGTCAATGAAATGATAAATATTAATTAAATCCAGCTTTTTTATGCTCATCGATATGCAATCTATAACATATTGATATATGTCATTTTATGAGCTATATTTGGAGTTTAACTTGGAGGAGGATAATTTTTAGGGACAGAGAATAATAAATAAAATTTAAAATATGGATATACAGGCACTTAAGGAAAAGCACAAATTGTTAAAAGAGTTTGCTTATGACTGGACTCCCCTGGAAAAAGGTTACACTGATAAAATCCTTTATGTAAATGTAGGGAGTAATGAAATAAAAGAAAAAGATGTTCCTCCGTTAATGAAGGAAAAATTCATAGGAGGTAAGGGCTATGGATTGAAGCTGCTCTGGGAAGCAACTGATGCTGATACACCATGGGATGATCCGAAAAATGAGATTGTTATTTCATCAGGTCCGGTTGGAGGTATTACTCAGTATTCAGGAGCAGGTAAATCACTTGTTGTGTCACTATCACCCCAGACCGGTTCAGTAATGGACAGTAATGTAGGTGGATTTTTCGGCCCCTTCCTTAAGTTTGCGGGATATGATGCTCTTGAGTTACAGGGTAAGGCAGATAAGGATGTTATTATTTATATTGACGGCATCAATCACAGGATTGAAATTAATGAAGCTCCTGCTGTTGCAGCAGACAGCCATGTGCTTGCGGAACAGCTTACGGAGATGTATGCTGATGATGAAAAAGATAAAAAGAATGTGGCTGTTGTATCAAGCGGTTCAGCCGCTGAACACTCACTTATAGGAATGCTTAATTTCAGTTTCTATGATCCCAAGAGGAAGGTAGTAAGACTTAAGCAGGCAGGAAGGGGAGGAATAGGCACTGTATTCTGCAACAAGAATATAAAAGCCCTTGTTTGTAAAGTTCCCGGAGTAAAAGGAAACCTCAATAATGTGGTTGATCTCGAGGCAATCAGGGAGAGAGGAAAGAATTTTAATCGCGAAATGCGTCTTTTCGACCATGAGCAGTCGCACATGAAAGAAGTGGGGACCGCTCACCTTATGGAGATTATGGATGATCACGATTTACTGCCTACCCATAATTACAAGTTTGGCAGTCACCCCGAATCACATAAGATCGATTCACATGAATGGAAGAACCGTTTTACCCAGGGTGTACCTGATGGATGCTGGATCGGTTGTAATATGTCGTGTGCAAAGGGAGTCGATAATTATGAAGTAAGGACCGGGCCCTATAAAGGACAGAAAGTGATAGTTGACGGGCCGGAATATGAAAATGCCGGCGGACTGGGTTCCAATTGCGGAATATTTAATTCTGATTATATTATTGAGGCTAATTTTTATTGTGACACCTACGGTATTTGTACCATTACATGGGGTACCTCACTTGCCTTTATAATGGAATGTTATGAGAACGGCATACTGAATGAAGAGCGTACAGGCGGACTTAAGCTCAATTTTGGAAATGCTGATTCAGCCATGGAACTGCTGCATATGCTCAGCAAGGGAGAAGGCTTTGGTAAAGTAGCCGGTATGGGTGTGCGCAAGATGAAGGAAATGTTTATTGAAAAAGGCTGGGGTGATGCCGCATTCCTGAATGATATAGGAATGGAGAATAAAGGCCTTGAATATTCTGAGTATGTTTCCAAAGAATCACTCGCCCAGCAGGGAGGATTTGCTATGACAAACAAAGGCCCTCAGCATGATGAAGCATGGCTTATCTTCATGGATATGGTCAATAACCAGATTCCTACATTTGAAGATAAAGCCGAAGCATTACACTATTTCCCGATGTCAAGAACATGGTTCGGACTTGTGGGCTTGTGTAAACTGCCCTGGAATGATGTTGAACCTGAAGATAATGCGGAAACAGATGAGCCTGCAAAGGTGCCTGAGCATGTCGATAATTATGTAACAATATATAAAGCCGTTACAGGAAGACCATTTGATAAGTACCGACTGGTTGAGGACTCAGAAAGAGTTTATAACTACCAGAGAATCTTCAATCTCAGGAGAGGATTTGGTACACGCGAACACGACAGGCAGCCATACAGGGCCGCGGGTCCTGTTACCGTTGAGGAATACGAATCACGCGCCGAAAGGTATGATAAGCAAATGAAGGAAATAATTGGCGTTGATCCGGAAGGTAAGTCTACTGAGGAAAAGATGGCTATCACCAGGAAATATCGTGAAGATAGGTATGAACAGCTCGTTGATGCAGTTTACGAGAGAAGAGGATGGAATAAGAACGGTGTTCCAAAGATTGAATTCCTTAAGAAAATAGGCATGGACCTGCCTGAACTTATTGAGACGGTAAAAGACTACCAGTAGAAGGAAGGCGAAGGCTAAGGCTAAGGCTAAGGATAAGGCTAAGGTATTTATTATTGTCAATTGTCAATTGGCAATTTGGGGAATGTTCAATTAACTGCATCTTTCAATATGCAGATAATTACCCCCCTGCACAACCCACTTGTATCTTCCGTACTTGTATCTTCCGTACTTGTATCTTGTATCTTCCGTACTTGTATCTTGTATCTTCCGTACTTGTATCTTGTATCTTGTATCTTGCTGTTACACTTCATCACTTCTTCTCAGTCACTTCGTCTTAGTCGCCGGGTACCCTGCAAATTTTATTTGTTTCCGATATGCAAAAAAATTAAATTCGCCCCTTGAATTAATAGAATTGCTATGCAAAGAATACTGCTTATAACTGTTTTAGCCCTGCTGGGAGTACATGTGCTGCAGGCCCAGGACCCTGATGTGATGTCGGGCGAGACTCTTAAACCCGAATATCTTCAGAACTACCTGGAGAACCCTGTTATCAGGGCAAAGTATAATAATGATCCTTATGATAATGAACGGGCTGAAAAACTCAGAGGTAAAATGCCTTATGTTTCTGGCGAACTGCTTAACCCCGGGCAGGCTTATGTTAATGAACTTACAAAACGTAGTGTAGTGGTTAAAGAATTCTTCCCTTCATCTTCAGGCAGTGAGCCTGAATTCAGGGGAGCGTTCAGGTATACTGGTTACTCGCTTTCAGATATTGTTAAGGATTATGTTGTATCAAAGTCGAATAAGAAGGAATTCGGACTCAATCTGGATGTTTATGTAGTAGTGGAAAACGATGATGGAGAATCTGCAGTTTTCAGCTGGGGAGAATTGTTTTATTCATCGCATAATCATGATATTATTATTGCCACCCATGTGAGTCCCGTTTTTCCCACTGCCTCTGATGATAAATGGCCGCTGCCTTCGCGTACGCGACTGGTGGCATCAAATGATTACCTTACGGTTAGAAATATTGCCCAGCCTTCAAAGATTATTATACGCTCATTCGCGGAACATTTTCCCGGTAGCAAAGGACTGAGACCCCTCTATTCACCGGATATAGAATTCAAAGGACCCGGTGATAAAACAACTGTAGTGGATCAGCTGCCACCCTCTTCAGATCACGTCAGCCACAGGCTCGTTTTCTTCGGGATGCACAAAGGCCTGAAAGGGCCCAGGAAATACGAGGGTGTGCCTCTCGCTGAGGTGCTTGAAGATAAGTTCGATTTCTCTTATGAAGAGATGGCACAAGGACTTGTGGCAATTGGCGCAAAAGATGCTTACCGGGTTGTTTTCTCACTATCAGAGATTATGAACAGGACAGATATGGCGGAAGTTATTCTGATGGATGAACCGGATAATAATGACGGCCGTTTTATTGTGCACCCGGGAGCCGATTTTTTTGCAGACAGGCACCTTAAGGGTGCAAAACTTGCTTATATAAGGATCATTAAGTAGTTAACACCGTACTAAAAGATGTTTCTAAACATCTGAACCCTTCCTGACAAATGTCAAGTATTTATAAAAACTATGCTATATATTTGCAGGCGTTATGAAAATATTTACATGTCCGAAAATTTATTGTTCTATGAAAAAGGTATTCTTACTCAGTTTTTTTATTTTCTCGGCTTTAGCCATTAATGCCCAGCACTTAACGGGTATTGTTGTTGATGGTTCAAACGGAATGACCCTGCCGGGTGCAACTGTTATGCTCGAGCCGGGGGGTGAAGGCACCAGCAGTGGCAGCGACGGCCGTTTTGAGTTTACAGGTCTTGATGAAGGCAGGTATGAATTATCGGTTTCTTTTGTAGGCTATAACGCTATTTCAAGGACTGTTAATATAAGGGAACAGGGAAAGACACGGATTACAGTTGAGTTGTCTCCTGCAGTCATCAGGGCTGACGAGATTGTAGTCACAGGAACAAAGACTGAACGCAAGCTTGAAGATGTTCCAGTAAGACTTGAACTGGTAAGCCCCAGGGTCTTTGCCGAAGTACCATCTGTGGATGTTAGTGGTTACCTGGACCGTATGTCAGGGATAGATGTATACAACCCGGGAGGATTTATTTCTCACAAAACCAATATTACCATGAGGGGTATGAGTGGTACAAACCAGGCCAGGGTTCTTGTGCTGGTGGATGGTACACCCATAAACAAGGCTGATGGTGGTTCTGTCAACTGGAATCTTATTCAGACCGATCAGCTGGAGAAGATAGAGATAACCAAAGGACCCGGATCTTCATTATATGGTGGTAATGCACTGGGCGGAGTGATCAATATGGTTACAAAAAAGCCGGGAAGGAAGTTCCAGGGTTATGTAAAGGGTGAATACGGATCATTGAATACTTTAGGAGGAAGGTTCAACTTATCAGGGAACACCGGTGCCGGTACGGACAAAGGTTTTTACTATTCAATTAATGGTTACTACAGGCAAAGTGACGGCTATATTAACCTGGCCCTTGAAGGCGATGATTACACTTACATGCCGGAGCCCGACACTGCATCCACAACCATTAAGAATGATATGCAGGAGTACGGTGTTGATTTGAAGGCGGGCTACAGCTTTGATGAGAATAACAGCCTGGAGCTGGTTCTGAACTATTACGATGATAAGCGTGGCAGTGGATTCAGATACTTTACAGAGGAAGGAAGCACCATGGACCATGATACCTATTCCGGGCGAATGACCTACAAGGGAAGAGCAGGTAAGGTAAAAATCAATTCCAGTCTGTACGTGAGACAGGAAAATTATCTTAAGCTGCATGATGACGACAGGGAGTCAAAATACTATGCCGTAGAATCGGACAGGAGGGATATGGGATTCCTGTTCCATGCTTCAATGCCACTGGGCAGGATGTCAACCCTGACTGCAGGATTTGATCTTAAAAACGGCAGTGTTGACGCGGTAGATGTGTACCAGATGGTGAGCGACAAAGTTTATAACAGGGGTAAAATGAACAGTTACGCTTTCTTTGTCCAGGATGAATTCAGGGCTTTTGATGAGAAGCTGATACTTATTGGTGGTCTGAGGTTTGATAATGCACGTTACTATGACGGTGCATACTATATTGAAGACGGAACCTCTGCAACAAGCATACTTACCGGCCTTGAAGACCGTAACCAGGATGAATATAAGTGGAATGCTTTAAGTCCAAGGTTGTCAGCACAGTATAAATTTTCGGAAAATTTCAGGATGTATGCTGTTTACTCCCATGGTTTCAGGCCCTCAGTGCTTGATGACCTGTGCCGTTCGGGTTTTGTCAGGGGTGGATTCAAGAAAGCTAATCCACTGCTTGATCCTGAAAACCTTGATTCATATGAGGCAGGAGCAGATATACACCTTGGCGGGCTTACCCTGTCTCCTTCATTCTATTTTTCAAAAGGAAAGGATTTTATGTACTACGTGAGTACAGGCGACAGCCTTACTTTCTTTGGAAGGAAAAGGCCGGTGCGTAAGGTTGAAAATATAGGAGGAGTTGAAATAAAAGGTGCCGAAGTAAAACTTAAGTATGACTTCAACAGGGGAGTGGGTGTTTTTGCCAATTACAGCTATACCGACTCCAGGATCACAGAGTTCAATCCTGAATACAGCAGCCAGAATGAGGATATTACAGGCAAGTACCTTACCTATGTGCCATTTAATAATTTTTCGGCAGGACTGAGCTGGAGGAACAAAATTGTTAACGCTGCTGCTGTAATGAATTATAAAGGTAAGCACTATGCAAATGATATGAATAGCATTGTTATAGATCCTTTCTCTGCTTTTGATATCAGGATATGGAAGACCATCGGGCAGTTTAACTTTAAACTGGATGTGGAAAATATCCTGAATAATATTGCGCTTATTGATGACGGTTATATCAATTACGGCAGGTTTGTCAGAATGGAACTTACGTACCTCTTTTAAATAAGCTATAAAATTGTACATTTGTATTATTATCCGAAGTCTGTCTCCGGTTAGTTTGCCTGGCAGAGACATAGGCAGAGGTGAATAAGTCAGGACAGGTAGTTGATCATATGGCAGGACCCAGGGGATCAAAATATTATGATGTTTTTCTGAAATACCGTCTCGATCTTGAAACGGTTGATGGTAAAGCAATTCTCGACAGGGAAGGCTTTGACCTTCTTAATGCAATCAATGAAACCGGCTCGCTGTCATCTGCTGCAGAAGAAATAAAGATCAGTTACAGGAAAGCATGGGGCATAATCAAAGAAGTGGAAGATAAACTGGGTTTCAGTCTCGTCTGTAAACAGAGGGGAGGAGCGGAAGGCGGACATACATCTCTCAGCACAGAAGGGGATGAGCTTATGAATGCTTATAATGAGCTTACAAAAGAGTTTAATATATCTATGAAGGAGATTACCAGGAAGTTTTTCTGGAGTATAAATAAAAAGCCAGGTGATGAAGATTAAAATAACTGCTTTCCTCAGCATATTGCTGATTATTTTTGTTGCCGCTTGTACCGGGGGAGGTAAAAAAGAAGTGATAATCTTTCATGCAGGTAGCCTGTCTGTACCACTGAAAGAAATATCGAATACTTATATGGACTCCCACCCCGGTGTTGTTATTAAGCTTGAAGGTGCCGGCAGTGTTGCCTGCGCAAGAAAAATTACCGAGCTTGGCAAAAAATGCGATATAATGGCCTCAGCAGATTACAAGGTCATAGAAAAGTTCCTTATACCTGAATATGCAAAGTGGGACATTCGCTTTGCGAGCAATGAACTTGTTATTGCATTTACGGAAAGGTCAGAATATTCAGATATCATAAGTGCTGGTAACTGGTATGAAATCCTTTCGCGGGATGATGTGGTTTATGGTCGCAGCGATCCCGATGCCGATCCATGCGGATACCGTACAATCCTGATGTTCAAG
The DNA here is from genome assembly GCA_021738535.1 of Bacteroidales bacterium. Classification (GTDB taxonomy): domain Bacteria; phylum Bacteroidota; class Bacteroidia; order Bacteroidales; family VadinHA17; genus UBA9300. The sequence goes on along the minus strand of JAIPBU010000001.1, from coordinate 44,237 downwards.
CTGGCTGATATGTATTACGATACAGACAATATTTACAAAGGATTGAAAGAGAAAGATACAAATATGATCAGGCCCAAGGAGGTAGATCTTGTTGCCCTGCTTGAATCCGGCTCTCTCGATTATATTGTCCAGTATAAATCTGTTTCTGAACAACACGGGCTGAATTATATTACTTTACCCCGGGAAATGAATCTTTCCGATCCGGCACTTAATGATCTCTATAAAAGTGTATCTGTTGAAATAGTTGGTGAAAAACCCGGGGAGTATGTTACTGTTAAAGGAAGCAGTATGGTCTATGCCCTTACCATTCCGGATAATGCCCCTTCAGTTGATGAAGCTGTGAAATTCCTTAATTTCTTCCTTGGCAAAGAAGGCAGGGAAATCCTGGCCAGACATGGACAATCACCTCTTGAATTAAGTGTCTCAGGTAATACAGAAAGCTTACCGCCGGATCTCAAAAACCTGTTTCTTAAATAAAAAAACACTTTCTCGGCTAATATTTTTAAATTTGCGACATGCAATAATATTCATGACCATTCATGGTTATAAATATTAGTAAATATCTATGGATAAACGCAGTCTCTTTCATTGGGTAATACTCCTGCTTTCTTCGCTGGTGCTCCTTTTTATACTTGCACCTCTGCTGGGGATGGTATTTGATACCTCTGCCGGTGAATTTTTTGAGACAGTAAAAGATGACGAAGTGCAGGCCAGTGTGTGGCTTACTCTCTCAGTGGCTTTCCTGGCAACACTTGTATTTTCTTTTTTTGCCATCCCTTTTGCGTGGTTGATGGCCCGGTATAATTTCCCGGGAAAGAGGATTGTACAAGGTCTGGTTGATCTGCCTGTTGTACTCCCTCATTCGGCAGCGGGTATTGCTCTGCTTGGCTTTATCTCACGCGACGGTTTGCTGGGCAGGGCTGCTGATACAGTTGGCCTGAACCTTGTGGGTAATCCTGTCGGGATAGCATTTGCAATGGCTTTTGTCAGCCTGTCGTTCCTGATAAATGCATCAAGGGATGGCTTTGCGGCGGTGCCCGTGCGGCTTGAGAAAGCCGCCATGAACCTCGGGGCATCTCCCCTTAAGATGTTTTTTACGGTTTCACTGCCACTGACATGGCGTAATATTGCTTCCGGTTTCGTGATGATGTTTGCCAGGGGAATGAGTGAGTTCGGTGCCATTGTGATTATAGCCTATCACCCGATGACAGCACCCGTATTAATTTACGAGAGATTTAATCAGTTCGGGCTTTCATATGCCAGGCCCGCCTCGCTCTTTTTTATACTGGTTGCCCTTGTAATATTTATACTGATCAGGCTTATTTCAAACAGAACGAATAATTCATTGCAGAAAAGAAGTACAGGACAAAAAGTAAATGCTTAGACTGGAACACATATCAAAAACATACGGAGATTTTAAACTTCGGGATATTGATCTTGAGATCAGCAAGGGTGAATATTTTGTCCTGCTTGGAAGGTCCGGGGCAGGAAAATCACAGTTGCTCGAACTTATTGCCGGACTCAGGAGACCTGACAGCGGCTCTATCTTTCTTAATGGACAGAACATAACATCTGAAAAGATACAGCACAGGAAAACAGGTATTGTATTCCAGGATTTCGCCATTTTTCCTCACCTTGATGTTTACAATAATATTGCCTATTCTTTAAAAATAAAGAAGTTGCCAAAAGATGAAACAGACAGGAAGGTCAGGGAGATGGCGGCAAGCGTAAATATAACCCACCTGCTTGGCCGTAAGCCGGGAGGTCTTTCAGGAGGTGAAAGGCAGAGACTTGCCGTTGCCCGTACCCTTGTTACCTCACCTGATATTATTCTCCTTGATGAGCCAATGGCTTCAATTGATACAGCCCTGAGAGATGATGTCAGGCGCCTGCTAAGAAAAATAAATTCCTCCGGTATGACAATCATGCACGTTACCCACGATTACCAGGAGGCTGTAAGGCTTGCTCACAGGGTGGGAGTTATACATAACGGGAAAATAATGCAGACCGGAGAGCCGGATGAGGTATTCTCAAAGCCTGTAAATAAATTCGTTGCACGCTTTGCCGGTATAAGGAACTTCTACAGGGTGAAGATTAGCTGTGATAAAGATAAGTGTTATGCACGCTCAGGCCACCATACTTACAATGTAGCCAGTAATGGCTATGGTAATGAGGGGCTTATGATGATAAGGAGCGATGCGGTTGAATTATCAACAGAAGAGTTCAGGGAACACAATTGCATAAGGGCAAGAATAACGGAGATGAACAGGGCCGAAACCGGCTACGAGCTCTACCTGGAGTCCGGTGATAAATATCATGTACTCCTAAAGACTAAAGATGTTCAGAAATACGATTTAAGAACAGGACAATTTGTATTTTTGCTACTTCCCCCCGGTGAGATTAGAATTATTTAATTTGCGCTATTAATTATGATACCTTTTGAAGAAGCACTTGCAATAAGTAATAAATATAATCCCGTAAGTAAGATTGAGCATATTGACCTGGTCAGTTCGCTGGGACGTTATCTGGCTGAAGATATAAAAAGCGACATCAATATGCCCCCTTTTAATAAAACTGCAGTTGATGGTTATGCATGCAGAAAGGCTGATCTTGACAGGGAATTGCTTATTAATGAGGTAATACCTGCAGGGGTTCCCGCTACCATGACTGTTGGTGAAGGGCAGTGTGCCAAGATCATGACAGGAGCAGCCATGCCACCGGGCGCCGACTGGGTTTTTATGGTTGAAGATGCCGTGGAAAAGGATGGCAGGGTAAAATTTACGGGGAAAGCAGGTAAGGATAATATTGCAAAACTGGGTGAAGATATAAGGAAGGGTGACACTGTTCTCAGGAAGGGCATTCTGATCAGGCCGCAGGATATTGCAGTGCTGGCAACTGCCGGTAAAGCAAGAGTGCCTGTAGCAGCCAGGCCTGTTGTTGGAGTAATAAGCACCGGTAATGAGCTTGTTGAGCCCGGTGAGAAACCGGCTTCGTCGCAGATACGCAACAGCAATGCCTACCAGCTGACCGCCCAGGTTATTCGTGCCGGTGCCGATGCCAGCTATTTTGGTATTGCTGCAGATGATGAGACAGGTACATTTACCCTGCTCAGCAAAGCCCTTGAAGAATGTGATATCGTTTTGCTTACGGGAGGTGTTTCCATGGGCGATTTTGATCTTGTGCCCGGGGCTTTTGAAAAAGCAGGTGTGAAAGTATTATTTGACAGGATAGCGGTACAACCGGGTAAACCCACTACCTTTGGTGTACATGAGGATGCCCTTGTATTTGGTCTGCCCGGGAACCCGGTATCTTCATTCGTGCAATTCGAAATGTTTGTCAGGCCAATGATACAGAGGGCGATGGGTGCAATAGATATTGCCGGCTTCAGGAAAATGCAACTGGCAGAGAATTATGAAAGGAAGAGGGGAAGACGCCTTGCTCTTGTCCCTGTGAGCCTGGCCGAAGATATGAATGTTAAACCGGTTGAATATCACGGCTCAGCACATATTAATGCATTGCCCGGTGCGTATGGACTGATGAAGGTGCCTGTGGGGCTTACGAAACTAAAAAAAGGAGAACTGGTAGATGTTCGACAGATATAACAGGAGAATTAATTACCTCAGGATATCGGTTACTGACAGGTGCAACCTCCGCTGCCGCTATTGTATGCCCGCAGAAGGAATAAAACTGCTGGGGCATAATGATATCCTGAGTTATGATGAAATAGCAGAATTTACACGGCAGGCAGTAAGTATGGGTGTGGACAAGGTGAGACTGACAGGAGGTGAGCCACTTGTACGAAAGGATCTTCCGGCCCTGGTTGCTATGCTGTCCGGTATCGAAGGGATTAAAGACCTTGCTATGACGACTAATGGAACATTGCTGTCCAAATATGCACAGAAACTGGAAACAGCAGGTCTTAAAAGGGTTAATGTAAGCCTCGACAGTATGGATCCTTTTAAGTTCAGCTGGATAACAAGGGGAGGCAAGCTAAATGATACCCTTGCCGGGATTGATGCAGCAATAAAGAATGGTCTTACCCCGGTCAGGATCAATTGTGTTGTTAAGCATTCAAAAAATGAACCCGATGCAAAAATGGTAAGCGAGTACGCTGATAAAAAAGGCCTGGAGATAAGGTACATTAAGGAGATGGACCTTGAACGGGGCGAGTTTAATGTTGTTGAAGGAGGCGAGGGAGGCAACTGTGCTAAATGTAACAGGATAAGACTTACTGCAAATGGAAAGGTTAAACCATGTCTTTTCAGTGACCTTGAATATGATGTCCGGGAGCTGGGTAACGAGGAGGCAATAAGGAAGGCTGTGGAGAACAAGCCGGCCTGTGGCACCTCAAACCACAACGGGCATTTTTATAATATAGGAGGCTGAATACCATCTTTTGCCTTTTGTCTTTTATCTTTATACAATGGATGAACTATCACATACAGACAGCAGGGGACGTGCACGTATGGTAGACGTAGGCGATAAACCCGACAGTTTTCGTACAGCACGTGCAGCCGGATCGATCAGGCTTTCTGCCCGGGCAGTTGAGCTGATAAGGAAGAACGAAATGAAAAAGGGGGATGTCATTGCAACAGCAGAAATTGCCGGTGTGCAGGCAGCAAAAAAAACATGGGACCTTATCCCGCTGTGCCATAATATCAGCCTGAATAAAATTTCTGTAACAGCAATACTTACTGAGGGTGGAGTAGAGGTTGAGAGTGAAGCAAGATGCATGGGCCGGACGGGTGTTGAGATGGAAGCACTGACCGCAGTATCAGTAGCTTTACTTACCGTATATGATATGTGTAAGGCAGTAGATAAAAACATGGTTATTACTGATATATATCTTATTGAAAAAAATAAAGAATAATGGAACTTCCCGTTCAATACAAAGCAGATATTATTACACTGTCAGACAGGGCTGCCTCTGGTGAATATGATGACCTTAGCGGTCCTTTGGTTGAGGAATTGCTTGGTGATTATTTTCGTGAAATCGGCTGGCCCCTTAAAACAGGGAAACATATTATACCCGATGATAAAGGCAGGCTGAGGCAGATCCTTAATGAATCTTCACAGAATTCAAATATAATAATCACTACCGGCGGCACCGGTATTGGCCCCAGGGATATTACAGTGGATGTGGTAACAGGTATGCTTGATATGGAAATACCCGGGATAATGGATAATATACGTTTAAAGTACGGGGCTGAAAAACCAAATGCCCTGCTCAGTCGTTCAGTGGCCGGTGTTATGAATAAGAGCCTTGTCTATACACTTCCAGGTTCTGCCAGGGCAGTCAGGGAATATATGTCGGAAATACTTAAAACCTTGCAGCACTGCATTTACATGCAATATGGTGTTGACGTTCATAAAAAACACTGATCACTTCTCAGTCGTTTAGTGTGTTTGCGATTGTGTGTCCTATCAACCTGTCGTAGCGACTGTTCGGATCCCGGTAATAAACTAGTACCAGGTAATCGTTCTCGGTTTCATAATGATTGCCCTCAAACTCGGTGAACACGGATAAGGACTCAACCTTTGCAGGGCTTGCATACATATAATTATACCATCCCTGCTTTAGCAGCAGGCTGCGTTCATAAGAATGGGTCTTATTATTATAAGCCATCCTGCTTGATTCATCCATCCGGTAGCCTGTCAGTTCACCATATATATATACATCTCCGTCAACTGGGAAAGGAGTGGGCAGGGTAAAATAAACCCATGCGTAATCGGCGTCAGTATGCGGGTCAATGCCTTCCTGGTGGGCTATATAGTATTTCCCGTTGAAGTCCTGCAGGTAAAAATATTGCCTCGCTGCCCTGTTTTCTGACTGCTTTAAGCGCACATGGTAGGTTCCGTATATATTTTCTATCTCCCTGATGTATTCGCTCTGGTAGCGTAGACTCTTAATATCAAAATACCTGTATTCACTACCCCCCGGGAAAATATTCATATCTGACAGCCCGTTATATTCAAGAGTATAGTTGCCTGTGAAGTCGGGCTTAAGGTTCCTGCGGGCATTGTCCCATCTGCCGTTCTGCAGCACTGTGCTGAAAACGGTATTATATGCATCGTGTATGTTCAGGGAGGAGTGATCTACCGAGAAGTCGACCTGTTGTCCCGTAATATACTGGCTGCTTAGCTTTGATCTTTGCAGCTCAGTGCTGACGGATGCACGATTTTCACTTACCATAAACCTTTTTACCACCACCGGGTTACCGGGTTCACCAAAGGGGTATACCTTAATAATATAATTACCTGATATCTTAAATGAGATGTCCTGATTCGGGAATATAAGGCTGTAATGGATATAGTTAACAGTAGTATTAAAGGACATATCATATTCATCCAGCTGGTTTTCAAAGAATCCTGTAATAAATTCTGATTCATTGAGCCCGCTGGGATTCCAGTCCTTATCACAATGAATAAAACTATAATAATATGTTTCAATATCCTGTCCCAGCAAATCAAAATGGAGTATCAGCTTCTGGTCGCTTCCCTGTGAAATGACAGGGTAGGACAGATTCCACTCCATACGGTGCAGTTTTACTGATTTCACGGTTCCTTCCGGTATGTCGCCGGGCTCATTCTGTGCTGCGAGCACCGGGGGAAGAAATAAGAATATTGTAATTATTATTTCCCTCATTGCAAAGAATTTCTTTAAAGTACTGGTAATATAACGTCAAAAGTAAGGATTTTGTATAAATACCCAATCTCCGGGTGTACAAGCAAAGAGAGGAAAGGAAAGAAGAATTAAGATTAACGATTTAAGATTTTTTTCCTATTATATTTATCACACAAAATAAGCATCTATGACAAAACCTGCTATACTGCTATTTCCCATCCTGCTATTTTTTTCTTCCTGCTCTGAAAAGCTGAGCCTTGAGGACAGGAGGGACGATATTGCAACAGAGTTAATCAGTGATCTAAGTGCTGACAGCCTTTATTCATATGTAGAATGGCTGCAGGATATGGGTACCAGGTTTTGCCTGGCCGGTAACAGGAGAGAGGTGGCTATCTCCCTCAGGGATAAGTTTATGAGCTTCGGTTATGGTAATGCCAGGCTGGACTCTTTTTTCCTGGAAGTGACATACAGGGATGTGGACTACAGCCTGTGGCAGTATAATGTCATTGCCGTACTGGAAGGAAGCGTATACCCGGATTCTCTTTCAATCATGGGCGGGCATTACGACAGTATACTGAGCGGCAGCGAGGGTGATCCTTTCTCTGAAGCTCCCGGGGCACATGATAATGCCAGTGGTGTTGCTGCCATGCTTGAAACAGCCAGGGTAATGAAAGATAGTGCATTTGAGCCAGAAGGATCTGTTGTATTCATAGCATTTGGAGCAGAAGAACTGGGCCTGTACGGCAGTCTTGATTATTGCCGGAAAGCCTCAGCCGAATCTGCTAAGATTAAGTTTATGCTGAATAATGATATGATAGCCTTTGAAACAGCATCAAGTGAGTACAACTGGTGGGTTAACATAATGAATTATGATAATTCAGAGGCCTTATTGTCTGATGCTGAAATACTGGCATCAGAATATACTTCCCTGAATACCTATAATGATAATGAACTGAATCAATACAGCGACAGCTACAATTTTTCAAGATACGGGTACCCGTCATTGTTTTTTTTTAAAGATGACCCCGATCCAGATTACCACTCCCTGAATGACCGTATTGAAAATTGTAATTTTAATTATTGCCGTGAAGTAACAGCTGTATCTGTTGCCCTGCTGGTTAACAGGAATATTTACTCTCTGAGGTAGGAGTGGCAGGCAGGCGGAAGTAACCAAGCCGCCGGGCTAAATAAGTAAGAACTGTTGTTTGAACGGTTATCCGGCTCGTGCGACTCATAAAAATTTATAAGCCGTATCATTGAAAAATATGTTTTATAGCAGTACTTTCAAGCCGGCTGAAATCTAATTTTGTCACGAGCTTGCAAATGATGATATTTGTCATTATTTTGTGTTAATTGTTTCACATAAGGCTACTTTTGCAATCATTGTTATAATAATAAATATATCTGTATGTCCAAACAAATTAAGATACGTAAAGGACTTAATATCAGGCTTAAGGGTAAGCCCGACAAAATCCTGATACCCGAGGAGCAACCTGGCCGGTATGCGGTAAAGCCGGTGGACTTCCCGGGTCTGTTTCCCAAGATGTGTGTTAAGCCCGGTGAGGAGGTAAAGGCCGGTACATGTCTTTTCTGGGATAAGAAGAATGAGGATATAAAGTTTACGGCCCCGGTAAGCGGAATAGTTCGTGATGTGGTAAGAGGAGAGAGAAGGCGCATACTGGAAGTTGTAATCGATGCAAAAGGTGATGATTACGAAGATTTCGGGAAATCAGACCCTGAAAAAATGGATGCGGGGGACATTAAAAAGAAACTGCTTGTATCCGGTATGTGGCCGGCTGTAAGGCAGAGACCTTACCACGTGGTAGCAAATCCTGAAGATACTCCCAAGTCGATTTTTATCAGTGGTTTTGATACGGCACCCATTGCTGCAGACCTTGATTATATAATAGAACTGATGCCGGAGGAGGATTACCAGACAGGGATAAAGGTCCTTCGTAAGCTGACAGAGGGTAAGGTATTTCTTAACCTGGCGGCCAATTCAAGCTCTTCCACCCTGAAGAAGACTCCCGGGGTTGAGATCAGCTACTTTTCGGGACCGCATCCTGCCGGGAATGTGGGCATACAGATACACCACCTGGACCCGGTAAATAAAGGTGAGGTAGTATGGTATATTAACCTGCAGGATATTGTCTCAATAGGGAAATTGTTCAATGAAGGCAGATATGCCCCTGATAAAATTGTTGCTCTTGCCGGTTCAGAAGTAGAGAAGCCAAGATATCATCGTACACGGACGGGTGCCTGCATTGATACCATTACAAAAGGTAATATTCTTTCAGACAATGTAAGGTACATCAGCGGTAATGTACTTACAGGGCAGAAAATAGCAGCTGACGGGTTCCTGGGTTATTATGACTCAACCATCAGTGTTATTCCCGAAGGCGATTATTACGAGTTTTTTGGTTGGATTACGCCGGGCTTTAAGAAGTTCAGCTTTTCACGTACTTTCCCCACCTGGCTGATGCCTAAGAAAAAGTATCGTCTTGACACAAACATGCATGGGGGAGAGAGGGCATTTGTCATAACGGGTGAATACGAGAAGGTGCTGCCAATGGACGTTTACCCGATGCAATTACTGAAAGCCATACTTATTGATGATATCGACAAGATGGAACAGCTGGGTATTTATGAAGTGGCCGAAGAGGACTTTGCCCTTTGTGAATATATATGTCCCTCGAAAATTGAAATACAGTCAATAATTCGTAAAGGCCTTGATGAGATGATCAGGGAGATGAGTTAAACATAAAAAGTATTATCTTAATAATGAAAGCATTAAGAAAACAAATTGACAAGATCAAGCCTCATTTCGAAAAAGGAGGGAAGCTGGAAAAACTGCATTCCCTTTTTGATGCAATAGAGGTGCTGATCTTTGTGCCCGACAGGGTTACTTCCAGGGGCTCACACATACGTGATGGTGTGGATATGAAAAGAGTCATGATTACAGTATGGATAGCCCTTATTCCTGCAATGCTGTTCGGAATATATAACATAGGATTACAATACTACCAGTCGATAAATGTTGAAGCAGGCTTCTGGGAAATGGTATGGTTCGGGTTTCTGAAATTCCTGCCTCTGCTGCTGGTAAGTTATATTGTTGGCCTGGGTATAGAGATCATTTTTGCACAGATAAGAGGCCATGAGGTTAACGAGGGGTACTTTGTTACCGGCCTTTTAATACCTCTTATAGTACCCGTTGATGTTCCGCTGTGGCAGCTTGCCCTGGCGGTTGTGTTCGCGGTTATTATCGGTAAGGAAGTATTCGGGGGTACCGGGATGAATATTCTTAATCCTGCCCTGGTGGCAAGGGCCTTCCTTTTCTTCAGTTACCCCAAATGGATGTCGGGAGACAAGGTATGGATAGCAAACCTGGTTAACGGAGAAGGTGTGGCAGACACTTTTTCAGGTGCAACACCACTTGCACAGGCCGCCCTTTATGAAACTGACAGCATGCCCTCGGTTATGAATATGTTCCTTGGTACGATACCGGGCTCGGTAGGAGAAACATCAACAGCAGCCATACTGATTGGTGCGCTTATCCTAATCTATACCGGTGTGGGTAGCTGGAAAATAATAGTCAGTGCTTTTGCCGGTGGACTGGGAATGGGATTATTGCTTAATGCCTTTGCCGTTAATCCATTTATGGAGATACCTGCATATCAGCACCTTATAATGGGTGGATTTGCTTTTGGAGCAGTATTTATGGCAACGGATCCCGTAAGCGGAAGCCAGACAGAAACGGGAAAATGGATCTACGGTTTTATGATTGGTGTACTGTCAATCCTGATCAGGGTGCTTAACCCGGCCTTCCCTGAAGGGGTGTTCCTGGCAATACTCTTTATGAACGTATTTGCGCCACTGATCGACTACTATATCATACAGGCTAATATCAGGAGAAGATTAAAAAGGGCAACAAGTAATTAAAAGATAATGGCAATGAAACAATTCACTAACAGATATATATTCACCTTTGCAACAGTGATGGTTGCAGCGGTGGCACTGATATTGTCCACAGCGGCATTATTACTGCAGCCCCTGCAGGAACGAAATGCAGAAATTGAAAAGAAACGTAATATTCTTGCATCTGTGGGAGTGGAAGCAACGGAAAAGACAGCGGAAGAAAAGTATGAAGAGTTTATTACAGGTTCTTTTGCCCTCAACTCAGACTCCGAAAAGGTGGAAGGTGCTGACCCTTTCGAAGTGGATGTAAGGAAAGAGCAGAGGAAACCGCTTGAGGAGCAGCTTTTCCCCGTTTTTATAGCCACTCTTGAAGGAGGGGAAAACAGCTATATAATACCTCTTGAAGGGAAAGGATTGTGGGGCCCTGTTTATGGTTATATATCACTGAAAGAGGATATGCGGACTATCAACGGAGTTACATTCGACCATAAATCAGAGACACCCGGACTGGGTGCTGAAATAAATGAAAGCTGGTTTGAGGATCAGTTTACAGGTAAAAAGCTTTTTGAAGATAGTGAGTTCGTAAGCATACTTGTGCAAAAAGGTGGAGCCGGAGAAGGCGATCCGCATGCAGTTGATGCTATCTCAGGAGGCACAATAACCAGTAAGGGACTTGAGGCAATGCTATATGACTGCCTGGTTCATTATGTTGAATACTTGAAAAATAACAGTAATTAAGATATGAGCAAAGATAAAGAAAGAGAACCCCTGTTCTCCTCGAAAAACCTGAAATTGCTCAGGGAACCACTGGGAGAAAATAACCCCATTACCGTGCAGGTGCTTGGTATATGTTCTGCACTTGCAGTAACAGTTAAGCTAAAACCTTCGGTTGTCATGGCCTTGTCTGTGGTTGTGGTAATGGCCGTATCAAATGTCGTTGTATCACTATTCAGGAAAACCGTGCCGCCACGCATCAGGATAATATTCCAGCTCGTGGTAATTGCCATGATGGTTGTACTGGTTGACCAGGTGCTTAAAGCCTTTGCCTTCGAGGTAAGTAAACAGCTTTCGGTGTTCGTAGGGCTGATTATTACTAATTGTATAATAATGGGCCGGCTTGAAGCTTTTGCGCTTGCCAATAAGCCATGGGAATCACTGCTCGACGGTATTGGTAATGCCGCTGGTTACGGACTTATACTGATAACAGTCGGTTTTTTCAGAGAATTCCTGGGATCAGGTACCATTTTCGGCTATCCGGTGATGGAAAAGCTTGGCATTTATAATATAGGATATGAGAATAATGGCTTTATGATCCTGCCACCAATGGCACTTATTACCGTTGGAATAATAATATGGATACAGAGAAGCCGAAACAGGGACCTTGTTGATAAAAGTTAAAAATGGAAATTATGGAGAATTTGATTAATATATTCGTAAAGTCGGTATTTATCGACAACATGGTATTTGCATATTTCCTTGGAATGTGTTCATACCTTGCTGTTTCCAAGACTGTTAAGACATCGGTTGGACTGGGCTTCGCCGTTGTTTTTGTACTTACCATAACAGTTCCCGTTAATTATCTTATACATAATTTTCTTCTTAAGGAAGGGGCCCTTGTCTGGCTCAATGAAAGCCTTGGAGATGTTAACCTGAGCTTCCTGAGTTTTATTATGTTTATTGCCGTTATTGCTTCAATGGTGCAGCTGGTGGAAATGATAGTAGAGAAATTCAGTCCCACCCTTTATGCATCACTTGGTATATTCCTGCCTCTGATTGCTGTAAACTGCGCCATACTGGGTGGATCTCTATTTATGGTGGAAAGGGAATACGCAAATATCGGGGAAGCAACTGTTTTTGGTTTCGGATCGGGTGTCGGATTCCTGCTGGCCATAGCAGGTATTGCAGCCATCAGGGAAAAAATACAGTACTCCAATGTACCGGCACCACTGAGAGGACTGGGTATAACATTTATTATTACCGGGCTCATGGGCATAGCATTTATGAGCTTCATGGGTATTAAACTGTAAAATTGCATAATTATGATATTAGCTACATCTACAATAGTCATTATCGCAGTAAGTATTATAGTGTTCCTGCTGGTTATACTGCTGCTTGTTATATTACTGTTGTACGCGAGGAAAAAACTGGTGCCCCAGGGCGATGTTAAACTGCAGGTCAATGATGATGAGATGATCGTCTCACCTGGTAATAACGTAATGGCAACATTGTCCAACAATGGGATATACCTTCCTTCAGCCTGTGGTGGAGGAGGTACATGCGGACAGTGTAAATGCCAGATAACTGAAGGAGGAGGATCAATACTGCCTACAGAAACAGGCTTCTTTACTAGAAAAGAGCAGCAGAATAACTGGAGGTTAGGTTGCCAGGTCAAGATAAGATCAGACATGGTTATACACGTGCCGGAAGAAGTTATGGGCATTAAGAAATGGGAGTGTGAAGTGGTGTCCAACAGGAATGTTGCTACTTTTATCAAGGAATTCGTTGTAAAATTGCCTGAAGGCGAAACAATGGATTTCAGACCCGGCGAATATATCCAGATAGATGTGCCTAAATATGATGTCTCTTATAAAGATATCGAGGTGGAAGAAGAATTCAGGGATGAATGGGATAAATTCGGAATGTGGGACCTCAGGGCAAAAAATTCCGAGGAGACAATACGGGCATATTCAATGGCAAACCACCCTGCCGAAGGGAATATCATTATGCTGAATATACGTATCGCAACACCTCCCTGGGACAGGAAGAAGAACCAGTGGATGAAGGTGCCGCCCGGTATTTGTTCCTCCTATGTCTTTACAAGGAAGCCGGGTGATAAAGTCATGATGTCAGGACCTTATGGCGACTTCCATATTAAAGAGTCTGATAATGAAATGATCTATATTGGTGGTGGAGCCGGTATGGCACCGTTAAGGTCTCATATCTTCCACCTGTTCCATACCCTTAAGTCGGGTCGAAAAGTGTCATACTGGTACGGAGCCCGCTCAAGGCGGGAAATGTTCTATGAAGATGAGTTCAAGGCCATTGAAAAGGAATTTCCTAACTTTACATTTAACCTTGCCCTCTCTGAACCACTGCCGGAAGATAACTGGAAGGGCTATACAGGTTTTATTCACCAGGTCCTTTATGATGAGTACCTGAGTAAGATGGATGAACCGGAAGAAATTGAATATTACCTCTGCGGTCCACCGCTGATGAATGACGCGGTGCTCAAATTATTGTATGACCTGGGTATACCGGATGAAAATGTTGCATTCGACGACTTCGGAGGTTAACAAAGAAAAAAAAAGGACCGCTGGGAACGGTCCTTTTTTTATTACTTATCCTTTGAAGATAGGGGAAAGGGGGAATATGAAAACAAATCTTCACTAACAAATCTATAATTAATTATTATCCTTTCCATATCTTTTTGGTGAACCATCTGCTTTATTCCATGAATACTGTTATTCTTTACAGGAAAGCGAATTTCCATTTCTTTCAGATATTATTTAATTTCGGGATATATTAATCCGGGAAATATGAAAAACAATTTTATCTTTTTTCTATTAACTATTGCTGTGGGCTTATACGCCTGTAAAACAGGCAACAGCACAAGGTCGGAATTGCGTGGGTTTACCCAGGGTACAGGTTTTTCAGTGATATTTTACCATGACAATAAAATTGATGAGTCGCTGGTGGAAGAGGAGATCAATGAAATACTCATTAACTTTGATAATTCGCTGTCGACTTATAACCCTGAATCCATTATTTCAAGGGTTAACAATAATGAAGAAGTAGATCTGGATACATTATTTGTTAATGTGTTTAACAAATCATATGAGATATGGAAGCTTACCCGGGGTGCTTTTGACATAACGGCAGCCCCTTTGATAAATGCATGGGGATTTGGTCCTGATGCCACAAGGCGTTTCAATGAAAGTATCAAGGACAGGCTAATGGACCTTGTTGGGATGGACAAGATTAAAATAGAGAATGGGAAGATCATAAAGGGTGATCCTGATATGCAGCTTGACGTAAATGCCATAGCCCAGGGTTACAGTGTTGATGTGCTGTACAACTATCTCGAAAGAAAAGGTATTGAGAGTTTCCTGGTTGAGGTAGGAGGGGAGGTACGTACCAAAGGATATAAACCCGGCCATGAAGCCTGGGTTATAGGCCTGGATAAACCGGAAGATGGTAATATCACGCCCGGGGTTAACAGGCAGGCTGATATTATGCTGGTTGATAAAGCCCTGGCAACATCCGGCAATTACAGGAAATTTTTCGTGGAAGACGGTGTTAAATATTCTCATACCATTGACCCGTCAACCGGCTATCCTGTAAGGCATAAATTACTCAGTGCCACAATAATCACAACTGACTGCATGACAGCGGATGCCCTGGCTACAGCCTGCATGGTAATGGGCAGGGAAAAAGCCATTGAGCTGGTAAGCAGCCTTGAAAATGTTGATGCTTACCTGGTTTATTCTGATGAAGAGGGTGATTTCCGTACCTGGTTTACAGAAGGGATGGTTGAATACATTTATGATTAATGACCGCATGCTGAGCAGCCCGGGAAATCGTCGGTGGGATGACAACCCGTGTCTACACTCCGGGCACACTTAATGCCCCTCTTTGCCATTTCCTTGTTGCTTCCTACGTGGGTCTGCGGAAAACGACCGCCCCTGAGTACCAGTATCCTGATTCCAAGTGCCAGTAGCGCAAGCGCTACAAAAAATATGCTGAGTAATAGTAATTTAATAAACATATGCTGTTGTATTCTTTCGTTCGTAATTTCTTGTATACAAATATACTAATTCATTTCGGTTCTCTTTGTTAAAACAAGAGCGTATTATTTTTGTTTACTTATTAAGAGAGATCTTTAATGTATAGTTTTTATATAATTATATGTCTCTAGTTCATATATTTGTATTTATAAACCTTTAACCTGAACAATAGAAAAATAATGAAAAAAGAGGAAGCAGATAAGAAAGAGTACAATAAGAAAGAATTGCTGGCAGATTATAAACTGGCCAACCTGAGCAGGAGCCTGAGTGTAATTGGTCGTCGCGAAGTCCTGTCAGGAAAAGCGAAATTCGGAATTTTTGGTGATGGGAAAGAGATAGCACAGATAGCTCTTGCCAAACAGTTTAAGGAAGGCGACTGGCGGTCGGGATATTATCGCGACCAGACATGGATGATGGCAATTGACCAGTTTGATGCTGAAGGATTTTTTCATCAGCTTTATGGTAATACAGATAAGGAATTAAACCCCGGCAACGGGGGCAGGGTTTTTAATAATCATTTTTCAACACCCAACATAAATGAGGACGGCAGCTGGAAGGATCTGACAAAGATGAAGAATTCATCAGCCGACCTGTCGCCTACGGCAGGACAGATGCCACGGTTGGTTGGGCTGGCATATGCTTCCAAATTATTCAGGCAGAATAAGGAACTAAAAGATTACAAGAACTTTTCAGTTAATGGTAACGAGGTGGCATTTGGTTCAATAGGGGATGCAAGTACCTCGGAAGGTTATTTCTGGGAAGCGATAAATGCAGCCGGCGTACTGCAGGTGCCTATGGCATTATCTATATGGGACAATGGCTATGGTATATCAGTGCCAAAAAAGTACCAGACTACCAAAGGAGATATATCTTCTATCCTGAAAGGATTTGAAAGCAGGAAGAAAGGAGAGGGGATCAGGATATTTAAAGGTAAGGGATGGGATTACCCCGGTCTTATTGAAATGTACAGGAAGGGGATCGAATTATGCAGGCGCGATCATGTACCTGTTGTATTCCACATAGATGAGGTAACACAACCTCTTGGCCATTCAACCTCAGGGTCGCATGAAAGGTATAAGGACAAGGAAAGGCTTGAATGGGAAAAGGAATATGATTCTATCAAAAAGATGCGGGAATGGATGCTAAAGGAAAAGCTTGCGACGGCAAAAGAGCTGGATGAAATAGAGAAGGAAGCATCTGATGAAGCCAAGGAGGCCAAGAAGACCGGATGGAAAGCTTTCCAGGAACCGATAAAAGTTGAAAGAGATGCCCTGGTAAAACTTGTTAAGGAGAAGAATTGCAGGTGTGACAGCAGCGGTAAGGAAAACTCGATAGAAGAGATTATTGCAGACCTGCAAAAGGTAATGCACCCTATCCGTAAAGATAATTTCGTTGCTGCCAGGAAGATAATACGCAATGTGTGCAGCGATTGTAAAAAGAAGAGCAGCCTGAAGAACGACCTGCAGGCATGGCTCAAAAGAAACAGGGAGGATGGTTACAGGAGATACAATACTTACCTGTACAATGAAACAGGAAGATCAGCCCTGAAGGTTAAAACGGCAGAACCTGTTTATTCAGACGACTCAAAAGTTGTGCCCGGCAGGGAGATACTAAGAGACAACCACGATGTTCAGTTTGCACGCAATCCGCTCTACCTGACCTTTGGGGAAGATGCAGGTAAGATTGGTGGCGTTAACCAGAGTTTTGAAGGATTGCAGGATAAATATGGCGAACTAAGGGTAAGTGATACAGGTATCAGGGAAGCAACGATACTGGGACAGGGTATAGGTCTGGCTTTGCGGGGACTGAAACCGATAGCCGAGATACAGTACCTTGACTACCTGATTTATGCATTGCAGGGACTGAGTGATGACCTGGCAACAACACATTACCGTACAGCCGGTAATATGGTGGCTCCCCTGATAGTAAGTACAAGGGGGCACAGGCTCGAGGGAATATGGCATAGCGGATCACCTATTGCCATGCTTATCAATTCAGTACGTGGCATGTATGTTTGTGTGCCCAGGGACATGACCAGGGCAGCCGGTTTTTATAACACGCTTCTCGAAGGTGATGATCCCGGCATCGTGATTGAGCCGCTTAACGGCTACAGGTTAAAGGAAAAAAGACCTGATAACATTGGTGAATACAGGTTGCCTCTTGGAGTACCAGAAGTATTGAGGGAAGGAGATGACGTGACCGTGGTATCCTACGGATCAACCCTCAATATAGCCAGGGAAGCTGCCGCACAGCTGGAAAAGCATGATATATCTGTTGAATTGATTGATGTACAGACACTATTGCCTTTTGATCTTGAATCAAGGATAGTGAAGTCACTCAGTAAAACGGGCAAGGTGCTCTTCCTTGATGAAGATGTGCCGGGTGGAACAACTGCATACATGATGCAGCAGGTGCTTGAGAAGCAGAAAGGCTGGTTTTACCTTGACAGTGATCCACGCACGCTGGCAGCCAAAGAGCACAGGCCTGCTTATTCCACTGATGGCGATTACCTTTCAAAACCGTCAGCTGAAGATATTTTTGATGCTGTTTATGATATGATGAGAGAAGCGGATCCGGCTAAATACCTTGATTTTCTTGCCTGATACGGCTTAGATATCACGGCGCTCATCTTCACTGTGGGCATGTCCGTTTTCATTTTCATCCTTCAGACGCCTTATCTTAATGTTGAAGGCTGCCATGAAGATACTCATGAAAGGACTGATAATATTAAAGAAGCAATAGGGAGCGTATGCAAAGGTGGACACTCCAAGCACCCCTGACTGGGTGGCACCACAGGTATTCCATGGTATCAGTACCGATGTAACTGTTCCGGAGTCTTCAAGTGTACGGCTGAGCAGCTCGGGTTTATATCCCATATTCCTGTATATCTTTGAGAACATACGTCCGGGGACAACAATGGCCAGGTACTGGTCTGATGCGGTGGTGTTAAAAAACAGGCATGTGCCTACCGTAGCAGCTACCAGGCTGCCGGCGTTGTGAACAACCTTCATTATATAATGGGTGATCTTCAGCAGCATACCGGCTGATTCCATAACACCGCCGAAGATCATGGCCGTAATAATAAGCCATATAGTGTTTAGCATACCGGCCATACCGCGCGTAGATAATAATTCATTGACAGCGGCATTATCAGTACTTACAGACACGCTCCCGAACATGGTGCGCATAACACTTATGTAAGACTGTTTCACGTAATTGCCGTCTGTATTGGCTACCTCGCGTACAACATCGGGCTGCAGGATAATGGCAAAAACAGCACCTGCCAGTGTGCCTGCCAGCAGTGCCGGCAGAGGCGGAACCTTTTTTATTATTATGAAAATAAGGAAGGCAGGAACAATGAGAAGTATTGGTGATACATTGAATTTACCTTCAATAGCAGCCATCACAGATTCAATATTAGTGGCGTTGGACTCCGGGTTAGCAGTGAAACCTATAATAAGGAAGATTATCATGGTTATCAGTATACTGGGACCTGTGGTAATTATCATATACCTGATATGTGTAAAAAGGTCGGTTCCAGCCATGGCAGGAGCAAGGTTAGTTGTATCTGAAAGAGGCGACATCTTATCACCAAAATAAGCACCTGAGATGATTGCCCCGGCAACAAGTCCCGAGTTGAACCCGAGCGTGCTGCCTATTCCCAGCAGGGCTATTCCTATTGTTGCAACTGTTGACCATGAACTGCCTGTGGCAAGAGCTACAATGGCACATATTATGACACTGGCAACAAGGAATATTGTGGGATTAAGTATTTTTAAGCCATAATAAATAAGCATAGGTACAACACCGCTGATCATCCAGGTGCCGGCCAGTGACCCAATTAGAAAAAGTATTAGTATGGAGGGCATGGCTGAGCCAATGCTTTTTACTATCGTGGCCCTTATGGATTTCCAGTTATGTCCAAGCCGGATAGCAATCAGACCTGCTACGGCCGCTGATAAAACAAGTGCTATCTGGTTGGCTCCCGATAAGGTGTCATCGCCAAAAAACCTGACATTGAATGTCAAAAGAATAATTAGTACTGTGATAGGTATTAATGCCTGAAGCAGGCGGGGTTCCTTTATATCTTTCGTCATACTCCTTACCGGTTTTTAAGAGGCCACAAGATAAAAGTTTTTTCTTTATTAACCTGATTGCCGGATGCAGTCTGTTATTAAACAGGATACAAATTAATCTTTGTATTGCTTTTATTTTTCATTATCTTGTTGTATAATTGAATAGTATGAAAGAGGGTATTGACTTTTTTACGATCAGGCCGGAGGATAAAATACCGGAAAAAGGAAAGTTGCTCATCTCTGAGCCCTTCCTTCCTGATACGTTTTTTAACAGGAGCCTGGTTTATCTTACCGAGCATACCGAAAAGGGCTCTGTCGGTTTTATTCTTAATAAAGCGCTTAATATTACAGTTAACGATGCCCTCGAAGGCTTTCCAGGCTGGGAGCAGAAGCTTACAATGGGTGGGCCGGTGGCGCCTGATACACTTCACTATCTTCATACCCTTGGTGATGAGGTGCCTGAATGCACAAGTGTGGCTGATGGAATATTCTGGGGTGGTAATATTGAAGTGGTAAAAGAGTTGATCAGCAGTGGCAGGGCCAAGCAGGGTCAGATACGTTTCTTCCTTGGATACAGTGGCTGGGGAGAAGGACAGCTGGAAAAGGAGCTCAGGGAAAATTCCTGGGTGATTGCCGATACCATACCTGATGTGATAATGAAATACCGTAAGGATGACAGCTGGAAAATGGTACTAAGGTCACTGAAAAAGAGATACAGGCTGTGGGCCGACTTCCCTGAAAGCCCCGAGATGAATTAAGTTCATCCCTTCGATAATAAGGATTCCCTTAATGCATGATCTTGAAAATTAATTCCTTGAGCAGATCACCTTCTGAGCTTGAAATATCGCCTGTCCCTTTTGATTTCATGTCAAAAGTACGGATAAGACTTATCACCCTGATCGTCTTCTTTGGATCATAGTGACGGGATGCCATCTCGTAATCGCTGACAAAATACGGGTTGATCCTGAGGATGGAGGCAACATTGTTTCTTGATTTATCCCTGAGGTAATGATAGATCAGCAGCCTTCTGAAAAAGGCGAAAACGGTTGCAATAGTAACCGGGATGGGGTTGTCTTTGGGGTTATGGCCAAAGTGATTGATAATAAGGTTGGCCTTGAGCAGGTCTTTCCTGCTGATGGCATTCTGCAATTCAAAATTATTGAAATCCTTGCTGATGCCTATGCGTTCCTCAATATCAGCGGCCGTAATATGGTGCTCACCACCGGGCAGACCAATAAGGAGCTTGTCCAGTTCATTGACTATTCGCGAAAGATCAGCACCCAGGAACTCGGTTAGTATGTGGCTGACGTTCCTGTCGGCCCTGATATTGTGCTCCCTCAGGTAGCTGTCAATCCAGTCAGGTACCTGGTAGTCTCTTAACTTCTCCGATAAATAGACTTCAACATTCTTGTTTTTACTCAGTTCCTTGTAGAGGCTGCGCCGTTTGTCAAGCTTCTTGTATTTATAACTTATTACAAGCAGGGTGCTGACGAGAGGGTGCTCCAGGTAGGAAGTTAAACGATCCAGGTCTTTCAGGTAATGGGCTTCCTTGACAATTACAACCTGCAGGTTTGACATCATCGGGAAGCGGCGGGCTGTGTTAATGATTGTCTCCATGTCGGTTTCTTCACCATAGAGAACAACCTGGTTAAATGACCTTTCCTCTTCTGAAAGTACATTCTTCTCAATATATGATGTTATGAGATCTATGTAGTAGGGCTCATCACCATGGAGAAAATACACATTTTTGTATATTTTCTTCTCCAGGTCTGATATTATCCTCTTATAATTCTCTTTCATTTAAAACCTCAGGTGTTTGACCGAAATTGCATTTTCCTTAATCTCCCTGAGTGTATCTATTCCTATCCTCAGGTGATTCTCTGTAAATGTGTCGCTTATCTTCCTGTCGCTGTCCTCAGTCTTGATACCTGCTGATATCATGGGCTGGTCAGATACCAGTAAGAGTGCACCTGTGGGTATTTCGTTTGTGAAGCCAACAGTGAAAATGGTGGCCGACTCCATGTCAATGGCCATTGCCCTTGTCTTGCGCAGGTACCTCTTAAACCTGTCGTCATATTCCCATACACGCCTGTTGGTTGTATACACTGTGCCTGTCCAGTATTCAAGCGAATAGCGGGTTATAACATTGGCAAGCGCTATCTGCAGCTTGAAGGAAGGAAGTGCTGGTACTTCTATGGGCAGGTAGTCGTTTGATGTTCCATCGCTGCGTATTGCTGCTATGGGCACTATCAAATCGCCCAGCTTGTTCTTTTTCTTCAGTCCGCCACATTTACCCAGGAAGAGGAGAGCTTTCGGTTTAACGGCTGATAACAGGTCAGTTATGGTGGCCGCATTGGGGCTGCCCATGCCAAAGTTAATAATTGTCATGTCTTCAGCTGTGGCACTGGGCATATTCCTGCCAAGACCATCAACCTCTACATTATGGATATCAGCAAATACCTGGACATAATTCTGGAAGTTGGTCAGCAATATATATTTTCCGAATTCATCTATCTTCTTGCCTGTATAGCGGGGCAACCAGTTATCTACGATCTCTGATTTTGTCTTCATGGGATTATCTGAATATATTTGTTAGCTGTTAGCTAATTGAAATCAAAAATACAAAACTCAGGTGAAAGAACTGAATCTGCCGGCATATTCGTTGAAGTTTAAATCGGGTGATAATGGTAAGGCCTTGATATTCGATGATATACGTAAGAAGTACGTTGTACTGACACCCGAGGAATGGGTCAGGCAGCATTTTGTGCATTACCTTGTGGAAGACAGGTCATACCCGGCGGGTTTGCTGGGTATTGAGCTTATGTTCAGGTTTAACAAACTCTCAAGGAGGGCTGATATACTGGTATATAACAGGAGGGGAGAGCCCTTGCTGATTGTTGAATGCAAGGCCCCGGATGTGAAGATTAATGCTTCGGTGTTTGACCAGATAGTGGAGTATAACCTTAAGTTCAGGCTGCGCTATATTGTTGTTACCAACGGTATCAAACACTATGCCTGTTCTACCGATCCGGATAAAGGAACATGGTCTTTCCTGCCTGAAATACCTGCCTATGATAAACTGGCAAATACCGAATGATATGTTGGATGTAGCCTGTGCTCTTATAAGGAATGATGATGAACTGGTGCTGGTGGTCCAGCGGGATGAAGAAACTGATCATCCGCTGCAATGGGAGTTTCCCGGTGGTAAAATAAGGAAGGGTGAATCAGCCGGCGATGCTGTTGCCAGGGAAATAGACGAGGAGCTCTCAATGGACATAGTAATAGTGGACAGCCTGCAGCCTGTCGAGTATGATTATGGTTTTAAGAAGATAAGGCTCCACCCTCTTGTTTGCGATACCCTTAGCGATGAGCCGGTCCTTCATGAGCATGCAGACTATAAATGGCTGAGCTTGTCTGAACTCCAGGCTGTTGACCTCTGTGGTGCGGACAAGATTGTTGCTGCAGCTTATACCGTGCGACATACTCCCGGAGAAGATAAGCCGGGGATGGCCGACAGGGTTGAAGAAATGAGTGATAAGGAGAAACAAGAAGTAAAAGATATGCTTTCTGATAAGGGTGGTATAGGAGCCTGTGATATACTGGCTGATGGCTGTATCAGTAATCCATCACTGCTGAAGGCTCTTGCAGGCTTTTCGTTGTCAGATGACACAACACTCGCTTTCAGGGCATCATACACCATAACAAAAGCCGAGGAAAAATTCCCCGGCTTCTCTGAAAAGTATTATCCCCTTTTCGTCCAAAAACTAAGCATACTGAAAAATGAATCTGTTATACGCTCCTTTTTGAAAATTCTTTCTGACTATGACCATGAAAGATTAGGTGAAACCTGCCACGGTATCCTGGCCGAAAGCTGTTTTTCATGGCTGAGGGATGTTAATACTGCTGTTGCTATCAGGGTTTACGCAATGGAAAACCTTTTCAGGCTGAGTCTTATCTACCCCGACCTGCGCAACGAGTTACATTCAACCATTTTACAGGTTATGGAAAACGGCTCCGCCGGCATAAAATCACGTGGCAAAAAAATTCTCAAAAAACTTTGAGATCACCATCTCCTCCTTCTCTCGTTCTTATTATTGATATCATTGGCATCAAGCACCCACATGCCTCGTCCGTGGGTGGCAATAATTATCATGTTATCCCTTGGATGTATTTGAAGATCATGCACATATGCATATGGCAGGTCACCAAGTACTTCATAGTTGGTGCCACCGTCCTTGCTAACATATACACCTGCATCTGTTCCAACATAAAGAATATTTTCATTTACAGGGTCTTCTCTTATGACATTAACGGGACCTACCGGGATATTACCTGAGATATCGGTCCATGTGTCGCCGAAGTCTGTTGATTTCCAGACATAAACCTGGAAATCGTCATCGCGCCTGCCTGTTTGTGTCATGTATACCGTACCAAGGTTATAACGTGATGCGGTAATGCGTGACACCCACCTTTCCGGTACGGGCTCACTTCTTATCTCGCTCCAGTTTTTACCGCCGTCCTTTGTTCTCCACAGCCTTCCGTCATCAGTTCCTGCATAGAGGAGACCGAATTTCAGGGGTGACTCATCAAAAGCTGATATTGTCTGGTATGATATATCGCCCAATTTGTCAGGGTCATTATAAGTAAGGTCAGGGCTGATATATTCCCATGTATCTCCCCTGTCGCGGGACATCATTACGTATTGCATACAGTGGTATACTATATCCTGGTTATGTGGTGAGAGTAATGTGGGGGCAACCCATTGTCCCCTCAGCGTCTCTTCCCCGGGGTACCTGGTTGGCAGTATTCTTTCCTGCTCCGCGGGAAATTTGTCTATTTCAGCCCTTCCCAACTTACCGTAGAAAGCACTGGCATAAACAGTATTGTTGTCATCTTTATTCACTGCATGTGAACTGCCTTCAGCACCCAGAATACGTAGCCATTCAGTTGGTCGTACATTATCGCGGCCACGACTGAGATCAACTTCGGAGAAGAAGCTGTGATGGTCCTGTATTGAACCGTATACCCTGAAGGGTTTATTCATGTCGTATTCAATATTATAGAACTGGGCCAGGGGAAGTTCCTCAATGGGATATTTCCATGTCTTGCCCTTATCGTATGAAATAGTAAGTCCTCCGTCCTGGACATTAAGAAGGTAGTTACCATTGTTGGGATCAATCCACAATCCATGATGATCAGAGTGGGGACCACGTAAGCGTTTAAAAGTTTTTCCGCCGTCTTCGCTCTGGCTTAAAGGAATGCCCATTATGTACACGGTATTCTCATCTGTAGGGTCAACCCTTATCTGGCCAAAAACCCATCCATAGGTTGATGAATGCCTCTCCATGTATCTTTTCATCTCCTGGCTCATACCGCTTACCTGTTTCCAGCTTTTGCCGCCGTTAAGTGTTTTGTAGACTGTGGCTCCTTTTATAATATCTTTTTTCTGCCTCCCGTATGAATCAAGATCTCCCTCTTTTGCAGGGTAAGCAACTTCATAATTATCAACCAGGGCATAGAGTATGTCAGTATCAGTGGCTGATATATCAATACCTATACGTCCAAGATGCTGAGGTGCAGGCAGTCCGTTAATGATCTTTTCCCATGTTCTGCCGCCGTTGGTTGACTTCCATATTGCACAGTTCTTTGTTGTTTCAAAAGTGCGGGGATCATTCCACTTCAAACGCATCCTTTCCCATGTTGTACAATATACTGTTTTTGGCCTCCGGGGATCAAGGACCAGGTCAAACACACCGGTCATATCATCTATATGCAGAATCTTTTCCCATGTTTTGCCGCCGTCGGTTGTTTTGAACAAACCCCTCTCACTGTTGGCTGTCCATTCATGACCAGTAGCTGCTACATAAACAATGTCAGTGTTTTTAGGGTCTATTCTTATGCGGCCAATGGTCATCGTGTTATTCAGGCCCATATCCTGCCATGTTTTTCCTCCGTCGGTGGTTTTGAAAACACCACAACCGGCATTTGAACTCCTGAAGATATTTGCCTCGCCGGTGCCTACCCACACAAGGTCCGGATTATCCGGATCAATAGCAATATCACCTATAGATGAAGCAGGCATATTATCAAAGACAGGTTCAAAAGTACTGCCCTCGTTTGTTGATTTCCATACGCCTCCGGTGGCTGAACCTATCCATATGGTATACGAATCGCCCCTCGGGGTAACAGCCTCAACATCAGTGCACCGGCCGCTGATGTTGGTAGGGCCAATATACTGCCAGTGAAGATCGGAATAGGATGATTCTTTCTTCATCTGGCTGTGTTTGCTGAACATCTTTACCCTGTCTTCTCCTGAGAGAACAGGTTCTTTGGTCTGGCCTTTCAGTGTATGACCGTAAGAAAATATAATTGCAAGTATTACACCTGCCCTTAATATGTTTTTCATAGCAGAAGTTATTATTTTAAAGTAAACCATATATTTTTTTTAAAAGTATAGTAAATGTAAGCTAAATAATGTAACAATAACACTTTTAGTGCTATGTTGTATAAAACAAAAACAGGCTTACCCTGGCGGATAAACCTGTTTTCAAACCTAAAACCTGATATTAATCTAAGACTGCTATTTGTTGACGTATAGCTTCTTTGTATTCATTATTAATTTTGGAAAATATACTGATATAAGACTGATATATTCTGTTTCTGATTTTGGATTCTGAGTAATCAGCTTTTGATGAAAATATTGCTTCCTGTCAAGGTTTTCACGTTGTGTAAAATATCCTTCATTCTCAAAATAATCACCCACTATATTGGCTCCGAACAGGTTGTTCCCGCAATTATACTCGATCATAAGATTGTCTGAAATAACAAGGAAGTTAAGTTCTTCCCTGCTGTCATCAACAACAATCAGCAAAGAATCTTCAGTATTCTCATATTTAACAGTATAAGTTCTGAGAGCTTTCCCCTGTATCATTTCCAGCATGTCAGCCTTTTCAATAGTGTATGTTCCCAGGCTGCTGTTAGTATTGCCCCGGGTAACATATGTCATAGCTGAAGCCGTAAATACGCTTATCACCAGTATGGAAGTTGTTGCAAAAATGCTTTTCATTATTGTTCTTTTATTAGTGGTTCCGGTTAACATTTCATCATTTTTTATCTTCATTCACCTTAGAGACGCCAAAATTGATGAATTGTTGCAAAGAATAAGGTTATTTTTCGTTAACATTTTATTACGATTATGTTACAGGGATGAGGAGGGGGTAAAGGCTTATTTCTGTTCTTTTTCTTCTTCCTCTTCTGTTTCTGTTTCCGTTTCGGAAACGGTTCCCATGTAGGTTATGCTACTTCTTTTTGAAGATGAAATTGTAAGCATGGCTTCGCCTGAGGGGCCTATATCAAGGTTAATCAGGAAAGTTTCCGAGTTGCTGCTCACTGAGAACTTTACCCGTACACGGTGCCTGCTGTCACTCTCCTCAATCATGAGTTTCTCCAGCTTGCCGTTAATCCTTATGCCCCCTGTATTGTGCGGATCAGCCATATACCTGGTGCCATAATAGGGAAGAAAGGCTTCCACGTCATAATAATTTATAATAAGATAATAGTAGCTGCCGGTGATATCCATTGATGAGTAATTACTTGAATATGCACGGTCGGCCTTAAACTCATACAGACCCGAATGAGCAAGCTTTTTCATGTTTTCGTAGCCTTTTGCTATCCTTTTTTCCCTTATCTCCCGTCTTTCGTCAATTTTACGGGCAATGGAAGCACACCCGTAAAAATAAAAAAGAAGGAGCAGGATAATCAATATTTTCAGATAGCGGGAGTTCATTGCCTTACTAATTTTAAGTCATATAAAAAATACGACTTTTTTAATAAAAATCATAACCCGGGATCAATGTTTAATTTACCCCGGCTGATAATCTCAAAATCATCAATCATTTTTTTACTTTTCTTATATATATTCTATCTTTCATTTTAATTGAGCAGATAATTCAAAAAGACAGTACCGATATCCAACTATCAATAATAAATTGGCTTTATGACAGGAAAATTTGAATCCAGGGTTGAACAGATATTCTATGAACAGTCAGGCAGTTATCCTTTTACAACCAATACTCCTTATATTGTTGTGGATAATTTTCCCAGGCTGGGACTATTCACTGCACTGAGGTTTCTCGAATGGGTTTCAGAAAATCCCGAAGGGGTGATAAGCCTGCCTACGGGCAAGACGCCGGAATATTTTATCAAGTACACACGTTACCTGCTTGATAACTGGAACAGCAAAAAGGCAGGGGATATTCTTTCGCGTTACGGCCTGGATGGTATTTCCAGGCCTGACACCCGCGGACTTCAGTTTGTGCAGATGGATGAGTTTTATCCTATTAACCCGGTGCAGCACAATAGTTTTTTTAACTATGTAAATAACTTTTACATAGAGCAACTGGGCCTTTCAAAGGAAAATTGCCTGACAATGAATTCAGTCACGGTACCCCTGCCGGAGGATATGCATTACAGGGAAGTATTTCCTGACCTGAACATTGACCTTAGCCTTCGTTTCAGGGAAGCAGGATCATCCCGGGAGGAGCTTCAGCAAAAAGCAATTTTCATGATAGATGACTGGTGCTCGGGATATGAAAAGAAGATTCGCGACAAGGGAGGCATAGGCTTTTTCCTGGGTGGTATTGGTCCTGACGGCCACATTGCTTTCAATACCAGGGGATCCGACCTGTACTCAACAACAAGGCTCACGGGGACAAACTTTGAGACGCAGGCGGTATCTGCAGGCGACCTTGGCGGTATAGAAGTATCCAGGAACAGGCTGGTGATCACCATTGGTCTTGAAACAATAACATACAATCCTGATACAGTCGCTATCATTTTTGCAGCAGGGGAAGCAAAGGCCGGTATAATTAAGGATGCCCTGGAAAACGATATGAATACACTATACCCGGCAACAGCCCTGCAGCGTCTTGAAAAATCGGCATTCTACCTTACACGTGGTGCTGCATCGCGTCTTACTGACAGCATGGATAAATATTACAGTGAAGGTGAATGGACTCACGAGAAAACCGAAAGAGCCGTGTTCGACCTGTGTCTGAAGCTGGATAAGTATTCGCGGAACCTGAGCCTGGATGATCTGAAAAATGACAGGTATTGCTCACGTATCCCTGAACTGGATGATGATACCGTTGATAAGGTTGTTGATTCCATTGAGCAAAAGATAGATAAGGGAATGGAGAAAGACCGGAATAAGGTGATTTATCATACCGGTCCTCACCATGATGATATCATGCTGGGTATTCTGCCACGCTGCATACGCCAGGTACGGTCAGCCACCAATGATGTCCATTTTTCGGTCCTGACATCCGGGTTTACTGCGGTAACTGACAGTTTTATGGAAAATATATTGCTGGATACTCTTAAACTGGTCAACCGGGGTGAGATACAGATGATCTATTATCCTGATTTCTTTGAGGGGGGGTATAAAATAAAATGGTACAAGGATATTTATCATTACCTTAATGCTACAGCACAGCGAAACGTCATGGCTATGCGGCGGGGAATCTGCCACAGGACAGTAAGGGCACTGGTTAAGATATGGGAGCTTAAGGATAAGCTGCAGATGATAGAAGTAATAAACGGTTTGCTTCGTACCCTGCGCAGTTCATATACGGGTAGTAAAAGCCCTCCCCGGGTGCAGGCTCTTAAAGGAATGATACGGGAGTTTGAGGAAGAGCTGGTATGGGCCCATTTCGGTGTACCCATCAGAAATATTCATCACCTGAGACTGGGCTTTTATAAGGGAGATATTTTCACGGAACAGCCTGAACGCGACAGGGATGTTAAGCCCGTTCTTGAGCAGCTGGAGAAAATAGATCCCGGCATAATCAGCCTTGCCCTTGATCCTGAAGGCAGCGGTCCTGATACACATTACAAGGTGCTTCAGACAATTGCTTATGCTGTTAAAGAATGGGGCAAAAAGAAAGATATATCGGGTATTCGTGTACTTGGCTACAGGAATGTTTGGTACCGTTTCCATCCTTCCGAGGTGAATTCAATCATACCCGTTTCGCTTAATTCAATGGCAGTCCTGGAAAGTTCGTTTGAGCAGTGTTACGGGAGCCAGGTGCATGCCTCCTTCCCCAGCTATGAGTATGACGGTAAGTTCAGCCACCTTGCAAGGCGTATATGGGTTGAGCAACTGAAACAGGTGCAGTTGCTGACTGGAAAGGCATTCTTTTATGACAGCGATCTGCCTATACTGAGAGCCACCCACGGACTGGTTTATGTAAAGGATATGTCGGCTGCAGAATTTATTGCAATGGCCGGTGAACTTGAGAAACTGATGGAAGGAGTGGTGGTTTGATTATTATTTAATTATCTTGGTACCGTATATCCTAACTTAAATTTCCGGGAAATGAAAAAAATCCTTTTATCAATGTCAGCCATCAGCCTTACAACATTAATGATGGCAGGTGGACTGGTCACCAATACCAACCAGAGTGCTTCCTATACACGCATGATGTGCCGTGACGCTACAACAGGTGTTGACGCGGTATACTATAACCCTGCAGGTCTTACCAAACTGGGCAATGGCCTGCATATTTCATTGAGCAACCAGACTATCAGTCAGACAAAAACCATTACCAGCGATTATAACTTCCTTTCCGGTACCAAACCTGTTGAATATACAGGTAAGGTATCTGCGCCCGTATTCCCGTCAGTCTATGCTGCATTTAAGCTTGGTAAATTTGTGGTATCTGCCGGTTTTAATCCTGTTGGAGGAGGAGGCGGAGCTGAATACCTCGGAGGCCTGCCTTCTTTTGAGATGCCAATAGCATCTATTGTGCCCTCTATGGTGGGTCAACTGCAACCACTTGACCAGGGAGCACAGGCTATTTTTGGAACTGATCCCCAGTTCAGTAATATAACTTCCTATGGTGCTGATATTCAATTTACAGGCAGTTCGGTGTATTATGGCACACAGCTTAACCTCTCGTATGAAATCAATAAAATGATATCAGTGGCTGCAGGTGCCAGGTATGTTATGGCAAAGAACACCTATACAGGGTCAGTATCAAATGTGATGATAAATGCAGAACCGAATCCTTCGATAGGACTGACTTCACCGTATAACGGCACACCGGGTGATTACTTAAGGCTTGTGGCATCCCATTCGTACGCCGTTGCACTGGGTGCCGACGGTAGCCTGAATGCTGCTGCAGCCATGATAGACCAGGCAACAGATATAGAGGTGGATGTAGTACAGGAAGGCAGTGGCATAACACCCATCCTGGGAGTAAATATTACACCGGTAAAAATGCTTAACCTGTCATTAAAATATGAGCACAAAACAAAACTTGAACTGATAACAAGTGTTAATGACGCGAAAGACGGTGGCGGTATGTACAGCTCAGGCGATACGGTTGTAGCCGATATGCCTGCCATGCTGTCTGTGGGTGCTTCGCTGAGCCCGGGAAGTAAGCTGCTGATCTCGGCAGGTGTGCACTACTATTTTGATAAGAATAATGATTATGATGGGAACCCCGGTGGCACCCAGATTGAGATGATAGACAATAATTTTATCGAGTACGGACTTGGACTGGAATATAATGTATTCGGTCCTGTCAATGTGAGTGCCGGTTACCTTGGAACAAAAACAGGAGTGAACGATTTATACCAGAGTGACCTGCGTTACAGTCTTGACACACACACTTTCGGAACAGGGTTGAAGCTATCACTAACATCTATGCTCGATATTAATCTTGGTGCGTCAATGACAGTCTACCAGGACGGCGAAAAGACGTTTGCCTATCCGGAAACATCCAGCAGCCTTATTGTAACAGAAACTTATGATACTGAAACGTGGGTGGTTGCGGTTGGTGTTGATCTTCATTTCTGATTTCAGAGCCTCCAGGGCCATGCACAAGCTGATACTAAGCAATGCAACTAAAATGCCGGTGTATTAGTCATAAAAATATGAAGAAACTGCTATTAACAGCGCTGGTGCTCTGTACTGCTGTCGTTGTTTATGCAGGTGGTATTGTGACCAATACCATGCAGAGCGCTATGTTTACACGCTTCCAGTGCAGGGATGCAACAATAAATATTGATGCTGCATATTATAACCCGGCAGGACTGGTACACTTCAGTGATGGTTTTTTTATCTCAGTAAATAATATGTCGCTGGGAGAAACAAGGCTGATAGAGAGTGATTATGATAATTTTATCACCGGGTCAAATGAGTTTAACGGCAGGCTACTGACCCCTGTTATCCCCGCTGTTTATACAGTCTATAAAAAGGGCCGCCTTGCCTTCTCAGCGGGAATAAATCTTGTTAGCGGAAAGGGTTCAGCTGTTTATGAAAACGGACTGCCTTCCTATGAGCGGAGAGTAGCTGATTTTCTTCCTTATATCAGGAACAGCCTGGAAACAATAGACCAGGCTGTAAGAAATGTATCAGGATCAGATCCTCTTTACAGTAATGTTACCGGTTATGATATTGATGCAAGTTTTAAGCAAAGATCACTATACCCAGGTTTGCAGTTTAACATGGCATATATGATAAATGACTACTGGTCGCTTGGTGCCGGTATACGACTTGTCAGTGGCCGTAACCGTTATCTTGGTGAGGTGAGTTCAATACATGTGAGCGGCACTAATGCTGAAGGCGACTTTACTGCATCCCCCGTTGATTATGTCAGGTCAGTTGCAGATGCTGTAAATGATACTATCACTTCAGATCTCTATGATAAAGCTGATATACTGCAACAAAGGAGCAGGCTTGATGTGGATGTACTGCAAAAAGGGTTTGGGGTGGCCCCGGTGATCAGCATTAATTATGCAGCTTCATTGTATACAAACTGGGCCCTTAAGTATGAATTTAAAACTAAACTCAGGCTTGAAACCGAGGTGAATGATTTTAAAAACGGGGCAGGCATGTTTAGAGACGGCAGCATAATTATTGCGGATATTCCCGCCATGCTGTCTGTAGGTGTTACCCGGAGAACATCAAATAAATTTATGTATTATGCCGGTGTACATTACTATTTTGATAAGCCGATCGACTTTGACGGCAGTACGGGAATAGATATTGATATGATAGATAATAATTCCTGGGAACTGGCATGGGGAGCAGAATATAAGCTTACGAATGCTTTGCGCATCAGCGCAGGATGGCATATGAGCCGGCCGGGGGTGAACGAGGAATACCAGAGTGAGATGAGGTTCAGCCTTCCCTCAAATACCATTGGAGGCGGTGTGGGGATAAGACTGTCTGAACTGATAGACCTTAACCTTGGAGTATCCTATACCCTTTATAAGAAAGACGAAAAGGAATACACTTACACGCCTGAACTAACTTCAGTTTCCGCTGATGTGAGCGAGTACTATGATATCAGAACCTTTGTATTTGCTGCCGGTATTGAATTCCTTTTTGGGGAAAACTGATCCGGGAGTTAGCGACGAAGCGACTGAGAGACGAAGCGCAAAGAGTCAGCCGAAAGCTCATTATTGTTTCCCAAAAAGAGCAACATGATAAATTACCGAAATAGAAACATTTTTATTTACCGGTTACACCTATTCACTTCAAGGATTTTTTTTGATTATCTGTTGGGTCTTCTTATAAAAAGATTTTGTTCTTTTTCGAGGAATTATTGATCCTCTTAAAAGTATATGTCTATTCTTATCAACCAATAGAGTCTGCTTCTTTTTATCATAGGTTAAATTATTCAAATTAAAATGATCGTAATTAGGGTCCCAAAATATAGGTGTTTGAACATCCATGGGTTTTAGATAATATTCAAATAATTCAACTCTTTGCCCACTTACTATTATTCCTCCAAGGCAACCAATATCATAATAATATTGCATAAGAGAATCAATGATTTGTAATTCTGATATGCAAACAGAGCAATCAATATTAATATAATGAATAATTGTGAATTGGTTAGTGAGCAACTTATCAATAGTTATAGAGCTATCATTTAGTGCCCTTGTAAAATTTATTGGCGGGTTATAATCACTTTGCTTTGTTCTGTTACAACTAAAAAGGATTATAAAGATGAGCAGGCATAGGTAATTATGTCTCATTGAATCGGATCTTGGCTAAAGTTTTATGGTTTTTCTTTAGAAGAAGGAGATATAATGAAGTATCGTTATCTGACCATTCAATTTCACCTATAGGATATTTACATTTTAGAACTTTTAATAAATTGCCAAACCAATCAAAAACCAAGATATTGTTACCATAAGATGGATCCTTTTCTTTTCTTGATTTCCCTGAATAAAGAGCAAAAACATTGACATCATTTGAGCAAATATCTGTAAATCCGATTTTTGTGTTTTCATCTTGGCCCATAACAGGTCTATTGTTGACTGATGATACTTTCATAATTGGGTCGAAAGAATACAAAGTTCGGTATTGGTTAATAAGTTGACCTTTTTTATTAAAGAATTTTAATATGTCAGCATATCTTGTTCCTAATACAAATATAGTCCTTGTACTATTTGAAATAATTTTTCCTTGATAAGATTCAGAAAATACATTTGGAGGTAATTTGTCTTTATTAGTAGGTAATTCAGAGAAATTATTCTTATAGTTGCCAGTTAAATCGATTTTACTAATCCATCCTTTTTCAGGGTCTGAAAAATTTATTCCAATAATGGTTGAATCGTTTAGAAAAATTGGTCTCATGATTCTAATACCATTAAAAGTAATTCTTTTCCCCACTTCAATGCTATCTTCTAGAATATTATATTCCTGGAACCAATTCTTAACAATGTCATGAATCCAGAAACTTTTATTATTCTTTGATTTTTCAATAGAAAATGGCCCGAGTAATTCATTTGGTCCTGCACCAATAATGAAATCTTCAAAAATCTCGGAACGTTTTGATAGCGAATAGATGTGGAGAAAGTTGTTATCTTTTGTATCTATATAGATTAATTTATCGTCTAAAATTGACATTCTTGATGGCCAAAGAAATGAAGTGTCTATTATCTCACAATCAATCTCCGTATTTTTAATTTGAAATGTTCCCTCTGTGTGACAACTTGTTGATAATAATACAACTAGTGCAGTTAATAGAACATTCCTGAATTCTGTGTTTTTCATTTAATTAAGAAAGATATATGCATGAGGTATTAATTGAATATTGCTAATACTAATTACACGGACCGACCCATTTATACCATGCATCAAAAATTACAATTTCGCCAACAACACAAATAGCTCCATCCTGGGGACAACAAGTTCCATGAGCAGGTGCGTCAGCTTGAATATAATTAGCCAATAAAAAAGTTATAGCTAGGACACATCCAAGATATGTAAACCTTAATTTTTTCATAATGTTTGCTTATGTAAGATATTAAAAGTGACATGACCCATCAGGTTTCCAATAATAATTGAAAAAAGTTACTTGATCAGGGATGACACATATACTACCTGGTTCGGGACAACAGGTACCAGATTTATTGTTAGTGGCATTTGCAATTGTAGAACCTAAAAGGATGGTAATACAAATGATAAAAAATGATAAAATTAATTTGATTGAGAAACTGTTCTTCTTCATTGTCTTATGATTATTATTTTTTTTAGTATCTAAACGCAAAGATCAATTTACCAACATGGTCCCAGACTATAGTAGTATCCCATAAAAATATGTGTGCCAACAAAACAAATTGAATTTGTTTCTGGACAACATGTGCCAACATCTTTATCATATTCAGCTTTAGCATCAAATACTTGTGATGCTGATATTAATAGAATTACTGTAAATGCACAGCTAACTAATAATTTTTTCATTTCAATATATTCTTGAGTGTTATTATGCTATTAAAGTTTATAAACTGGTAAACAATAAAAAATCATACTAAGTAATATAAGTATTTAATATCGACTCTATATGTTTGGTTTTCCTCCTTATTAAGGGGAACACCTACCACTACTTTTGAAATAGTGGTTTAGAACTACATGAGGTTCGTAAACACAAAAAGAGCCATCTTCAAAACAGCAAGTTCCACCACCTGGTTCAATGTCAGCATTAATTTTCATCAGAGACGAGGCAAAAACTGTTGTTAAGAAAATAATTATAAAATATATCTTTCTTTTCCTTTCCATTTTTCTTGTTTTAGATTATAAAATAAATAGGTTTTTATAAAGGATGCTTCTTATAAAGGCCCAATACAAACATCAACATTTGGATTCCAATATGCATCATAAACAACAGCATAATCATTAACACATATGGAAAATTCATCATAGCAACAAGCACCAAGAGGAGATGCTGGATTTCCAATTAAATTATTAACAAGAAATAATATGAATATTCCAATTAATATGGCAAAGAACTTTTTTTTTTGTTCCATTTTATAAGAGTTTTATGGTAAATACATCTATAGAACAAAATTAGTATATGAAAATGAATATCAGGAACATAAAAAAGGAATTATTTGGAAAAAAAAGGAAAATTTTGGAAAATTTAGGAATTTTTGGGAAACCCCAATGCTTTATATATTGATTTCTGTTCTTTTGGTGTGTAAAGCTCTCCTGTATTTCGAATGTTATGTCTCTTCAGCCACTTATTGAATGTTTTTATGCAGACTCCATATTCTAGTGCTAATTCACTTTTAGTTTTTGCTTTCATACAAGAGTTTTAGGTTTTTGCTAAACTATTTGGTTTTCTTATTGAGTATGACACTCTCTTGAACAGTAGTAGCAACCATTAACTTGATGGTAGTATTTCTTTGCTTCCTTCATTGCATCTTTACAATATGAGAATAAACCAAGATATTGAGCATTTTGGCTTTTTGGCCTCCATGAACATCCTTCTTTATGAACTTCATGGTCTCCATTGCCTTGAGCTTGTTTGTTTACATAATAACGTGTCATGGTTAGTTGGATTTCAAGATTATTGGTTGATGATCTGAATAATATTGTTTAAACAAGTTATGATTATATGGTTCTCCTAGATTAATTATCAAACAGACAAACGAATATCAAATTTATGATATCTGGAAATAAAAGTCAAGTATATCTTTTATAATTATTCTGATATACCGTTTCTCCTTCAAGGGTACATTGGCAATAAAGATATTGGTACGCCCTAACGGGAATACTCAAAGTCCTCTTTTTTATCCTGCCCTAGCTTTCTAGCAATAAGAATGCGCTTTTGCATGATAAGTTGCTTCGGCTATTCATCCTTATATACTGAACCTTCGCCTTCGCCTTCTTTTGTCTTTTGCCTTTTGTCTTTTGTCTTTTATCTTTACTAATCTATTCAGAAAACCAAACCATGAAAGCATACTATATCCTTATTCCAATATTATTTTTCCTGTCCCGGGCTCCTGAAGCATCAGCACAGGAGGTGGTGAATCCTAATTACGGGCTAAAAAACCCTCGGACACTTGAGATAATACGGGTTCAGGTAAAGAATGATCATACTATTATCGATTTCAGCCTGGCAAATGAGATTGAAGGTGGTTATTTCTGTATAAGCAAAAATACCTTTATTGAATATGGTAATGGAGTAAAAAAGAAACTAAAGGATCTCACAGGATTACCATATTGTCCTGAAACATATAAGTTCAGTGCTGCAGGCGAAAAGGTGTACTTTACCATGAAATTTGATAACATACCCGGTACCCCGGA
The DNA here is from genome assembly GCA_021738535.1 of Bacteroidales bacterium. GTDB lineage: Bacteria > Bacteroidota > Bacteroidia > Bacteroidales > VadinHA17 > UBA9300. The sequence continues at coordinate 7,229 of JAIPBU010000001.1, read as the reverse complement.
ATGGTTTGATATAATTGAATATGCCGGCGAAAACAGCCTTTCTGTACTGGCTGTTACACCGGGCAGGAAAATAAATGAAAGGATTAATGCAGCGTTTAATGCCATGGACCGTCAGGAGCCGGAGGATGCTATTAGAATTTTTTCCGATTTGCTGCCGGAATTGCAGGCAAAACAGCACGGACTTACCGGTTCAGTCTACATCAACCTTACCGGGCTATACTCAGCAAATAACATGAATAATGAATTAAAAAATCTCATCTCCGGCTTTAAGTCATCACCCATGCCTCATAAGCAGAAATACATGACCATATTGAAGAATATGGGATATTGGTAGCAGCCTGCTGTTTTATGATAAATCGCATGCCCCTATCTGTTATCATTCAACTTTTTATCATTATATTTGCAACTTAAATAAACCAATTAAAACAGAAAGAATCATGATTAGGAGAATACTAGGAATTTCGATGATCGCAGCATTGCTGGTTTCATGCGGTAACACAACTGAAGATAAAACTACCGCAGAAGGTAAAACAAGCGAAGAACAGCCTGCAACCAAGGCTGAAGTGACTTTTGCAAACCTCACAGAAAACCCCGATAACTACACAGGTAAAGAGATTACCGTGGAAGGCAAAGTGGTACACGTTTGCATGCACAGTGGTAAAAAGATGTATATCGTTGGTGAAGACCCCGATATCAGGCTATTTATTTCTGCAGGAGAAGATGTGCCCAAATTTCCTACCGAACTCCTGGGCAGTGAGATTAAAGTAACTGGAATACTCGAGAAATTAGAGACTGGGGGGGCTATGGAGAAAGAAGCAGACAGTGAAGAGGGCGAAGCCTGTGAAACAGAAGAAGCAATAGCAAAACAGCCTGTACTTGCCGATATGGTACTCAATTATGAAACTCACATAGAGAAATAAAATTAATTTTTATATTTTTGTGAAGGTCAGGCCAAGCCTGGCCTTTTTTAATTCTAAACTATGAAACTTCGCAAGCTTAACAGGTTAACGCACAGGGATGCAGGGTATCTCATCACGGGTATGACCATTATTTATGCCCTTTCAGGTATAGCCCTGAACCATAAGCACGACTGGAACTCGAATTATATTATCGATCAGCGTCATTTCACCACCGATATCGAATTTACCCGGGATACAGATAATGATGAAAATGTACAACAATTGCTTGAGGAACTGGGTGAGACAAAAAACTTCAAAACATATTATTACCCCAGCGGCGATAAGCTTACTCTCTTTCTTCATGGCGGTTCGGCAATAGTAAATACTGCAACAGGCGAAGGGTATGTTGAGAGAATCAGTAAAAGACCACTTTTTTACCAGGTTAATTTTCTTCACTACAATCCCGGTAAATGGTGGAAATGGTTCAGTGATATTTTCTGTGTGGCACTGATCCTGGTTACAATAACAGGCCTTTTTATAGTTAAGGGAAAGCACAGCATCACACGGCGCGGAGCAGTCCTTGTTGCCATAGGTGTCATCCTGCCAGTGTTGTTCCTTTTCCTCTACTAGCTTAACACCACGCTCACCCTGCCACCTTCCTGGTATCCTCCACAATTACCAGCTTAAGGCTTATAATAAGTCCTGCCAGTGCAAATTTCTGAAAAGCAGGGCACAGCTGGCTACCCATTGCACCCCGGCTACTTAAAACAGAATGAGCCGGGCATTATTCCAACCCTGAAGGTGTCAACCGGCACAGCGGCATGACTGTAACGGTAGACCACACCTGGTTGTACATTGTCGATGGCATCGGCAACATATACTTCTGAGCTGTATGGGTCAACTCCCAGTCCGTAAAAACCCCCGCCGGCAGCAGCACTGTCATTATACGGACTCTCAATAAATACTTCAGGGGCAGATTCTGAGAGAACGGCATGACGGTATACATCACCATTGATGAAGTAAAGTGTATCCCTTCGTCCGTTGAGCTCAAGCCCTGATGGCCAGTCTCCTTTATCAAAACGCCAGACCATTTCCGTGCTCATAGTTGCTGCATCAATACGCATCAGGGCCGGCGCCTCGTAACCCAGGGGATTGCCTTCATAACCACCGTCTGTAAGTACCCATAAGCTATTATACCGGTCCATCACCATTGAGCGCGGCTGCAGATACACCTCCATCGAATCCACAACACTGTCATCATAAGTATCAATCAGCATAATCTTGTTATCAAAGCTCCAGCAATTCGTAAAAACATAGCTTCCGTATTCCACCATCTGTTCAGTGGGATGCTGGTTATACGGGCTGGCATTATTGCGAAGGTCAATGCTCCCCGTCAGCTCCATCAATGCGGGGTTGATAATGCTTATGGCCTGCGCGTACAGGTCGCTGACATAGGCTTTGGTATCGTTGATAAAATGAATGTAGCGGGGTGATGTAAGTCCCGTTATCTTGCCCCTGTATTCAAAGTTATTGATATCCAGGATGTTTATCTTACCGCTGTTATTCACAACAACATAGCCCAGGCTGTCCCTGATGGACATTGATATTGCCACATCACCCAGTGGGAGTCCGTTGGTGGTAAAAAAAATATCATTGTATACCTCGTTTGTCTCAGTGTCATAATAGGAGAGGGAAGCATTGTTATACATGAAATTGCCCTCGTTTACTATGAATACACCGGATGGGGAATCAGCAGGTGCTACTTCCGCCCGTTGCCAGAGCTCATCATCCTTCATGCAGGAAGAAGCTATTATGCTTAACAGCACAAATCCGTATATTATCCCGCTTCTCATCAAAATTTTATCATTAGTATTAACATGTAGTTGCGCCCGGGCATGGGCCTGTAGAGAATTGAATGGTAGGTCTCATTAAAGATATTGTAAACCTTGAGCTCAACCGATAGCACTAAGTCTTTTATCTCTTTCTCCATGCCGGCAGAGAGGTCATTCATAAAGTAGGGGTAAAGCCAGTCCCTTCTGCTGATATCATTGCTTGAGGTAGTAAACCTCTCACTGTAATAGTTATACTGCCATCCGAGGCTGAAGCCCCCGTAGCTAATCCTTGCCATCACATTTGCTGAATGAAGCGGCACGTAGACCAATTGCTTGCCGTAGGACTCATCGCCCCATACCCCTGTGTCGCCGTAATTAACAGAGCTGGTATATGCATAGCCTGCATTTATACTATAGCCCAGCCTGCCTGCAGAGCCCTCTAAGCTGGCGTTTAATTCCAGTCCCTGCGACAATACCCGTTCAATGTTACGCGGCTCCCAGTATCCCTTGTAACTGGGTACCCAGATTATCCAGTTGCTTATATCGGAGCGGTAAAAAGTAAGCTCTGCTCTTATTTTTTGCCCGGCTGCGCTACCCGAAAATTCCAGCCCGGCTTCTGCTGATACGCCCTTCTCCGGCTCCAGGCCGGGATTGCCCCCGGGTTCCCAGTAAAGGTCATTTAGTGAGGGCTGCCTGTAGTTTCGTGCTATGTTAGCCTTCAGAACCAGGTCGTGCCCCCTTAGCAAACGGTAGTCAAACCCCAGGTAGGGGATGAGCGGCAACAATTGCCCGTCTGACAGGTCCTGTCGCATCATTACCCTGATATTCAGCCTGTCAGCAAACTGCCGGTGCAGTCCCACAAATGATGACAGCTCAAAACGGCTTTGCTCATAGCCCGTCCCGCTCACGGTGTCGCGGGTACTCACATTGTAAAAACCGGCATCAAGGCCCGCTTCCAGCTTAATACCATGCTTCATATTCAGCCTGTACGAAACCTTGTTAATAAAGCCTGACTGGCTACTCTGCGAATAAATAACAGGTATTAGCCCTGCTCCGTAAATATTATTTTTCAGCACATAATCCAGGTCCTTCGCGGTATATGCCGTCCTTAACTGCAGCCGGCTGCTGTCGCCGTAATGCTCCCATGAGGCCGTCAGCCTGTGGTCGTGGCTCTGTTGACTATTCAGGTTCGAATTATCGGGCCCTTCATAGCTCGTGGCCCGCGGCAGGGTACGTTTTGAATCCTGCCCCCAGTATTTAAGTGAAAGGATATCCCTGCTGCCCGGCCGGAAATATATTTCCTGTAGTATGCCGTACCTGCTGTACGAGGCATTGTGGTTAGTATCGATGGGATTAACCAGCTGCCCGCCGGAGGGGTCAATATTAGCAATCCCCCTGTTTACAAAAGTGTAATCATTGGCTGAATAGTTGTGGTAAAGCCTGGTCTTTACCTGCAGCTTCCTGTTGCCTGCACTTATCCCCAGGTATTCATCAAAAGAACTGTAACTGCCAATCCCCTGCATATACCTGCCTGAAAAAGTATCGGACCAGTCGGCCTCGTTGCTTATCTCCACCGATCCACCCAGTCCCCCGCTGTGCCGTGCTATGGAGGCACTGCCGTGGCTGATGCTTAAGCCGTCAATTATATAAACGGGTATCAGCGAGAAATCCACCATTCCCGACATGGGTGTGTTGATCTCTATTCCATTCCAGCTCACCTGTGTATGCGATGGCGCTGTTCCCCGGAAAGAAGCTGTGGCCAGCGCCCCCCGTCCGTGACTCTTAATAAAAATACTACTGTTCTCAGACAGGAGGTCAGATAATGAGCTACTTATTTTTTCGTTAATGATGATACTGTCCACCCTGCTCTCTTTCATACCGGCTGAGGCTGGTCTGAACATATCACCGGCCGTGACCTTTACAACAGGAACAGTGAATACAGAATCGCGTATCCCCTGCGCCCGGGCTCCTGCTGCCAGGGTAAGTATTAATAATATGAGAGCTGCCTTCCTTTTCACGCTATCTCTTAATCACTTTCTTTATTACACTAATGTTGTTTCTGCTTATCCTGAACAGGTAAATACCCTCCGGAAAATCAGCCATAGGGATTGAAGAGTTCTCCGTATATCTTTTTATATGCTTCAGCCGGTGTCCTGTTATATCATAAATGCTGACCTCAGCTTCTTTTAAACCGCTGATTTTTACGAAGGAGGAGGCAGGGTTGGGGTATATTCTTATTTGACTGCCTGCCGTCATTTCGTTTATCCCTACGGCCGCAGTAGTCACTATGGTGGATACTGATGCCGTAACACGGCTGTCAGAAGCCAGGGTTGCAGTAATGTTGAGTTCTCCGGCACTGTTGACACTCAGCTTATTATTCTCATCAACAGTGGCCCCGGCCATATTAGCTGACCAGTTTATTTCAGGGCCCTGCTGTAGCCTGCCCATATGGTAAACAAAGACCTCCAGCTGGTATTCACGACTGTTTAGCTCCGGGGGCAGTTCTTTGATTACTATCATGTCGCTTATCCCGCTTATGGTATTGTCGGGCGGTACATCAACGGCACCTGTTATTTCTGTTGATAGTTCTCCCGCTACACCGGCATTAGCCAGTACAGCAGTATGTACCTTAATAAAATCAATACTTTCCAGGTCAACATAATTGCCTTCTTTATCTACTGCCCATCTTATGTCAAAAGCATCACCACCGGAATTTTCGATGGTGCGCGTATAGGGATTGTCGGGCAGGGAATAGGGCGCCACGCCCCTGTTGCGGTTATCGGCGTAGCCAAAAGCACGGGGATAAGACCTGGTCTGCATGGGATCAGAAGTATCTATGCTGTCTTTAATATAAGTACCTGCAAGGGTATAGCTATTGCTGTTGATTTCCGGGAAGGAATCCGTTTGCGGGTAATATGGCTGAATGTTGTAGCTGTTTGCATATATATATCCTGTATTTCCATGGTTGTCGGACCATGGTACATCAGCCGCAGATGCCTGTTCTGGGTCGGTATAGGTAACTTCGTAATCCTTTATTGTAGTTGAAAAGAAATAGGCGCTGCCCGCCAGCTCGTACCAGGTATCATCTGCTTCACCGTTGCCGTTATCATCCTTCATTACAGACACTATTCCCGGCTCCGACCAGTATGTCAGGGGATTGCCGAAGATAGTAAAATCGACCCCGTAAGGGTTAGCCGGATCATTTTGTACCGGCTCACCGAAGCTGAAAACTATATACCCTCCGAAACTGCCAAGGTTAACCATGCCAGTAATACTGTCCTTTACTGTTTGGGCTGAGAAAGGAGTGCCTGCCGGTGCAGCATTGATATACTGTCCCGGTGCCGGCCTGTATTCAATAATATTACTTATGTACTGGGCATGGGAATAAAAGCTGCTTAACAGTAACAGTGAAAGTGTAAATATCAGCTCTTTGATCCGGCGGTTCATCTTTTGCTCCTTGTTCTTCCTGAGGTTAATACAGGCAGCAAACGATGACGATCATGACCTGTTCACCGCAGGCTGCTTACAGTTATTCACCGCCAGGTCTTCTGACTTATCCCTTTTTACGGCGCCTTCCCCTTAATAATTGAAGAGTGGCCATCTGCCGCAAAAATTGCGATGGGACTCACAGCAGCGGGAACTGTTGCCGACTCCCCTTGATCTGTCGGGTTTCGGGTCACGGCATTCCCTGAACGGCGAACAGCACAAAAGTACAAAAAATACTTACAGCAGGCTTACATCCATCTAATGAAATGTTGATTGGTGTATTTGTGTATTGGTGTATTGGTGTATTTGTGTATTGGTGTATTGGTGTATTTGTGTATTGGTGTATTGGTTAATTCGTTAATTGGTGTATTGGTTAATTGGTGTATTGGTTAATTGGTTAATTGGTGTATTGGTTAATTCGTTAATTTGGAATGGCTTGATTCTAAACTTGCATCTCTTGTTTCTTAGTCACTTCGTCCCTTCGTCCTTTCTCCTATCCTCCCTCTTCTTCTTCTCCTTTTTGTTGAAATAGTAATATGCAAGGAAAAGGAGCAGGGGACCACCTATGTAGATGAGTATATTGACCAGGGTAGGAGGTATGGGGTCATTATCACCCGGGTAATGAGTAGGCTGCTGGGCATATACTGCCACCTGTGTAATAATTACCGTAAAAGCAGCATATAAAACCTTTATAGTGTTTCTTATTTTTGACTTGGTCCTCATATAGATATAGCAATTAAACAGGCTGTTTTGTTCATTTTTTTCTGCGTGGTCCAATCCCCGGGTGGGTACCCCCGCCCACTGGCCAATCCCCGGGTGGGTACACCCGCCCACTGGCCAATCCCCGGGTGGGACCGGGGCTATTTCTATTCTCCCCCTATCTTTGTGCCATATGGCACAAAGATAGATTTTAAATATATTTGTTCATTGACGTATTGTTTTATATTGTTAGTGTCGCTTCTCTCCAACGGGAGCCTCTTTGAATGTAGGTGGCAATCTCTATTTTATTCAC
>JAIPBU010000045.1 GCA_021738535.1 Bacteroidales bacterium | reverse complement strand
TACTGCAATGGAACCATAGCTTCTATGTCATAAACAGTTCCAACAATTTCCAGCTCATTTTGACTATATATAGATTGAAAATGAAAAGATATTATCAGAATAATATACAAGAGAAATACATTAGACTTGTTCATCTAAATCCTAGCTTAATAAATATTATAAAACACTAATGTTTAGAAATACATCCAAAACAATAACAGTTTTTTATTGACTATACCGTCCATAAAACGACAATACTAGATTAATACTATGCGCATTGGTTTGATTTTATTTATCATACTCTTGAAGCATTGTAATCAAATAAAATCAGTAATTGCTGGTATTTACAATAAGCAAATAATGCTGATTCTAACAGCCGCCTTGGTCTGAATAGTAAGATACATTAACCCAATCACATTGATCACATTCAAGAATCCAGTATGGTGGATAAGGATCTCCACTGTACTCATACCAGCATGGAGGTCTGGGATCCGCATTTAATGTGTTTACGCCTTTTTTTGACTGATTAATGTCAATTGTGAGTGCTAGAGTAAGAATACCCAAGAATAGCATTGGAACTAAGCTTATTACAAGCAGTTTTTTTAGCTTTTTCATTTCTATCTATTTTTATTATGAAACATTTCAATCTTGTTACCCTGATCACTCAAATCATTACTTTCTCAACTTTTATTAAGCCTCCTTTCTTTTTGTTGACAATAGGCAAGCAACAAGTCATGTGCTGATTTTTCCGGTCCTGACTCATATGAAAAGTCTATTGGGACTCTGTCAATATGAAGATAAAGTTAAATATAAATTTCTAAAAAGTCAATAATAGGTCCAGAGAAACTGGTAAAAAAACCTGCTTCAGAATCATTTATGAAGCAGTATTATTTTTGTCTCACCTTAGAACGATTCATGTTGCATATCGATGTCGAATAAGGAAAACTGCAGACATAGCTAAATCCTTATAGAATAGACTAATATTCAAATCCTTTAAGACGATATTTTATTACTCCTGCAGAATCGATCCCAGCTGGTAATCCTAAAATATAATCATCACATGGGCTTACTGCAATATCGCTAATAAACCGGTCTGCTATAAAATTTGACTGGGCATCTCCATCCCAAGAAAACACCTCAATGTTAGGAATTACATTACTAAAGCCTGATCTTCTTTGTGAAAGGGATATACCTAGATTTAAACAATAGATAAAGTCATTACTCAAAGTAAGATCACAATAATAGTGTTTCAAACTATTAGGGAGAGGATTTTCAGGACTTCTAAAAAAGTCAGGTTCAATAACTTTCTTAGAAAAAACTATCGAGTATGCTAATGATCCATCAAAATTGAAAACATCAATTTCTTTGAAATGAAGTAGAGCAGAAACCAACTTTGAGTTTTTAGTGTTTATCCTTTCGGTCCCTACATATAAGTTATATAGCTGATCCTGAATCGGGTCATATGAAACCTCTGGAAAGAAATCCTGCCATTGAGTCTGCTTTGATTCTAACGAATGCCAGAAAATTCTTCCTGTTTGGCCCATTGATGATCCGGCTAACATATTTTCATTCAAAACGAAAACATTTCTACCAGTCTCTATTGATCTAGGTTCAATGATAATCTGATCAGTGATGGTCTTCTTTTGAATTAAAGATTGCGTTACATTTACTAGTCTAATTTTATATTTGTTAATATCATGAACCCATAGCATAATTGAAGAATCTGTTTTTTCAAATTGCCCACAAGTAATTGGTGTAACAAATTCATCAGGCCCTCTACCAGACTTCCCGAATCGCCCAATAAACTTGAATTCAGTATTGTATGTATAAAAAATATAATCATTTTGAGGTCTGGAGTTAGTAATTATAATAGCTGTATCATAAATAAATATTGCACTGGGTGCAATAGGCATATTATCTAACGGAATAAAATCACCTTCAAGTTGCGCTGTATGTGGAAAAACCTCAATAAGTTTTCTTTTTTTCGAAATATCTGTGTTTGTACATGATGTAAACCAAGTAGTTAATAGTACAAGAAATATCTTTTTAATCATATGCATAACTTCTAAAACATTTATTTATTTACAATCTGTATGGAATTATACATCTCAATTTTTGAATTTGTCAATGATAGCTTTCTAGAATTTGATTACTCTTCCAATGATTAGTTCTTCAGGGATTAACCCGATTAATCTAGAATCTATCGAATTGTTTCGGTTATCCCCCATAAAAAAGAAATAATTATTTTTAAATTTATACGTGTCTGCTCTGAGCCCATTTAGGAAAAATTGCCCGTTTAAATACTCCAAATTTGTGTTTTCATATTTTGATAACAAGTTATAAAAATCGCGGTATGCTTTTTCATCAAGGTCAATTATCATCTCCTTTTGAGGTATCAAGATTCCATTTGTATATATGGTATTTTCAAGGTTCCTTAAATATTTGTTCTCAAAATTGATGTGTACGTTCTTTTTTTTAATAATTGAATCTATTCTGGAATCCAAATTTATTCTTTCAAATTCTTCTCTGGAAAGCAAACAGCAAAATTGGAATTGCTTATTCTTATTGCTGGTTACTGCTTCTACTCCAAATACATCTTGAAATTCATTTAAACTAAGTGATTGAGAATAAATCTCATATGTAAAGGTAATAGACTCTTTATCAGGATAGTATACATCATTAACCAGAATGGAATCATTTATATATTTTAAACTTTCACCAGGAAGTCCTATGCATCTTTTAATGTATTTCTTGTTTCTTATTTCAGGGTCTCGAAACGCAACAATATCGCCCCTGTATAAAGCTCTATATCCAGGCAATTTTAAATATTTCCTCTCATGATTCCAGCTACCGATTTTCTTATTGGATGTTCTCTTTGCATTCTGAAGTGGATTTTGATCTAAAAAGGGAATATTAGGACCGTAGCATAATTTATTGATGAATACAAAATCATTTTCAAAAAGTGCTTTTTCCATAGAGGCCCCCTTAATGATAGATATCTCAAAGAATAGCAATCTGGCTGTTATAGAGAAAATAGTAAAATATGTAAGAAACATCAGACACCAAAAGATCTTTTTTTTCCAAAATGTGTTTCTTGTAATCTTAATAAGTAAAACAGGAATTGGGACTACTATCAAAATTATAACCATTACCCAACAACACATAATAGCGATTGGAAAGTTGTTAAATTCAATATTCGTAATCACGTTTGTTAATCATTGATCATTAGCGGGCTCGTTTGTTTCTTGAATAATTCTTGGTACTATATTAAAAATGAATTTTTCGTTAATTGAAGGATATAATTCAGGTATATATAAACATCCAATTGTACCCATAGCATCAAGTATGAAAACAAAACTAAATTCTACTTCAATATTAAATCCTTCTATTTTCTGAGTTGAGTAGTATTCCAAATCATTAGGAGGCAGTTTAAGGTCTAATTCAAAAGAGTTTTTGTCTTCATAATTGCTAACTACAATCACTCTAACACGACTATCTTCTTGAAGATGAATTAAATCGTATGCAAGTCTTTTATTACAAGCACCGCAAATATCTTTATTTACATAACATACTAAACACTTATCCTCAACAGGTATTGGAAATATCGAGGATCTAAGAATTTCACTTAGCTGGTAGCTAAGTTCATATTGGTATGAGAGATGTGTCTCTTTTCGGGATTCTTCATACCTAGTAATAATGTTATTACTTTCTGTTTGACGAGCCTTATAGTATTGTTTTGCAGCAATCAGCCCTACAATTAATGTGGTAATGATAAGAATGATTATGAGCCTTTTTTCTAGTATTGACTTCATTCTATGTTAACTATTAATCAGAATATTGATTTATATACCAATCTAGTTTCAATTTATGCTTAAGTAAAAATGTTGCAACTTTTTTTTTCCTAGTAACTGTATCGACCCCCGATAAAATGGTCTGATTTTGTTTCTCAATTTAGTAATAAATTCTGATCTTTCTAATTCACAAATCTATCATCTTCCATATTTTCGTCAATAGCAAGACAAGTAGCCCCACTATCCTCTGCGCAATCCCAAGCTACTCTTGACAAATCTCCGGTAAATATAAAAGGATGTTTATCAGAAAAATCCGGAAAAAAGAGTTTAACATATTGGTACGGACTCAGTTTTTCAATGACCGGTGCTTACGTTTAAAGTTATACACCTGGTAATCCTCATTAGCAAGCATGCGTGCATGGTGAGTGTTCTCAAAGCAATTTCGTCTAATAAGGGCTATTTTTCTTAAAGCCCTCCAGCTACGCCGGACGGAGTCCGGGCTTTTGTTTTGTCATTTTGCATTCCGGGTGGGACCCTGACACTCCCGATGGTCGGTCAGGAACTTTGTGCGGGGCTAATGTTATGCAGGTCCTCCGGCTCCGCCGGACATAGTCCGCGCTACGCCGGACGGAGTCCGGACCTGATAAATACCAGGTGGCGGCTGGCCAGCCACAATAAACCTGTAGATATAGTAATTCATCAGGCTTATAGGTTTTTTCATTACATTCGTAGATTCTTCCCTGAATATCTTTCTTTAAACGGTTTTTCTCAATATCTTGTATAAGGAAAATTGACCAAGCAATAGCCAAACCATGAAAAGAATTATTATCCTGTTAATACCTCTTATGGCGTTATCATGCAACAGAGTTGCCGAACAGGCGGAGGAACCTGAATATGACCGTGACAAGTTTTTTGTTGTGGATTATGAATCAATACTTAATAACAAATCACTAGTCTCTCTCAGTGAACTGGCGGATAATATTGAATACATTCCCCTTGAGACAAATAAACAATGTCTCCTTCGATCAACGGCAAAATACTATTTTACCGATGAATTTATTTTTGTCAATAACATAGAATATATCCTGCAGTTTGACAGGACAGGTAAGTTCATCAAACAGATAGGCAAGCCGGGCAGAGGGCCGGGTGAGATAGGACTTATTAGGATGTTATCGGTGCTGGACGATCAAAAACAGCTTGTTGTGCAAACCAACTGGGCACGTAAATTATATTTTTTCTCGTATAATAGTGATTTTCTGAATTCCGTTAAGGTAGCTGATGTATGGAAAATAAAAGCAATAAAGGATGATCGCTTTGTTTATTTTGATTACTGTGCCAATGGTTTTGAAGATTATATGTTTGCACTGGTAAATATGGCCGGTGACACCCTGGATGTTGTTAACAATCATTATAAATGGGATAACACCACCGGTTTTGTGGGAACAATAACGTATCATTTATTTGCTCCTTTCTACTTCTGTAATAATACCATCTCTTTTAAATCAAGGCATAACGACACTATTTATAATGTAGTGGGCGATTCAATAAGACCTGAATACCTGGTTGATCTGGGCAGGTATAAACTCCCGCAGGAATACAGGGTTGAAGTACCTACATCTGGAGGCTTCGGGGAATTTGCTCAAAAGAGTAAAGGTTACAGGTTCTGCTCTGTTTTCGAGGCCAGAGAATCACTTTTTATATCCAGCAGTGAATATCAGGATGAAACGCAGTATAATATGATTTATGACAGACGCTCAGGAGAAGGTAAACTGCTATTAGGTAAGGATAATTGGCCCGGCAGTATTATTAACGATATTGACGGCGGACCAGACTTCTGGCCAAAGGGATCGGTAAATGACAGCACCCTTTACATGCCAATCCTTCCCCTTGATCTGAAGAAAAAGGAATTACAGGATAAGATTAAGAACAGCGGCGTAGAGACGCATAATGTTGCGCCTCTGATACAAATGATCGACAGCCTTGACGAAAACGACAATCCGGTACTGATGGTTGTGAACTTGAAATAAATGCGCAAAGTTTTGCGCCTGTACAAACCTGTAAAATAAAATCATGAAACCACAATCTGATCTGAGACCTACTAAATCCCTTACTGCATTATTGATTGTTCTGTTTACCTTTATTATATCTTGCAATGAAGTTGATAAACAGAGAGAATTTGCAAGTATAAGCTTTACCCCGGATCAATTTATTGAGATGGAGAATGTACTGCTTGATACCATTGTTGACAATATCGAATATGTTATGCTTGAATCCGGTCCCGATTCCTATATTGGGAGAATAAGTGCTCTGCATGTAACAAATGATGAGATATTGATAATAAGTGAGAGTGAAGTATTCATATTCGACCGTAACGGCAGATTTAAAATAAAACTGGGTGCCGGGGGCAGAGGTCCTGAAGAATACCTCTCGCCTCTTGATGTGATTTATTCAGATGGGAAATATATAGTTTATGATTCAAGGACTATTCTCATGTTCGATTCCGATTACCAGTTTATCAAAAAAACAGAATATGACAGATCTCTCAAAGGGATAAAACCTTTGGGAAACAATATATACGTGGGCGAACTGAGCACGGAATCTTTCTATGGTGATTCGGTGGTTTACAGTCTTGCATTCTATGATGAAGAAATGAATGTCCTGGATAAGCTTGAAACAACTGAATCAACTGACCCGGTTGAGGGTAATCTTTTTGTAATTGATATAATGGGCAGTTTAAATCATGGAACGAATGGTGTAATGTTCAGGGAGGAATATGGCGATACCATTTACAGTATTACCTCTGACATGGAGAGGATACCTGTTTTAAAACTCGACATGGGTAATAAAAAATATCCTAAGGAGCTCAATTTCAATATGGCTATGTTCCAGGAAAGAAGAAACGATTATATACAACCCGGGAAGTTCGCAATTCTTGATGATATTGTAGTATTGCAGTTTCTCTTTAATGGAAATAGTATGTACTCCTGGATAGATATCAGGAATGACAAGACAATAATCCCGGTCATAAACAATGAGGATAAGTTCTATAGATTTGCCCTGTCGGCCTTTCCTGGCTATCCTGGCAGAACTTATTTTGCAAACGGTTTCCTGTTTGGAATTATCCAGCCTTCCGAAGTAATGGAATATTTTGATCAAAATGCTGAAGGCATTCCGGCTGATCAGAAAACAAAACTGGAAAACATAACAATTGATCATAACCCTGTGCTGATGCTCGGCACGTATTAATAAAGTATATTATGAACAGCAAAATTCTTAATATTGCCATACTCATCGCCGGTATTGTATTACTTACAGGATGCAAAAAAACAGATACTTCCGATCTTATTTCCTTCGATGTTGAGAACACAAAAAGTGTAACTGTTGATTTCAGTGATTTCTTTGAAATTGAAAGGATAGTGATCCTGGAGGAAACTGATGTAAGTCTTGTTTCACATATAATAAAGGTTGAATGTTATAATAATGATTTTTATATCTCCGATAACAGGCATAGTGTTGTTTTAAGGTTCGATGAAAACGGTAAATTCTTAAACACAATCGGGTCCGAAGGAAATGGCCCCGGAGAAATAGGACGACTCAGCAGCTTTAAAATAGATAAAAAAAATATATGTCTGCTTGACTACATGAAAGTAGTTAGATATAAACTCGACGGTACATTTATTGAAGAATTTGACAAGAGATTTTTTACGATCGATTTTGATTTCAGAGACTCTGAGTATTTTTTCTATAATATCAATGTGCCGAGCTATGATCAGTTTATAATATCAGACAGTTTACATTCAGTAATCAAATCCTTTTCACCTTTAAGAGACGGCCCTTTGGTCATGGGGTTGCTGGGAAGGGATTATCTCATATATAACCAGGGTAAATACTACTTCACCTATCCGTACTCCGACACAATATACCTTCTAAATGATACAATTTCAGAAGCTTTCTTAAGCTATGGCTTTGGTATTAGTAAATTCACAGGCTTCCCGGGCTTATTAAACAGGACAGCAGATATCAATCTGTCTGAAATCAGTTATTCTTTCAAAGATTTCATTACAGACGATTATTTTATTAGCAGTTTGGTTCTTAACGGACAAAAAGGATTGCTGATATATGACAGAGAATCACGTAACAGCATGCTGATCGATAGCATTGCAGGAGGACCTGACCTTATGAATAACTCAAGCCTTCAGGAAATTACCGATGACGGAATTATGTGCTGGTCATATAACCCTGTAAAGAAAAACAAGACATATGATAAAATACTCAGGGGTATTACAACAAATGATAACGACATCCTGATATTAACAAAGCTTAAAAAAACGAAAATCTGAGACCGGAATGTATATTCCTGAGCAAACTGAACAAGAAAAATCTTATATCCTATATCGGAGCAAACCTGGTTAAAGCAACCTCAGGGAGCTATATTATGGTCCGCCTGGCTGCCAGGTATGTTCATTAATTTCTAATTCTTGAACACAGTGTTTGGTTTATTAAAAAAATGAACATAGATTTGCATAGTGTCCAGTTTTTGTAAATTAATGAACATATTGTGTTTGACAGGAATAAGCCATATAATGATTTACCAATGCTTCCACCTGAGGCAGCAATCCGTGATGATCCTGATATTTTAAAAAAACTGTTATCTGCATCAAGGGCACTTTCTTTGGTGAATAATGCCATATTAAGCCTGCCAAACCCTTATATGCTAATAAATACCATTTCTATACAGGAAGCCAGGTCTTCCACTGAGGTAGAGAACATATTCACAACCGAAGATGAATTATTTAAAGCAATATCGGACTCCCAAAAAGACGAAGAGACTGATCAGCAAACAAGGGAAGTAATCAGGTACAGGGAGGCTTTATGGACAGGTTATAATGCAATATCCGATGAAGGTAAGTTTAGCCGGCAAACAATAATAAATATCTTCAGACAGGTAAAATCAACCCGCCTCGGAATAAGGCCACCACATGCCAGGGTCATTATAAGGAAAGGGAACAGAGATCAGCGACCGGGTGAAGTAGCCTACACTCCCCCACGAGGAGAAGGTATTATTGAAGGCTACCTTGACAACCTCATTAAATATCTCAATGATGAGGAAACTGACAAGACTGACCCCCTGATGAAGATGTGCATTGCGCACTACCAGTTTGAAGCAATACACCCATTCCAGGACGGTAATGGTAGGACAGGAAGAATACTGAACCTTCTCTACCTGGTTAAAACAGGTCTGCTTCTACAACCGGTATTATACTTATCAAAATATATTATTGAGAACAAAGACTCTTACTACTACAACCTTGCAGGTATAAGCCAGAGAAAAGACTGGAAAAGCTGGATTCTTTTCATGCTTGAGGCAGTTGAGAAAACGTCTGTAAATACAAGTAATTTAATCAGTGATATAGTCCATCAGATGAATGAAACATATAAATACGCCTCAGGAAGGATTAAATGGTATAACAGGGATCTTAACGAGGCCATTTTCAGCCAGCCATATATCAAAGCAAAGACAGTGGGCGTGGTAATGAAAAAGACGTCACGGACAACAATAACAAAATATATGGGGCAACTGGTGTCAGAAGGAATACTCTCATCCAAAAAAGATGGGCTTGAGGTTTACTACCTGAATGATAACCTTATCAGGATATTAGGTGGTAATTAATATCCTGTTTTTAAGCTTGAAAACAAACACTACCGGATTACTATTCTCATCAATCTGACTATGCAGTTCTTCGAGGCGTTTTCTCTGATCCGGGTCAAGATCATCAAACACTTCCATCCTTATTGCCTCATCACTATTTTTTCCAATAACTGCCAGTTCATCCCTCATATCATACGAGCCACCCCATTGCCCGGGCCTGTACTCACTTACCTCGGCTTTTGTTATCTCCGAGCAGTTAACAATCCACTGATCATCAGACTCCCCAATTACCGAATAAGCGTACTTCCCGATAATTGACCATGGTTCAACACATCTTAAATCGTTAATCTTCATTCTTCAATCTCTCCCCCTGCTCCCTGCTCCCTGCTCCCTGCTACATGCCCCCTGCCACTCACCTAAGCCTGCACCTCACCAGTACGGGATTATCGTTCTCAGTGAGCTTTTCTGCCACGACCCGGAACTCCTCCTTTTTCTCCGGGTTATCAATGAAATTCTTAAAATGATCACTTTCCAGCCACAGGTTAAACTCAAAAGCATCCACCACCTGCACAAGGTTCTTATCATCCACAAGCAGATCAGGGTAAAAAGGCAAGCCTCCGTCGAGGTCATTCAGTAAAGCCCCATCTTCAAGAACAATAGTCTCACCGGCATCTTTCAATATCAGGTGTCCCTTCCCCCTGTTTTCTACAAAAAAATGATCTTCCGTTTCAATTATATCATTTACAAATATCGCATCAAATTTCCCTGTCATAGAAATATTGGTTCTCTTCTCAACTGTAAACCTGAGATCTCCCGTGTTAAGTACAGCATATGGATATATTTCTAAATTTTTATCAACGCAAAAAATCGTGTCATCCATTAACTCGTGGTAGAATAACCTGTTGTCTCTTGAATAAGTAACACACTCATTCATAAATACTATCATTACTGTAGGTTCGAATTTAAATTTATTCTCAACCCTGGCAAGGGTATCGCCCCCGGGATTTATAATGACCTGGCTGAACTTACTATCACCTTTTGGTGAGAAAGCCGAGATAAAGAGATTTCCATCACCCATCAGTTTAAAAGCGTTGACTAATGTTACCTCCTTTATTTTTCTAACAATCTCTTCCTTCTCGTTATATGAAAGTATTCTGTTGTGCCCGCTATCATAAACCAGTACTTCATTTTTATCACCATCATAATCAAACACACTTCCACTAAGATATTCATCCGGTCCTTTGCCCTGTTTGTCAATAACATAATTTTCTCTGCCTTCCTTACCGAACACTGATATTGAACTGCCCGATCTGACTGCATATCTGCCTTCTGAATACTTTACACCCCTGACATTACCCAATACCTCCTCACCTGTTTCCAGCGGTATATAATCTATATCATCACACAACGATGACAAAAGAACTGGTTCAGGATCGGACAATTCTACCAGGTCATAAACAGGTAATTCAGATTTTTCTTCTTCCCCGGCACAGGATACCAGTAAGATAACTGTTACCAGAAGAATCATATTAAGAGTTTTCATATAACTTATATATTAGTGCAAATCATCAATCCAACATTGCTCGGTTCCATCAATCCATTAATCCAATACTCCATCCTCTGCCTCCTCTTTCACTCCAACTTTTATCTTTTTACTTTTGTCTTTTGTCTTCTATAGAGATACCAGTATGCCAGCGGAATAAAATACAAACTCACCACCGTGCCCAGTGCCATACCGCCGATGACAGAAAGCGCTAGCGGTTTCTGCAGTTCCGAGCCAATATCGGTGCCGAATAGGAAAGGCGTCATGGCCAGTATGGTCGTAAGGCTGGTCATAATAATAGGCTTAAGCCTCCGTGCCCCTCCTTCATAAATGGCATCCTTCAACTTCATTCCGGATTGCCGCAGGTGGTTAATGGTATCAATCTTAAGTATGGAGTCATTAATAATAATGCCTGCCATAACAATAATGCCTATCATTGACATCAGGTTAATAGTTCCGCCGAATATCCAAAGAAGGAACAGGGCTCCAGCTACATCAATTGGTAGCTCTAACAGCACCACGAAAGGCAGTTTCAAGGACTCAAACTGTGAGGCCAGTATAAAATACAGCAGTAAAACCGATATCAGTATTACAAATATCATCTCCATGAAGACCTGTTGGCCTGAGATCAGTGAACCGGAAAAGCGAACATTAATATCATCTTCACCGCTTACAACATTCCTTACCCGGTCTACCAGCCTTTCAGGTGAACGCGTCTCAAGATCCATGCTCAGGGGGACATATTCACCATGCAGACCTCCCCTGATATACTTATATCCATGCACCCTTTGCACCTTAACCAGGTTACGCAGCGGGATCTCCTCACCCCTGCTGTTACTGACAAAACTCTCTGAGATAATATTGGATATATACTGTCTGTCTTCAGCCAGTACTATTGGGAGTATCTCGTGTGATGCCCTCAGCTCGCCTGCCCTGTTACTATTAAAGGCTGTCCTGAGCCTGTGGTAAAGGGTCTGCGGATCTACCTCGTAGAGCAACAACCTCTCGCGGTCTATCCTGACCTCTACCTTTTCGCCCGTAGGTGGCATGGTGGTCATGGCCTCAGGCCAGTTGTCATCAAGTGCTGACCTTATGCGCTCAACCTTGTCAAATGATGGTATCCTGTCTTCCGACATAAGGCTGAGGTGTACCACCAACCCGGCTTCAGTTGCCGAAAATATTTTCTCAAAAACATTCTCCTGGGCTCTTATACTAAGCGAGGCAGCCGGCCAGGCCCCGGATATATAATCATTGATCTTTTCACGCAGTTCACCATATACAGCATAACTTTCAGCCTTGAGGTATATCTTAGACTGTGTATAAGTCTGGTCGTAATCGCGGTTAAAGACAAATCCCTGCTCACCAATAAAATTGTTTGATTGTACAACCATAGCCCCGCAATTATCCAAAACCTCCCTTATCCTTGATGCATTCTCATTAACATCAATATTCTCATTCCAGTCTATCATCACAAGCATCTCATCCTGCCTTACCGATGGCAATCGCTCCTTTTTCATGGTAGTAAAAAGCACTATGCTTACCAATATAAGCAATAAGAAGACCGGCATGGCTATACGCCTGTACCTGAAGAAGAATTTCATTCCTCCCTCATATTTTTTCTCAAGGTTTTTAAACGATATCTTTTTTACAAAACGAGTGAGTGCTCCCTCGCGTGGATTGAGATAGAACTGCCTGAAGAGTGTCGGCAATAATAAGACAGACACGGCAAATGAAACAAAAAGACCAACTGAGATAGCAATGGCCTGGTCATAGAAGAGGGCTCCCGCAATACCGCTGAGAAAGATCAATGGAATAAATACAGCACATGTTGTCAGTATGGATGAAAGCAGGGGACGGATAACTTCATTTGTCCCTTTTATACATGATTCAGCCACTGAGTTGCCCCGGTCCATATACTGGGTTATATTATCGGTTACGATGATGGAATTGTCTATCATCATTCCCACGCCCAGTATCAGTCCCGACAGTGATATAATGTTTACTGACAATCCCACCAGGTGAAAGAAAAGAATACTGATTAGGACAGATGAGGGAATACTGAGTCCTATCAGCCAGGGCGACCTGCCATCGCGCAGGAAAAAGAACATTACCAGAAAGGCTATTGAGCCCCCTATGAGGAGGCTGGTCTTAAGGTTAGACATTGAAAAGTCGAGTATCCTGGTCTGATCCTGGGATATTTCAAATTCCAGTTCAGGATAATCATCTTTGAAGATTGTTATCAGCTCGTCAAGGTTTTCTTCCAGGTCGGCCATCCTTGCAGTTGCTTTTTTTATTATGGCCAGTGATACCGCCCTGTTTTCAGCATTCATATACATACCTGTCAGCCTTCGCTGCCTGAGTCCCACCTCTGCAACATCCTCCAGCTGAACAAGCTTTTCACCTGCACGCAGATATATACCGGCTACATCGTTTACTGTTTTCAGGTAGGAACTGAATTCGAGGTTGTAAAGGTATTTGCCGTCCTTAACCAACAGACTACCAATATTCAGGTTATTCCTCTCAATGGCTGCCCGTATGTCATTCTCATCCAAACCCAGGCTTATTGCCTTTTCCAGGTCAGGCTCAATATATATTTCTTCAGTTACCTGGCCTGTAATATCGGCTATGGCCACTTCGGGCAATTGTTCAATCCTCTTTTTTATTACAGTCTCGGAAAACTTGCTCAGCTGGTTAAACCGCTCATCCGAATACCCTTCACCTGCCAGGCTCAGGTTAAGGAAGAAAACCGGGATATCTGTTGCACTGGCTTTTATTATACGTGGTCTTTCCAGGTCGTTGGGCAGAGAGTTCATGCTGCCGTCTATCTTTTCATTAACTTCCATAAAAGCCATGTCGATATCCGTACCGTATTCAAATTTAAGAAGTATTATAGCACTTCCGTTACGCGATTCCGACTCAATATCATCGAGCCCCGGCACCTGGAGAAGGTTACGGCGCAGTGTGCTCACTATTGAGTTTTCTATCTCCCTTGCCGAGTTATCGGGACGGGAAACGGCCACTGTTATCTCCGGTATATCTATATCGGGCATCAGTGATACCGGCAGCCTGCCGGACGACACAATACCCAGCATAATAATGGCCACAAAGCTCATTATTACTGCTACGGGACGATGTATTAAGAATCTTACCATTTTAGTGCGAATTAGCGCGAATTGATATTTTTAACTATCTGCTTCCCTGGTTTCATTTCTTTGTAAACTTTTGTCTTCTTCCATTAATCCATTAATCCATTAATCCAATATTCCATTATTCCATTATTCCAATAACTTAGATTCTTCGCTGTCGCTCAGAATGACAGTTCATAAAAACCGGCAGAAAGAAGAACAAACCTACCATGCTGAAGATCAGTCCGCCTGTAGTGCCTGCTGCCAGGGAAAACCAGAAACGCTCGTCCTTACCTGCCAGTAAAAAAGGAGACAGCCCTATTATAGTCGACAATATGGTAAGGAAAATAGGTATCACTTTGGCATTATATGCCTTGATATACAATCGCATTTTTGTCAGTACATTTTTTCTCTTTTTAAAATTATTATAATCGTTTACTATATACAGAGCCGAGTTAACAACCAGTCCGGCCAGCAACAGCATAGCCGCCAGCACACCCTCATCAGGCCTTATCTTAAAGATATGGAAAGTAAGGAACACACCTATGAAGGAGAAAGGTATAAGGCTTATGACCACCAGTGGCTGGGTAAATGATTCCAGCAGGATAGCACAGATAAAGTATATTATCAGTATTACCAGGAAGATAAGGTAGAAGTTACTTTCTTTCTCACCCCATGAATAGCGGTAATTAGAACGGTTAGCCGAATAGCCCAGGGGCAGGACAGCCTTTGTCTCTTTGATATTCCTTTCGAGTATTATTTTACCCAACTCATAATTACCAATAAAATCATACATCACCATCAGCACGTATTGCTGGTCTTCGCGTGTTATCTTATTATCTGTTATATCCTTTTTTACCCCTGAGAAATCCTCCAGCTTAACCAGCACACCACCAGGTGTTTCAACAGGGCTGTTAATCACTGTCCAGTAGTCATATTCCTCGCTCTGCTGCGACTTAATCGTCATTGGGGCCCTGAAATCGTTTACAAAGGGATAAAGCGAAGGTGCACGTGACCTTGAGTATTTGTTCACTTCCGAATAGGCAAAGCCGAGGTTCGTATTATTATTTGCAAGGAAGGCAGCATCCAGGCTCAGCCGGTTCCTGGTAACTTTCTTTGTGCGGTACCTCTCGCCGCTACCCATGATATATACTTCCTGTATACGAGGATGGTCCAGGAGCCTTAGCTTAAGATCTTCGGCATAAGTCATCAGCTCATCATAATTATAACCTTTCATAACCACGCTCCATTGTCCCCTTATATATTCGCTCCCCACCTGGTTTGAAAAAGCCCTGCCCACGCCTGATACAGTAACGTGGTAAGAGCCTATGCCCATCATAAAATCTTCAATTCTTATTTTCAGTATGAAAGGGAAAATGCCGTTCTCCACCTCACGATCAAAACTTATAGTCATATTGGCCGACTCCTCATCATAAATGCTGGTGGTAAACATCTCTATCTCATCATAGCCTGCAAGCATATTTTCAACCCTTTTGCAGATATCATTGAGGTGCTCAATAGTCAGCCCTTCCTGGCTCCTGCCAATCCTGACATTAAGTTTTGTACGCACTTCCTCATCACCTCTCCCATAATAATAATACCCGAAAGAGGAGGATATCTTATCAGCAAAAAGCCTCAGGCTGCCACCCAGCACTTTTTCAAGCACAGGACGTATATCCTGGTTGAACTTACGTGCACCCACAGTTTTATTATAAAATTCCTGGAAGCCGGTCAGCTCGGGTTCTTCCGAAACAGAGCCGTAATAGGTCCTGTCTTCTTCAACAGGCAGTTTATCGGGGACCAGGAAAAGAGGCAAGCCGAAACCCAGTATTGCAATGGTGATCAGTATTGCCCTGTATCTTATTCCCAGGTCTATGTATTTTGAATAGAAAGAGCTGATATTAATGATCCTCCTTTTACGCCTTACCATCCTGGCTGTCTTTTTCACAGGCAGGGAAATCTTATCAAGCAGGGAGGGAATAAAGAACAGTGCCACACCCAGGGAAACAATAAGGTTCACAATAACCACGGCGGCAAAATCGGCAAGCTTGGCTTTCGATTCTTCATCCAGGAAAAAGATCACAGACAATGCACCTACCGTAGTCAGGGTTGCTGCCATTATAGCAAGGAAGACCAGTTTATTTTTGTGGTGCCTGAGATGATCGGTCATAACTATGGTATTATCGATAATAATACCGAAGGAAACTGTAATCCCGGCCAGTGAGTAAAGATGCAACTCCAGCTTAAAGATGTAGTAGAAGATAAAGGCAACCGCCAGGTTGGCTATCAGGCTTATTGTTATAATTGCCAGGTAGCGAATTTCCCGGCTTATGATAAAGACGAATAGCAACAGGAGAATTACCGAGGCTATTGTCCTGTACAGTATTTTCGTTAATTCCTCCTTGAGGGTTATGGTGGCATCATAATTAATCCTTGTGCTGTATCCCGGGGGCAATGATTCCGAAATTTTATTCATCGACCTTTTTACCTCATCGGCCACCTTGATATTATTTACGTTCTTCTGGGCCCTTATGACCATATTAATGGTATTCAGCCCGTTAATCCGGTAGTAAGTCCTTGCATCCTGCTCCAGCAACCTCACCCCGGCAATATCGCCCAGGTAAACAATCCTGTTATCACACCTGGCCACAGGTATATCCGACCATTTTACTGAGCGGTCTGCATTTCCCCTGAGGGTGATATAGGTCCTGATATCATTCCCATACACATCCGTCTCCAGTGCCGATCCCACTTCGTCTTCCAGCAGGTAGTCACTTATTGACTGCCTTATGTTATGGGATGATAATCCCAGAGTCTGCAAATTATCCTGGTCGTATATAAGCTCCCATTCCAGGTTGCTTGCGCCGTACACATTTATATCATACACCCCTTCAATAACGGCCAGCCTTGACTTGATCTGTTCTTCGGTCATCTTCTGGATATATGAGGGACTGGCTGTTCCGTTTACCTGGTAAACAAGTATATCGGTACCCGTATCATTATCGGGCACTGACATTCTCACTATGGGATAAGATACTTCCGGGGGCAGTTTATGCCTGGCTTCCCTGAGCAGGGCTGCCACCTCGAAGCGCTTGGCCTGCAGGTCGGTTTTCTTATCAAATTCAATCCTGATATAGCCGGAGCCGTTTTGTGTTGTTGAACTGATACTTTCCACCCCGGGCACAGTGGAGACCACTCCTTCAAGCACAGATGTCACTTCCTGTTCAATCACCCTTGAAGGAGCAAGGTGCCACGACCATGAAACGGTCATTTCGGGCATATACCTTGTGGGGTTAAGCTGGAGTGAAAGGACGGGTATAACGGCAATACCGATGATGATCAGCAACACGAAGATCATATTGACGGTAAACGACGAAAAGGTTTTTGTATTTGATTGTTTTTTCACTTTTCTTCCTCAACGACTACTGTTTCGTGGGCCAGGTTTACATTGCCCCTGTGAATTACCAGGTCGCCCTCTTCAAGTCCTTCCGACACTGAGAATGAGTCGGAGTTCTCAAATTCAGTAGTTACATATTTCCATATGGCCAGGCTGTCCTCGCGAACAAAAACCACATCGCGTCCCTGCCTTATCACCAGTGCTTCTTTGGGCACTACCAGCCTGTCCTCAACCGGTTTGCGTATCAGTATCTTCACGTTCATCCCTTCAAGCAGCTTGCCACCGTTCCTCAGCTCCGCCCTAACCTTCACCATGCCGTTCTCATCCACCATAGGGTTGATCTTTGTTATATGGCCGGTATATTCTGTGCCATCGCTAATAAAGGGAATGATATTCACAGGCATACCTTTCTCAATAAATCCGTACTCCGATTCCAGCACAGGGAATTCTACTTCGATAACAGAATTATCAATTATCTTGCATAATCCGTCCGTGTAGATATTCGCCGGGTTCCATTCCTTGGCTTCCAGGTCGGCCACGGTGCCTGCAATGGGGGCATATATTTTCGTATGCTTCAACTGATATTCTGCTTCCCGCAGGTTAGTTTCGGCATCAATCAGTCCGCTTCTTATCTTGCTCATTCGAAGCATATCCGGGCTAAGGTCAATGGTATCCTCCGAGCCATGAAAGGTGATCAGGTCATCCTTGAATTCTATGCTTGCTTTTTCGAGTTGCTGTTGTGCTTTTTCATACTGGATCCGGTAATTAAAGTCCTCCAGTTCAGCCAGCAGGTCACCTTTGTTTACCCTGTCACCATTCTGGACATATATCTTTTCGATGGTACCGTCCACCCTGAAGGGAACTGTTGCTGTCCTTTTTGCATATACCTTACCGTTTGATACCAGTTCATGATAGAAGGTAGATTTTTTGAGTTCTACGGTTGACACTGCCACCGCATCCCTCACTGATGAGCGCCGGGCCATTTCTTCTCGATTGTCCTCTTCGCTTGTCTTGCAGGAAGTCAGACAGACAACAGTTAACATAACAGCCAGGCAGTAGAAATAATATTTCATAAGGTTAGTTTTGATTGTATGAAACACTAACTAAAAGTATCGTTTATAATTGTTAATTACAAAAATCAATCCAAAAAAAGTTGAGGAAATTTACGGTCAGCCCTCCTTCACCCTTCACTTCGTTCCGGGCTACGGAAGGGCAGTGCAGTCAACAGTTCGCAGTCGGCAAGTCTATTTGTGTATTCGTTAATTTGTTAAATAATACATCAATGCTATTTAGGCATGGACAATGGACAAATCTTCATTCTTCAATCTTAATTATTCATTCTCAAATCATTCCCCGCTGCCCGGTGGTTCGCTGTGCTCAGTCCTTAACTTCCACTTTCGTCCTGCGGACTTCGGTGGCCAAAGCAGGGACTTTGGGGTAGTCTTTTTAGTAACCTGGTCATGGTTGTGCCCCTTAGTAAGCGAATCAACCCGAGCACACGAGGGTTATGAGCGCATCGAAGGGCGGTAGAATCAAGAGACAGGTGGCTCAATATAGCGAATTTGATGCTTCATAAATCCCTCTTTCTTTCTGACCCTGTTATGAGACACATATTTGTATTACGAAGACTTATGATCAACCAACCCGAGTAAATGGTTAAATATCTCTGCTCTAAATATTTAAATTGGTTCTCTTATACCAGGAATGCATGCAGAATGTATTTTTATAATTAAAATTTTACCTAAAAATAACTATATTATTCCTGACATTTGATCAAGATTTAATCCGGATTATCCATTTTTTTTATCTGTGTCCTTATTTTATCCAGATAAACCAATTTTAATTCATTGCTTGCTGTAGGATTCCCGATGCACAATACATTATTCATCGAGTCTAAAAGGAAAGTCTGGAATCTGGAATCCTCAGGAATATCATTAAGGGTTCGAAATTCGTTATGTAAATCATATATGAGAGGTAAGTCAATATTCAAATCCACTATTAGTGATTCCAGATAAGTATAGTCTCTTGCATATATATAAAGATATAATCCGACATCTTCAAATATCGATTTATTATTCATGAAAAATGACTCCCATTCTACTAAAGATAAAATACAATCGCCGCATTCCCCATTTAAGTAACTAACTATCTTACAAATATGCTGTTCTTTTTTGTTATATGTCCAATTATCACTATAAACAATACTTACTGAATCCGGACTTACTATTTTTTGATTTTTTAGTTTCTCATATTCCATTCGAACACTATTTCTTGAATTATTACAATCTTGAGAAAGTAAACCAATTGTTACGATTGCTAAGAAAATATGTGATGAATGTACTGATCTATATAAGAACATATATTATTACCGGGATAAGTTTTGAGAAATATCTACATGAATTATTTTGAAAACAGTATCCGCAGCAATACCAATAATTTCTCTGTCGTCAGGAACAGCAAATCTAATAGTTGTTCTATTAAGTTCTATTCTATTTAACGGATTACCATTGAAATCAAATTTTAAAATTGTACCCGGACCATGGATCTTGTTTTCGATTGCCTGGTTCTCTGAGTATCCTTTGTAGAGAGCATATATATAGTCATCTGAAGATTTGACTTCCCAGAACCCTTGCTGGTTATAAGCTCTATCCCAATGAATTACACCATCTATGACTGAGTACACCGGACTTTCTATCCACTTTTGCCATTTGAGTATTAATTCTTCATTTATCAATTCATAACAACTAATATAGCCTGCTTCAGACAAACCACAGATAAGTAAGTTATGACTTTCAACATAATGAAAATGAAAGTTTGCTTTGTTATACTTTGCATAATTATATACAGGCATTAATGTAATTTCCTGAATAATATTGCCCAATGTATCTCTTAATGAAAGTTTTGATATTTCATTTTCAATGTTTTGAGTTATAATTAAATTTGTTGAAATCCGGAATATATCATAACAGTTACTACCTCCAAAATCTTTCAGGGACCAGGATTTATGTAGAGATATATTTCCATCTAATACTTTGTATTCCTTAATTTCTTGTCTTCCAAAATCAGAAATAGAAAGCATCTTTTTCAATTTTGAAAATTGAGTAGGTGTAGGTTGTACAAACTCATTTGGTCCGTGGCCAAGTGATCCAGCTTTAGTGATTATACTTAGAGAATCCGGATTTAATATAGTAATAACTTCGTTTTTACTAAACGGATTAACGATAAGATATCCTGATTGAACTATATCAAATGAAGCCGGAAGCCTGGTATTTAAAGTTCCTGAAGAATCAACAATTCTTCCATCTGTGTATACAGGAAAGTCCACCTTTTTTGGATTAGATCTACATGAAAGCAACAGGACACAAACCAAAGAATTGAGTAATAGGATCATTTTTCTCATAGTAATGAATAAATTTCATACTGTCCATAATAAAGACCTCAACATCAAAGCAAGAGTTTATTATTGACGAATCATAAAAGTAAAGCTACAGATACCGTTTTCAGTATATATGCTACATTTAATGTTTTCCCAGGTTTCAATACAATAATCTTTCCAATCAATACCATCGCAGGGGCTAGGAGGACTAAGCAAAATAGCATCAAGGTTTGAATCCGATTGAGATAAAGTAAGGTCACTTTGTGCACTTAGCGAGAATGCTCCTATTAAAATTAAAGAGAGAATTCCAAGTTTAATTTTTTTCATATCTGCAAATTTTATATTAAAAATATTCTGTGCTTAAACCAACACAAGGTTCATAACACATTGTTGTTATTTATATACCATTTAGATATACTACAAATCTCAGGAGAATATCTATGTAAGTCAATACCAAAAACAGGAAATTATCGGTAAAAACCGGACAAAACAGGGCAAAAGCGGACAGGAGAGTTAAATTTTCAAGTCAGCAGTCTGAAGATGTGTATTTGTGTATTGGTGTATTCGTTAATTTGGTGCTGAAGTAGTATAGCAAAACGTTACCTCATTTTTCAACCTGCTTATCCGGGTCACCCAGCACTCTCTTTATCTTTTCAAGATCAGCAGGGGGTATAAGACCTTTATCCAGTTTTATACCTCGCTTTTTCAGGCGCCTACAAGTGTTTTTGGTGATATACCGTACAAATCTGCAACCTCTTTCCTGGGTTTAATTGGTTTTCATATTGATGTATTGTGTTACTAATGAGTAGAAATACCGGTTTCTTACTTCCGGAAATAAATCAGGGGAATATATATATTTTTATAGTATACAATACTATTCTGCATGTGATTAATTTCCTCCTGAAAGTGTCTACGAGTATTTATTAATACATAGCTGAATAAACAATTTAGAATTATCAATATTCCAATGGATATCTTATAAATTATATTCATTTTCAAACTAAAAAGTATTATTGTGAAGATGTCTGGTTTAGGATTGGATTAAGTTTGTATACGAAAATTTTATCAACGATCATCTGATCAATACAATATAGTTTCTTATTATCATCTGTTACATCGAAAGAAACTATTTGATTTTCCATATTTAGCTTTGCAACAGGATTACCTTGCCAATCCCATACTTCCATTGAAGTATTACCTTCCGATTCGTTTAGACATAATGCATAAATATATTCATTGGTGGCTTTTACATCTTTGTAAAAAGTTGTAAGATTGCCTTTTCTGCGTTGTGCGTCGAATATAAAGTCAGGTATATTCATTATCACTTCTTTTTCAAGAACTTCATGATTGTTGTAGATCACAAACATTTTCATTCTTGCAAAAAAAGAAGCGAACTTTGTTCCGTCAGGTTTTATCACCGAATTTCTCCAAAGCATTGCCCAATAATTCTCTTTGTCTTTTTCCGGGCAAACAGATGGATATTTGCCAAAATAATTCACCCGAGAACTGAGGATATTATATTTTGCATACAGTTTATCACTTTTACCAACATATGGCATTCCGTATATTATACTATCATTTATTTGTACAGCATCATTGAGTATATATAATTCACCTGGCAATCTGATTTGTTCAATCTCAAACCCTCTATTTACTGAAAAATCTGTTATATCAATAAATAATAAACCTTGCCGTGTATCAAATACTTTAAATCCTTTTTCAAAGTCAGTTGCAGTACGCGCATCAGGCCTCCCAAATTCTTTAGGGCCTCTTCCAAGAGTTCCAAAATCGCCCAGATAATTACAATCAGGCATTTCAAAAATTGAATATAAAGGATCACTAAATGATCTCAAAAAAATTAAGTAATCACCCGAAATAACAACACCAGGTGTTCTAGCTAAGATCACCGGAGGTACCTTGTAAGAAGAAGGAGAAATACTTTTTTCAACAGGGAATTTTATCACTCTATCTTTGGTCCTCATATTAGACCCAAACAATATTTGAAAAATTATTAAATAGAAGTATATAAGAGCCATTATTTGTATTTTTAAAGTTTGGTAACAAAATAATGGTAGTTGTTATCTTAACTTTAAGTTAAATTCAACTACCATTATTAAATTGTTTGTCTATTACATGTCAATAATGAATTACTATAGCACAACATAGAAATTTTACTAGCCAATCATTTAGCCACCAATACCTGAAGTGCAGGTGCCTTGTACTCGAGGGTCTTCCATTGGTCTTTCCACACACCCCATACAATCTCTAGCCATTGGTCCATCCCATCCACCTGGTAACCAAAAACAATGATATTCAACAGGGTTTCTTGTAGTTACAGCAGATTTATTTGTTCTAATGGAGCCATTTGTTGCGAAAGTAAATAGAAATGTATTAAGCATGGAGAAAACAAGTATTCCTATTAGCCGTTTTCTTATTTTTCTTTCCATAATTTTTTTATTCGTTTGTACTTTAATCAAGGTTTATCTCATATCTAATAAAATAATGAATATCTTTGCTCCCAAAGAGGGAGTTACCAAAACTGAAGTTTGATCTCAAATGACTTTCGTGTTATATAGTTTCCTCTTTTCATTTTAGTGTCATAACACTGTCCGAAAGGGAGAATTACTAATACTGAAATTCAGCACTGTCAGTAATTTTATGTATTGAGTATACTTCTCCTTTTTTCATTCTTTAAACGTCAGGAACCAGACAATTTTTTCATAAGCAAGTTCCAAAAAATTCGGAAATAAGTCAATACCAAAAACAGGTAATCTTCGGTAAAAAGCGGACAAAACAGGACAAAAGCGGACAGGAGAGTGTAAGCTTCAAGTCTGCAGTCAGCAGTCCTCAGTCGGCAAGTGTATTCGTTAATTTGTTATTTGGTCTTAAAACCAATTACGCGAGCGAAGTGAGCATATTACGCCGAACGTAGTGAGGCAAAGTTACGGCGAACAGAGTGAGCCTAATTACGCTGAGCGACAGCGAAGCAAATTACAAATTACGCGACCATAGGGAGCCAATTACGGTGAGCGAAGCGAGCCTAATCACACCTCGCGCCAGCGAGGCAAAATCACACTATCCCAACAACCATTTCCAAACAGGTATAATTCTTATAAGGTTTTTGTTTATCCTCAACTTATCCTCATCATTATATGTAAGCAGAAAACCTTCCCTGAGTTGGTGACTTTCCATGGCTTCAAGCAAACCGTTTATCTCTCGCTCCTCATTATCCGGGTTGAGCTCATAACAAACCTGGATTGCCTGCTTTATCCTGTTTCCCTCTTTAGTGACGAAGTCGCATTCCTTGCTTTCTTTATGATAATATATTTCCTTCCCCAGCCTTTTCAAATGGAGAAATACAAGATTTTCAAGCATTCTGCCACTGTTTTCGCTGAATGAAAAAGCATTCTGGCTGATTATACCGCTATCTATGCAGTACAGTTTTTTAGGATTAATGATCTGTTTTCTTAACGAATAATCATACTTGCGTAATTCAAAAAGAACATAAGCAGTCTCAAAATGATTAATAAACTGGCTTATACTGTTTACTGACCCTACGTTTACCAGATCTTTGAGCTTATGATAGGAAGTTGGCCTGCCTGTATTCGATATAGCATAATGAAGCAGGGATTTTATCGATGACTCACTTCGTAACTCGTTACGCTGCATGATATCCCTGTAAAATATATCCTGCAAAAGATTTCTTAGCAGCTCCCTGTCTTTTGATTTTAAGTATTCCGGGAATCCACCTCCACTGAGATACCGGTCAAACTGTGAAACAGAATGCTCTTTCCTGACTAATTTCAGGAATTCACTATATGAGAAAGGGTATAGTTCTGTAGATATATGCCTTCCTGTTAATTTTGTCCCCAGCTCCCGGCTGAGGATATTTGCATTACTGCCCGTTATTATAACCTTTTCGCCACGATCAACAAGCTGCCTTACATATTTTTCCCACCCGCTTATATTCTGTATCTCATCAAAAAACCAAATGCTTTTCCTGTCCGAGATCTCATTGAAAATTTCTTCGGCCTTTGTAAAATCACGCAATTCAAATCCTGTAAGATTTATATCTTCGAAACGCATATAATTCACAGATGAGGCCTCCATCAGATATTGCCTGGCCAGTGTTGATTTGCCACACCTCCTCACTCCGGAGATAATTGTGGCTCGCCCCGGAAGTATTTTTATCTTTTTATCGCGTTTAACACCAGTATCACGTTGCAGGTCCTCGCGCTGTTTTAGCAATACTTTCTTCAGGTCCTTCTTGAGTATCATTTCATTAGTTTATATTACAAATATGCATTTTTACATATTACTAATATACATTATTTTATATTAATAATGCACATATTAAAGAAATTACTTATACTCTATAGCAAGTCCGCCCCCTGTCAGCAGTCCTCCTTCGCCCTCCACTTCGTTCCGGGCTACGGAAGGGCAGTGCAGTAGGCAGTCCTCAGTCAGCAAGTGTATTCGTTAATTTGTTATTTGGTTTCAAAACCAATTACGCGAGCGAAGTGAGCATATTACGCCGAACGTAGTGAGGCAAAGTTACGGCGAACAGAGTGAGCCAATTACGCCTCGCGCAAGCGAGGCCAATTACACTGAGCGATAGCGAAGCAAATTACAAACTATGCGACCATAGGGAGCCAATCACGGCGAGTATCGCGAGCCTAATATCAAACAGTCTTTCT
>JAIPBU010000044.1 GCA_021738535.1 Bacteroidales bacterium | reverse complement strand
ACAAAATATCAGGAAGATTAGTGCATAAATCTTCCTTTCTCTTTTTTAAAAAGTAAAAATATCAATAAAAAATCACCTGGTGGGTTGCAAAAATGAAAAGGGCGCCCCATTTTTACTTATGAGACAGCCCCTCAAGGTAATCATATATATAACGAACCTCAGCCTTAGCCTTCACCTTCACCTTTTTTTTCCTTTTGCCTTTCGTCTTTTGTCTTTTGTCTTTTGTCTTTATCCTTCGCCTACTATTTGGTACAACATTTGCATCAATACTACTGATTTTTATTTATTTCAAGACTATTAAGCAGTTTCGAAAAAAAATACTAATTTTGCACAACATTTTCGCTTATGAATAACAGAGTCTATATAATATTGATTTTAGCTGTTTTAGCAGCTTCCTGCGGTGAGTACGAAAAGCTGCTTAAAAGTACCGATTTTGAGCTGAAGAGAGAGAAAGCTCAGGAATACTATGATGAAGGCAAATATGTGAAGACATCAGAGTTGCTTTCACAGGTCCTCCCCCGCTATCGTGCTACTGACCAGGCAGAGGAATTAAACTGGCTGAATGCTAATTGTTATTATCAGATGCGGGATTATATAATGGCTGGAAGCGCGTTCAGGAACTATGCAAACACCTTCCCCTATAGTGAACATACAGAGGAAGCAACCTTTATGACAGCATATTGCGATTACATGATGTCACCAAGACCGGAGCTTGACCAGGCCTACACACACAGTGCAATTGAGGCTTTTACCTTTTTTCAGAAACGTTATCCCTCAAGTGATAAAGTGGTCGATGCACAGGACCTGATCAAGGAATTGCAGGATAAACTGGTTGAAAAATCATATATCAATGCAAAATTGTACTATGACCTCAAGGAATACAGGGCAGCTGTGGTGGCACTGGACAATAGCCTGAAAGATTATCCCAACACAAAGCACAGAGAAGAGTTAATGTTCCTTAAACTTGAATCAAGCTATCTTTTTGCGCTTAACAGCGTGGCAGAAAAGCAGCAGGAGAGATTCCAGACAGCGCTTGATGAATATTATTCATTTGTGGAGGAATTCCCTGAATCTGACTTCAGGAAAGATGTTGATGAGATTTATTCAGATACAGCCAGGTTTTTAAAAATAGAAGAAACAACAGAATAATATATAAATAAGATGGATTACAGGAAGACGAATGCACCTATCACTACTATTACCCGTGACAAAACGGATATGGCAAGCAAAACGGGTAATATTTATGAAACAGTTATGATCTGTGCCAAAAGGGCAAATCAGATATCTGTAGAGATCAAGCAGGAACTCAACCAGAAGCTTGAGGAATTTGCATCATATACTGATAACCTGGAGGAAGTTTTTGAAAATCGTGAGCAGATAGAAATATCCAAGTTTTACGAAAGGCTTCCAAAACCTACACTTATTTCCCTCAAGGAATTTGAGGAGGATAAAATATATTATCGTAAACCCGACCAGGATTCAATCAAATCCGAATAGCATCAAATGCTCAGGGGTAAAAATATAATACTTGGTATAACCGGCGGGATCGCTGCATATAAGTCGGCCTCAATAACAAGGATGCTGGTTAAATCAGGTGCTGATGTGAAGGTTATAATGACACCTTATGCAAAAGAGTTCATTACACCTCTTACAATGGCAACCCTGTCAAAAAATCCTGTTTTAGTTGATTTTTTCGACCCTGAGGATGGTCGATGGAACAGTCATGTGGACCTGGCCCTGTGGGCTGACGCTTTCCTGGTGGCACCGGCTACTGCCAATACCATGGCAAAGATGGCTCATGGAATAGCAGATAATCTTTTGCTTACCACATATCTTTCAGCCAGGTGCAGTGTTTTTGCAGCACCGGCGATGGATCTTGATATGTATAAGCATGAAGCCACAAGGGACAACCTCCAAAAGCTTCTTGAAAGAGGAGTTGAGTTAATTGAGCCTGGCACAGGTTTCCTTGCCAGCGGTCTTGAAGGTAAAGGCAGGATGGCTGAACCGGAAGACATTGTGAAAGTGCTTAAAAACTTTTTCTCCAAAAAAAAAAATCAAAAATAGCCGGTAAAACCTTTCTTGTTAATGCCGGCCCTACACATGAACGTATTGATCCCGTTCGCTTCATAGGAAATTATTCTTCCGGTAAGATGGGTGTTGCAATTGCAGATGAGGCAGCGAGCCGTGGTGCAAAAGTGATACTGGTTCTCGGACCTGTCGATCTGAAACCTGAGAGGCGCAATTATGAAATTATCAACGTTATTTCAGCACATGAAATGGCTGATGCCATGACAGGAAATTTTGGTGAAGCTGATGTATCAGTGCTGGCTGCTGCAGTAGCCGATTACAGACCTGAATCAGAATCTGCATCAAAGATTAAAAAGTCGAACAGTGATCTCAGCCTGACACTTAAACCAACTAATGATATTGCTGCAATGCTGGGCAGTGTTAAACGGAATAACCAGTTACTTGCAGGCTTTGCTCTTGAAACCGACAATGAAAAAGAAAATGCCCTTAAAAAACTTGAGTCTAAAAACCTGGACCTGATTGTCCTTAATTCATTGAGAGATGAAGGCAGTGGATTCAAATCTGATACAAACAAGATTTCCTTAATAGACAAGAACAATAATATTGAAGAATTTGAGTTAAAAACGAAAGCGGAAGTTGCAGCTGATATCATGGATAAGATTGAGTCAATGCTTTAATTTTCTGAGTCTGATGAGAACATTCTATAAGATATTTATATTTTCTATTCTGTTTGCAGCAGGAGTAAACAGCTATGCCCAGGAGCTTAATTGCAGCGTACAGATATCGGCACAGCAAATCCAGGGATCTAACCGCCAGGTATTCCAGACAATGCAAAAAGCTATTTATGAGTTCATGAATAATACGGTCTGGACAAATCATGTTTACAGCTACAGTGAGCGCATAGACTGTAATATATTGATTAACCTTACCGAACAACTGTCAGCCGATGAATTCAGGGGCACAATCCAGGTCATGTCGCGCCGACCTGTCTACAATACAACATATAATACAACAATGTTGAATTTTGTTGATAATAATTTCCGTTTCAGATATGTTGAGTTTCAGCCTCTTGAATTTGACCCGACTGCACACCGCTCAAACCTGATATCAGTTTTGAGCTATTATGCTTATCTTATACTGGGTTTCGATTATGATTCGTTTTCGCCTGAAGGAGGCACTGAAATGTTTGATATGTGTGAAAGGATAGTAAATAATGCCCAAAACACGCCTGAACCGGGCTGGAAACCTTATGATGGTTCTCGCAACAGGAACAGGTACTGGTTGATAAACAATATACTGAACAGTGAATATTCAAATGTCAGGAAGTTTATCTACAGGTACCATATTGAGGGACTTGATCGTCTTGAATCATCAGTTGCGGAATCAAGACTGCAGATGATAGAAACGCTGAGACTATTGCAGGAAGTATACCGGAAAAGACCCGATCCATTTATGTATTACCTGACTATTGTAATGGAAGCCAAGAAAGATGAACTGGTTAATATTTTTTCTGAAGCATTTCCTGAAGAAAAGAGCAGGGTAGTCCAGATACTTTCTGAAGTGGACCCGGCAAATAAGTCAGACTATGAAAAGATACAGGATTAAACTTCTTTGTATATGCTGAAAAAACTGCTTGTACATAATTATGCCCTTATCCGTGATCTTGAAATAAAATTCGACAGGGGATTTACAATACTGACCGGTGAAACAGGTGCAGGAAAATCCATAATTTTCGGGGCACTTTCCCTTATCCTTGGAAAAAGAGCCGATACCACAGCTCTGCTTGACAAGAATGAGAAATGTATGGTGGAAGGCGTTTTTGATATCGGGGGAATTAACTCAGGTAATTTTTTTGAGAATAATGACCTGGATAAATTAAATCCGACTATTATCAGGAGAGAGATATCAACGGGCGGACGCTCAAGAGCTTTTATAAATGATACTCCCGTAACCCTGGATCAATTAAAAATCCTGGGAGGAATGCTTATCGATATTCATTCACAACATCAGAACCTGCTACTCGGCTCAAACCATTTTCAGCTTAACCTGGTGGATTCCTTTGCCGACCATTATGACCTTTTGGCAAATTATTCAGATGCCTATAATAGTTATAAACAGCATGAGAGTGAATTCAGAAAGCTTTCAGCTGACATGGATAAAAATGTAGCGGATCTGGATTATTATACCTACCAGTTAAAACAGCTTGATGATGAGAATCTTATTGAGGGGGAAGAAAGGAACCTGGAAGAAGAACAGGAATTACTAACCCATGCAGGTGAGATACATGATGCTCTTGAAGGCTCATCTCTTCTTATTAACGGGGAAGATTTCTCAGCTGTTGACCGCCTTAATGAAGTCAGAAGACTGATTGAAAGAATCGAAGAGTATTACCCGGATGCAAAAGTATTCCTTGAGAGACTTGAAAGCACCATTATTGAACTCAATGACCTCGGTAATGAGATGGATTCAAGGTCATCAGATATCGAGAGCGACCCATCCAGGCTGGAAGCGGTTAACAGCAGGCTCGACAGTCTGAATGCCCTTATGCAGAAACATCGTGTTGAAGATACCCTGTCCCTGATAAAGAAAAAAGAAGAGTTACGGGATATTGTTTCCGGGATTGAAACAAGCGATGAACGGCTTTCAGAACTGGAGAAGCTGCTTGCCATGAGTCGTGAGCGAACAGCAGAACTTGCTACAGAGCTGAGCAATAACAGGAAAGAGCAGCTTCCCTTAATTGAAAATGAAATGAACAGGCTTCTGATACAACTGGGCATCCCGAACGGCCGGTTCAAAATAAATATAAGCGCAACAGAAAATTTTACACCTGCCGGCACAGATCACGTTGAGTTCCTGTTTTCTGCAAACAGGCAGGCAGAGCCTGAAAATCTTGCCAGGGTGGCATCAGGCGGTGAATTGTCCAGGGTTATGCTTAGCCTGAAATCCCTGCTGAGCGATAATAAAAGCCTGCCTACAATATTCTTTGATGAAATAGATGCCGGAGTATCCGGGGAGGTTGCCACTAAAGTGGCGTCTATTCTGGCCGCGATGGGCAAAAAGATGCAGGTTATCAATATTACACACCTGCCCCAGGTTGCAGCTCACGGAACAATGCACTACCATGTTTATAAAGAAGATGAGGATGACTCAACCATTACCCGTATTAAATTGTTAGATAAAAAAGAAAGGCTTGAAGAGATTGCCAGACTGCTGAGTGGTAATGAAATAACCAAAGCCTCTATTGAAAATGCTAAGGAACTGATGCGCGAAGCTTAAGATTGATGCTTAGCGGCCTTTGTCACAATTAATCTATCATAAAAACAATAAGATGTTTGAAGTAAAAAACCTGTTAAATAAAAAGAATGGCATTATTTTCGGTGCTCTGAATGATAAATCTATCGCCTGGCAAGTGGCGGAAAAGGCAAATGAGCAGGGAGCAAATTTTATTCTTTCCAATACCGATGTTGCAATCAGGATGGGAACCATTAATGAGCTTGCTGACAAAACCGGAAGTAAAGTAGTTGGAGCAGATGCTACCAGTACCGGCGATTTAAAGAAACTTTTTGAGGATGCACTCCAGGAATTTGATGGTAAGATCGATTTTGTATTACACTCAATCGGAATGTCCCCGAATGTCAGGAAAGGTATACCGTACACCGATATTAACTATCCTAATTTTAGCAAAACCCTGGATATTTCTGCTCTGAGTTTCCATAAAATACTGCAGACTGCATATCATATGGATGCAATTAATGAATGGGGCTCAGTTGTTGCACTAACCTACGTTGCAGCTCAAAGAACACTGGCAGGATATAATGACATGGGCGATGCCAAAGCACTGCTAGAATCCATTGCACGAAGCTTTGGTTATGTCTATGGACGCGATAAAAAAGTCAGAGTCAATACAGTGTCACAATCGCCTACCCCGACCACAGCCGGCAGCGGCGTTAGCGGTATTGATTCATTGCTTGACTTTTCTGAGAGAATGTCACCTCTGGGTAATGCAACAGCCTCTGAGGCTGCTGATTATATTATATTGTTGTTTTCAGATCTTACAAGAAAGGTCACAATGCAGAATCTTTATCATGACGGAGGTTTTTCCAGTATGGGAATGTCGCAGCGAGCAATAGAACAATATAACAAGAGTTTTGAGGAATGTGATTAGGCAGGGAGTAGGGGGAAGATACAAGATACAAGAGGAAAGATACAAGTGTGAGGTGTATGTTATATGGGGGTAGTAGATGCGGCATGTTTTATCCGCCGTAGCTTAAGCGAAGGCGGGCGTGCCGCATAACGGATACATGCAGAGAGGAGAGGGTTGATACAACATATTTATACCAGGGAGCCGGAAAAAATCATTAGCGGCATAATAATTTGTTAGCCCTGATATTAAAACAGGTAATTCAACCCAATATAAAATCCAATATTACCGTCCTGTTCATTCAGCGCTTTACCAAAATCAGCAGATATTATAAAGTTCTGGTTCATTACCACCCTTAATCCCAACCCTGTACTTATGTGCATCTTCTCTGCTCCAGGGTTGAAATAATCTTCCTGTTGATCTGACCCCATTATTGCCTGGTCAGGTATTTCAAAATCAATTTTGTCCGTAACCATTCCAAAATCACCGAATCCAACCAGCCCTAAATAGAAATTCTGGTTTATAAGGTTAAATCTTATGGCTTTCCACCTGAATTCAGCATTGGCATAGAAAAGACCGTCTCCTATTATCCTGTTTCTTAATACTCCACGTAGATTCTTGCTACCCCCGAGTCCTTCAGATGTTGATCCGGCCAGAACAGATGTAATGATCTGGTTTTGATGATACCATGGAACATCGCCTGCAATAGTTGTCTGGTAACCCAGCCTGTATGCAAAAGAGAGATCTTCCGGTATTATGGTGAAATATTGCCTGTATATGGCAAAAAATTTAGCAAACCCTTCATCACTGAGAAAAGAGGGAGATCCTTCAATGCCTGTTTCCACCCATATCCCCTTCATTGCATTTGCTTTGAAATCGCGACTGTCGTATGTAATTCCTGCTTTCAGAGTTGTAATAAAACCGCCGTCTGCTTCCTCTGGTCCTATAAGTCCCCAGTCAATATATTTACTGTACAATCCATCAACATCAGGTAATAAGTTATCATCCTTACCCTTGTTTAAGCGCTCAACATCTACGGGCCCAAAAGTGAAGTTTTTTATCTCAAAACCGGCATTCCACTGGAAATGATCACCCGCCAGGTGCCCCTTAAAATCATTTTTAAACCTGAATAAGGTCCTGTCAGTATTATAGAACATCCTTGTTTTATAGGCACTGCCATCCATCTCACTGTCGGTCCAGTCCCTATTATAAACAGCATCATAACCGTTAAATCCGTAGAAATCATATGCCTGGTCAGTAAGGTAGGCCAGGTCTGAGGTAAGACTGATACCGGGTATCAGTGATTCTGAATCAAACATTATCCTGTAGATTCCGCTACCTTTCGTGAATCTTGATACCTCAAAATAAAACATCTGGTCGTAAGATGGATAATTTGAGCCGTCACCATAATCAAAAAGGTTTAAAACAACACCGTACTGGAAGCCCAGGTCAGTACTGAATGTTATAGCCGGAACACCCCCAATGTTCCAACCTGATTTAATATTCTCTTCTTTATTGTCGTTTTTCTCCGATTGTGAAAATAGTGGAAGACAGGCGATTAGGGCCAGTAGCAGCGTGATGGTCTTTTTCATAAGAGTAAAGGTTCGTTTTTAGTGATTCTCAAAAATAAGAAAAAATATTTATTACCTTAGCTGATTCTAAAATGCTGTGTGATGGATATTCTGATTAAAGATATTAAAGGTCTTGTACAGGCAGAAGAAAATGCAGCCAGTTATGTGTCCGGCCAAGCAATGTCCCGGCTGAATGTTATTGAAAATGCCTGGCTGTTGTTAAAGGGTGGATTGATCCATTCCTATGGTGAAATGCCAGGGTGTCCCGGTCCGGAGGATAATACCGAAGTTATAGATGCCTCAGGCAGGTTTGTCTTTCCCTCATGGTGCGACTCACACACTCATATAGTCTATGCCGGAAGCAGGGAGATTGAATATAAGGATAAGATACGGGGTCTGTCATATGAGGAAATAGCAAAGAGGGGAGGCGGCATAATTAATTCATCAAAGCTGCTGCAAAGTATTTCAGAGGACGAGTTGTATAAGCAGTCAATGACAAGAATTAAAGAGATAATATCTCTGGGAACCGGTGCTGTTGAAATAAAAAGTGGTTATGGCCTTACCACTGAGTCTGAGATGAAGATGCTGAGAGTTATCAGGCGGATAAAAGAAACCAGCGGACTGACAGTCAAATCAACTTTCCTTGGTGCTCACTCTGTTCCAAAAGAGTACAGGAATAAGCAGGGTGAATATGTTGATATTGTGATTAATGAGATGATACCCGCCGTTGCTGCTGAAAACCTGGCTGATTATATCGATGTCTTTTGTGATAAAGGTTTTTTTACGGTGGAGGAGACCGGTAGAATACTTATGGCAGGCATCAAACATGGTCTGCGGCCTAAGATCCATGCCAATGAACTGGCTTTCTCAGGTGGTATTCAGACAGGAACCAGGTACAATGCACTTTCCGTTGATCACCTGGAATTTACCGGCAAGGAAGAGATG
Organism: Bacteroidales bacterium; assembly: GCA_021738535.1. Lineage (GTDB taxonomy): Bacteria > Bacteroidota > Bacteroidia > Bacteroidales > VadinHA17 > UBA9300. The sequence goes on along the minus strand of JAIPBU010000044.1, from coordinate 17,383 downwards.
GAGGCATTGAAAAATAGTGAAACGATGCCTACATTACTCCCTGGTGCCTCATTCTTCCTTGGTATGAAAGATCCACCGGCAAGAGAAATGATTGAATATGGATTGCCTCTTGCACTTGCAAGCGATTATAACCCCGGGTCATCACCATCGGGTGATATGAAGTTTATTACTTCACTTGCCTGTATAAAGCTTAGAATGTTACCAGAGGAAGCAATAAATGCTGCTACCATTAATGGCGCTTATGCTATGGGAATATCTGATACTCACGGGTCAATATGTCCTGGCAAAACTGCTAATGTGTTTATTACTAAAAAAATACCGTCTTATGAGTTTATGCCCTATGCCTACGGCAGTAAACTGGTTGATACGGTTATTCTGAACGGGGAAGTTAGGGTGACGAAGTGACTTAGCGACGAACGAATTAACGAATTAACGAATTAACGAATTAACAAATCAACATTACTACAATGTCAGCCAGAATAATAGAATGCGTACCAAACTTCAGTGAAGGAAATAATATGGAAGTGATCAGAAGAATCACTGATTCCATTGAAAAAATTGATGGGGTAAAATTACTTGATGTTGACCACGGAAAAGCAACTAACCGTACAGTTGTAACCTTTGTGGGTGATCCTGATGATGTAGTGGAAGCAGCATTTAATGCTGTTAAAACGGCTTCCGAACTGATAGATATGTCTCAACACAAAGGTGAACACCCGAGAATGGGGGCAACAGATGTTTGTCCGCTGGTTCCCGTATCTGGGGTTTCAATGGAAGAGACAGTTGAATATGCCCGTAGCCTGGCTGAAAGAATAGGTAAGGAGCTTTCTATACCTGTTTATTGTTATGAGAATGCTGCATTCAGCGATAAGCGTACAAACCTTGCTAATTGCAGGGAAGGAGAATATGAGGGTCTGCAGAAGAAGCTTTCTGATCCCGTATGGAAACCGGATTTCGGCCCTGCTCATTTTAATCCCCGTGCAGGAGCTACTGCTGTGGGCGCAAGGGATTTCCTTGTAGCATATAACATTAATTTGAATACAACATCTACCAGGAGGGCAAATGCCGTTGCATTCGATGTCAGGGAGAGAGGCAGGGTAAAAAGAGACGGTCACCCTCTTACAGGAAAGCCGGTAAAAGACAAGAATGGTGAAACGGTAATGATACCGGGTAAATTGAAAGAAGTAAAAGCAATTGGCTGGTATATTGAAGAATATGGTGTAGCCCAGATCTCAATGAATCTTACAAATATTTCAGTAACACCTGTGCATGTAGCCTTTGATGAAGTATGCAAGAGTGCTGATTCGCGCGGACTAAGGGTTACAGGTTCTGAGCTTGTAGGTCTGATACCTCTTTCAGCCATGCTGGATGCAGGCAGGTATTTCCTGAGAAAACAAAAGAGATCTACCGGGGTGCCTGATAGTGAGCTTATTAAGATTGCAATTAAATCAATGGGCCTTGATGAGCTGCTGCCATTTAAACCGGAGGAGAAGATTATAGAGTACAGGATGAGATCGGATGAAGCGAAAAAGCTGGTGTCTATGGACCTTGAGGAGTTTATGAACGAAACTGCGTGTGAGTCAGTTGCCCCCGGAGGAGGCTCAGTGTCAGCTTATATGGGAGCCCTTGGTACAGCCCTGGGGGCAATGGTTGCAAATATTTCATCCCATAAAAGAGGATGGGATGAGCGATGGGATGAATTCTCTGCCTGGGCAGAGAAAGGAAAAACAATACAGAATGAGTTATTGAAACTTGTAGATGAAGATACAAATGCGTTTAATATGATCATGGGTGCTTTTAAAATGCCCAAAAATACGGATGAAGAGAAAAAAGAGAGGAAGAAAGCTATTGAGGACGCAACAAAAAATGCCATTATGGTTCCTTTCTCGGTAATGGAAACCGCCCTGGGATCGTATGAGGTAATCGAGGAGATGGTTAAAGAGGGTAATCCAAATTCAGTTACAGATGCAGGTGTAGGGGCTCTTGCTGTAAGGGCTTGTATCAAAGGAGCATATCTTAATGTTTGCGTTAATACTGAAGGCCTGGAAGATCAGCAGTTCGGGGAAGACATAAAAGCGAAGGCTGCAGATATTGTTAAACAATCTGACAGCAGGGAAAAAGAAATAGTAGAAAAAGTGCTGGGCAGATTATAGGCGCCTTCTCCTCCGATAGTCAGATTTGTTTACCCTGTTCCGTAATTTTTTGTTAATAAACCTCATTGCCAGATATATTATGAGCAATATTGCAATAATGATTATTAATGGCATTACTTCCTCTTTCATATCACTTGCTTTTTATTCTTTTTATCAGGCGCAGCCTGTGGGTATAATTCCCGCTGCTTTCAATGAATATTCCCTGGTGATCAATCCTGTCTGTTCTGACACTGCCTGAACAGTGAATTATACGATCATTCCCCATATAAATACCAACATGGTTTATAATTCCGGATTCATTATCGAAGAATAACAGGTCGCCGGCCATTGCCTCGTTGATAAAGCTGATTGTTTCACCAATCTCAGCCTGCTTAAAGCTGTCGCGGGGAAGAGCAGTGCCGTGTATTTTGTATACCAGCTGTGTTAACCCCGAGCAATCCATTCCGCCTGTTGTTCTTCCTCCCCAGAGGTACGGGCTGTTAAGAAATTCTTTTGCGGTTTCTACCGGATCAGGAGACCCCGGATGCGTAATAAGCTTCACTGAACTTTCAAAACATTCATCATTAATGCAAAAAGTGCCGGCTTTTTTGCCGGGCATGTAAATTTCTGAACCCGGTTCAAGAATGAGATTGTTGCCAGAAGAATCAGTAAAACTGGTCCTCTTTGCCAGTATACCCCGGGCAGAATTGCTATTATCAGGGTAGTACAAATGGTGATCCCCGTCTATCCAACCCTCGTATCCGTCAAATTCATTCCTTACCTTCAGCCATGATCCTGAAGAATCAATAACAGCGTATTTCTCACCGAAAAGTATCTGGCTGCCCTGCTCGCTCTTGTGTGAGGGTGCCAGTCTGAGGGGAACAAAAACATTTCCGCATATCAGTTTATCCATCACTTTTAAGTCATTTTAGAGAAGTAAAAATACTAAAATATAGTAGAAGCCATTAATTAAATATTTAATGTTTTTTTCCTTAGATTTGCATTTACTGATGAGAGACAGATAATTTAAAACAATAAGATGTCAATATCAAGCTGGTGGGAAAAATCAAAAAAAGGGATATACCTGGGAGTTCTGTTTGGTATTTCCATTGCAATAGTAACATACTTTTTGCCAAGAGAAGGTAAATTCAGGTACGAATATCAAAAAGGCAGACCATGGATGCATGAGGTTTTAATCGCCCCGTGGGACTTCCCCGTATATAAAACTGAAGCTGAACTGAACAGGGAACGTGACAGTGTACTCAGTTCTTTTTCACCTTTTTTTAACTTTGACACATCTCTTCTTACATATGAGTTACAAAACTTCAATGATTATTTCGATGAATTGAGAAGAAACACTACGGGTAGTGACAATGAACTCTCGCCATCAGATTATGAAATGATAAGGATGAAGCTGATATCCATTCTTGATGATGTTTACTCCAATGGTGTGTATGAAAGAAATGAGTTTACAGAAAGTCTTCGTTCGGGATCAAAGAACATAATGCTGGTAAAAGGAAATGTGGCAGAAGAGAGGCAGATAACTGAGCTCTACACTCATAAAGAGGCTTATGAGTATGTTCGTGACAGAAGGCTTAAAATGCAGAATGATATTCCTGATGTTGTCAGTCTCAGGGTTTTTGATTTTCTCAGTTCAATAAGCCTGGGTGATTTTTTAAAGCCAAATGTGTCATATAATGAAACCAGGTCTGCTGCAGAAAGAGATAACTTAATACGGAGTATCAGTTTAACAAGAGGGCTTATACAAAAGGGAGAGTTAATTATTTCGAGGGGTGAACTGGTCAATGACTGGAGATTCAGGGTTCTTGAATCATTCAGGCAGGAATACGGTGAAAGGGTTGGTTTATATAACTCGTGGTTATTTATCTTTGGTCAGTTCCTGATAGTAAGTGCATCTTTTCTTATTCTGTTCCTGTTCTTGTTGAATTTCCGGCAGGAGGTACTGGATTCATTTCAGAAAACAATGTTTATACTGCTTCTGCTTATATTTTTCACGGGCCTTACCAGGATTATTGTAATGATGCCGGAAGTAAGTGTTTATCTTATACCTTTTGCAATAATACCCATAATTGTAAGAACCTTTTATGATCCCCGGCTGGCTCTTTTTATACTTCTGGTTGCAATGATGATAGCAGGATTCATTGTACCTAACTCGTTTGAATTCATCTTTATGAATATACTGGGTGGCGTAGTCGTAATTTTTACCCTTACAAACACATACAGAAGAGCAAAATTATTCTTCTCGGCATCCATGGCTTTCCTGACTATGTCGCTTGTATATTTTGGTATAGGGGTAATACAGGAGGGTGATGTAAGTGAGATAGAGTGGCTGAATTACGCCTGGTTTGCCGGCAATTCTGTCCTTATCTTACTAAGTTATCCCCTGATATATATTTTTGAGAAAACCTTTGGCTTTCTTTCAGATGCAACACTCTTTGAGTTATCTGATACCAATCAGCCCTTATTGAGGCGACTTGCTGAGGAAGCGCCGGGATCATTTCAGCACTCGATGCAGGTAGCAAATCTTGCTGAAGAGGCAGCCAGGGCTATCGATGCCCATCCATTGCTGATCAGGGCAGGGGCCCTGTACCATGATATAGGTAAAGTTGCTGATTCGGAATATTTCACTGAGAACCAGTCAGAAAAATTCAATCCCCATGACACCTTAGAACCGGAAAAAAGTGCTGAAATTATTATTGGACACATAAAGAAGGGTCTTGAGCTGGCAAAAAAAACAAACCTGCCAACACAGATAACTGATTTTATTCGTACCCACCAGGGCACAACAAAGGCATATTATTTCTACAGGCAGTACACAGACAGGTATCCTGAGAAGGAAATTGATTTAAGTGATTTCACTTACCCGGGGCCAAAACCTTTTACCAAAGAGCATGCAATTCTAATGATGGCTGATGCAGTTGAAGCATCTTCCAGGAGCCTTGATGAATTCACCGAGGAATCAATTAAAGATCTTGTTGATAATATTATTGATAAACAGGTTGAAGACAAGCAATTTACTCTTGCTCCTATTACCTTCAGGGATATTACCAGGATAAAAGAGACTTTTGTAAGCAGGCTTACCACTATTTATCATGCAAGGATTAAGTATCCGAAAGAAGAAGAGTAACGGTCAGCGCATATCAATAATATCCACTCCGGGGTGAGCATCCCGGTTAAAAGTAAAATATTCAGTCTTGTATGATTTATCAAGCCTGTATCCGGTAATGTCAATGTACATATCAATGCCGTCTTTTCTGCGGTATTCTGCTGCTATTAATTTTTCATTTTTAATAACGAGTCGTATCCTGCTGAAATCAGTTTCTGCAGGCTCTACAGGGTAAAGATCTATGATACTTCCTTCCGCTCTTTCTTCAACCAGCCTGTATTTAAAATCTTTCCTGTACATAGTGAAAACAGATGAAGGTGAAGTGAGGAAAGTATTATCCTCCGGGTCGGGGAGAGTGACTGTTACCTCTTTTACCTCCGGGGTGAGGGTCCAGGTTGCTGAACCGTTAAACCAGATGGTGTTATCTGGTATGGTGAGTTTATACATACTGTCCATTATAACAACCGATCCTTCTGATTCAGTCTCAGACTGTTCAACCCTGTCATGTATTTTCATCATAAAGCTCATTGTGACGGCAGGTGAACTGAGGGCTGCATCTGAAAACTGATCAAGTATGCTCTTTGCTGCAGGATCCTGCTGCCCATACAACAGGATATTGAATAATAATAATATACCAGTGATTATTGTTCTCATGTTTTTACTCCAGACCTTGCAATATTTGTTCCAAACTTACCATGTCGCTTATAAGTACTTCACGAGCCTTACTTCCTTCGTAGGGGCCAACTATCCCTGCCGCTTCGAGCTGGTCAACTATCCTTCCTGCCCTGTTATATCCAAGCGACATCTTTCTTTGTATAAGTGATGTGGATCCCTGCTGGGTCTGTACAACCAGTCTTGCGGCTTCATCGAAAAGACTGTCTCGTTTCCTGAGGTCAACTTCCTGGAAATTATCATCTGTTTCTCCCTCGTATTCAGGCAGTATGTATGCATCAGCATAGCCCTGCTGAGAAGCGATGAAATCAGTTACCTTATTTAATTCAGGAGTGTCAATAAAAGCACATTGTGCACGTATTAATTCTGTACCGTTATAAATAAGCATGTCGCCGCGTCCAACAAGCTTCTCTGCGCCTGTATTGTCGAGTATTGTACGAGAATCAATTGAGGAAGATACCCTGAAGGCAAGCCTTGCGGGGAAATTTGTTTTAATTGTACCTGTTATGATATTTGTAGAAGGCCTCTGTGTGGCCACAATCAGGTGTATGCCCACAGCCCTGGCAAGTTGTGAAAGCCTCTGGATAGGTCCTTCAATCTCTTTGCCGGCAGTCATTATAAGATCTGCAAATTCATCTATTACAAGTACCAGGTAAGGCATGTACTTATGTCCCTTTTCAGGATTCAAACGCCTCTTGGTAAATACTTCATTATACTCTTTGATGGATTTTACCCTGGCTTTTCTGAGTAACTTGTAACGGTTATCCATTTCAATGCATAATGAGTTCAGTGTATATACCACTTTCTGAGTTTCAGTAATAATCGGGTCATCGGTTTCAGGAAGCTTGGCAAGATAATGTTTCTCTATTTTGTTATAAAGAGTGAGCTCCACCATTTTAGGATCAACCATGATGAATTTGATCTCTGCAGGATGTTTTCTGTAAAGAAGACTTGCAATAATAACATTGAGACCAACCGATTTACCCTGGCCTGTTGCACCTGCAACAAGAAGGTGGGGCATTTTCTGAAGATCCAGTAATAGTAACTCATTTGTTATGGTACGTCCCAGGGCAATGGCTAGTTCATATTTGCAATCCTGAAATTGCTTTGTTGTAATCAGAGATTTCATTGAAACAATTTCCGGATTTTTGTTTGGAACCTCTATTCCGACCGTCCCTCTGCCGGGTATAGGCGCAATAATGCGAATACCAAATGCTGAAAGGCTCAGTGCTATGTCGTTATCCAGGGATTTGATCTTTGCTGTTCTTACTCCTCTCTCGGGAACTACCTCGTAAAGAGTTACAGTTGGGCCAACAGTGGCAGTGATATGTCTTACCTTTATATTGTAATCCAGTAGTGTCTTTACTATGGTCTCTTTCTTTTCAATTATTTCCGAGTCATCAAACGCTTTGTCTGTGCTGTGATCTTCGAGAAGATTTACAGGTGGCATTTTGTAAGCAGATAGATCAAGCCTGGGGTCATAGTTTTCCTTCAGTCTGGCCAATTCTTCATCACTGAGCTGATCATTTGCCTCGGCTCTCTCAATTGAGATGGTTACCCCGTTACTGTCTTCATCACTTCCAATTTCATTAATAATAGGACCGGCCGTGTTATCAATATTCTCCTTGCTTACATTATCAGTATTAACTGTATCCTCTCCGCTGCCTGTTTCCTGGTCAATTTCCTGTTCTTCATCTATGGTCCTGTTAATACTGAAGCCAGGTTCATCATTAATGTCTTGCTTTTCTTCAATAAGATCACTTACAGGTTTTTCTTCAGGCTCGTTTGCATTCTCTTTCCCTGCAAATAGTTTTATATTAGAAAATGAGGGTCTTATATTGAACACAACTAACAGGTATGAAAGTACAACTACTAACAGTAACACGCCTGTTCCGAGTTTACCCATAAATGCATTCAGCCACCTGCTTACAAAATACCCGTGAGCTCCCCCGGGGCCGCTGCCGAGCATACCATCTGCATGTCCGAAAATATAGGAAAGAATAACTGAAAGTAAAATGGTACCTATAACCAGGTCCCTGCTGATCCTGAGAGCCTTTATTTTTTTTATGTGTAATAACCTGAGTCCTATGGATGCAAGTATAACAGGGATGAAAAATGCTGCCAGTCCAAAACCTTTGTTAATAAGAATGTCAGCAAACCAGGCACCGCTCTTCCCTGACCAGTTCCTTACCTGTATCTCAGCCCCTGACAATACACTGGATGCATCGAAACTCTGGTCTGTTTTCCACCAGAAAAGATATGCAATAAATGCAAAAAACAGGTAAACGGAGAACCCTGTAATAAGTAAGCCTGATATAAACTTAATATTTTCATTACCGGTAATAGGATTTTTTCTCTTTTTTCCAGGACTCTTTTTCCCTGATGTTTTTTTTGTTTTCTTATCTTTTTTCTTCATTCCCGGATATCAAAATATCGAAAAACACACATAATATATGAACAGGAAAGCACCCTGTTTTAGTGTGATAAAGTTAGTAATTTTACATTCACGGAGAAAAATATAATCAATCTCAGAGACTCATCATCTTTGCTATAATGCTATCCATTGATTTACGGTCTATACGCCTGTAGCTTCCGCTTTTCTCAAAAGCCTTGTCTGGGATCTGCCTTATGTAAATACCTTCAGCCTCAAATTCAATAATGATATCACCCATGATAAAAAAGAAATTTAACAGTACACCATCAATAGAATTAAAAGGAGTTGAATGGTTGGGTTTGTCGAGATCTATTTCATTGGTAAACCATAACTCATAACTGAAGTCACTGTCGGGTAAGCTTGCAATTGCCTGGTAACACTTGAGGTCAAGTATTTCTTTTTCCTCACCTGTAATATCTATTTCCATATTCTCAAGCGGATCAATTCCAGGCGGTACTTCATCACTGCTGCCCTGGTAGTAATACTTCATATTAAGTATCCTGAGATAAGTCCTGATCTGTTTGTTATCGGGATCAATAATATTAAACACACCATTATTCCCAACGGGTGAAGTAATTTCCATAATTATTTTATCGTCCTTGAACTTCACAATAAGGTTATCCGGCATCAATTCATCAGGCAGAACTGCGTTCCTGTTTTCAAAGGTGATGCTATAGTGTATCTCACCTTCTTTTATAGATTTAACACTTGACTCTTTACACCCGAAAAGTCCGGCCAGGATCATACAAAATAAGAAAAAGATAACTTTGTGTCTCACCCGGGGTTGTTTTGTAGGTTTATTAATTGAGTGTAAATGTAATAATTTTTTTTATAGTTGCTACCAAATACTTTCATTAAGCCACTAAAGTTAAAACCTGACGGCCTTGTCTCTTTTTATATATCCTTAAGCATTGAAATTTCTTAAAAAACCTTAGATTTGTGTTTTCCTAATTGTTTGGATATTTTTTGTGATTAATTGGTCTATAATATATTAACGATGAAAAAACTTGCAGTTATTGCACTTGGTGGTAATGCACTTCTTCGAGGCGATCAAAAAGGTACTATCGAAGAGCAGGAGAAGAATACAACCGACACTCTTGAAAATCTTGTACATTTACTAAAAGACGATTATGATCTCGTTATTACACACGGTAACGGGCCACAGGTTGGCAATGTTCTAATGCGAAATGATGCAGGAGAGCAATTATATAATATTTCCCAGATGCCGCTTGATGTTTGTGTGGCAGATACCCAGGGGGGTATTGGCTATATGATAGAACGAATGCTCCGCAATGTTCTTAATAAGCATGGCATTGAGAAAAACGTTGCCTGCCTTGTTACACAGGTTGTCGTCGATAAAGATGACCCTGCTTTTTCAGACCCGCAGAAAAGGGTTGGTAAGATTTATGATAAGGAAGCTGCTGATGATTTGCATAGCAGGAAGGGATGGTTATTCAGGGAGGAAGTTAAAGTAAAGGATGGTTACAGGAGGGTTGTTCCCTCACCCAAACCTATCAGGGTTATGAATGAACGGATTGTTGAAGATCTTGCACGCCAGGGGAACATAGTAATTGCCTCAGGAGGAGGAGGTGTGCCGGTATATATTGATGAGAATAATGATGTCAGACCCTCTGAGGCTGTAATTGATAAGGATATGGCTTCTTCATTGCTGGCCTCGGATATTGGAGCAGATGAGTTTTATATTCTGACGGATGTACCTTATGTCTATATTAATTATAAAAAGCCTGGAGAAAAGGCACTGGAATTCATTGATTATAAAGATACAATGAAATATATGGAGGAAGGACAGTTTACAAAAGGCAGTATGGCGCCCAAAATTGAAGCCTGCCTGAATTTTGTTAAGAATGGTGGCACAAAAAGCGTAATTACCGAGGCATTTAAGCTTGAAGATAAAAGCTTCGGAACAAAGATTACGATGGAGTATGAAGACTTTTGATTTAAGATTAACGATTTAAGATTTAAGAATGACGAAGGGACTAAGTGACTAAGCGACTAAGAGACGAAGGGACGAAGAGACTAAGAGACGAAGGGACTAAGGGACTAAGGGACTAAGGGACAAAGAGACTAAGAGACTAAGAGACTAAGAGACTAAGAGACTAAGAGACTAAGAAAACCCCTAAACCTCTAAACCCCTAAACCCCTAAACCTCTAAACCTCTAAACCCCTAAACCTCTAAACCCCTAAACCCCTAAACAATTAATAAACTAACTATAAATTTTAAACAAAATGGCTTACAATTTAAGAAACAGAAACTTTCTCAAGTTACTTGATTTTGATCCACGTGAAATTGAATTTTTACTGGAACTGTCAGCTGACCTGAAGAAGGCAAAATATGCAGGTACTGAGCAGCAAACAATGCAAGGCAAAAATATTGCTCTTATTTTTGAGAAAGCCTCAACAAGAACAAGGTGTGCATTTGAGGTGGCAGCGCTGGACCAGGGTGCTCATGTATCCTATATAGGACCTACTGGTTCACAGATAGGCCACAAGGAATCTATGAAAGATACTGCAAGGGTTCTCGGTCGTATGTATGATGGTATTGAATACAGGGGCTTCGGCCAGGAGATAGTTGAAGAACTTGGTGCAAATGCCGGTGTTCCGGTCTGGAACGGACTTACAAACGAATTCCACCCGACACAGATACTGGCTGATTTTATGACTATGCTTGAGAATACGGATAAAAAGCTCAAAGATGTTAGTTTTTGCTACCTTGGAGATGCCCGGAATAATATGGGTAATTCGCTTCTTGTCGGAGCTGCAAAAATGGGCATGGACTTCAGGGCAGCAGCACCTAAAGAGTGTCAGCCATCTGAAGAACTTGTTGCAACATGCAGGGAGATAGCGGCTGAGACAGGTGCCACTATCACAATAACTGAAAATGTTGAGGATGCAGTTAAAGACGTTGATTTCCTTTATACAGATGTTTGGGTTTCAATGGGTGAGGCTGATGAAGTATGGGAGCAAAGGATAGAGCTTCTCAAGCCATACCAGGTGAACAAAGAATTACTTGAACTGACAGGTAATCCTGATGTTAAATTCCTGCATTGCCTGCCATCATTTCATAACAGGAAGACCAAAGTAGGAGAGGAGATCTTCAAAAAATACGGTCTTGACGGTATGGAAGTAACCGATGATGTTTTTGAATCAAAACATTCTATAGTATTTGACGAGGCAGAAAACAGAATGCATACTATTAAGGCTGTGATGGTTGCAACGCTGGGAATGTAATTTACAGTTTTTCATATTGGGGGCGTAATATTATTTTACGCCTCTACACAAAGAATCCCCTGACAAAATAAAATGTAATTACAAGGGATACAGCAAGCTTTAGGCCTATACCGGCCATGAATCCTATCAGGCTTCCCAGTCCGGCCCTAATTGCGTAATTGAAATTATTCTTGTAGCTAAGTTCGCCAAGTACTGCCCCAATAAAAGGACCGATAATAATACCGGGAGGGCCAAAAAAAAGCCCCACTATGAGTCCTATGGTTGCTCCTCTTATTCCATACTTGCTGCCCCCGAATTTTTTGGTGCCCCATATGGGTACAAGGTAATCAAATACTGCAACGATAATTGAGACTGAACCCAGAATTAACAGCAGTGTTTTGTTGTATTCAGCAAATTGTGTGAAATGTAATATCAGCGGTCCTGCAAAACTGAGGGGCGGGCCCGGTATCACAGGTACCATACATCCTATGATTCCTATTATCACCAGTAATATGGCAAGGGTCAATAATAAATATTCAGTCATGTTCGTCGTAATTAGCCGGGCCGGCTAATGAGGATATTGCAGAACCCGCCAGTTATTCTTTATCGCCCAGGTCTTCAAATTCAACATTGATAAATTCATCAGCTGACTTTGATTCTTCAGTTTTGGAATCCTGCTTATCCGGGGATGCTTCTTCAACCTGTTGATTTTCATTCCTGATATTCTCCCTTTTTCCGGTTTCTGAATTATCAATAAATGAAAAAACATCTTCAAGACTGTTCCTGAACTTATCAAAATCCTCCTGGTACAGAAACAGCTTGTGCTTCTCGTAGAAGAATTTTCCTTCCTTGTTAAAACGCTTTTTACTCTCGGTAATCGTCAGGTAATACTCTCCCTTCCTGGTTGACTTAACATCAAAAAAATAGGTTCTGTTGCCGGCTCTTACAATGTTGGTGTAGACCTCCTCACGGCCTCTTGATTCATTCTCATTGTTTTTGCTTAACTCATTCGCTTTGGCATCGTTCTCTTCCTTCATAGAGTTAAATTTAGTTTGCTTAAGGTTATATGCTGTCAAATGTAATAATTATTTATAAATATCAAAATATGCTTCAAGCTCCTCTTTTGTTGCTATGTGTTTTGTCTGATAAAGAAAAAGAGTATTTTTGCAGTCTAATAATTAGTGTTCTTTTCGGATGATAAGCAGGAGATTATTACGTATTAAAGCCTTGATTACCCTCTACGCCTACAGCAGGAAAGATAGTGGTAATTTAAAGGCGGCAGAGGAGGAACTTTTACTAAGCATTAAAAAAAGTTATGACCTGTATCATCTTCTTTTATTATTGCTGATTGATATTTTTAATATTGCCGAAGAGAAGATTGAACTTGCAAGGCAAAAAAAGATTCCTTCAGAGGAAGACCTTAATCCCAATACAAAACTTATTGAGAACAGGCTTCTCAGGCAGCTGGAACAAAATGTTTCCCTGAAAAAATATTGTAAGAGTGCACACCTGTCATGGCATCAGCATGATAGTGTGCCAAGGCATTACTATTCTCTTCTTATTTCTTCTGATATATATAAGAAATATATGAATTCAGGAAACAATTCATATTCAGAAGACAAGAAGTTGATTTCGGGCTTGTTTAATATTATTTTGTCTGAATCAGAATACCTTGAGTCGGCTCTTGAGGAAATGAGTATTTACTGGAATGACGACCTCGATTTTATTTCCATTATGGTTGAAAAAACATTCAGGCGTTTCAAAGAGAACAGCGATGTTTACCTGAGCCTTATGGAACTTTACAGGTCTGATGAAGATGAGATTTTTGTCAGGACCTTACTGAGAAAGACAATATTAAAAAGAGAATTTCTAACTGATCTTATTGATCGCAACACCACTAACTGGGAAATTGAAAGAGTTGCATTGATGGATACACTGGTAATGCAACTGGCAATATGTGAGGTTATAGAATTTACGGAAATCCCGGTAAAAGTAAGCCTGAATGAATATATTGAAATAGCTAAATTTTACTGCACATCAAAAAGCAGTAACTTTGTAAATGGCATCCTTGATAAGATAGTTAAGGAGATGAGAGAACAGGGTGTGTTTCAGAAAAGAGGCAGGGGACTTGTTGGCGAACCAGGATTTGAAGAGACAAAACAATGAATATGAAAACATTGCAGGCGGTATTTTTTATTTTTGTTTTTTCCGGATTGTTATCGTGCCGGAACCAGTCTGTTAATGAAGAATTAAATGACAATGGGCAGGGAACACCCATCATTGAATTCTCTGAACTGGAACATGATTTTGGAACAATCCTTGAGGGAGAAAAAGTTGCCTGTGTCTTCACTTTCAGTAATAAAGGTGATGGCAGCCTGGTGATTAATTCAGCTACCACGAGTTGCGGATGTACGGTTCCTGAATTTGACAGTGATCCCATAGCGCCGGGAGAGAATGGAGAAATTGAAGTTCTGTTTGACAGTGCTTACAGACAGGGCATACAGAATAAAACTATTACCATAAGGTCTAATGCAGAAAAGCCTGTGGTGATTCTTAAAATAAAAGCTGAAGTAATAACTAATAATTAGTATTAATAATGAGTAATTTAGCATTTTTGTATTTAATGGGACCTTCACCGGAAGGTCAGAATCCACTGGTAACATTTTTACCACTTATTCTTGTTTTCGTGATCTTTTATTTCTTTATGATCAGACCGCAGGTCAGAAAGCAAAAACAATTAAATAACTACCGTAGTTCACTTAAAAAAGGTGATAAAATTGTTACTACCGGGGGTATTTATGGAAGGGTTACTGATGTAAAAGACAATACTGTGACTGTTGATGCGGGAGACAATGTGCTTTTGAAAATAGATAAAAGCGCTGTCCTTAAAGATTCAAGCGACATAGAACAAAAAAGATAAAGAAAGGATATATTTATAAATGGACTCAGGTGAAAAACCGGATGCTTACCTGAAACGTTTATTCAGGGTGGTCCGGGAAAAACTGATTAACAGGAATGTTGCAGTTTTTTCCTTTTTTCTCCTGTTGTCATTTATTTTCTGGTTCCTTAATGCACTGAGTAAGGATATTGAAAGCTCAGTGAAGTACCCGGTCAGGTATATCAACTTGCCTTCTGATCTTGCTCTTGTTAACGAACTGCCTGCCAGGTTGGTTCTCGATCTGGAAGGGCCGGGGTATTCCATACTTAAAACAAAAATTGGCGGTGGGAAAGCGCCTTTGGTTATTGATGTAAGTAAGGCCGGCTTTTATGAAAATAATGAGGGCTCAGAGCTGGATTATTATATTTCCCTTTATGATTTGAGATCTTCATTTCACAGGCAACTGAGAGAGGATTATAGTATAAATTCAGTTTTTCCTGATACCCTGACACTTGTGTTTGACAGGGTCATAAGTAAGAGAGTAGCCGTTAAAGCTGATGTGGATATAAATACACAGCGGCAGTTTATGCTTAACGGTAGTATGCTGGTAGAACCTGATACAGTGGAAATTTCCGGACCCAGGGCTTTGGTTGATACGATTTCTTTTGTGAAAACAAAATATCATCAATTCAGTGATCTGAAGGAGAAGGTGACAATGAATCTTGATATTGAACCAATACCTAAGGTAAGGATCTCAGAAAAGAAAACAAAGCTTACAATTCCTGTAGAGCAATTTACAGAAGAGGTGATTGATGTTAATATTATGGTTCTTAATGAACCTGATACAGCTGATGTAAGGCTTTTCCCTTCACAAGTTAATATTCATTTTAATATTGCCCTCAGTGATTATAACCGCTTACAGGAGATACCAATTGAGGCTTATGTGGATATGAAGAACCTTGATGTACAAAAGGTGAAAAGATTAAAGGTTAATATTGCTAACCTTCCTTCCTTCATCAGTAACATCAGGTCAAATCCTAAACAGGTAGAATATATCCTTGAAAAGAAATGATCTTCAGACTGGGAATAACAGGAGGCATAGGTAGTGGGAAATCAACTGTCAGCAGAGCATTTCATGTTCTGGGAATCCCTGTTTTCTCAGCTGATGAAGAGGGCAGGAAGATTATGGATACAGATCCGGGGTTAAAAACAGACCTTAACAGGCTCATAGGTGAGGATATGTACCCTGACGGAATACTTGACAGGACAGGGTTGGCATCATTGATATTCAATGATAAAGAACTATTGCAGAAGGTTAATAACCTGGTGCATCCCCGTGTGCTTGATAAGTATGAAAAGTGGTGCCTGGAACAGGATGCAAGCTATGCTGTTTTTGAAACAGCCATTCTGTTTGAAGCAGGTGTGGAGAAATATGTTGATAAGGTTGTGGCTGTTATTGCTCCCGTTAATGAAAGGATAAACAGGGTAATGGAGCGAAGTAAGATGAGCAGGGAACAGGTCGTGGAAAGGATGAATAACCAGATGGGAGGTGATGACCTTGCATCCAGATCAGATTTTGTAATTAATAATTCTGAAACAAGTATGATTATACCCCGTGTACTGGAGATACATGAAAGCATTTTATGCATCATAAATAAGGAATAGTTATGGGAAAATATGCAAAATGGGTAGGAGGTGGTCTTGGATGGTTTGTTGGAGGACCGCTTGGAGCATTGCTCGGATTCGCAATGGGATCAATGTTCGATGGTCCGCGGAAAAATGAACAAACAAACAATTACAGAGGACAGGCATATAAAACAACGGCAGGCGATTTTGCTCTTAGCCTAATAGTACTTATTGCAGCTGTGATGAAAGCAGATGGTAAGGTTGTAAGATCAGAGCTGGATTATGTGAAGAATTTTTTCAGAACCCAGTTCGGGGCTGATACAGCAGGAGAAGCACTAGCTATGCTCAGAGACCTGCTTAAACAGGATATACCGGTAGCAGATGTGTGCAGGCAGATAAAAAAGAATATGGAATATTCATCAAGATTACAGCTTCTGCATATCCTTTATGGCATATCCGCAGCCGACAGGGATATTGATAAAAGAGAACTGAAAGCCATCGAAGCTATCGCATCAAATCTCGGTATTTCTGAAAAAGACAGGATGTCAATTGAAAATATGTTTATTCCTTCAACAGATGCATATTATAAAATACTTGAGATATCTCCTGATGTAAGCAATGATGAGGTGAAGAAGGCTTACAGAAAAATGGCAAGGAAATATCATCCTGATATGGTGAATCACCTGGGAGAGGATTTTAAGGATATTGCCCAGGAAAAGTTCAGAAAAGTTAATGATGCATACGAAAATATCAAGAAAAGCAGGAACATGTCCTGACATTGTATAAAAACAAATTAAAAATGATACTAAAAGATTTACTTGCAATTGCCGGATCACCCGGCCTTTACAAATTTATTGCCCAGGGCAAGAACGCAGTCATAGTTGAACACCTGGAAACAGGAAAAAGAACAAGTGCTCATGCCGCGGCAAAAGTAAGCTCACTGGAAGATATCGCAATTTTTACCGAGACAGGTGAGGTAGCCCTGTCTGATGTTTTTGATACTATTTTTGACAAAGAAGAAGGCAAAAAATCAATTGATCATAAATCCTCTCCCGTTGAGCTTAAAGAATATTTTGAAGAGATCCTGCCGGAATATGACCGTGATCGCGTCTATGTTTCAGACATGAAAAAAATGATACAGTGGTATAATATCCTGCAATCACTCGGTTTGCTGGAGAAGGAGGAGAAGAGAGATGAGGCTGAGGATGAGGATGAGGCTGAGGATGAGGCAGGACAAAAGACAAAAGACTAAAGAGGACCGAGCGTTAATGATTTGCCCGGTGGGC
>JAIPBU010000013.1 GCA_021738535.1 Bacteroidales bacterium | reverse complement strand
TGGAACCGAGCGGGGCGAGCTTGTTGAAAACAAGCGAGTCCTGCGAGCTCGCGAGCGGCCGGTGATTGTGGCCCGTGGGAGCGAGCAATGATGGATTGTTGGATTATTGGAACCGAGCGGGGCGAGCTTGTTGAAAACAAGCGAGTCCTGCGAGCTCGCGAGCGGCCGGTGATTGTGGCCCGTGGGAGCGAGCAATGATGGATTGTTGGATTATTGGAATGATGGAATAATGGAAATAATTGAACCTATACTATACATTGCGATCTCACAAACATTCTTTGCAGGCTTGATTGTTGCATCAAAAAAGCCGCCTACCATACCTGACAGGTTGATAGCGGCTTTCCTTTTTATGCTGTTCTTTGATCTTCTTTTTGCCCTTGTGAAGATCAATTTCATAACATTCTACTCCTTCCCTTTTATTGCATTTACTTACGGACCGCTGCTTTTACTTTATGTAAAGTATATGACCGGTGTTTCAGAAAAATTCGGACCAGTTAATTTCCTCCATTTTATTCCCTTTGTCATTTTCTTCATTATATCTGTAATTTTCAGAGAGGATAAGATGTTTACTGATCTGTCGGGCTTCCTTGTAGCCGACCGGTACATATCACTCAGGATAGTCTACGGGGTTTGTTTCTTTTTATCTATTACTGTTTACAGCGTTTATACATTCGTTATTATCAGCAGACATCAGAAACATTTAAAGGACCTGGTGTCATATTCGGCAGGAAAAATAACTCTTAACTGGCTGAAGATTATTAGTATAAGCTTCTATGCTGCATATTTTGTTCTTTTTATTCTGGGAGGGATAAATATTTTTATTGATTTTTTACCCTTTGATCCATATTATACGATATTCGTTTTTATAGCATTGTTTGCATTTATCTACGGCTTTTATGCCATAAAACAACCTGTTCTGTCAACAATGCTTATCGGAAAGGAAGAGTTTACTTATCCCCGGAAGCACAAAGAGGAAGCCAGGGAACCTAAAACGAAATACATCAGGAGCGGATTAAGTGATGAAAAAGCAGGGGCATATCTTAAACACCTATTAAAGCACATGGAAGACAAAAAACCATACCTTGACCGCGATCTTACTATTTATGACCTTGCCGGGCAGACAGGAATCTCAAGGCATCATATTACCCAGGTGCTTAACGACAAGTATGACCGGAATTTCTTTACTTTTATCAATGAATACAGGGTAAATGAAGTTATCAGAAGAATGAAAGACCCGGCCAATAAAAATTTTACCGTTCTTGCTATTGCATACGATTCAGGCTTCAATTCAAAATCTACATTTAATACTATATTCAAAAAGATCACTCATCACACTCCATCCCAGTACCTTCAAAATCTTGCGAAAAAAGGTTCGTAATCAGCGGCTCGTACCTGTAGCCTCATATTTACGGGTCTGAATTTTGCGGATCGGACGACTCAGATGTATCCAACTGCTTTCTTTGTGCTGAAAATTCAAAAGCATGAAAAGGATCCTGGTATTATCTACTCTGATGCTGATAGCAGCCATAACAAAACTTAACTCGCAGTCATTATTTAATACTTCATCACAAAGCCATGGGATTGAACTTGGGGGATTTGCCAGAAGTGGACTATTCATCAATAAAGCGGATAATGACATAGGAATACCCGTAGTTTTCGCTGATCTCAGCCTTAAGGCCGAAGCCGGGGATAATGTCAATTATGGTGCTTATGCAGATTTGCGCTACAGGTATGCAGGTGAATATGGAACCGCAATAGATAAGCTGGATCTGCGTGAGGCCTGGGCTGCATGGTATACACCTTACAGCGAACTTAAAGCCGGGAAACAGATAATCAAATGGAGCCGTATGGATTTCTTCAGTCTCCAGGATATGATCAGTCCCCGAAACGATCTTTACCGATCCTTTGATCCTTCTGATAAAGACCTTGCTAACATAAGTATCAGTTTAAGCCTTAACCCTTCGGAGAATATAAGTATTGAGACTGTGCTTATACCCTCATACAGACCTTCAGTTGTTTATACTGATTTAATGGATATACCCCCTCCGGTTGAAATAAAGGAAATTAATGCAAATGATTATAGCTCGGTATCATACGGCGTAAGGGCAGCCTTCTTCTTCAGGAACTTCAGTGCAGGCATCAGTTATTTTGACGGTTACAACCTGTTGCCGGGAATTGGAATCGATTCAGTGATTATCTCAAACAGTTCACCGGCTCTGATACTCAAAGAAAAAACCTATAAAACCAGGGTCCTCGGGGCCGATTTCGAAATATTGCTGGGTAAAAATATCATACGTGCCGAGGGTCGTTGGTCAGATCCGGATGATAACTACAAGGATAAAGAGTATGTTAAACTGCCCGATATTCAGTGGACTGCAGGTATTGAGAGGTTTTTCGGCGACTTCCGGGTAATTGCAGAGTACAGCTGGAAATACCTGCTGGATTATGAAAAACCTGTAGCTGAGCCAGTCTTTCCCGATGAGTCTGCCTTCCAGCAGATCTTCACCCTCCCTCCCGCTCAGATTTCAGAGCTAACGAGGCAACAACTAGCATCATTTAACAGGTTATACAATTACCAGGTGGAAGAAAACAGTCATTATACAGGAATAAGCCTGGGCTGGGAAAAGAGCAATGCATTGTTCAAACCATCGCTGAGTGTGATATACAACATAACTGCCGGGGAATATATGCTTCACCCTGTAATGGAGACAGAACCGGCAGATAATATCGACATTATCCTTGGAGCTGAGATATATAATGGTTTCAGCAATTCATTGTTTGATATGATAAACGATCACCTGAACTCTGTTTTTGCAGGGATAAGAGTGGATTTTTAATGTTTTATAAATGACAAAATATATATTCAAATACAGGTACCTTGTAATAATCATTTCAGTGGCTCTCGGTCTGCTTGGACTTGCAATGATGCCCGGCATGAAAACAGATTCTGATATCAGGAATTATATTCCCCCGGACATAGAATCGAGTATAAACACTGATATTATTGAGGAAGAGTTTGGGCTACAGGACATGGTAATGATAGTTTTTGAGGACAGTTGCATACTAAGCCGGTCAAACCTGAGGCGGATAAGGAATACTGTCATGCAACTTGAAAAACTGCCCTCCCTGGATAACATGATATCACTTTTCAATACACGGCGTATTTATGGCGAGGATGGGATGATGATAGTTGATCCTGCTGTTAAGAGATTTCCGGATGGTCCGGATGATATTGCACAACTTAAAGATGAGCTGAAAGACAATCCACTTGCCATGGGCACTGTAGTATCAGAGGATTTCAGAATGGCAGCCATAGCAGCCACCATTTCTCTGGAGACAGACGAGAACCTTGTACTCTCGAGAATAGACTCGGTAATAGCCGGAAATCCAGGTGAGGCAGAAGTATATCTGGGAGGCTTACCGTATATCAGGAAGGCGATAATGAAGGATGTTAAAAAGGATGGATTATTACTTGTCCCGCTGGCACTGCTGGTAATGCTTGGCTTCCTCTGGTTTGCTTTCAGGGAGTGGCGGGGAATGGTGCTCCCTTTCACGGTGGTAGTACTCTCAATAGCTTTTGCAATGGGACTGGCTCCTCTCCTGGGCTGGAAGATTTCCATTCTAAGCCTCCTGGTCCCGATCATGCTCATAGCCGTTGCAAATGACTACGGCATACACATGATTGCCAAATACCAGGAGCTGATATCGGATAAGCATGCCGGCAGCCATGACTCAATAGTACAAACGATGGTGCGAAGGCTCAGGATGCCCGTAGTATTTACCGGTCTTACAACTATTGCTGGTATTATGGGCCTTCTTGCCCATGCAATTATACCGGCGAGGCATGTAGGTGTTCTTACATCAGCAGGTATTGCACTCGCAGTATTACTGACACTTTTCTTATTACCTGCCTGGCTGTCATTATTACCCAAATCAAAACCGCTTGTCGGTGGCAACAGGATATCAGGGTCATTACTCGACCGGACCCTTAGAAGGCTTGCTCATATGGTAACAGCAAGACCCCGCCGGGTAATAATAATATCTGCAATAATCACGGTGCTTTTTGCGGCCTTTATTCTTCGCATACGGGTCGACGGCAACCAGGAAAACTTCTTCCCGACAAAGCACCCGGTGAAACAGGCTTCAATGGTTATAAACAATAATTTCGGCGGATCACAAAGCATTTCGGTAATGATTGAAGGTGACATAAAGGACCCTGAACTACTGAGAAAAATGGATGAGTGGACCACTGATCTTAAAGCAATGGAGGGTGTAGGTGATTCATATTCTATCGCAACTGTATTGAAGGAAATGACCTTAGCACTATATGATGAGGATGAAGATGGATATGACAGGATACCGGACAGCAGGCAGGCAGTGGCACAGATACTGGAGATATATAACTTCAGCGGTGATCCTGAGGATTTTGACCGCCTGGTGGATTTTGACTATTCAAAAGCTCACCTTTTGGTACGCTTTGAGGACCCTGAAACAAATATAGTCCGGGGTGTGCTGGATAAAATAGAGTACCTTGCCGAAAAGGATAATATTGAAGTAGTTACAGGCGGGTATGCTTATATTATGCTGCAGTTCTCAGACCTGATAGTAAAAGGGCAGGTTAATTCACTGGTCTTCGCTATCCTTATAGTCCTGGTGTTGCTGTCAATTATCTTAAGGTCATTTAAAGGGGGACTGATATCAACAATACCTATCCTGGCATCCGTAATATTCCTGCTTGGATTCATGGGTATAAGTGGCATTACCCTTAACCCTGCAACTGCTTTGCTTTCATCGATAATGATAGGTGTTGGGGTGGATTACACTATTCACTTTCTTTGGAGATATAAAACTGAGCTTGGTAATACAGGTCACAGGCATGCAATCATTAAAACACTTACAACAACGGGCAGGGGAATAGTATATAATGCCATGAGTGTTATGGTTGGATTCAGCGTCCTGGTCTTTTCAGGATTTTCTTCCATACGCTTCTTCGGGTACCTTGTTTTGATAAGCATTGGGATCTGCCTTATCAGCGCCCTTTTTGTCATACCATCAATACTGCTGGTTTTTAAGCCGCAATTCGTAGAACATAAGTCAAAAAACAGAACCAAAACAATGAAGAACAGAAATATGAAAAAAGCAATTATCCTGTCACTCCTGGTGGCAATACCCTTACTTACAAGTGCGCAGAGAGCAGCAACTGAGATAATGGAAAGAAGCAGGGATGTAATGAAGGTAGAGTCCTTTGAGGCTGTTTCTTCGCTTAATATCACAGATTCGAAGGGAAGAGTGCGTGAGAGAACAAATATAACCGCTTCTAAAAGCTACAGCAACGGAACCGAAAAGAGACTGATCAAATTCCTTTCACCTGCTGATATAGAAGGCACAACCATGTTGATACACGATTATGACGAAGGCCAGGACGATATGTGGATATATCTTCCTGCACTAAAGCGGTCCAGGCGGATAGTCAGCTCAGAAAAAGGTAAAAGCTTTATGGGATCGGAATTCACAAATGCTGATATGTCGTCGCCACCAGTAAACGATTTCAAACACAGGATTATCGATGAATCCGATAATAACTATATTATTGAAAGTATACCCGTATCTGATAAGAAAGCGGATGAATACGGATATTCACGTAAAGTAAGTATTATTAACAGGACTAATTTCCTTGTTAACAAGATGGATTTTTATAACAGCTTTGACGAGCTTTTCAAAACAATACTTATAAAGGACGTTAAGGCTGTTGAAGAAAGTGGATATATAATATCACATATGACAGCTGAAAACTTCATTAACGGGCGTACTTCAGAGATTGTAATGAAAGATATACGCACCGGAACAGGCATAAATGATGAAGTGTTTAATGTAGCCAGCCTAGGGAGGTAGGAGGAAGCGATGAGCGGTGAGCGGTGAGCGGTGAGTTACAATTCAACCTCTGTCCCTGCGAAAGCAGGAATCTAAACCTCTAAACATCTCAACCCCCCTAAACTCCTAAACCCCTCAACCTCTAAACTTATTTTGCTATTTTAGCGGTTAAAATAACAAGTACGGCTCGGGTCAGGAGACCCGCACCAACACTATTATGAAACTAACCGCAATTGACATATCAATAATATTCGGATACCTGGTTCTTACTGTTATACTGGGATTCTGGATATCAAAGAAGGCAAGTAAGAACATTGATTCATACTTCCTAGGGGGCAAGAGCCTGCCCTGGTATATGCTCGGATTGTCAAATGCTTCCGGCATGTTTGATATAACGGGCACCATGTGGATGGTAGCCATAATGTTCATTTATGGAGTCAAATCAGCATTCATTCCCTGGCTCTGGCCTGTATGGAACCAGGTCTTTATGATGATCTTCCTTGCTGTATGGCTGAGAAGGTCAAACGTATTAACAGGTGCAGAATGGCTTAAGACAAGGTTCGGCACAAACAGGGGTGCAAGGATGTCGCATATATCCGTTGTGGTCTTTGCCCTTGTGGCCGTTATCGGGTTTATTGCCTATGCTTTTGAGGGTATAGGTAAGTTTTCTGTAATGTTTCTTCCATGGGACCTGTCTGCTACTGTAATTGGGATACATATTTCTTCCGAAAGAATGTATGCCCTCATAATTATGGGTATTACAACCCTTTATGTTGTGAAGGGAGGTATGTACAGCGTTGTTCTCACTGAAGTGCTGCAGTTTATTGTAATGACCATCTCCTGTATTATCATCGGAATTATTGCTATTAAAACAGTATCACCTGAACAACTTGATGCAGTAGTACCCGATGGTTGGAAAAGTCTTGCTTTCGGGTGGAATCTTGACATACACTGGTCTTCTTTTCCCGATGATATAAACAGGGTGCTTAATGAGAAAATAGGAACGGACGGTTATGAGCTTTTTTCAGTTTTCCTGATGATAGTAATATTCAGGGGCATACTGGTAAGTATTGCCGGTCCGATACCGGGATATGACATGCAGAGGGTTCTGGCTACCCGTACACCAAGGGAATCAGCCCTGATGAGCTGGTTTGTCTCTGCAGTTCTCTTTATACCCAGGTACTTCATGATAGCCGGGCTGGCAATTATCGCACTTGTATATTTTAATCCCGATACCCTGATGAGCGAAGGAAGCCTTGATTTTGAGAAGGTGTTGCCCTTTGCACTGAGTAATTTCATCCCCGTGGGTGTGCTGGGAATTATACTTGCCGGTTTGATTGCAGCATTTATGTCGACCTTTGCCGCAAATGTCAACGCCGGACCGGCATACATTGTAAACGATATATATAAACGTTTCATTAACCCGCAGGCAAGCCAGAAAAAGCTGGTAAGACTAAGCTATATCTCATCGGCAGTAATGGTAATAATAGGTATAACGGTGGGCTTTTTTGTGAGCTCCATAAACAGCCTGCTTCAATGGATTACAGCTGCCCTGTTCGGGGGATATGCAGCTGCTAATTTCATGAAGTGGATATGGTGGAGGTTCAATGGCCATGGTTATTTCTGGGGTATGATAGCAGGCCTTGCTGCGTCCCTGGCCCTGCCTAAACTCTTCCCTGACATGTCAGTGATAATGGCATTTCCTCTTTTTATCCTTCCCCTTTCTGCAGCAGGATCATTACTGGGCTGTTTGCTGACACCCCCTGACGATATGAATGTACTGAAAAGTTTTTATCGCAATGTAAGACCCTGGGGGTTCTGGGAGCCTGTTTACAGCGAAGTGCTTAAGGAAGATCCCGGGTTTATAAAAAACAGGGCTTTTAAAAGGGATATGTTTAACTCTCTTATTGGAATTATCTGGCAAATGACACTAATAACTTCACCGATGTTTTTGATAATCAGGGAATATAAACAAATGATTTATTCTCTGATTATTCTGGCAATTACATCTGTTATTCTTAAATTTAACTGGTATAATAAACTGGATTGATGGATTGATGGATTACTGGACAATATAAATACTTGATTTCTCTCATTTCAACAAATATTAATTATGATAAGACACGAATTCGACAGGGAATTGAAACGGCTTTTTAAGAGGCAGGAAGAACTGATTATACGAAAGAACAGGGCCATTAAAAAGGGGAACGGTATATATGAGAGATATGCTTATCCTGCCATAACCCGAGATCATGTTCCGGTTTTCTGGCGTTATGACCTTGACTACAGGACTAACC
Organism: Bacteroidales bacterium; assembly: GCA_021738535.1. Taxonomy (GTDB): domain Bacteria; phylum Bacteroidota; class Bacteroidia; order Bacteroidales; family VadinHA17; genus UBA9300. The sequence continues at coordinate 70,156 of JAIPBU010000013.1, read as the reverse complement.
CGGAATTATTAATGCGCCTTGGAGTTAATACAACCTTCAATGCAGGAGCTATTAAGCTGAATGGTAAATATTGCATGGTTTTAAGGACAGAGGGCTTTGATGTGAAATCTTTCTTCGCCGTTGCTGAGAGTCCGAACGGTATAGATAGCTGGGTATTCCGGGACAGGCCTGTCCAGATGCCTGTTAATGAAGACCCCGAAACCAATGTTTATGATATCAGGCTCACCCAGCATGAAGACGGGTGGATCTACGGTCTGTTCTGCGCAGAGAGAAAGGACAAAAGCAAACCAGGTGACTCATCCGCAGCTATTGCATCATGCGGTATTTCGCGTACAAAAGACCTGGTACACTGGGAACGTTTGCCTGATCTGAAATCAGAGGCCGAGCAGCAGAGAAATTGTGTCTTACACCCTGAATTTGTAAATGGAAAATACATGATCTATACCCGTCCCCAGTCTGGTTTTATTGAAACGGGAGACAGTGGCATATCAGCAGGCTTTTCAGATTCAATGACAAATGCGGTTATTGGGGAAGAGATCCTTGTTGATCCCAGGCAATACCATACTGTTAAAGAAGTCAAAAACGGTCAGGGACCACCGCCGATCAAATCTGATATAGGCTGGATTCACCTGGCTCACGGAGTAAGAAGAACAGCGGCAGGCCTGAGGTACACACTCTATATATTGCTCACCGACCTGAATGAACCATGGAAAGTAATTAAGAGGCCCTCAGGTCATTTCATTGAACCAATGGGAGAAGAACGTGTTGGCGATGTTTCGAATGTTGTTTTTTCAAACGGATGGATAAAGGATGATGACGGTACGGTATTTATTTACTATGCATCATCTGACACACGAATGCATGTAGCAACAACATCAGTAGAGAAGTTGGTTAACTATATACAAAACACCCCGGAAGACCCTGGCAGATCAGAACTTTGCGTAAAGCAAAGAACAGAAATGATCGATAAAAACCTGGCATTACTGAAAAAGCATTATCCTGACCTGCTGGAATAAAATGTATGGATTGATGGATTGATGGAATATTGGATTGTTGAAAAGGACTGATAGAAGAATATAACATGCATACTGCTTATAAAAGACATCCATTATTCCATTAATCCATTATTCCAAAATAAATAAATATGTACCAGGATACTAACAGAACGATTGTTGCTCCTGCCACCGGCAGCGGGGGAGCAATTGCTATGATAAGAGTGAGTGGGAAGGATGCATTTGAGATCGTAGGGAAGATATTTAAGGCTAAGGCTGAGGTTGAGGATAATGCTAAGGCTGAGGCTGAGGTTGAGGTTGAGGGAGGATTAGGCAGAGTTCAGGGTTTTAGAATTTTGTATGGTGAAATAATTGATAGTCGTGAAATAGTTGACGATGTACTTGTATCAGTTTTTAGAGCTCCCAATTCATACACCGGTGAAGACCAGGTGGAGATCAGTTGTCATGCCTCACCATATATACAGAATAAGATACTTCAACTATTGACAGAGAACGGAGCCTCCCCAGCCCGGCCCGGTGAATTCACGCAAAGAGCCTTTCTTAATGGCAAGATGGATCTGTCGCAGGCCGAGGCAGTGGCTGACGTAATAAACTCTGAAACAGAAGCATCGCACCGACTGGCAATGCAGCAGATGCGAGGCAGCTATTCAAAGGAGATAAATGAGCTGCGCGACAAAATGCTTCATTTTGCCTCAATGATAGAGCTGGAGCTGGATTTCGGGGAGGAAGATGTTGAGTTTGCTGACCGTGAAGAAATGAGATCGATGGTCAAAGAGATCAAAAGCTATACTGATTCGCTCAGGGATTCATTTAAATACGGTAACGCGATTAAAAAAGGGGTACCGGTTGCCATAGTAGGCAAGCCCAATGTTGGTAAATCAACTCTCCTGAATGCCCTTCTTAAAGATGACAAGGCCATTGTTTCGGAGATACCCGGTACAACCAGGGATGTTATAGAAGATACAATCATAATAGATGGTATACTTTTCAGGTTTATTGATACAGCAGGTATTCATGAAACAGCCGATGTAATTGAGAACCTCGGTATAAGAAAGACCTACCAGAAGATTGAACAGGCCGATATAGTCCTGCTACTGGCAGAAGCATCCGACGGTGCTGCGGCCATCAATAAATCATTTTCAGAGATCAGAAACCAGGTAAGTGACACAGGTAAGAAACTTATGCTTGTAATTAATAAGACTGACCTGCTTGATAAAACGGCTCTTCCGGCCCTCAGGCCTTCCCTTGAATGCCATGAAAAAGATTGTATTATGCTGTCTGCCACTGAGGGTTCGGGTATAAATGACCTTATATTATCATTAACAGGGATAATTAAAGCGGGTTACTCATCGTCGCAAGAGCTTATCGTAACCAACCTGAGGCATTATGAAGCCCTGAAAGAATGTTCTCACGGTCTTGACCGTGTCTTAAACGGCCTGGAAGAAGAACTTCCTGAGGACCTTATTGCAGTAGACCTCCGCCAGGCCATTCACTACCTTGGAGAAATCACCGGCGAGATATCAACAGATGAAATACTTGGCAATATTTTTAAGAATTTCTGTATCGGAAAATAATGTTTTTTGTTTAGAAATACCACTTATCGAATCATTGTCACTTTTATCATAAGTAAAGTATCTCTGTTTGAAAAAGCCTTATTTTTCGGATATTATGTTTCAATATATAAATCAAATGTTCAAGAATTATAAGCTAATATCAGTACCGGAATATTCTTCAGTGAAAATGAAAGTTTTTGCGCAGGTACTCTTATTCCTCGCTATTATTCTGGTATCCTGCAGTGACAAGCGTTTTTATAATAATGAAATATTGCTCTCATTCATAGATGAGCCGGGCATGGAATCAGATAGTGCAAATACTATCGCATCGCTGCAGTCTATCAATGATGTATATACCCTTAGATATTTTGGCGACTATACAGCGATACTTAATATGGAAAACGAAGACCTGAAGAAAAATGCAAAAGTATCATGCAGTATATTTTCAGTAGATACGGATAAAGAGAATCTGCTTGGCAGAAACCTTGATCAGCAGTTTGATGTCAAAAATGTACTGATCAGTAAATATTGTCCTGTACAGGGATACAGGTCTGTTGGAATATGTGCACTTGATTTTCTTACAGGTAATCATGAGATCTGTGTCGACAGTCTCACAGACTTTATGAAAAGACAAATACTAAAGAGTCCATTCTATATTATGGATGGAATTAATGAGAAAGGACTGGCTGTTGGAATTGCTGCTGTGGAGTCTCAAGAGATAGCGAAGACAAACAACAAAGAAAAGATTGATATTCTGTTACTGAACAGACTGATACTTGATAATGCTGCAAGCGTTGATGAGGCCGTCGAGATTGCAGATAAATATGATGTTTTTGATGAAGATATTAATACTGTCTCGCATCATTATCTGGTAGCTGATTCATATGGTAATTCGGTAATAATTGAATACCAGGATGGCCATATGCAGTTCATCTATGATAATAAATCGGATTTTCAGATTATTACTAATTCACTGGTAAAGGACAGATCGCTGGAAGAAAGGAATGCTAACAACAGGTATTTGAAAATAAACGAGCCATTGAGAAATAAAGAAATACTAACGAAAAGGGATGCCATGAAATTACTGAAAAAAGCTTCATGGGGATATCCCGGTGGTCCTGCAGGAACACAGTGGTCTGTGATTTATGATCTGAATAACAGTAAAGGTTTTCTGACAGTTGATCGCAAATATTCTGATATTTATGTATTCAGCCTCAAGTAAAGCTCAAACCACTAAACTTCTAAACCCCTAAACTCCTCAACTTCTCAACCCCTCAACCCCTCAACCCTCCTATAAGGGTTTTAAAACCAAATTCTTCCACAACACTTTAATACCTCCCCCGTCATGTATCTGCAGTGCAATTCTGCCATTTGCCTTTCCTATGGCCGGGTCATCAAGTTTTGTCATTTCCTGCCCGTTAAGCCATGTTGTGACTTCCGAACCAACTACTTTAATACGCATATTATTCCATTCACCCTCTTTCAGGTAATCCTCCATATCATCAGGGATCTGGTGCAGCCATCCCCTGCCGTATGATTCGTAAATGCCACCTGAGTCATGTCCTTTGGGTGCAACTTCAACCTGCCAGCCTGATACTTTCCTGCCATCGATGGTGCTCCTGAAGAATATCCCGCTGTTACCGTCTGATACTTGTTTGAAGTCGACACTAAGGTCAAAATCTTTATAATATCTTTCTGTACCCAGGTAACCGTATTTCTCATCAGGACCACTCTCACATACCAGCAATCCATCTTCAACATACCATTTTTCTGTTCCGTATTCTATCCACCCGTCAAGGTTCTTTCCATTAAAAAGCTCTACTTCTTCCTTCTCCTTATCAGCCAGTTCTTTAATCTTTATATTTTTGAACCATACCCTGCTGCCATGGTCCTGCAGGCTAATATGCCCGACCGATGACAAGCCGTATTCCGGTGCGTTATCCCATTTACCACTGTTTTTACGTTCAAACCAATCATCCGTCCATGCCTCGAATTCGAGAAGCTTTTTGCCATTGAGCCAGTGTTCAACATGTCCGTTATCAAAAACTATTCTTGAAGTATTCCACTCACCCGCCGGCTTTAATTCTTTTTTTGCATCATCGGGAAGGTACATGGCATAATCGGCTCCTGCTTTCTGCCATTCCTTGAGTTCCCCCGGATAACCCTCGTCATCTATAAGCTGGTACTCGGGTCCTGTGAGGTAGGGTGTAGAGAAATTCTCCGATTCAATAACATGATACATTACCCCGCTGTTGCCGCCTTCAGCAATTTTCCATTCAAATTTCAGGTCAAAATTATCATATTGCTCGTTTGTAATGATATAGCCATGTGCATCACTTCCTTCACCTCCTGCTGCAAGTGTTCCGTCTTCTGCAGTCCAGCCTGCTGTACCTTCTTCAGTATTATATGCTTTCCACTTGCTAAGTGTTTCACCGTCAAATAGCAATTCCCAGCCTTCTGATTCTTCCCGGGATGTCAATTGGTTATCGGCCGGGCTGCAGGCCCAGAAAAAGACCAGTAATGTAATAAGAAAATAAGCTATTGTCTGTTTCATCGTTATGAGTTTTTGGTTCTGAATTATTGTAAATAAACTATTTTGAACTAAATACTATTTCCAATAGTTTATATTGACAAAAGTAAAATTAATATTTATAGTGCACCATTGCAAGTAACTATATTTAGTAATTTTAAACCCTGAAGAAGTAAATAATATAAAATGCCCCAGATGTTAGCCAAAAATGTATTTTACAAACTGGTACTTGTTAGTGTAATAACTCTTTCCATCCTGAGCTCCTGTGAAAACAGGAAAAAGCAGGATTCTGAGACGGAGCTTACAATTTTCTTTATAAATGACAATCATGCACAGATTGATAATTTCAGTAAGATCAAATATATAATTGATGAAGCTGAAGAGGAAGGGAAAGTAATACTGGTCAGTGCTGGTGATATGTTTTCAGGAAACCCGCTTGTTGATTTCTACCATGAAAAGGGATTCCCGGTAATAGATATTATGAACCTTACCGGCTTTGACCTGGCCACACTAGGAAATCACGAATTTGATTACGGGCAGGAGGTATTGCAGGAAAGGATAAACCAGGCTTCTTTCCCTTTTATTTCTGCAAACATGACTTCCCAGTCACCCCTACTGGAACAGACCGATGCAACAGCTACTATTACAGCAGGAGATCTTGAAGTTCAATTTGTGGGAGTTGTGGAAACTAATGGTAAACCCGGGGCAGTAATCCCTTCAACCCATCCGTCGAAGGTTGAAAATATTGTTTTTTCTGATGCCGCACAAATCCTTGGTAATTATTCTACCCTGAAAGAAGACAGCGGAGCAGACCTGCTTATTTTACTGAGTCACCTTGGCCATAATTACGGTGAAGGTGCCACATCTGATTACAGTGTGGCCGGGGATTTCCCGTTTTTTGACATGATAATCGGCGGTCACAGTCACAGCATACAGGATACAACCATTAACGGTGTTCATATATACCAGGCAGGCTCATACCTGAACTACCTGGGCAAAATCAGCCTGAGAGTTAAGGATGAAGAGATTATATCAGAGGAATTTGAGCTTATAGGACTGGATGATTATGATAACTACTCCGTTGAAATTGCAGATATTGTTGATGACTACAACACTAACCCTGACTTTGCAGAGGTTATAGGGACCAACAATAATTATCTTACCAGGAACCGTACGGTGGGATGTTTTTATACCGATGCCATCAGGGGCTACCTGCAAACAGACATATCATTTCAGAATCCCGGTGGGATAAGAGCTGACATTGACGAAGGAGATATTACATTGCTTGAGATCTATAATGTCGATCCTTTTGGTAATGGTTTGCTTAAATACGAAATGACTGTCTCAGCGATAAAAGACTTTCTCGAAGGCACCGGAGCAGGATTCTACTATTCAGGTATAATGATTGAAAGCGATCCGGGAACAGGTGTTATAATAAAGGATCAGCAAGGCAATATACTGGAAGGTGACCGGGTTTTGTCAGTTGCGATAAACGATTACATACCAAGTATTCATGAGTCTTATTTCCCGGAGCCTGCAGAAGTATATGATATGACAACTGCAGATGCAATTATTGCATACCTGCGCAACCTTTCAGAACCTCTTGATTACAAGGAATGCAGCAGATATTTCAGGTACGAGGAATAGCTCCCTTCATTGTACGCCGGATCCCTGGCAGAGGCTCACTCCCTGCCCTCTTTCACGTGTAAAGCCACAAGCAGCCATTATCTTATCGAAGAGCTGGCCTGATTTACCTACAAAGGGTCTTCCTATTATATCTTCATCATGTCCCGGCGCCTCTCCTGCTACCAGTATTCAGATCAATAAGCAAGGAATATCACTTACAGAAGTAAACCCAGAATTCATTTGCTGACTTTTTATGCAACCAGTGCTGGTAACCCATATTGACAGATTTATCTATCAGTGGAACCGGAAGGAAGGACGCAACAACTTTCAGGATTTCATTATTGCCAAGCATCCCAAGTCGTTCCATAATATCATTAAAGGAGCGGTCTCCCTCATGCAGTATAGTTTTTATGTCTATAAGGTTTTCCAATGAATTCCACAATTATATATTTTCAGAAGTTTATTTACTCCTCATATTTTATTACTTCCACAGGGCAGCTTTCAGCTGACTCAATAATACAATCACTGTTAGCTCCCAGGTCAGCATCTTTTTTAACTTCTGCCAGGTCAGTTACCTCAAAAACATCGGGACACAGGTCTTCGCAAAGACCACATGCCGTACATCCATCTTCAATCCATACTTTTTTCATAACATTTATTTTTTTACTGTTTATATCACCTATCACTGCTTCATCCCCGGAAAAACTCCGGATTAGTGATAATCTTCGACAACCCTGAATGCATTTTCAGCAGTCATCCATAACATTGTTTCCTGATTAGTTGATTGGTTTCAGTATTGCAGAATTCACTTTCTATCCTTCCCCAAATATAAGGAATAGTTATAAAAACAACAAAAAGATACTTCACGCCTGTTATATTATTAACACATCTGAACATTTATAATAAGACATGTGTTATATACGTAACGTTACTAATTATAAAATCACAAACAATCAAATTATGAATTACATAGATTATAACACTAAAATCAAGAATCTCATGGCTGACCTGGGCAAGGAAATACCAGGAACCATGGGAAGCTTTTCAAAACTGCATGAAGCAGCGACTAAAGACAATGCATTAAGCAGTAAAACAAAAGAATTAATAGCCCTGGGTATTGCCATTACGGTAAGGTGTAACGGCTGCATAGCATTCCACGTAAACGATGCTCTCAAAGCAGGTGCCGGTCGTGAAGAAATACTGGAAACAATAGGTGTTGCAGTGATGATGGGTGGAGGACCATCTGTTGTATACGGATCAGAAGCCATGGAAGCGCTAAACCAGTACCAGGACAAATAAAGATTTACCTTTTTCATTTTTGTTGAAGGGTCATGGCTCAGGCTGTGGCCCTTCTTTATTGGATCGGATATTTGTCTTTGTAATAAAAAAATTGCATAATTTTGAAAATGCAAAACCTGATTAGAATGAAGAAAATATCCTGGTTAACAATAGCTCTGCTTATTTCAATTAATTCCTGCGAAAAGAAGGAATCTGAAGAAAAGTTTGAGTTGCAGGTAAACCGCGTCAGTAATTTTGGTAATGATCATCCCAACGAGATCAGTGTAGCCGTCAACCCGGTCAATACAGATAATGTTGTTGTTGGCTCAAACCTTAATTGGTGTTATTATACATTCACAGGAGGCACATCATGGACTGAAGATAATATCACATCAGCTGAGCACGGTGTCTGGGGCGACCCGGTATTAATGTTTGATGAACAGGGAAGTGTATATTACTGTCACCTTTCAAATCCTGAGGGCGATGCCTGGGTTGATCGCATAGTCGTTCAAAAATCCATTTCATCAGGACAGTCGTGGAATGATGGAGTTGGGATTGGTCTTAACGGAAACAAGGTACAGGATAAGGAATGGATATGTTTTGACAGGAGCGACTCTCCTTACGCCCCCAATTTCTACATCAGCTGGACTGAATTTGACGATTACGGCAGTTCTGATCCTGCTGATAAAACAAGGATCAAATTCTCGGTATCAGACGACAGGGCTGAGACATGGTCAGAGCCCATTGTTATCAGCGACACTGAAGGTGATTGCCTTGACGGAGACAATACGATGGAAGGTGCTGTCCCCTGCACTGGAAATAACGGAGAAATATATATTGCATGGTCAGGTCCTGAAGGCATATACTTTGACAGTTCAACTGATGGCGGACTTACGTTCGGTCAGGATAAAATTATAAGTGATATGCCCGGTGGGTGGGCGTTTGATGTACCCGGAATTTACCGCTGCAACGGCATGCCTTTTACCGTCTGTGATAACAGTGACTCACCCTATAGTGGTAATATATATGTTATGTGGTCAGATCAACGCAATGGCACTGACAATACGGATATCTTCCTTTTGAAATCTGAAGACGGTGGCAATACCTGGAGTGAAAGGATAAAGGTAAATAACGATGAAACAATCAGTCACCAGTTCTTCCCTAACATAGTTGTTGATCCTGTAAGTGGTATTATCTACATTGTCTATTACAGCAGGAGTGAAACAACAGGGAACGATACTGAAGTTTGGCTGGCCCGGTCAGATGACGGAGCCGACAGCTTTGAGAATTACAGGATCAGCAAAAGAACATTTACTCCCGAAAGCGACATCTTTTTTGGTGATTACATTGATATTGATGCCTATAACGGAGTTATTTACCCGGCATGGATGGAAATGCACAGCAGGCTGATGAGTGTGTGGATTGCCAGGATTAGTGATGAAGATTTTGAAAAACTATAATTCCAGCAAGTACTTTTCATTAATCCCCCGATAAAGAAATCATTTTTTAATAAGCTTTATTATATTTGGGGACATAAACCGGCAGACATTAATTATAAATGAAAAAAGTCTTCCTCGCAGTATTTTTTACTGTTTTCAGCTCTAGTTTACTCTTTGGTCAGAATGTATACCTGGTAGGAGGACTATCGGGTTCCATTGTTAGCTTTTCATATACAAACGTGCCCGATTTTTATGATGAGTTTCCCGTTCTGGCGCCTAATGTCGGTGTATTCTACGAGGCCGGTATTAACAGGACATGGTCATTAAAACCTGGTATTTTCGCAAACAAACAGGGAGTAAAACTGGTCTCAGAACCTACCAGTGGTTATTATGTTGAGAACAAATACATTATAAGTTATGTGGAGGCTCCCCTCCTGCTATGCTATAAATTCAGGCGAAGCAGCAAAAGGGATCTGCACATGAGTGTTTCAGCCGGTCCCTTTCTCAGTTATGGTTATTACGGGAAGTTTATTACCTCCAATGCTGCTATTTATGAAGAAGAGAATATTTTTGTAGGATCAGATGATCTCTTCAGATCAAATTACGGTGCAACAATTATGTTTACAACCGGGTACGACAATCACAGGCTTAGTGCTTATATTTCACCCGGACTAAGAAACATAGCCATGTCAGAAGGTATTTTTACAAAATTCAGAACAATGAGTGCCGGGATAAGTTATAATTTCATATTGAACACAAATCCGAAGAAATCAGGTTTTGTATTAAGAAAGATGTTCTATTAGGGTCTTTTTAGTCTGCGATCATATTCTGGCAGGTGCTAAAAATACAGCATGGAGCGTTATAGTAATTACCAGTTAATAGTATTGATAAGGGTACCAGCAATTGATCTTAAACTTTTCTACTATAATGATGTTAGTATTAAAGGGAACAAAATAAGTAAATATTAATATGAAATACTATTACGAAGTTAAAGTCAAAGATTCTTTCAAAGATGCAAAAGAGAAAGTGACCGAAGCGCTTTCAAAAGAAGGATTTGGTATACTTTCAGAGATAAATGTAAAGGAAACATTCAGGAAAAAGCTGGATGTTGATTTCGATGATTATATTATCCTTGGTGCATGCAACCCTGGATTTGCTTATAAGGCATTTCATGCTGACAACAAGATAGGCACCATGCTTCCCTGCAATGTCATTGTCCGGAATGACGGCAAGGGTATAACTGAGGTGGCCGCCATTGATCCCTATGAAACAATGAAGGCAATTGACAATAAAGATCTGAATGAGATTGCTAAGGAAATCAGGGTAAAGCTAAAAAATGCTCTTGATGCAATCAGCTAGATTTTAATATTCCTTACAGCCTCAGCCACGCGAAGAGTCATCTCCCGGCTAATATCCATGTGTGTAACCATCCTTATATGGTTATTACCCAGGTCAAGGACCAGTATACCCAGTTTATGCAATTCACTTACAATCCTGGCGGATGGCACGTTATCCTTTGTCCTGAAAATTATAATATTTGTTTCCGCGGGGAAAAGCTTTTCCACCCAGCTAACATCATTTAATGCTTCTGCAACAAGCGAAGCATTACGATGGTCATCATCGAGCCTGGCAATGTTATTCTCCAGAGCATATACACCTGCTGCTGCAATATAGCCTGCCTGGCGCATGGTTCCACCCATCACTTTACGGAGCCTTGTTGCACGTTTTATATGTTCACTGTTACCTATCAGCATTGATCCCACAGGTGCTCCCAGTCCTTTGGACAGGCAAATTGATATTGTGTCAAATATCTCCCCATAGTGGAGGGGATTTTCATTATTTTTTACAAGAGCATTGAATAACCTGGCACCGTCAAGGTGGAATGCAAGGCCTTTGTCCCGGCAGACATCTGATATTTTCCTGAGTTCAGAAATATCCCATGTTTTACCACCTCCCATATTAACAGTATTCTCTGCACTTACTAGGCTGGTTGCCGGCTTATGCGGATCATCAGGTTGTATTGACGATAGCACATCACCTGCTGTAAAAAGACCAAAGGATGATTCTATAAGAGTAACTGATGCTGCAGAGTGAAACGCAATACCCCCGCCTTCATACTGATATATATGTGCCGGTTTACTGCATATTACATCATCACCGGGATTGGTATGCACTTTTACTGCTATCTGGTTAGTCATTGTTCCCGAGGGACAAAACACTGAACCTTCCATACCAAACATTTCTGCTGCTTTCTTCTCCAGTTCATTCACCATAGGATCCTCACCCAGAACCATATCTCCCACCGGTGAAGAAGTCATAAAATCAAGCATGTCTTTGCCAGGGCGTGTTACGGTATCACTTCTGAGATCAATGATCATACTGCTAATGAGTGTTAATTATCAAGTCTTTCCAGAGTATAAATAAATGATCCAAAATCATCTTTACCAAGCCATATAGCTTTAACCCTGATATTGCAGACTATCGTCTTACCATTATTATTAATAATTCTTATTTCAAACTCAGCTTCATCAATCTCTTTTCTCAGCAGGCGGTCAAGATTCTGCCTCTGTATAAGATAGTCATCAGGATGGCAGAGCTGGAAGAAACTTACTCCGGAAAAGTCCGCGTCTTTCATTTCAAGTATTCTCAGGAGATGGTTATTGTACCTGTAAAAATTGCCATTCTCATCTGTTTGCAGAACACCGGCAGGAAACTCTTCAAACATGGCACGATACTGCAAAAGACTTTTATGAATCGTAACCTCCGTTTCCTTGCTTTTGACAGCAAGCTTTATACGTGCCTGGAATTCAATACCGGAAAATGGAAAAACAATAAAATCAAACTGGTGCCTCAGGCACTGGTTCATCACCTCAACATCATCGTTTCCACAAATGATGATTACCGGAGTATACAGGTTTTTAGTTCCTGTAAGGCTCTGAAGTATATTACCCGGGATAAGCTCATTACCCGTATTATTGTAAATTATAATATCATATTTTTCAACTGTGCACAGTTGAAAAAACTCATCCTTATTCTTAGAGTATGTTTTATCTATTTCATAACCTGATATCTGATTATCGAAATACAGACTGTCCAGTTCACCCGTAAAAAAAAGTAGCCTTTCGGATTTTTTCACAATGTGGCCATTTATTCAAGTATTTTTTAAAAAAACTAAAATAAAGAAATTGATTAACGATGCGAAATATTTATTAAAATAATATTTAATCAATAAACCTGTGGTACCCGTAAAACGAAAAATACACTTTGTGTAAAAAGTTTGATTAAGCCTGTCAAAAAGCATAAATTTGGTACAATATGTAAATAAAACATTCTTCAATTATGAAAAGAATCATTATCACCATTAGTCTTCTGGCAGGATTGTTTTTCAGTCTCCTTTCACAGGTTCCTGAAAAGATGAATTACCAGGCTATTGCCCGTGACGGTTCAGGCAACCTGCTGAGTAATGAAAATATTGATGTAAGGATAACCTTACAGTCGGGTGATGCTACGCCCATTGATCTTTACACAGAAGAACACCAGGTTACGACAAATGATTATGGCTTATTCATACTCGTCATTGGTGATGAAAATGCAACCTTCATTGATGGTATTGTTCAGAATATTTCCGGAATTGACTGGAACCAGGACATTTTCATTAAGCCAAGCATAAGATTAAGTGGAGGAACATGGAAGGAATTGGACCGGTCGGCCCTTGTTTCTGTACCTTATGCCCTTGTTGCCGGTGAACTTCAGAATAACCAGCTAAAGGAGAATGCCGACACATTGTATAAGCTCGATGGAAGCCTGGCTGTGGGCTCAGATAAGCCAATGAACAGCAAACTGGCTGTTGTCAGCACAGACGATGCATCTGAAGATGCCCTTTTTGAAGTCAGGCGGAAAGATGGACAGCCTGTTTTTTCAGTATATAACAGTGGTGTACAGATCCATGTTGATGATGCTTCAACAAAGGGATCGAAAGGCGGATTTGCCATAGGTGGATTTGACAAGAGTAAAGGAAGCTACCAGGATTACCTTTTGATTTCACCGGACAGCATAAGAATGTTTATCGAACAGAATCCCACCTTTTCCAAAGGCCCCGGAAGTAAAGGAGGGTTTGCCATAGGAGGCTTTGACAGGTCAAAAGGACCTGAATCCTTATATTTTAATATATCAGGAAAGTCAGATGCAGATACTGTTGCATCATCACCACAGTTCCTGTGGTATCCCCTGAAGGAAGCCTTCCTGGCAGGAAGAGTTCATATTGGCAGTCCCGATAGTGTTGGACTCAACTCCACTGCACTGGGTAACCATTCCATAGCTATGGGTGATTACTCCCAGGCCTTTGGTTATGAAAGTAAAGCTTTACACCAGAACACTACAGCCATAGGGTATAAAGCAAAAGCCACAGGTCTTGATTCCTATGCTTTCGGTCGTATGGCAGAGGCCAATGGTGAGAAATCAATATCAATAGGCTCATATTACTCTCACACTTACACATCCATGCCTATCTTTTCTCTTAAGAAATCGGGCGATTCAAAAGGATGGTTCCTGGTAAGGCCTACCCTGCTTTATCCTACATACACAACGGTATCATACAACAGGGCTAATATAGCAGACGGAAAATATTCCATTTCACTGGGTAATGGTAACTATTCAGATAATGGTGGATTTGCGGTTGGAATATATAATGATGCAACTGCCTATGGTGCAACCTCCATAGGATTATCCAACCAGTCAGTAAACACAAGTTCATTCGCCGCAGGCTTTGAGAGCTTCGCCTCAGGCCCTTATGCCACGGCTATTGGAAACAACCTTTATGCCAAATCATATGGTTCATTTGTAATCGGGCAGTTCAATGAAGTGGTAGGTGATTCAACGGAGTGGAGGGCAACCGATCCTCTCTTTATAGTAGGTAACGGGCTGAACGACAGTAACAGGAGTAATGCACTGACTATTAATAAGAACGGTAAGTCCATGTTTACTGGTGAACATGCAAATATCACACTGAATGACAAATATACTATGTGGATTTACAACTGGTTTACAGGAACAATCTCACAACAAACAAACGTTTATGGTGTAAAATCATACGTAAACAGGGCTGATGCAGATGTTGATTATTATTACACAGGATATTTCTATGACACGGGTTCTGAAGGATCATACGGCGGACTCTATGCAGATGTAAGAAGCGGAGGAAGTAAGGACATAGCTGAATACATATACAATAATAAAAAAGATGCAGGTCCCGGGGATGTGGTTGTTGCCGATGTTAATGACAAAGAAAGTATTACGCTTAGCACAGGAACATATCAGGAAGGTATTGTAGGTATCGTTTCAACCAAGCCACACATAACAATGGGTATGGAACTGGTTACCGATGAATCCACGGGCCAGCCCCTGGAAGGTGTAAATGCTTCAAGGCTTGCACTTGCCGGCAGAGTGCCATGTAAAGTGACTGATGAAAACGGTCCCATAAAGCCGGGGGATCTCCTTACTTCGTCATCAACTCCGGGCCATGCCATGAAGTGGAGTCTGATCGATGTAAAAGAAGCCAGTAATTTTGAGGAGATGAAGGAAATTATTGCAGAAAACGATAAACGCAGAAATGCAATTATTGGTAAAGCACTTGAATCTCATACGGATGGTGATGGCAAAATAATCGTCCTTATATCATTGCAGTAGAAACAGGCTAAATACAAATCATTGGAAGATCCTCAACTCATGAGGATCTTTTTTTTATCCCTTCTGTATACACGTTCATAAGAGATTAGCCCTTATTAATGTAAAATTATTGACATTTATCAACCAAAAGTTTATATTTATAAAAATAAATACCTTAGAACTAAAACATTTATAATGAAAAAGGTTTGCATTTTTCTATCGTTGTTAACCGGTATCCTGTTACTGTTCTCACCAGCACTGGACGGACAGGTACCGGAAGGGTTTACTTACCAGGCAGTAGCAAGGGATGAATCGGGGAATTCTCTCTCTGCAACCGATCTGGATGTAAGAATAGCTATTCTTACAAATGAAGCTGTTCCTGCTGTTATATGGGAGGAAGAGCACCAGGTAACTACAAATGAATACGGGTTAATAACACTCAAAATAGGAGTTGACGGAACCCGTTTATCAGGTACTGCAGCTAATTTCGGCGATATTGACTGGTCGCAGGGCCATCTGATCAGGACAAGCATAAGGGAAAGTGGGGGAACCTGGCATGAGATGGATCCCGTCTCATTGCTTTCAGTCCCTTACTCATTGATTGCAAAAGACGTTCAGGCAAAGCAACAACTATCCAAATCAGGCAACTCAATTATCCTGAGCCAGGGAGGAGAGGTTGATCTTTCTGATTTTACTGATAGTCTCACTGTTGTAGGTACTGATGATGCATCAACAGAAGCGCTGTTCGAAGTAAGGCGCAATGATGGCCAACCCGTATTTTCTGTCTACCCAACAGGTGTACAGGTCTTTGTTGATGATATAGGAAAAAAAGGTACAAAAGGAGGATTTGCCATAGGTGGATTTGACAGGGCCAAAGGGACTAACCAGGATTTTATGCTAATATCACCTGATAGCATAAGAATGTTTATTCCAAATAATCCTGCAGTAAAAAGTGCAGGAAGCAAAGGTGGATTTGCAATTGGCGGCTTTGATAAAGCCAAGGGAACTGAGTCCTTGTATTTCAATGTATCAGGTAAAGAGATAATAGACACGATAGGCTCTTCACCGCAGATATTATGGTATCCTTTAAAAGAGGCATTCCTTGCAGGAAGGGTTCATGTTGGTTCACCCGACAGTGTAGGTTTAAATTCAACAGCCCTGGGTTATCATTCAATTGCGAAAGGAGATTTTTCCCAGGCATTCGGATATAAAAGTATGGCACTGAACCAGAATTCTACAGCAATAGGTAATAAAGCCGTAGCATCCGGTAATGATTCCTATGCCTTTGGGTCCGGTGCTACTGCAACAGGTGAAAGATCTTTTGCTTTCGGATCGGTTGGTGTTGACTCACTGGGCAACCTGATGGGAGATAAAACCCTTGCATCCGGATCATACTCAATGGCACTGGGAATGAGTTCACAGGCATTAAACACTGGTGCACTGGGCATTGGTATAAACAGTAAAGCATCAGGACCATATTCAACCGCCATAGGATACAGGTCAAATTCTTCCGGTTTATATACAAACTCTTTCGGTTTATGGGCAAATGCATACGGAGATTACTCTATGGCGCTTGGAATGTATTCAGGCTCAGGAGGATCCTATTCGCTTGCAATGGGCTATGCCAGCAGGTCATATGGTAATCATTCAGTTTCCATTGGAAGCCATGCCAGGTCTGATGGATTATATTCTGCATCTGTCGGATATTATTCAAGAGCTGCATCAGATTATTCCTATGCGCTTGGAAGAAGTGCTTATGCATCGAACAGTTATGCCTATGCACTGGGTAGATCTGCACAGGCGAGCGGACAATATTCATCTGCAATTGGTTATAACGCCAGTGCAGCGGCAAGCAATGCATACTCAATAGGCACAAGTGCCATTGCCAGTGGAGAATCATCTCTCAGTATGGGATATTCAAATACCGCATCTGCTTTGAATGCAGTGGCACTTGGTATAAGCAATATATCAAATGGGAGCAACAGTGTTACCCTGGGCACAGGCAATACAGCCGGAACTCAATCTAATTCGGTTGCCATTGGAAATAATAACAGTTCCACAGGCTACTATTCCCTTTCCTTCGGTAATTCAAATACATCTGATGGCTCAAGGTCTGTTGCTATTGGAACAAATTCCACTTCATCCGGGTCCTATTCCACGGCAATGGGATACTATGCAAGCGCCACAAACAGTTATGCTTCAGCAGTGGGATACAAGTCAAGAGCAGAGGGCAGTAAATCACTGGCTATAGGAGCAAATTATTATAAATCAAATATATGGAGACCAATAATCCCCATTATACCTTTATACCCTCTTATCAAAGGAACTGCAGAAGAAGAGCCTGAGCTTCAGACAAAAGATACAGGAACAAAAGGAGATTATATTATTATCCCGACATCAATAAACCAGGATAACGTAGCTACAGGATCGTACTCAATTGCTGTTGGTAATGGTAATATGACGTCTAACGGTGGTGCTGCTTTTGGTGTATATAATACATCCTCAGCAGAATACGGAACAGCCATAGGTTTTGCCAATGAATCAACAGGACGGGGATCTGTAGTTGCCGGATATGGTAATTCAACAAATGGCGATTTCTCAGCTGCTTTTGGAAGGTACACGATTGCAGATGCAGAAAATTCCTTTGTTGTAGGGCGGTATAATAACAGCTGGGGAACTGCAGATGACTGGGTGCAGACAGATCCTCTTTTCCAGGTTGGCAACGGGTCGTCATCAACTGATCCTCATGATGCATTTGTCATAAGAAAAAATGGATACACAACATTAAATGCAACAGGGAATGCTACATATGGCCTCTGGTTAATCCACAACGGGAACACTTCCGGGGGAACGAAATATGCACTGCGATCAAGAGCTACAAGGAACTTTGAGGGCACAACTTATTACAGCGGTTACTTCTATGACTGGTATTCAAGTGGCACATATTATGGCCTGTACGCTGATGTCAGAACAGGTGCATCGAAAGATCTCGCGGAATATATATATGATAATAATAATGAAACCGAGCCGGGCGACGTTGTTGTAGCTGATCCCATGGGCAAGGAAAATGTTATAAAATCATCAGAACCCTACCAGGGCTCAGTCCTGGGTGTTGTATCTACAAAACCTCATTTAACTATGGGTTCAGAGATTGTCCTTGATGAAGAAACAGGGGATCCCATCGCTGGAGTAAATGCTACAAGGCTGGCACTTGCTGGCAGGGTTCCCGTTAAGGTTACCGACGAAAACGGTCCTATAGAACCCGGCGACCCTTTAACTACTTCATCAACACCGGGACATGCGATGAAGTATACTCCCCTGGATATCAACAAAGCTAAAGACTTTGATGAGCTGAAAGCAATTCTTACTGAAAATGAAATCAGGAGGAATGCCATTATAGGTAAGGCTGTTGAGAGTCATCCAGGTGGTAACGGAAAAATTATGGTACTAATATCATTGCAGTAAAGGGCCGGGACAAATAATATTAACAGTTTTACTGTCGTTCCAACAGGACAGCAGAATGTAAACCCTGAACAGCCTTCCCGGAATTACCGGGTAGGCTGTTTATATTTTACAGCTATTTGGTATATTTGTCTTTATTAATCTCACAGCATTAGCAGATGGATGTAAATATCGAAGAAAGCTGGAAAAACAAACTGGCCCGTGAATTTGAAAAAGACTATTTTACAGACCTTATAAGCTTTGTCAGGAAAGAATACAAAAACGAAAAAGTATATCCTCCGGGACCACTGATTTTTAATGCGTTTAACAAATGTCCTTTTGATAAAGTAAAAGCCGTTATTATAGGCCAGGATCCCTATCATGGTCCGGATCAGGCTCACGGACTTTGCTTTTCAGTGAATGATGGCGTTAAGCATCCTCCCAGCCTGGTAAATATTTTCAAGGAAATCATGAATGACCTTAACCTACCCTACCCTGAATCAGGAAACCTTGAAAGATGGGCTGAACAGGGAGTGTTACTGCTTAATGCTACCCTGACCGTAAGAGCTCATTCGCCGGGCTCACACCAGAAAAAGGGATGGGAAAGATTTACCGATGAAGTAATAAAAATTATTGCTTCTGAAAAGAAAGATGTGGTATTCTTTCTCTGGGGCTCTTATGCACAAAAGAAAGGAGCTCATATAGACCGTGAAAAACATATGGTGCTAGAATCGGTCCACCCCTCTCCCCTCTCTGCAAGCCGTGGATTCTTCGGCAATAATCATTTCAGTAAATGCAATGAATTCCTGGTTTTTACCGGCAGCAAACCGGTTGAATGGAAGTAGGGAAAGAGAAATTCAATCCCGGGATAACAAGTCCATGGAAATTCCTGGCTGTTAATAAGCCAAAAATTCTGATGCTGGCGGATGATGGAGTAAGAAGCACTAATGCAGGAGCATTATGTCATTGTCAAAAGGAAGGGGAAATATTATATTATTTATTGATGATCCGGTCTTCAGGGGATTTTGCTATGGAAGCAATAAAATGCTTATCAATGCTGTGTTTTTTGGTCCGGAAATATAATATGGAATGATGGTTCTACTCTGAAAAGTCTCACCCGAAGGGTGAGAATCATAATTCATTATCCTCTATTCACCCGCCTCCGGGGGTGTGGGATGGTTTTATGTATCAAAACCCGGGGTGTAACCCGGGCTATTATTATTAATCCACTGCAGGCAGACCGGACTGGATGGTGTTAAGTAGTTCTTCTGTTTCTTCGAAGCCCACTGATAACCTTATCATACCGGGATCAGGGTATTTATAACCCCATACAGGCTCAACAGGCATAAGGATAGTATGATAATCGCCCAGGGTCGGAACCAGGATTATAGAATCTGATACCGACTGAATAAAACTATCTCTTCTCTTTCTTTTCTCCTGATCATCTTTACCGTCAAAGCTAAAGGTTACGATAGCACCATATCCCCTGTCGTTAAAAGCCTCTTTAGCATTTTCATGAGTTGCATGTGATTTAAGTCCCGGGTAAAGAACTTCCCTGACAATATCTTTCTCATCCAGTAGCTCCGCAATAGCAGACGCATTTTTGCACTGGCGTTCAAATCGCAGGCTGAATGATTTCATCTGTGTATTTAACCTGTAGGCATCATCAGGGCTTATCATATGGCCGGTGTATTTCCTGTATTCAACAGCATCTTTCAATAAGTTTTCATCATTACCGCATATTGCTCCCGCGGTAATATTGCCATGCCCGCCAAGATATTTTGTTGCTGAATGGATTACCAGGTCGGCTCCTAATTCAAGAGGCTTAACAAGATGTGCTGTTGCAAAAGTATTATCTATAATAACAGAAGCCCCGTGGCTATGTATCATATCAATTATCTCACGCAGCGGCACTACTATCAGCAATGGATTAGAGACGATTTCGAAGAAGACGAAGGAAGGCTTTTTCCTTCTGATTATCTCTTCAAGCTTTCCGGGGTCATATTCGTGCCCTTCCGGATAATACCTTTCCACGTTTATTCCACGTCTCTCAATAAGGACGTTATCTATATATGAATTTGTCCCTCCGTATATCTCTGAGAAGAACAACCAGGGTCTCTCATCGTCTTTTTTCTGAAAAACTGATAAAGCAGTATCAATAGCAGACATTCCTGACTGGGTAAGCAAAGCCCATTTGCTTTTTTCTATGTCAGCCAGTGTTTCTTCAGCATCAATAACAGTCGGGTTCCTGTACCTTGAATAAATAAAGACCTCAGGATCCTGGTCATGCCCTGATTCCCTGTTGAATGCTTCTGATGTACGCTCTGCATTAGTTAGTTCAAAACCTGCATCTCTGTATACCGGTGTCCTGGTACTGTTAATTTTATTATTTTTCATTTTTTGCTATTGTTTTCTTTGAGAACTCAAATCTCATACTTCGCGGCGAAAAATCAAAATAAAAAATCAATCGCATTGTGAATTCCACCATTATAAGAGCTGCAAAGAGCAGTGTAAATTTAAGTTCAGCAATTGGCATATACATGGAAACAGCTGCATATATCACCACCGCGGTATATATCAATGAAAGCACTCTGAACTCTTGTTTTCCTGGTCTGAAAAACTTAAAAATAAATATATAAGCAAGCTTGATCAGCAGGATAAAAATAAATGGCAGGGGTTCCGGCACCAGGTATGATGCAAATAAGAGTCCTGTCAGGAAAACCTGTGCATTATGAAATCTTATTGAATACCTTTTATCTGAATAAGTATAGACACTGTCGATTGCCACCAGGAGCAATAATCCTGACAAAAACGCAAGCACCCACAGCACCTCCATGTTAAAGATCATTGCCGGAACGGAAAAGCCTGAGAATGCGGCATAGGCAAATATTTCACGGCTAAGTGGTGAACTGCTAATGCCGCTGAGAGCTCTGAAAAAGCGTAATGGTTTTCCAAGGTGTAAGAGTGAAATAAAAGCATTTAAAAGAACTGCTGCAGTATAGAACCAGGCTGGTAACGCCAGCTCACCATTCCAGGCAGCAAAAGTAAGAGCAAACAGCAGTGCAGAAGTAAAACTGAATACTGCAAGAGGCCATTCATGGAGGAAGTCTTTCCCTTTTCCGGCAGAAATGTCTTTTCCTTCTGAATATTCAGTTTCAACCGGGACAATAAAGGGTTTATCTATTAGTTTACGAGGATTCTTAACAGAAAGAGCAGGTCTCAGATCATTTGATGGTATATTGTATGTTTCCTTACCGTTTACCTCCAAATTATCATAGGCCAAAGCCCCTGTGGGACATGCTGTGACACAGGCAGGCAACAGATAGTCCTTCATCCTGCTCATGCACAGGTGGCATTTCTCAATAGTACCTTTATTTTTGTTATACTGCGGGGCATCATAAGGACAGTTCCAGTAGCAATAATTACATCCGAGGCATTTTGTTTCGTCAAGTAATACTGCATTTATCTCACTATCTATATAATAAGCATTTGCCGGGCACGACTCAAGGCACACAGGATTTTCACAATGATTGCAGGCCAGGGATAAATTATGTACAGGGAGACCCGGATATGCGCTTACATTATCTGACAGAACGGTGCGCCACGGGGTATGGCCATCATTTTCCAGGTAACAGGCAGCCACGCAGGCATTGCATGCTACACACAGGTCATATTTAAACACAAACCCTTTCCTCATGTTGTCTTTTCAATTGAAACAAGGTTATCATGAAAAGCCGTTCCGTGGCCCATATCTGTTTCTCTTCCGGCAGAGAGAAAATTACCACATGCCCCTTCGCTTGCCCACCATCCGTTAGGAAGCGAAACACATTTATTTTTCATCCTGGCGTTTAACTTAACCTTAAGTGTGATTTCACCCCTTTCATTAAATACCCGTACTTTATCACCGTCAGTAAGATCCATATCATCAGCATCTTCCGGTGAAATTGCAAGTAATGGTTCAGGATCAAACTTTTTAATGATACCAAGATTTCCAAACTGACTGTGTATCCTGTAGTGTGTATTAGGCGTCATAAAGAAGAACCTGTTTCCCTTGTTTTCAGATACAAAAGCCCGGTTGTACTCAGGCAGTGTACCTACATTCCATAATTCTTTTGCTTTCCTTGAATAAAGCTCAATCCTCCCTGAATCAGTTAGGTACTTATGATCAATAAATGCTACTTCCTGCAATCCCGGTGCAAGTTGCTTTTTAAGCTTTATATTATCAAGAGACAGTTTAGTAGTACCTTTGATCCTGTTTTCAAGCCAGGTGTCCAGGTTTTCATCACCCGGTGCAGGGATATTATTTTTTTCGGTATCCATGCCCAGTCTCTGAGCCAGCTCATAATACAACTCTGTCTCCGGCATGACATCTCCTGGTATTTCAAGCACTCTTGGACGGTAAGACACATAAGGCGACCAGTATGAACTCACTATATCAGCCTGCTCAAACATATTTTTTGCAGGGAGTACCAGGTCAGCTTCTCTTGCGGTATCAGTAAGGAACTGATCAATCACTACCTTGAAGCCGATTCCGGCAAAAGCTTTTTTTAATAAATTGGTGTCAGGTGCCTGGGTTAATGGATTGCCCCTCTCAATCCAGGCCATATGAATTGCAGGATCTCTTTCATTGATAATATCTTCAGCCAGTCCTGCCATTGAAATATTTCTTCTGAACAGAGCTGACTCATTTATCCAGGGATAATAACTCAATGGTTCCTTTGCATCATCAAAGACATAGGACTGAAGGTTGGCATAGTTGAAGCCGGAGCCCTTTTTTCCTATGTTTCCTGTAATTATGTTAAGGGCAAGCAGTGCCCTGATTGTTTGTCCCCCGTTAGTATACCTCTGCATTCCGTAACCCGGCAAAATAGTCATTGCATCTGCCCCGGCTATCATCTCAGCAAGCTCCTCTATTTTCTTTTCCGGGATACCCGTGATCAGGGCTGCCTGTGCGGGGCTCATATCGAATGATGAAGCAAACTCATCAAAACCATTTACATTGTTTGCTATAAACTGTTTATCAACCCTCCCCTTTTCTACTATTATATCTGCGATTGCAAGTGCAAGAGCAGCATCGGTGCCGGGTTTTATCCTCAGCAGAATATCAGCCTTATCAGCAGTGGGCGTTCGCCTTGGGTCTATAACAACAACCTTTGAGCCTCTATCTATGGCTTTATCAATAAAGGCCATTTCCTGCACATTTGTTTCAGCCGGGTTTTTACCCCAGATAATAATCAGTGAAGCGTTAACCAGGTCCCAGGGCACATTATGTTTATTCTCTCCCAGTGTAAGTCGAACGGCTTCCAGGCCTGCAGGCCAGCAGAAATTTCCGTAAGTAAGTGATGCACCCCCAAATGCTTTCCAGAAAGATGCAGCTATTTCATTAGTTAGTCCTGATATGCCACTACCCGAATAATAGAGAATACTTTTGTTGCCATAATTCTTTTTATAATATGACAATTTCTCCGTCAGCACATCAAGCGCCTTCTTTCTGCTTATTTCTGTAAAATTACCCTCACTGTCTTTCAATAAAGGCTTAAGTATCCTGTCCCCGGATAAGGAGCGTTCAATATAGGACAAGCCTTTAATGCAGGGACCTTCAGGAGTGGCCAGGTTGCTGCTGTCAGGCAGTATCCGGACAATCCTGTTTTTCTCAACCTGCACTCTGAAGCTGCATGTACTGTAGCAGTTACGAGGGCATACTGTAACAAATTCCTGCATATGATCCTGCTTAAGCTACAAAACTAATAAAAAGCGCAGATTGATGTGTATTATATATGTGACAGAATGGTGACAATTAGGTTAAAAAAAAGAGTCCCGGGGGACGGGACTCTTAAAAACCAACCAACCTAACCAAAAAACCTAGTTTTTGGAAGACTAATAATGAATGAAACCACATTAGTCATATACCTAACCATCCAGGTTAAAAAAAGTTCAATCTTTTTCAAAAAAAATACGAAAAATTTCAGCCGGGGTATTCTTATTCTTCAATGGGGCCCTCAAGGACTATATCAACCCCTAATATTTTAAGCTCAGGATTCGATATATAAACCTTGTAGGTTACCATATCCGGACCAATATAAGTTGCATAGGTATAATCCTGGGGTCCTGTGCTATATTCTTCGCCATTTATAATAACAGTAATCTCAGCATCGGGATAAGCTTTCTCAAAGCGGTAATAGTCTGTCTTTTCTCCTGCAGACAGATTACCATAATCATGATCACCTCCCCCGGTATCTACTGAAAGGTTGGTAAAATCCTGGTCGGTGATATTCCATACACGGACATCGGTTGGTCCTTCCGGTGTCTTGTTTGGTTTCTCACAGGCAAACATCAGAAGGGTAAGGCTAAGAATGGCAAGTAGGCTTTTCATTACAGATTATTTTGTTCTCTAAGATATAGACAAATATATTAAAAATTGGTTGCTCATGGAATAATTTTTTTTGCATTATCTGCAGGTATCCAGCCAATTGTACCGTCACTTAAGCTGATTTCAAACCAGTCGCCAAGCTTATCAAGAATCTCAACCTTTGTCCCTTCATGGATAACGAAGAGTTCATTACCCCCTGTCCCGGGCGAACTGCTTCCTGTTACCACCGGCTCAAATATTATTGCTTCATTATTATTTGCAGTTAACGAGCGGTTGGTCAGACCAAGTCCCAGGGCAAAAAGGAAAAGTATAAAAAGAATAAGAGCCCCGGCAAAGGAAAGTTTTTTTATCCGGTACCTGGCCGAAAACAGGAACACGGCAAGCAATATAACTGATACGGTAAAAAAGAATAAAGCTCCAACAGCCCACTGATTAGCACGCAGGGTAAGAGAAAGGATCCTGAACCAATCAATAAAAAAGATTTCCGGTATTACCTCCAGTTTATCGACTGTATAAGTTTTCGCAATTTCGAGATTGTAACGGGCATCCTCATTAAAGGGTTTAAGCAGCAATGATTTTTCATAATTCAATATTGCAGAGGGAATTTCACCTGTTTTAAATGCAGCATTACCGGTATTGTAGTAGAGGCTGAAAGAAGAGTATCCCCTGTCTATTAAATTATTGAACAGCTCATATGCCTGCCGGAAATTACCCTCTTTATATTCCTCCACCGCCTGCTTATAAATATCCTTTGCTTCCTTAAGGTCAGATGCTTCAGAAGGAGTCAATGATGTCAACAGTATAATAATTACAGTTATTATATATTTCATTTCAGGGAAATATTATTTTTTTCAATTGTTTTAATAACTTTTTCAGCTTTTCGGTATATTTCTTCAGCTGCAGTTATATCGCTATCAGGCGAATACCTTGCATATTCACACTTATCAATCACTTCATTCACTTCATCAATGAGCTCATTATCCAGTTTGACGTCCTTAACAACAGAATTGATTCTTTCCTTATTCAGTTCTGATAATGGAATATTGAACTTATCAGAAAGGTAGCCCCATAATGCTTTAAGCAATTCCGAGTAGAAGCCTTCTGTATCTGTAGTATTTAAACAGGCTGAAGCACTGCGGAGCCTTTTAGCAGCTATACCTGCTGCTTTCCTGTTACGTACCCTTGCTATATCTGAATTCCTCTTTATGTGCTCACGTCTTAAGATAATTAATATAATAAATACAAGTAAAACAGCCGGGAAAGAGTAAATATAAAGCCTGTTTTCAATAAGCAATTTACTGGATAAAGTCAGTCCTGGTCCTGATGTATCAATGAAGCGGATATCTTTCCCCAGGAACCTTACGTTTTCTTTTGATACCCCTCCATATACTGTTGCAGGGTCATCTTCATCTTCAGACTTTCGAACAAAAAGCTTGTGTTCCCGTGTTTTAATAGTTTTATAGCTTTCTGTCCCGGGGTCGAAGTAGCTGAATTCCATCCCGGGAATTGTAAACTCACCATGATACCTTGGAATAAGAACATATTCAAACACTTTTGTACCCGAGGTACCTGATGCTGTGTTTCGTAAATCCGAACTTGTTTCCGGTTCATACACTTCAACATCAGGAGGCAGTCCCAGATCAGGAGCCGGCGTCAGCTGGATATTCCCTTTACCTTCCAGGAAGATCTTATAAGTAATTGCATCATTAACATTTACAGTGTCTGTATTTACAGCAGACCTGGCAGAAAAACTGCCTACTGCACCGTAAAAAGTTTCCGGTTTGCCGGGGGGTAATGGTTTAACGGTAATACTTTCAGGCATTGTTGCAAGTACTTTAGGTACGTTACTGAAAGTAGAGAAGAAATCACCAAAAAAAGGATCACCCGATTTATTCTTCTGTTGAAGCAATACAGTCAGGCTTGCAGGCTCAATCTCAATGCTACCTGTTCGTTGAGGATAAAGAAGGAATCTTTGTAAAATTCCCGTTCCGTAAATACTACCATTAACATTCTCTCTTTCCAGTGCTCTCAGAGGTTCTGTTTCAAGGTCTTCTTTCAGGAAACTGTTAAAATCGGGATATTTAACCTCCTGTATTCCTGAAATATTCACTTTTGAATATATTTTCAGGCTTGCAACCAGGTGTTCACCCAGGAAAACTTCATTCTTGTCTATTACCAGGCGAACATACAGCTCATCTGAACCGGGACTTTCGCGGTTATCAGAACTGCCGCCCTGCACATTTTGCCCCTCACTCACCACTTCTATCTCAGCAGGAGATGATAAATATTCTTTTTTCTCATAAACAAATTTACCCGGATCAAGAATAAACTCACCTTCTTTGGTTGCCTGGAGATAATAGGTATATGTATTTGATACACTGGATGTCACCTTACCGTTGACAATCTGCGTGCTCTGGCTGAATGATGTCCTGGGACCTGAAAGGATAGTAAAATCATCCAGGTCAGGTGCGATAAATTCCCCACCCCTTTTGTTTGCCGTCCAGCTCACTGTGAACTGTTCTCCTAATGCTACCACATTCGGAGCTTCGACTACCAGGTTTATATCCTGGCCGGAGAGGCGGCAAATAAATAGAAGCTGTACTATTACTAAAACTGTTTTTTTCATCACCGGCTACCAGTTTTTTAATGTTTTTACTCTTGCTTGTGCAGCTTTTGCCTTCTTTACTTTCTCCTGGACTTCCTTTTCATTTTCAGCAAGAGCCTGAAGCAATCTTTCGGCATCCTGCTTTGTCATTTGCTGTTGCTGCTGTTGTTGATCATTCTTTTGCTCATCAGGCTTATTATTTTCCTGCTGCTGATCATTTTTATCCTGCTCCTGCTCGCTTTCATTATCCTTGCTCTGCTCAGAATCTGAATCCCTGTTATCTTTATTGTCGTTTTTTTTATCCTGTTTATCCTCTTTATCCTGTTTGTTTTGTTGTTCTTCTTGCTGCTTAAGCAGGTCCTGGGCATAAGCCAGGTTATATTTAGCCTTCAGGTTGCCGGGATCTCTTCTCAGAGCATTCTTGTATGCATTGATACTCTCTTCTATTTTATTGGCTTTCAGTAATGAATTACCAAGGTTATAGTATGATTCAGGCACATATTCTGAGCCTCCGTCACTTATACTCCTGAATTTCTCAGCCGCTTCTTCATATTCTTCCTGTTTAAAAAGCGCATCGGCCAGGTTAAAAGATGCTCTCTCAAAACCAGGGTCTTCCTCAAGAGCCCTGCGGTAAAGGATCTCTGAATCTGTATATTTATTATCCATGTAGCTCCTGTTACCCTGCCTTGTGTATTTTCGCTCTTTCTGGGCAAAAAGTGTTGTATTTATCATTATAAAAGCGATGGTAAAAAGGATCCACCGGGTATTTTTAAACCTGCACATCATATAGTTTAATTTTGCTTAGTTTCCTGTTCCTTCTTTCCATTATCAATATATCTGCCAGGAGCACAAGAAGCACCAGTGCGGCAATTACCTGGAACTGGTCATCATACTCTGTATACATAGTTCCTTCAAGCTCCTGTGTTTTCATACTGCTAATCTCGTTAAATATTGAGTTTAGTCCAATATTTGTATTGCTTGCTTTGACATACTTGCCACCGCTGGAGAATGCTATTTGCTTAAGAACCTCTTCATCCAGCTTAGTGATAACGGTATTTCCCTCGTTATCTTTCAGGTAATCCTTTCTCCCCTGATTTGTAACCGGTACGGGAACACCGGTACCGGATCCAATTCCAATGGTATGGATTACCACTCCCTTCTCATTTGCTCTCTCTACTGCTTCCATCACCCGGCCTTCATGATTCTCGCCATCAGTGATTATTACCAGCGCCCTGCTGTCTTCCATTTTGGGGCTGAACGAGTTTATACCCAGGTCTATTGCCGACTCAAGTGAAGTACCCTGCTTTGGCACAATTCCCGGGCTGATAGAAGACAGGAACATTTTCGCAGACACATAGTCAGTAGTTACAGGGATTTGAGTATATGCATCACCTGCAAAAACGATGAGACCGATTTTATCTTCACGTAACCTGTCTACGAGTGTTGATATTGCCTGCTTGGCACGCTCAAGCCTGTTGGGTTGTATATCCTCGGCCATCATTGAGTTGCTTACATCCAGTGCTATTATCACTTCCACTCCTTCCCTCTTTATCTCTTCCAGTTTTGATCCGAACTGTGGTCGTGCCAGTATAAATACTGCCAGTGTAACAGCCAGCAGTTGCAGAAAGGATTTGAAATTAACCCTGTAAGATGAAAAACCGGGCATCATCTTTTTAATTAATGCTTCATCACCTGCCGTTTTTATTTTTTTACTGCGCAACCTGGCATTGATGATCATAAAGATCAGCAATACAGGCACAAGAAGCAATAAATAGAGGTACTCCGGGTTATGAAATCTAAATAACTGCATAATTCTATTGCCTATATAAATTTCCTTAGAAAAACATACCTGATAAATAATTCTGCAAACAGCAGTGCTACCATTGCTATTGCAAAAGGCATAAATTCTTCCTTTTTCCTGCTTAATTCAGTAACATTTATCTTTGATTTTTCCATCTGGTCTATTTCATCATAAATATTATCAAGGCTTTCATTATTTGTTGCCCTGAAATATTTACCACCTGTCATTTCCGCAATCTCTTCCAGTACTTTTTCATCTATTTCAACCTGCATATTTCTGTATCTTATACCTGCAGCTGTTTGTACCGGGTAAGGTGCAACACCCCTGCTGCCTACTCCTATTGTATATACACGTACATTCATGGTCTTTGCAATTTCGGCCGCCGTTACGGGAGCAATCTCGCCCCTGTTGTTCACACCATCAGTAAGCAGAATTATCACTTTTGACTCAGCATCTGAATCTTTTATCCGGTTAACAGCTGTTGCGAGACCCAGTCCAATCGCTGTGCCATCCTCTATCATTCCGCTCTTCATTTCCCTCATAAGGTTGATCAACACTGCGTGGTCAGTGGTAAGCGGGCATTGGGTAAAGCTTTCACCACTGAATATTACTAGCCCCATACGGTCATTTGGTCTTCCGCTTATAAATTCCGTTGCAACATTTTTTGCTGCCTCAAGCCTGTCAGGTTTAAAATCTTTTGCAAGCATGCTACTACTGATATCCATTGCCAGGACAATATCAATCCCTTCTGTTGAAACATCCTCCCAGTAATCTGTTGACTGCGGTCTTGCCAGAACAATTATAAGCATAACAAGAGCAAGCATTCTGAAAGCAAAGAGAATGTGTTTTACATATACCCTTGCAGGGACTGGTATATCTTCCAGCTGCCTCAGAGAGCTGTATGTTAATGCTGCTGTTGTCTTTCTCTGGCGCAGTATATAAAACAGGGCCAGTAAAGGCACCGCAAGCAAGATCCACAGGTAAGAGGGGTTGGCAAATGTAATATTATCCATTGCTATCCTCCTTTCCCTTTTGTTTTTCAGCCAGGTTTCCCTGATCAGCTTTCATATCATCACCTTCCTGATCCGGATCATTTGTTTTATAAGTATCCCGTACAAAAGTCCGTGCATCATCCATTGAACCGGTATTGGTTGTGCTGTCATGACTGTAACGTGCAAACTTGGACAGGTCTGCATTCCTGAAGATCACTTTTAAGCGTTCAAAACTGTTCTTTTCTATATCTTCACCGGAAAGCTTATTAATAATTTCTTCGGATGTCATTTCCAGAGCTTTTATACCGTATCTTATTTCCAGGTAGAAGCGCAGGATTTCTGTCAGGCGGGAATAGTAATCCTTTACTTTTCCATTCTGCCACAGTTTTTTCTTCTCCAGTTTATCAAGTTCCCTGAATGTTATAATATGTATGGGCTCATCGGGTATTTTGCTCTTTTCTTCCTCTTTTACTTTTTTGGGACGCTTAAGGTATTTATATCCCAGTATTGACCCTGCTGCCAGCACGATGGCCAGCAATACCCATGGCAGGATTTCTCCTGCACTGTAGCCAACTTTAGCAGGACTGACAATATCGAAAATAACATCTGTTGAATCGGAAGGTGCCACGTTCACCCTGCTTACCTTCAGGGGGACATAATCACTGTAATAATTCTTTATCCCCTGCTCCGTTTTATGACTGACCCTGTATGGAGGTATCTGGTAAAACCCGGTATCAAAGCTTGTAATAAGAAAATTTTTCTTCAGGATCATTCTGCCGTTATCAGTCATTGCTGTATCAACAGGTGATTGCGACAGTATCTCCAGGTTTTCTGCCAGTGTATCATTGTATTCAGTAAGGTTTAATTGAATATCCGCCGGTTGTTCCACCTCCAGGCTATACCTTATATGATCACCAATTAACACACTGTTTGAATCAACTGCAGCCTTCACCCTTACATCCTGGGCGCCGGCAGTCATTTCTGCAAATATTATTATGAAAATAAAACACAGTTTTCTCATCACGACCTTTTTTTAAACAGGTTAATAAGAGGTCTCACATAATCATCCCCGGTAAATATGGTTATATTATCTACCCCGCATTTAGCAAATACATCTTTAAGTTCCCGGCTATCTTTTTCCCAGCTGTCCCGGATCTTCAAACGAACGGATTTGAGTGATGTATCAAGCCACATCCTTTTGCCCGTTTCCGGATCATCAAGGTAAACAAGGCCGAGATCCGGGATTTCCTTTTCCATGTTATCACTTACACGCAGGCCCACTATATCATGTTTATTGGAAGCGATCCGCAGTGAACGTTCAAATCCGGGGGCTATAAAATCAGAAATAATAAACGCCGTACATTTTTTCTTTATTGCATTGGTTAAGTAGCGTAAGGGTTCATCCAGTGATGTTTTTGTACTAGTGGGCTCAAAATCGAGCAACTCTCTTATAATCCTCAGTATGTGCTTTTTCCCTTTCTGGGGACTGATAAACTTTTCTACCCTGTCCGAGAAAAACATCACCCCGATTTTATCATTATTGTTTATTGCTGAAAAGGCCAGCACAGCAGCTATCTCTGTTATCTGTTCTCTTTTGAGTGAACCCCTTGTTCCAAAATTACCGGAGCCTGACACATCTACCAGCAACATTACAGTCAGCTCCCTTTCTTCTTCAAAAACCTTTACATAGGGATGATTGAAGCGGGCAGTTACATTCCAGTCTATTGACCTTATATCGTCACCATACTGGTATTCCCTGACTTCACTGAAGGAAATTCCTCTCCCCTTGAATGCACTGTGATACTCACCGGCAAAGACCTGTCTTGTGAGCCCGCGTGCTTTTATCTCTATCTTCCTGACTTTTTTTAATAATTCAGTTGCTTCCACTTCTGATTATTTTGATGCAGGTTCTATTGTAACAGTAAAAAACCATTCTTCGTTATTAATCCTTATAAGAGCCTTTGATCCCTTCTTGATGTCTGTCCATTTATTATCACCGGCAGGAGTATAATTCCTGTTCAGCTCTTCAATTATTTCGTCCTTAATACTGTGCACATACATCTTCTTTATTCTTTTACATCGTCCATTCGCATCAAGGAAGAAATAAACAGTGGTAGTTCCACTGAAACCATCGGTATATTTAAGGTAATCGTATTTCTCATTTCTTGTCTCTGTATCCTTAACCAGGTCTTTATTATTCTTTTCAATATACTTCTCTATTTTATCCTCTTTATAACCAAGAAGATTCTGGGCGCATAAAGAAGATGACAGAGCAATCAATAATATGGACAGGCAAACTGTTTTCATTACTAATATTTATGGTACTTCAACTGTATCAAGTATATCCTTTATTATATCTTCCTGCCTGACATTCTCTGCTTCTGCCTCATAAGTAAGTCCTATCCTGTGCCTTAACACATCGGGGCACACTGCCCTTACATCTTCCGGTATAACATATCCGCGCCTTCTTATAAATGCATAAGCCTTGGCTGCCAGGGCGAGGTTTATACTTGCCCTGGGGGAGGCTCCGTAAGAGATCATCCCGGAATATTTTTCAAGACCGTTATCAGAGGGATATCTTGTAGAGAAGACTATATCTATAATATAATTCTCGATCTTCTCATCCATGTAGACCTCCTTCACCAGGTTTCTTGCTTTTATTATCCTGTCAGGTTTCATAATAGCATTAACCGTAGGGAACACTTTTGCAATATTTTCTCGCAGCACCAGTTTTTCTTCTGATTTATCCGGATAATCTATAAGCACCTTCAGCATAAACCTGTCTACCTGTGCTTCAGGAAGCGGGTAGGTACCCTCCTGCTCAATCGGGTTCTGAGTGGCCATAACAAGGAATGGGTCTTCAAGAATAAAGGATTTCTCTCCTATAGTGATTTGTCTTTCCTGCATTGCTTCAAGTAGTGCGCTCTGAACCTTTGCAGGTGAGCGATTTATCTCATCGGCAAGGATAAAATTCGCAAACAGGGGGCCTTTTTTAACCATAAACTCCTCCTTTTTCTGGCTGTATATCATTGTTCCCAGCAGGTCTGCCGGAAGAAGGTCGGGAGTAAACTGAATACGGTTAAACCGGGCATCAATAACAGCAGCCATGGTCTTTATAGCCAGGGTTTTTGCAAGACCGGGAACACCTTCGAGTAAAATATGGCCGTCGGTGAGCAGGCCTATTAATAAGCTGTCAATTAAATGCTTCTGACCTATTATGACTTTGCCTATCTCGTGGTTGATGGCCTCCACAAAGTCACTCTGTTTCTCGATCTTTTCATTCAACTCCTTAATGTTTACATTTATATCCATAATCATAGATGTATTTAAAGAAAAACAAATATACAAATTTGAGACTCTCTTGAATAATGAAAGTCAGCCACAAAATAATATATGAATTTGCTACGGGCTTGTTAAAGACTGTTAAAATATTGTTAAAATAATAGCAGTTGCTCCTACTCCGCCAGCCGGTAATATGACCGGATTATTATCATAAGCAATACGGGGATAAAAGCAGGGTTAATACTTTGATTAATCAAAACAATTACCAGCATGAATATAACAGAAAAAGCCACCTGCGCCCGCCAGAACCAGTATAATTTGTATTTGGAGAATATGGCATAGAATGATATGGGAATCAATGGGTTCAGCCATATCATATTGAAATTCTGTCCCATGGCAACATGATCAGTAAGATAATTAACAAATATCATCAGAAGTGCCAGTAGTGTAAGAATAAACCAGAAAACAGTATCGAATATATTCTGGACCGGTCTTGAGCGTACAAAAAATGTAAAAAGCAATACTGCGATAAATGCAATGGTCAGCCAGAACCATGGCTGCATAAGTATTCCTGTATCATAAACAGGCCTTTCATGATCAAATACTTTCTTTTCAGGCCCCAGGAGCATTACCCTTTTATCTCCGTCAATAACAAATGCCTCACTAAGATTCCACATGAGGTAATCCGGCAGGAACATTGACTCACGGAAGCCGCATTTTTCATCGGCAGGACTGCCAAGCAGCAGGTCGATCCCAACATCCATCCATAACACACCCTTATGGTATTCATTTATCCTCTTTCTGAATGTTGCCTTCACCTTTTTGCCTTTATCAGGGTAAACAAGTTTTTCCGCCAGTGCTTCTTCCAGTATATCCCTTATCCTGGTTGCACAGTTATCCCTGAAAAAATCATACCTGTAATAAACATTCTCCGGCTTCAGGTTTTCATTCAGAAGCTTCTTCAGCCTGAGGAGGTTTTCTTCAGGCAAATAAACCCTCTGTGAATACACTGTTCTGTTTGTTGGCCCGTATTCATTAAGAAAACTTTTGTATGAGTAGGCAGCAAGTTTATAATTAAGCCTTCCCCTGGCAAATTTATAATTGAAGTTTGGTGTACTGAAATCAAACACTCCCCAGTTATAAACAACATCAGTACCACTTAGTGAATCGTGCAACCTTAGCGCACTGTGCCCGTACATTGTATATGACTCCGGCCCGGGATCACAGGTCAACAGGTAAACTTCTGTTTCCTGTGCAGAAGCAGGAGTGTTAATCAGGTAAAAAAAAGGAATCAGGGCTACCAGAAATATTCGGTTTAACATAACTTGCCACTATTAATTTATAATAAGTGTTAAAAATAGTAAAATCTGCCTTACTCAGCGATCAAATTATTAACTTTTGTGCCTTAATGATACTGCTGACATATCAAAGAACAAAATCTTAACAAATCCTGAAAAAATGAAACACATCAACTACCTGGTATTAACCGCAGCAATAATCCTTATTTCCTCATTTACATCTGCCGGGCAAACCGGCAAAAACACAAAGCCCTGCGAAGCATTCTACAATAAGCTTGAATACAGGCATATAGGACCTTTCAGGGGCGGCAGGGCTGCTGCTGTTACAGGAATACCCGGCAATAATGAGGTATTCTACCAGGGTGCTACAGGGGGAGGTGTATGGAAAACTACAGATGCAGGCCAATCATGGAAGAATGTAAGTGACGGTTTTTTCGGGGGTACTATCGGCGCCGTGGCTGTTGCCGAATCAGATAATAATATAGTATATGCCTCCGGTGGCGAAGTAACTGTTCGTGGAAATGTCTCACACGGTTACGGCATATGGAAATCACTTGATGCAGGCGAAAACTGGAAATATACCGGCCTGGCTGAAGGACAGTATATCCCACGGCTGCGAATACATCCGGACAACCCTGATGTTGTTTATGCAGCCGTTATGGGACATCTTTTCGGCCCTAACACGGAACGGGGAATATACCGTACAAGCGATGGCGGTAGTACCTGGGAAAAAATTCTTTTCGTAAGCGAAGAGGCCGGCGGATGTGATCTTATTCTTGACCCCGTAAACCCGCGCATTATCTATGCTTCAACATGGAAGGTCCGGAGGACACCTTACAGCCTTGAAAGCGGAGGTGAAGGATCTGATCTGTGGAAAAGCAGGGATGGCGGTAATACATGGACAAGGCTCAGTGATAAACCAGGGATGCCTGGTGAGCCGCTTGGTATAATAGGTGTCAGTGTCTCCGCGGCAAACCACAAAAAGGTATATGCCATGATAGAAGCCGGAGAAGGAGGATTATACGTGAGTGAAGATGAAGGCATGACATGGAGAAGGGTAAACGATAACCGTAGTCTCAGGCAGAGGGCGTGGTATTACTCAAGGGTTTATGCCGATCCTGTTGATGAGAATACAGTGTACGTTCTGAACGTTGGTTTTCATAAATCAACAGATGGAGGAAAAAGCTTTGAAAGGATAGGAACAGAGCATGGCGATCATCACGATCTCTGGATTGATCCTGAAAATTCTTCGGTACTGACCATTGCTGACGACGGGGGAGCACAGGTAAGCCATGACGGGGGAAATAGCTGGTCAACTATGATGAACCAGCCAACAGCCCAGTTTTACAGGGTTATTACTGATAATCATTTTCCTTACAGGATATACGGTGCACAACAGGATAATTCAACAGTCAGGATAGATTCACGATCAACAGGATACAGGGGTATAACGGAAGACAACTGGGAATCAACGGCAGGCGGCGAAAGCGGATGGATTGCACCGGACCCAAAAGACAATGACATTGTTTACGGGGGATCATATGGCGGATACCTTGTCAGGTTAAATCATAAGACAGGTGAAAGGCGCCGTATAGACATCTGGCCCGATAATCCCATGGGATGGGGAGCCGCCAACCTGGAAGAGCGCTTCCAGTGGAATTTCCCGATACTTTTTTCAAGACATGATGATAATGTTCTCTTCGCCGCATCAAACCATCTCTTTAAAACCACTAATGAAGGCCAGAGCTGGGAAAAGATATCTCCTGACCTTACAAGAAATGAAAAAAGTATGATGGGTCCTTCGGGAGGGCCGATTACGAAGGACAATACCAGTGTTGAATATTACGGAACAATATTCTCCGTTGCAGAATCAGCATTGGAGGAAAATGTTATCTGGTGCGGTTCGGATGACGGCCTGGTACATATTACACGCGATGGAGGTAAAAACTGGACAAATGTGACTCCACCTGTAAAAATGATGCCTGAATGGATAATGATCAACAGCATTGAAGCCGATCCCTTTAATGCCGGTGGTCTTTATGTTGCCGCAACTGCATATAAGAATGACGATTTTAAGCCTTATATATATAAAACTGAAAATTACGGTCGCAACTGGGAGATGATAGTTGACGGGATTGATAATGATCACTTTACACGGGTTGTAAGGGCTGATCCTCTCCGGGAAGGGTTGTTATTCGCCGGAACTGAATCAGGTATGTATATCTCATTTGATGATGGACAGTCATGGGATTCATTCCAGTTGAACCTTCCTGTTGTGCCCGTTACAGACCTTACCATTAAGAACAACGACCTTATTGTGGCAACGCAGGGCAGGTCGTTCTGGATCTTTGACCACCTTCATATACTAAGGTCACTGGATAAAAAAATGAGCGGTGAGGATATCACTCTCTTCAAACCCGCTGATCCTTACAGGATTGGTGGCAGGCAGGGTGGCAGCCTTTTTTCGGGTGAGAACCCCCTCCCTGGTGCTGTAAGCTACTTTTACCTTCCGGATGATCCCGGTGAAGGTGACGATATACACCTGGATATTATTGATGCTAAGGGTGATGTAGTTCGCTCTTACCACCACAATACCGAAGGCTTAGACCTGGGACCTCATACAATATATGGTAAGCTGGATATTGACAAAGGGATGAACATTTTCTCATGGGACCTCTCTTACCCGGGAGTTAAAAGAGTGCCCGGTATGATCCTCTGGGGTGCCAGCCTGAGCGGACCGCAGGCAGTACCGGGGCAATACAAGGTCAGGCTTGTCGTGAACGACAGGTCTTTTGAGAAGAATTTTTCCCTGCTGGCAGATCCACGATCATCAACAGCCATTGAAGATATCCGTGAACAGTTTGACTTTATTATTGATGTAAGGGATAAACTAACAGAAGCACATGAGGCCATAATTGATATCAGAACGTTGAGAAAGGATATATTGGATATAAAAGGCAGGCTTGACAAGGACAGGCACAGTGACATACTGGAACTGAGCACAGCTACTGTTAAAAACCTGACAGAAATTGAAGAAGCATTATACCAGACTAAGAACAGGTCTAGGCAGGACCCTCTTAATTATCCTATCAGGCTGGGGAATAAGCTTGCTGCCCTGAACGGCGTTGTTGCCACAGGCAGTTATAAACCAACAGACCAGGCATACAAGGTAAGGGAGGAACTGGTAAGTGCTATAGATAAAGAGCTTAAGAAGCTGGAGCTGATAAAGTCAGGTGACATACCGGAGTTGAATGAGATGCTACTTAAGGCGGGGGTAGATTATATAAAGACGAAAGACTAAAGGCCAAAGACTAAAGGCTACCCAGGGATTGGCTATTCATCAGTCAATTCTTTTGCTATCATTTCAGCTTGTTTAAGTACTGTTTCAGTTGCCAGTTTTTGCATGTCTGGAGGATACCCATATTGTCTCAAAGTCCGTTTAATTATTACTTTCAGTTTTGCCCTTACACTTTCTTTTATTGTCCAGTCAATTGAAGCGTTTTGTTTTACTCTTTCTGTTAATTTAACCGCTAATTCTCGTAATTTATCCTGCTGCATCAATTGCCGTGCACTCTCATTATTGGCTACTGCCGTATAAAAAGCATATTCAAAGTCCGAAAGTCCCATTGCTTCCGCTTCTGCATCCATGCTTACGATTTCTTTACTCAGTTTTATAAGTTCATCAATAACTTCTGCAGCAGTCAGTATCTTGTTGTGATACTTATTTATTGAACTTTCAAGCATCTCCATTAGGGATTTACTTTTAACCAGATTCTTTTTGGAGCGTGATTTTATTTCATCGTTTAAAAGCTTTTTCAAAACTTCCATTGCCACATTTTTATGCTCCATCCCTTTCAATTCCAACAGGAATTCTTCTGATAAAATTGAAATATCCGGTTTTTTAATTCCTGCAGCATCGAAAACATCAATAACTTGTTCAGAAATTAAGGCCTGGTCAATTACCTGACGAATTGTTGATTCAAGTTCTTCATCAGTTTTTGAAGTGCCTGTTTCATCAAATTTTGCCAGTCTTGCTTTTACCGCCTGGAAAAAAGAGACCTCTTCTTTAATATCCATTGCCTGTTCATGCGGAACTGCAATGGCAAAAGCCTTTGAAAGTGCAGTAACCTCATTTAT
This sequence comes from Bacteroidales bacterium, assembly GCA_021738535.1. Lineage (GTDB taxonomy): Bacteria > Bacteroidota > Bacteroidia > Bacteroidales > VadinHA17 > UBA9300. The sequence continues at coordinate 31,127 of JAIPBU010000013.1, read as the reverse complement.
GAACCTTTTCTTGCCGTCTTCAAGACCAAGAATATGTTCTTCTGCACTTAAAATCATAGATAGTTTTTTTGAAGTGCAAGCTTGAAAGTAATCTTCATACGGGAAACCATGAAACATATTTGAAACGACTTCCAGTTTTTCCAACATTTGTTCCACTGCCTGTTCTTGTGCAATCGCCGGATCACCTTTTCCACCTGCATCAGAATAAAAAGAAAGTGCTTTTTTCAAATCAGATGCTATTCCTAAATAATCAACAACCAATCCACCGGGTTTGTCTTTATAAACCCTGTTAACACGAGCAATCGCCTGCATCAGATTGTGGCCTTTCATGGGTTTGTCAATGTAAAGGGTATGCATGTTTGGTACATCGAACCCAGTTAACCACATATCCCTTACAATTACCAATTGCAATTCATCTTCGGGGTCTTTCATGCGGTCGGCCAAAATCTTTCGTTGTTGTTTAGTTGTATGATGTTTTGCCATTTTTGGACCGTCTGATGATGAAGAAGTCATAACAACTTTGATTACCCCTTTTTTTAAATCCTCAGAATGCCATCCAGGTTTTATTTTTATAATTTCTTCATACAAATCAGCAGCAATTCGTCTGGACATGGTTACAATCATGCCCTTCCCTTCAAATATTTCCTGTCGTTGTCCGAAATGCAGGATAATATCACTGGCGATGTTTTTTATTCTGTTTTCACTGCCAATCAACGCTTCTAATTGTGTCCACCTGGCTTTTGCTTTTTGCGTATCGGTTAAATCTTCACCGTCTAATTCGGAATCTAATTCCTCAACCAGTTGTTTTCCTTCTTCACTTAATTTTACTTTTGCCAAACGGCTTTCATAATAAATTCTTACCGTTGCGCCATCATCTACTGCCTGTGCAATATCATAAACGTCAATATAGTTACCAAAAACCGCAGGGGTATTTACATCCGTGTTTTCAATAGGTGTGCCGGTAAACCCTATATAGGTAGCATTAGGCAATGCATCACGCATATACTTTGCAAAACCATACACTGTTTTTTTACCTACAACATCACCTTTTTCATTTTTATCGTCAATGGTTTTTGCTTTGAAACCGTATTGTGTTCTGTGGGCTTCATCTGCAATTACGATAATGTTTTCCCTTTGTGATAAGGTTTCATAAACATTTCCTTCATTCGGCTGAAATTTCTGGATTGTTGTGAAAACAACGCCTCCGGAAGCCACTTTAAGTTTTTCTTTTAAATCTTCACGGCTTTCTACCTGTTTGGGTTCCTGCCTTAAAAGCTGTGTTGATGAAGCAAACGTGTCAAAAAGCTGGTCATCCAAATCATTTCTGTCAGTTATTACCAATATGGTTGGATTATCAAGAGTTAAAACAGTTTTACCTGTAAAGAAAACCATTGAAAGGGATTTGCCGCTTCCTTGCGTATGCCAAATAACACCGCCTTTTCGGTCGCCCCTGGGTTGCTTTTTGACCCCGGGCAGACCGTAATTCTCAGGGTCTTCCATAGCCATGCTTGTGGGTGTTTCCTTCTCTACTGAATAGCCTGTTGCCCGCAAAGCAGATTCAACTGCACGGTTTACGGCATAATATTGATGGTAGGCTGCTAACTTTTTGACTGTTGAAATGGTTGCAATGCCTGTTTCGGCGTCTTCCCGTCTCGATTTTTCAAAAACAACAAAATGCCGGATTAAATCCAGCAGCGTTTTTCTATTTAGCATGCCGTTAATCAATGTCTCCAGCTGACTAACTAAATTAGAAGCTTCTTCTTTGCCGTCAGCCGATTTCCAGGCCATGAAGCGGCTCATGCCTGCAGAAATAGTTCCTGCTTTGGCTTCTAAACCATCTGATATTATTGTAAATGCATTATATGTAAATAAGGCAGGTATAGTTGACTTATATGTTTGAATCTGGTTAAAAGCTGTTTTAATCGTAGCCTTTTCGTCAGCTGCATTTTTCAATTCTAATACAACAAGCGGAATTCCATTCACAAACAAAACAACATCAGGACGTTTATTTATTCCATCTTCAACAACGGTGAACTGGTTGGCTACAATAAATTCATTATTCTCAGGCGTATTGAAGTCAATCAACCAAACTAAATCACCTCTTTCATTTCCGTCTTTCTGATAGGTTACTTTGATGCCCTCGGTGAGCAACCGATGAAATTTCTCATTATTCGTGATAAGCTCAGGTGAATGTATCCGGTTCAATTCTTTTACAGCTTCATCCTGTATTTCAGGTGGAATTGTGGGATTTATTCTCCTAATCGACTCACGCAACCTGCCTGAAAGTACAACCTCTTCATAGCTTGTTCTTTCTGGTGTTTCTCCGTCATGTGCTATGTCTGGGGCATAAATGTATTGGTAGCCATTATGCGATAAAAGTTTAATGGTGAATTCTTCAATTGTGTTTTCACTGATATATGCCATGCACCTGCTTTTAATTAAATTTTGTGCGAACCATACCTATACCATAATGATTTTTCAATAAATTAATCAATTCTTTGTGGTTAAACTCTAAGTCATCCTGTTTCCAACTTGGTTTTTGCATGATTCTTAATGAATTCGGAAATGATTCAATACTATTTTTGAAGTATTTGATTTTTTTATCTGCAAAATCCAACCGACCTTGTCCGGTGTTTTTTCTACGACTAATTAATACAAGGTTACCTAATTTGTGCGTCCACTCTTCTCTTTGTTCATCCGTAAAATCAATTTTCCACTGGCTATTATCTTCCGGTGTTTGAGGTAAAATATGTTCTACGGACATTGTACCATATGAATTTCTCTGCTCTGAATATAGTGGGGAGTCCAAAAGAAAATCAATTTTCCTCAATACATAACGGGCAAACCGTCTTCCATAAATTGTGTTTTCCGAAAGCTGACGGAGAAATTCACTTTTATTAAAATCAAAAACTTTGGAGCTTAAAAGGGTATCGATTTTATCTTCTTCCGGGATATTGTCTTTTTTAATAATTTGAATTTCTTTTATTATACTGTTCATTGCCTCAATACGTGTAGTTGGTGTCTCACGGGCAATCCAATCTCCTGAAAATTTATTATCAAGCTTTAATAGAAATTCATAAATGTAATTATCTCCAAAACTTTCCCGATATGCTAAAAGTGGAGGAACCCAGATATCAGAAATTGCAGTATCTATAAGCAAATTTATTAAATTATCGAAAGACCAATTGTTGGTTATATAATGATTGTTGCCGGAAAATATTTGGTCGTTGTGCTGTTTGTATTTTTTTATAAAATCAAAAGTTTCCTCCCCTTTTTTTAATAAGGGGGCAGAGCGCTCATATGCTTTTGTTGTTTTATTAAAAACTTTTGGATTATAAATATTGTCCTCAAATTCTTTGAGTAAATTATTCCGGGCTTTCTCTTTAACAAGAATAGTTCTGATGTATGATAAAAACTGGTCAAAATCTTCACCAAGTTCGCCTTCAAGTTCTTCCCAGAGAATGGCATATTGTTTTCGCTTGTCTTCATCTTCAACCACACTTAAATTCCGCGCTTTAAGTATATCACTACTTCTAAGTTTTATTCCCCTGTCGTTAAGTACAGTAAAAAGTCTGAAAGCATCCTCCAATTCATTGCTGGCAACGTATATAAGAATAACTTTTGTTCTTAAATATGGATAAAGCGTATCAATTTCGAGGTTATTTTCCTGGTTTAGCCAATTTTTAATCATCAAAATTGCATTGGCCATATTTCTAATCGAAACATTTTTAGAATCTTTGGACAGCTTTATTAAATCGTCTTTTTTTAGAGTTCCCCCTTCAGATTTAATGTAAGTATCCACGAATTCGGCTGCTTCAGAGCGAATTGCAAATTCCAGCCTTAATCGTTCCGGGATACTATCATCCGGATTTCCTTCTTGAAAAATGGTTTCTGCACATGACTGCCGACGCTTTTTTTTGTCAGTTAAATCTCTTATAACTGCATGGAGCATGTAAAGAGTCGTTAGTCTTTGTTGACCATCAAGCACTGCATTTTCTACATAAGAAGTTCCATCAAGTTTCATTTTTTGACAATGTAACACTAAAGAGCCTAAAAAATATTGGGAATCAGGTGTGTTTATTGCTGCATGAGCAATGTCATCCAGTAAAGAACTTATCTGGTCATCGCCCCAAACATACGGTCGCTGATAATCTGGTATGCTGTACCACATATCTTCAGCAAAAGTATCTTTGATTGTAATTTTATTTGTCGCAATTTGATTTCCTGTAGTTTCAATCATAATAAATCTATCATTTGTTGTATTGATAATTTCAATTCTTCATTTGTGTATTTTTCATTGTGTTCATTTTCTGGATGATGAATAGAATTCCTGATAAAAGTTTGCAATGTGCGGTTTTGGGATGCTTGTGCTACACCTCTGATTTCCTTTATCCATTGTTTATTTACTTCTATTTCTTTGCTAAATAGCCATTGGTCAAAATTGGCTTCAGTTGAATTATTTTCATTTTCATCTATAGCTTTAGATTGAAGAAACCCATATAATTCATTATGAAAATCAACAGTGGACAAATTATAAGCGAACCAATTAATTTCACCCCAGGTAGGACTTACCTCTCCAAAAAACCCCCAACCTTCACTTCTTGCATTAACAAGCTGTATTTCGTTGGTTTCATCTCTTTTAAGAAGCAATAAATTAGCACCGGCACCAATGGAGCCTTTAAACATATATGGCGAATGTGTAGAGATAAAAATTTGTTTATCTTTTGATTCTTCCAAAAGTAATTCAAGTAGCTTTTCTTGAGCTTTAGGATGTAAATGCAATTCAGGCTCATCAATTAAATATACAATCTTACCTTTAGAGGCTCCTGCAATATTTTTTAATAATAGGAGAGTTAATATTATTTCAATACCAGACCCCAAGTCTTTAATTGAAATTTGGTTTATATCATCATCCTTTCTTATGGTGAAAAAGGCATTTGAATAAGGAATCAATAAATTTAGTAAATCGATTTTTAAGTTTTCATATTCATCATTCCCAAAAAAAACTTTTAAATCAGTTGCTGTTTTTGCTCCTGCATTACTTGCTGTTATCTCATCAACTGTTTTGAAGTATTCTCCTGATATGTTTTTTAGAATCTCGCTCTCCTTTTCTTTATCTAGATTTTTAATAAATTTCCAGTTTAAGTCTTCCAGTATTCTTTCAAAAGTAGTTTTGTAATTGCCTGTGGTTATTTGTCGATTTCTATTCTTATCAAAGTAAAAGACATTTAATCCATCCCCATCTATATAATTATTATTAAACGGTTTATCTCTTGAATCAACATCTTTTTTATCAGCCCCATTGGCATCTTTGTACTTGCTTTTAAGTTTAAAATAGGAATGCGTTTCAAAGGCTGATGACAATAGTTTATTTCTTTCTTTTACCTCTCTGCTTTTAGTGGTAAATTCAATGCCATTAGAAATAAAATGATAGGTTTTATAAAAATCTATTGTTGATTTGCATTTAAATTCGTCAATGTCAGCAATAATTTTGATTTCTTCTTTGTAATTATTAAAGTCGTTAATTGACAGCTTGTTTTCTACAGAAAAACTGTTCAATGTCAGATAATTTAAGGCTTCTAAGATTGTGGTTTTGCCGTTTCCATTCTCCCCAATTAGGATATTTAGTCCACTTCCTTTGTCTCCATTTGGCACACCTAATTCTGGGAGTGTTTTATTACTAAAACATTTAAAATTATTTATATGTAACGATTTTATAAACATTTAATCATTGTTTTCTATGAATGATTTATATTCTGTCAAATATGCTTTCTTATCAACATAAAATAATATTTCACTTGCCGGATATGAATAATCGCCCATTGAGAATTCACCAAACGAATCATCCCAAAATTCATTGAAATCCTCTGCCTCAATATATACTAATGATTCTTCAAGCGATTCTTCTTTTGGCTGCTTTGTTTTTCTGATTTCAAAATTCCTGATAATAAAAATACAAACCGCTTCAATGGTATCAATAAGAAATTCCCGGGTTAAAACATCAACCTTGTTATTTCGTTGATTTATTTCTTCAAGGGATTTGCCATGGGAAGTTAATCCAATTTCATTCCTAAGGTTTCCAACTTGCTGGCCAATTGCAGCCAAAGACCTTGAAATTTGTTGAACCATAGAAGTATTTACAAAACCCATAGAACTAAAACATTGCTTCATCACTCCGTTAATGGTAGAAGTGTCATTTAATTCGATACCATTTTTAGAACATACCTCTTTACCAATAGCTTCGAGTAAAGCTTTTGCATTTTCTAAGGAATGGCTAAAGTCAATTTCAATGTACGATTCAATCCGCTCAATATAGATGCTGAATCCAGACCAATCAGTATATTCTTCTATGACTTTTTTAAGTTTATCCATCGATTTCTACTTTTACTTCACCACTCATTAATTTTGGCAATATTGTATCTCTTAATGCTTCAAGTTTTTTAGCTTGTCCAAGATTAAATATCAATTTCTCATAAATAGGAGCAAGTTGTTTCGAATAATCAATTATTTTTTGCTCAGTAATTGCCGGAAATTCACATTGCTCAATTCCTGTTCCGCTAATATTGGGCTGGGCACTACCCGTTGCAGTATTATCAATATAGTCTTTTCCATAATCTGACTTTAAATGCAAATATGCAAGAAAACGAGAACCATAATATTTTTCTTTGAATAAACCCACACGCTGGTTTAACCATAAATGGTAATCTGTTTTAGGAATGATTCCCATTTTACCTATTTTGGCACCTGTCATTGCAAACAAAATATCTCCAGTATGGATTGAAAAATTATCATCCAGTGAATCTACTGTTTCATCACTAACAAAGTCTGTTGCCTGTATATCAACAATGCCACCGGATATATTTTTTATTTTCAAAACACGGTTTTCACCATAATCTTGGAAATCTTTGCTTTTAAATGCATAACCATTTTGCAGTTCAATTAAATCACTGACACGATTATTTAAGTCTTTGTCTTCAAACCTAGCATCATAAAGCGCCTCAGCCATTTCCTCCAACGTTTTGTTCTGGCGGTGGAGCAGGTCTATTTTGTCGTCTAAGCTGGAAAGGATGGAGGCGATGGCGCGTTGTTCTGGGAGTGAGGGAATATTAAACAAGTGTTCTTTTACAACATCGGTCTGAACCCGTTGTCTGCCAGAACTTCCTGTCATTGAAAGTATGGCTGTTTCCCTGAAATCAGGTGATAAAGCTAAATAGTACAAGAAATTTTTATCACTTAGACCTTCTTTCTCTCTTAAAACTATAAATTCTGTTGAACCAAATCCAATTTCATCATCTTCTAAAATGTCAATAAAAGCTGTTTTGCCATTTTCGAGACTAGGTGTAATTCTTGCAATAATTGTATCGCCGTTTTTAAACTTTACGCCACCCTTATATTCTTCAATTTGGTAACCTGAAACTCTTTTTGTAAAGGGTTCTAGTAATTCCATTGGAACTTTCTTTGCTTTTGTTCCATTAGATATGCTTTCTGTAGGGTTCACATAAGCAATATCTTGTAATGCTGTTTCCTTCCACTCAGTCATTTCTCACCTCCCTTTCTAAAAGCAGCACTTCTTTTCCATTCTCGTCAAGTTGAAACTGGCCATCCCAATAAGGATTGTCAGTGAAATGTTTTACTTTTTTTACAAACGGATGATAAAAATTTTCGTAGCCGTTTTCGTAACCACTTTCCACTACCGGCATATCTTCGGGATATTGTTGCAATATTTCTATTAGTTCGCCAACCGTGAAGTTGTATATATTCTTATTCATCAGCACCTCCTTTTTTCAAAGCTCTATCGGCATTGGTTTGTAAAAGTATCTGCATTTGCCCGATGGCAATCTGATTTAGCTTTTTAAGTCGTTCGTGCTGTGGCATGCCTTCGCCAATAAAAACAGCATTGAGATTTTCGAGGTTTGCCAGGCAAACCAATTGCGATACGTTGGCATAGTCGCGGATATTTCCTTCTTCATCAGGGTTTTCGTCACGCCACTGTTTGGCTGTTTTGCCAAAAAGGGCCATATTGAGAACATCGGCCTCGTTGGCATACACATAATTTATTTGCTGTGGCGTAAGGTACTCCGGAATCAGGTTTTCCTTTATGGCATCAGTATGTATGCGGTAGTTTATTTTGGTAAGCTGGCGTTTAACATCCCAGTCAAGCTCTTTATTTTCGAGTTCTTTTAAGCGCTGGAACTCTTTTACCAAATAAATTTTAAACTCAGCACTTATCCACATTCCAAATTCAAATGCAATATCGGCATGGGCATACGTGCCGCCGTAACGACCTGCTTTCGCTATTAAACCAATAGCATTTGTTTTTTGCACCCACTCTTTTACACTGATTTTGTAACTGTTTAACCCCGCCTGACTTTTAATTGTGGCGAATTCGCCATAATTAAAATCCGGGTTATGAACCCGTTCCCAAATTCCCAAATATTCAACAGTATTACGGTTTCTTAGCCAATCAGAAATAAAAAAATCGCCATCTTTGGCCTTTAACATGTCTGTTAAAGAGATGTAATTATCCTGGGTAATGGTTATTGTATTTTCAAGTACCGTAATGTTCGTATATTTTTTATTCATGATTCAAGAGTTCTACGTTTTTCGATAAACAGGTCGAATTCGACCTGTTTAAAATCGGGATTGTGCAATTTTCCCCAAAGGCCACGTGATTAAATATTGCTTTTACTGCTATTTTGTTCCTATTACTTTTCATCGTTCAGTATTATTTTGGCCAGATTCTCTGAAATCATCTTATTCAATCGTTCTTCTTCTTTCAATTGTTCGTCAAATTCTGATTTTAAACTGTTGAACCGCTCTTTAAAATCAAAATCATCTTCTTCCTCAGCCAAACCCACATAACGGCCTGGCGTAAGTACATAATCCAGTTCTTTTACCCGTTCAATTGGTGTTGAATTGCAAAAACCTTTAATGTCTTCATAATTGCCTTCCGGGTTTCGCCAGGTATGATATGTTTCGGCAATCTCCTGGATATCCTCTTCGGAAAGAACTTTTGTTCTGCGATTGATTAAATGCCCCATGTTCCGGGCATCAATGAAAAGAATCTCACTACTTCGGTTTCTAAATTTACCATTCGTCCTGTTCCGGCTCATAAACCAAAGCGAAGCAGGAATTTGAGTGTTTAAGAACAATTTTGGCGGTAAGTTTACAATGCAATCAATTAAATTGGCTTCAACCAAAGTTTTTCTAATCACTCCTTCGCCACCTGATTTGGTGGTTAACGAACCTTTTGCAAGTACAAAGCCTGCTTGTCCGTTGGGTGATAAGTGGTAGAGAAAATGCTGTATCCATGCATAGTTTGCATTGGATGTTGGCGGAACGCCATATTTCCAACGCCCATCTTTTCGCAATAAATCACCGCTCCAGTCACTTACATTAAAAGGCGGATTAGCAATAATATAATCGGCTTTTAAATCTTTATGGGCATCATTTAAAAAAGAACCTTCGTTGTTCCATTTTACCTGTGAACTGTCAATTCCTCGAATGGCGAGGTTCATTTTTGCCAGTCGCCAGGTGGTTTGGTTGCTTTCCTGTCCATAAATGGAAATGTCATTAATTTTTCCACTATGTTCCAGCACAAATTTTTCAGATTGCACAAACATACCCCCGGAACCGCAGCAAGGGTCAAAAACCCTTCCTTTGTATGGTTCAAGCATTTCAACCAATAATTCCACAACACTGCGTGGTGTATAGAACTGCCCACCCTTTTTACCTTCTGCAAGAGCAAATTCTCCAAGAAAGTATTCAAATACATGGCCTAATACATCACCGTTTCGTTCTTTAGTCGCTTTTAATTGAATTTTGCCTATTTCATCGAATAATTCTCCTAAACTGGTTGGGTCGAGATTTTGGCGAGCATAAACTTTTGGTAAAACTCCCTTCAGTGATGGGTTTTCTTTCTCTATAGCATCCATTGCCTCGTCAACCGATTTGCCAATTGTCGGTAGTTTAGCTTTTGACAAAAGAGAACTCCATCGGGCTTTTTCAGGTACAAAAAACACATTTTCAGCCTTGTATTCGTCTTTATCTTCCGGGTCTGCTCCGGCATATTCTCCTTCTCCAGCTTCTAATTTTTTATATAGGTTTGTAAATGCATCTGAGATGTATTTTAGGAAAATTAATCCTAAAACAACGTGTTTGTATTCTGCCGCATCAATGTTTTTCCTTAGCTTATCAGCAGCTTTCCAGAGTTGTTTTTCTAGAGGTTCTTCGTTATTGTTTCCGTTTTTGCTCACTTTTTTATTCATTATATTAATGGTGCTCGCGATTCTCTTCGCTTAATTCTTCGCCATATATTTTATTTTCTTTTTACGCCATAAATTTACAGAAACAAATTTACGTAGCGCCATCGTTTCAATTTTCATAATCAGGTTTCAATGTTCATTACGGTCTTTTACACTTGGTAGTAACGTTCTGGTATTTTATCCATCGTTCAAACAGTGAAAGACCAAGGTAGTAAATTTTAAAGTAAAAATTTATTTTTTGACCGGCAGGAATTACAAATGATGAATAAAAAATAGTTGGTCTATGCCGTTTTTGCTATGAGCGTAGATTGTTATCATTTGCTCTTTTGCCAGATGTGAAGCTTACGAAACAGAAGCAAGCTTCTGACGGATTGGAAAAATAAAACCCCGTCAGCCTTTTCGGCTTCCGGGGTTTTTTCTTTGTGATTCAGGCAGGATTCGAACCTGCGACCTACGGCTTAGAAGGCCGTTGCTCTATCCAGCTGAGCTACTGAACCATTTTCAGGCTGCAAAAATAAGTCTTTTTTTTGTTTTCTCAAGCAAGAGACCTATTAATCTGTTCTATTCAGAATATCAGCCGTGCGGTGTCCGTAAGGAAGTGATCCTCCTTCATCTTCCTTCAGTTTAGTCCATGCCCTGGCAATAATAATTTCATCCACATCGTCCTTTTTGCAGGGTACTTCAATAACATATTCTTCCACTGCGTAGGTCTGTATATTGAGCTTAACAACTGCTTTTCCCATAATTACTCAAATATTTATGATAAAGATAAAGAATATACTGATTCCGTCGTTTAAAAATGAACAGATAATTGACAGTCACATACAATAACAAATAACAGGAACGACAGAAAGTATGAAATCATGAATCGCTAATGATTCAAAAACGGACGTATTATTACTATCTTGGGATCTTAATAAACAAGAAAATAAATGAAAACTAAAACTTTACTTCCAGCTGCTATCATAGTGCTTACATTCATTAGCACAATAGCATTTTCTCAGGAAAAGGAGAAAGAGCAACGTATCATATTAATAAATGCAAGGCTCATTGACGGTACCGGGGCAGATCCCGCCGAGAATGTAAACATTATTATCCGTGGTACCCGGTTTGAAAAAATATCTTCCGGGAGGGTTTACCAGGCTGAAAAAGATAAAGTTATAGATCTCGAGGGCAGAACCGTACTGCCGGGGCTTATTGACGCCCATTTTCATATGAACTACCCTGATTTCAGTGACAGGCCGCCCCTGCTTAATGAAGCAATCTGCGCTTACCGCTCAGTACCCTATCTTTACAACCACCTGATGTCGGGCATAACAACCATTTTTGATGCCGGGGGCTATAAGGCAACAACCATAATGGCAAAAAAGGCCTTTAATGAAGGATATATTACGGGCTCCAGGCCTGTTGTATGTGGTGAGAGGATCAATGGAACAGGAGGTCATGGGGTGTCACGCTTCGATATGGCCACGGAAGTTGACGGAGCCCATGAATTCAGAAAAGCTGTGCGCCAACAGCTCTACGCCGGAGCTGATATTATTAAAATCCTGCCCCCCTATTCACAAGCTGAACTGGAGGCAGCCATTGAAGAAACACACCTTCAGCAGAAAAGAGTGGCTGTGCATTCCGGTATATATAATAAACAGTACCAGTTTGTACGGTGGGCAGCTGCAATGGGCGCAGATATCATCATGCATGCATATGCCCTTCCGGATGATGTAATTTATGAGATGGGAATGAAAGGCATATACAGCGTTCCTACAATGACAATCATGATGAAAAATCAACTGCGCGACCGTTTTACACCTGATAACAAGGAAGCCCATGAATATGAAATCATCTTCAGAAAACTAAAGGATGCAGGGGTGAAAATGGCAATTGGCACAGATGCCCTGTATGATTTCATGAAAGAAAATCCCGCTTTGTACTTCCTTGAAGTTGAAAGATTTGTAAAAAACGGCTACACGGAAATGGAAGCCATAGAGGCTGCCACCCGAATAGGAGCTGAAGCACTTGGGATTGAGAACAGGCTTGGTACCGTTAAAGCAGGTAAGACAGCAGACCTCATAGTTGTGGATGGTGATCCACTGAGTGATATTTCTGAACTACGGAATGTTATCAGAGTAATGCAAAATGGCAGATTTGTTAAGTAGATAATTCCTGCTTTAAGAATACAAATATTGTAAATGCTAAATATTATAATAAAAATCATTAACGAAACAATATGACAAAGAGTAAATCATTTAAAAGGAGGCAGTTTTTGCAATTATCATCAACTGCAGTACTGGCAGGTCTGTCAGGAAAGATCACGGGTAACCAGTTAAGTCCGGGCAATGTATCATTAATTGAAGCAGCTACATCCAAGGTTGGCATCCTGCCACGTCGCAAATTAGGCTATAGCGGCAGGGAAGTTTCAATAATTATAGGAGCAGGAGATATGAGTCCGGCCGTGACCGAAGCAGCCGTAAAGTGCGGTATCAATTACTGGCATAAGGCAAGCAGTTGGATGAGAGAAGGAGTGCCTGATATAATTATGAAGAACAGGGAAGAGCATTATTGCCAGGTAACGGTTGACCGTGTTGATGGAAATCACTACGATGGCCGCCTCGATGAGGACGAGCATTACAACTACGTTAAGACTGCTGTAAAGGAAACCGGGCTTGGTTACTTTGATGATATGCAGTTGCATTACGGTTACCATAATGTGGAAGAGCTCAAGAACGACCGCAGTTTTATCAGGGCATTTGAAAGACTCAAAAAGGAAGGCCTGGTAAAACATCTCTGCCTTTCGCAGCACAGCTATGCAGGCAGTCCGAGGGTTGAGAACGGCGAGAGTGCAGCTAAGATCCTTACGGAGATAATTAAAGATGGTCATTATGAGCATGCCCAGTTTATGTATTCATATGACGATGATCCCGAAATGGATGAATTCATTAAGTATGCAAGTGAGAATAACTTTGGTACAACGGCGATGAAGACAGCGAGGGGACTGGGCCGGATGAAGCAAGACAGTGCTTTCATGAGCAGGCTTCCTGATAACATATCTCCGCATAATGCCCTTGTACGGTGGCTGACAACAGAGACCCTGCTTGATAATATTGTTCTGCGCGTAAAAAACATGAGCGAGCTAGAGGATAGCTATTCAGGTGCAGGGAAGAAACCCGGACAGGAAGATATGCAGGCCCTTAACCTTGTAAAAGCAGAGGCAAATAAAAATGCGTGCCGTTTATGCGGTAAGTGCCAGTCGGCCTGTCCACAGCATATACCAATTACAGACATATTCAGGTTTGAAAGGTATGCAATGGATGATCACGACTGGGAGAAGGCTGCTGCACTTTATGAAGGGCTGCCTGTTAAAGGCAATATTTGTACAAACTGCAATACATGCACGAAATCATGCCCGCTTAACCTGGATATCCCGGGGAAACTTGAAAAGATACACACCTATATGAGCTGATCCTTATTTTTGTTGTTTGTGGGTTCGTGCAAGCCGCATTCTTTGCTTGAGTTCGACTCCCACCACCAGCGCCCGGCACGAAAATCTTCGCCGGGCCTTATTGCACGCGTGCATGGCTCACAGCCTATGCTGACAAAGCCTTTATCATGCAATATATTGCAGGGTACGTTTTTCACTTTAATATACTCCTCTACTTCAGGAAGGTCCCAGTTCAGCAGGGGATTATATTTAAAAATACCCCTGTCTTTGTCTGTCTCAATGATATTAAGATCGTCCCTGGAAGATGATTGTGTGGCCCTGATTCCTGTTATCCAGCATTGCATACCCCTGAGAGCACGGTTGAGGGGTTCCACTTTCCTGATATGACAGCATTCTTTCCTGTTTTCTACTGAACGGTAAAAACTGTAAGGTCCTTTTTCTGAAACCATCTTCTCAACCGATGAGGTGTCAGGATAGTACACCTTGATCTTCTTGTTATACCTTTCCAGAGTTTTATTGAATACCTTGTAGGTTTCTTTAAAAAGCCTGCCCGTATCAAGGGTAACAACAGTTATATCAAGATCATTTGAAAAAATCATGTCTGTTATCACCTGGTCCTCCACACCAAAACTGGTAGTGAAAACAATCTTGCCGGGGAATAACTCAGACAACAATCTTAAAGCATCTTCCGGTTTTTTATCACTGACAAGATTAAGTAATTCGTCTTTCTTTATTTCCATCGTCAGGGTTTTCTTAAAATTATCCTCTGTATAGAACGTCTTGATTTACGTGTACCCCTTCGTATGATCACCATCATCCTGCCCCAGCGCAATCTTTCCCAGGCCCGCTCATGAAGGAAATACAGGAACATCTTAATAAATGCTTCTGCCATAGCTATGCCTGTGGCCTTTTGCGCTGCATAGGGGTCGCTGTAGAAGAACAGGTAGGCAAGTACAAATGTTGTTGCCGAGGCAATTATACGCCACGTTATAGCCTTGAAAATACTCTTGATGGGACGGTCACGCGTAATCTTTTCCTTCTTTACCTTGCGGTCGTCAGGAATACCATTACGGTTATTAGTGCCATTACCCTCTGAAGTACTACCCTTATTAACTTCCTTAACCTGTTCTCTTTTTTCTACCTCTTTAGTAATCACTTCCATAAAGGAATTGATTTAAGTAATTAACTGACTACAAATAAATAAAAAAGTTAAATTCTGTTAATACGATAAAAAAGGGTATTTGAGTAACTATAAATACGTACTGGGTGGTATTAAGGAGGATGATAGTAGTTTTTGCTGTTTATATGTTGGAGCAGGGTGCAGGGACTTAGCGACTAAGGGACTAAGCGACTAAGTGACTAAGCGACTAAGCGACGAAGCGACTTAGCGACGAAGCGACTTAGCGACTGGTTCCTACATGGTAATTATCCCCCAATACACCAATACACGAATTAACGAATTAACGAATTAACCAATACACGAATTTACAAATTAACAAATTAACCTGATGTATCTTCTTTCTTACTTGTAAGGCGAAGGATCAGGAAGCCTGTGATACCTGATAAGAGTGATCCTGAAATAATACCTATTTTGGCTGAGTTCATCACCTCAGGGTGATCAACAAAGGCAAGATTGGATATAAATATTGACATTGTAAAACCCACCCCTGCCAGGAATGACACTCCAACCAGCTGCGACAATTTCATTCTGCCCGGCATAGCTGTTAGCTTTAGCTTTGTAGCCAGCCAGGTAATAAGGGTAACACCAATTGATTTTCCTGCAAACAGGCTTATCATAATAATAAATATAAGGGTATAATTCAGATCACCTCCTGTCTTGAAAGTGACTCCTGCATTGGCAAATGCAAAAATGGGAATAACAAAATATGCTACCCAGTTATGAAGGTTATGCTCCAGGTGCTGAAGGGGCGACTGCACTTTGTTTGTCCAATCCTCCAGGTCGTCAATATAATCAACCTGTTCACGCGTCAAAACAGGCCCAGGGCATGATTTGCATGCATCTTTAAAGTCAGCGACTATATCACAAAGGTTATCGGCATATGTAGCTACATCAACCTTCTGCCTCAGGGGAATGGTAAAGGCTAGCAGGACACCTGCAACTGTAGGGTGAAATCCTGCTTTCAGAAACAGCAGCCATACTATTACCCCGCCTGCAAAGAATAAATACTTTGAATAAATATTACGCTTCGACAGGAAGATAAGAAGAGCTACAATTGCGATAGCAATAATCAGAAGCAACCATTTTATACCTGTACTGTAAAAAACAGCAATAAGTATAACTGCCCCTATATCGTCTACAATGGCAAAAGCTGCGAGAAATACTTTCAGACTTATGGGCACCCTCTTACCCAATAGCTGCAATATTGCAAGTGAAAAGGCTATATCTGTTGCCGCGGGTATCCCCCACCCGTGCGATGTTGCAGGGTCACTATTCAGAAAAACATAAATTGAAATAGGTACTATCATTCCACCAAGAGCCGCAAATATAGGGAAAGAAGCTTTTTTCAGATCATTCAGATCTCCTATCATTACCTCCCTCTTGATCTCAAGACCTATCAGGAAGAAGAAGATAGCCATAAGGCCGTCGTTTATCCAAAGCAGTAATGGCTTGGACAATTCAAAATGAGCTGTCTTAATACCAATTTCATATTGCCAGATAGATTCATAATCCTGGGCAAAAGAGGAGTTAGCCAGTATCATGGCTATAATTGTAGCTCCGAACAACATGATACCACTAAGGCTCTCAATTTTTACGAATTTCTGGAAAGGTGAAATTAGCAAATTCTTTATCATTGGTCAGTGATTAAAACAATTATTAATTTGAATAACACAGCTGGATTGCGTTTGTTTAGCGCAAAAATAATAAACTAATGATAATTATTAAGCATAATAAACTAATCTCTGAGCTTTAATTCTTTAATATTCACTTAAGTGGTATCCTGAAAATATTAATACTGACTGGATCAACCTTAAAAGAATTATTACCTGTAAATTCCACCGGGCCATCAATCACTACGGATTCAGGCTTACCTGGTTCATTATATGCCATATCATCCGGGGCGGTAATTGACCACTGCAGTGCTCCGTCACCCGCAGCTGCATTTTGAATATCAATATCAAATTGCACCTCTTCCCATGTTGGGTTAACGGCTGAAATAACCAGTGTATCAGAGCCGGCAGTAAGTGCAGCCGTTACGTCCAGGGGCCTGGTCTCGCCACTGACAGAAACGGGAGTTTTACCGTATTGAGCCCTGTAAAGTTTAAGAACCTGCCCTGTAGAGGCCATTACGGAATGTGTCGTATTTGTTTTTATTGCTCCAATGACATTTACCGTCTGGGCATAATTAGCCATATAGATAATATCAGACTGCCTGTAAAACTCATTCATACCGGCAGCTATGCCCATGGCATCTCTCATAAAATAGCGGGTTCCCAGCTCACCGTAAATATGCGGTCCATACCAGTAATTATATTCATCCATGCATATCCTGATATTCTTATCTGCCAGTCCGGGTATTTCTTCCCTGTACCTCCTGTGAGCATCCGCCTTGCCTTTTATTGCGCGTGGTATCTGCAGCACATGGGTCATCAGTCCGCCCCCGTGCCAGTCCTGGCGATAGAAATGCTCACTGATAAGGTCCATATTATCGGCACAATTAGCCAGTATCATCTCATCCCAGTCGCCTACCTCACCAACAGCAACCAGGGAAATATCCGGGTCAACTGATCTCATGGCTCCGGCAAATGCATTATGTTTCTCAACAAATTCATCAGTTGACATATGTCCAAGCTGCCAGCCACCATACATCTCGTTACCTATAGACCACCATTCTACATTCCATGCTTCGGGATCACCGTTTTTTGCTCTCAATCTGCCCATTGGTGTATCAGCATCGCCATTGCAGTATTCAACCTGTTGCCTGGCCTGTTCAACACCTCCCAATCCGGCATTAACGGCAATATAAGGTTCTGTGTCGAGCAAACGGCACAGTTGTATAAACTCGTGCATACCAACATCATTATGCTCAACGCCTGTCCATGCCGGGTTCTTTCTTGGGGGACGCTTATCTCTTGGACCAATACCGTCTTTCCAGTCGTAGCCACTCACAAAATTACCACCCGGCCACCTGTAAACTGGTGAATCGAGCTCTTTGAGAAGGGCCAGGACATCTTTCCTGAATCCATTTACATTATCAGCAGGCATTAGGCTCAATGTGCCAATATACAGCCTTCCACGGCCTTCTGCGCTAATTTCGAGGCTGGCATTATGAGTAAACACGGTAGAACTGAAAGCAAGGGGATACTTTGAATACCCGGCCTTAAGAGCCTCAATCAGAACTTCTTCACTGTAATCGTCCGCGGTAAGTTTTACTTTAACATTTTTTATTCCCCTGTCTGCCTTCAGGACAATACGTCCTTCATAGTTCATCCCATCGAGCAATCCCAGTTCATCCTGGTAGAGCACCGGGTCATCATTATTTAGCACGAGGCAGGGTGCATGTTCGCCAACAAAGGGATCTCCGGTTTCCGCCCTCAGAACAGGTTCATCGCCCTTCAATTTCCATGGCGATTGCCTTTCACCCGGCATATAATAGAATTTCCTGTCCTTAAGCATTTCAGCCCATATACCGCCATAGATGCACCTTCCCAGGTGTTCAATAAACTGGCCATAGATATATTCAGAAATCTCTTCATTTTTGGAGGCTGCATCAATTACAAAGGATGTGCTGATATCCTCCTCCGAGAGAAGTTCGAACTTCATATCATCAAACCATGCGCGTCCAGATGCCTGTCCGTCCAGGCTGAGAACACATGAAACAATTGCGGCATCATTGTTACCGGTTTCAAACTCATATTCTACGAGCGACCAGTCGTTATCTCCCGTGAAATCAGCCGGTTCAACATCCATTCCATCAATCCTGATAGCAGCGCCCCTCTCTCTTGCGGGCTCCAGGTCTTCAGTTTTTACATAGGCCGTAAACCTGTACCGGGACCATGGTTTCAGGTTAACCTTGTTATACCATCTTCCATATGAAGGTGAATCGCTGAATATAGTAAGGCTTTTATTCCCGTTAACGGCCTCAAAATCGTAAAAATGAGTTGCACTGCCCGGGCGACTTTCACCAGACCAGTACATTACTTCAGAGGACACCACGTCCTCCGCGGATCCGTTTCTCAGTTCTCCCCATTTTGATCCTGTTAATGGTTGATCTTCTGTACCTGCATTGCAGGATACCAGGATAAATACTGTTAAGATTAAATAAATTAGTTTCTTCATGATATTATTAAGTTAATTATTTTGGCAATACACCTGTTCTCCAGGCCCATTTTTGTTGTTAGATTGTAAGCACTAAGACTATTATATACCATAATCAAGGAAGATTATTTACATTGAAATAGATCATATAACGCTTACCAAAAAGTTTATAAAAAGGTACAAAACTTATTTCTTCTCCGCCGGTTCCCGCAGCAACAAAATTATGATCGCCCTGTGCGGTAAAACTTTCACGTGGTTCATCTATACTGCCGACTTTAACAGCAGGTATATTCTCCAGGGGTTCTGTGTCATACGGACCATAATGTCCATAAACCTTATCATTGCCAGGATCTTCTCCGGGCAATTCAGCTGCCAGCACCAGCGGACCATGCATAAGAGCAAACAATTCATGCTTTGCAGGCAATGAGACCATATTCAGTTTCATGGGAAAATATACCATTACTTCATCACCGGTTTTCCATTTGCGGTCAATATTAAGATATGATCCGGGGTTGGTACTGCAATCAATATCCTTTCCGTTTACCATCACTGAAAAATCTTTAGTTGTCCAGACCGGTATTCTCAATGACAGAGCGAAATCTGAAGGGTCCCGGGTTTTCAGGATGAACTTCACCTTGCCATCATCCGGGAATGATGTTTGTTGTTCCAAAACCAGTCCTTGTTCCTCCAATGCTAACACTGACGGGATATACAGGTTTACAAACAGTTTATTCTTTCCTGTCATGTAAATTGACTCACCTGATCTTGCAAAGTTTTCCATTCCTGACCCGGTACAGCACCAGAATGAATTCTCAGCCGTACTGAATGTTTTAAAATAACCTGACTGCATTGGCACATAATACATTGTCATATTTGTTTCGGGGTGCTGTGTAGGCAATATACCGTTCAGCAGAGCTCTCTCGTAATAATCCATGTATTTGGGCTCAGGACTTTCCCTGAACATATGCTTTGTCAGTTTAAGCATATTGTAGGTGCAGCATGTTTCATGACTTGCCGGTCCCAGCTCTTCGTCCATGTGGTAAGGATCAGCATTCCAGTGTTCACCATTGCTGGTGCCCCCGGTAATATATGAGCGTGCTGTCACTACCTGGTTCCAGAACCAGTCGGCTATCCTGTACTTATCAGGATCACCCGTCAGCTCGTATTCACGCATTAGCCCGGTAACATTGGGTATAAACGAGTTAACATGCTCACCCTTAAGGCTGTCATAATAAGACAGTATTGGGCTGAAATAGCTATCCTGGTAAAACATACGCCCCAGTTCAAGATACCTGCTTTCACCGTTAACGCTGTAAAGGTTAAAGAGCACTTCATTCATTCCACCCTGTTCTGTATGATCCAGTACAGACTGCATTTGATCATATGATAATTCAGAGCAGCGACCATACAGCCAGTCTGACTTAGCTGTAAGTACTTCAAGTGCAAGGGAATTACCTGTATACCGGTAGCAGTCATACAGGCCTGCCATTATCTTATGCAGCGTATAATAAGGAGCCCAGACATCTTCCGTATTTTCAACCCTGTCAATAAACTCTTCCGGGAAGGCTGACAGGTATCCCGTTCCGGTTTCTTCCTGGCATTTTGCAAGAGATTCAACTATATATGCAGTCTTGTTCTTAAGTACAGTATCCCCTGTAGCAGCAAACATCTGTGAACATGCAGAAAGATAGTGGCCAAGGCTATGCCCCCTTAGCTCTCTTTCTTCCCATCCGCCATAATGGGTGCTTATAGTGTCCAGTCCGGCGTTGAGCCTGAAATAATGAAGGAACTTATCAGGATCAAGACTATAAAGGTAGTCACGGGTTCTTAACATAGCATCCAGAAAGGAACCCCCGGTTAATTCTACTTCTGAGATATCAGCATAACTGTAATCTCCAGGAAACAGTTCATTGCTTTCTTTCGTGCATCCTGTGAAACTGACTGCAGAAAGCAGCAGGATTGTGTAAACTATGAAATTTCTCATAATATGTTTGGTTCTTTGTTATACTTTCAGTCCGGATCAGGCATGGTCAGGCATGGTCTGGCGGGGTCTGGCATGACCCCTGGTGTGTTCTGACATGACCTGGCATGTCCAGGCGTGGTCTGGTCTGGTCTGGCCTGCAGGGTCTGTCTCACTACGGTTTTTGGTTTTCCCGGAGCAAGGATTTAAGTGTAAACACGGTGCCCGAATCATCATCTTCCGACCTACTGCTTGTATCACCATCCTTCCATACCGTTACAACTTCAACCCTGTATTCCTTTTCCGGGTCAATGTCCTCAAGAGTAAAATAAGTTGCAGGTGTATACCCTGCAAGTTCACCGTCGATATAAACCTGGTAACCTGAATTCAGGTAATACTGAGGCCTCCAGCTTATTTTTACTGCATCTGTTCCGTCAGGCCTCACTGTCAGCCTTCCCGGCGACCTGGTTTCATATTTATAAGAATATGCAGGTTCAAAATCCACCGTCCATTCAAGCTTTGTAGTTTTTGGCGATCTAATAGTCAGCGTGGACCATCCCTGGTGATTTGTAATCTCAGTCTCCAGGCCATTTGCGCCACTAACCCTTACATCAGTTATATCAAAATATTCGCCTGCAGGGCATGCAAAATGTAATTGGTAAGGGTCTCCTCCAATTACATTACTTATACCTAAGTACTCTTTCTTCTGACCATCATACGAAGCTTCCTCCAGTTCAACCCAGCCCTGTGTGATGTGCCTGCTGGTCGACACCAGCTCTATTTCACCTTCGTCAGGCATAAGGCTTATTACCCTGCAGCTTGTGGGCGGTATTTCAAATGCCACTGCTTTCTCCCAGCATCCCAGGTACTCGTTATTCCAGAAATCGAAGATATGATACCGCTTGCTGTCATCCAGGCCCAGTTCTGAGAACTCAAGCACCTTCTGCTTTAACTCGTTCTCATCGTAATTGAACAAGCCAACCACATCATACTGCCTGCCGAGGTGATTAACCTTCAGGTCCCATACTGTTTTCATTTTATCTGACGGGAACAGGTCCACGGGCCTTATATCAACTGCCGGGTACACCTTTTTCATTATCTCCACTCGCTCATCAGAAAGGTCACTTAGCCTGTCCGATGTCAAAAGTGCCTGTCCCGTCAGTCCCTGCAGTGTAGCCCACACCTGTGCCTGTGGTATTGTCAGGGGCTGGCGCAGCATCATAACATCGGGATCAGTATACCATGCAATGTTATGCTGGTAATAATGCCTCATTGTAGGCCACAGGGCAGTAAAAAAACCTCTCCAGCCAAGCACCACATCACCGCCTGTCCTGGAACCATCCATTATTCCCATACCCTCTGTGGGTAAGCCCCAGCACCCCAGTAAATATCTTTCGGGACCTATGGCTTCCCTCATTGTTTTGAGGGTTTCCCTGTACAGCTCCTCGTTATCCCTGCCGGGCTTTTCCATAAATTCGTTAACCCTGTCATATTCCCTTACAACGATGGGCTGACCGTCAATCTTAAAATAATCATATCCCCAGTCAACCATCATGTCAAACAACTCGTAAAGATATTCATGTGCTTCTTCAGATGTTGGATCCACGAGGTACTTCCCTTCCCATGTTTCAGAGGCTGATGTGCTGTCCGGCTTAAAGATAAAGACCCCCGGGTTTGCCTTAACAACGGAATCATTTGACTGCCCGTGAGGAGCTATCCATATACCCGGTACGAGTCCCTGCGACTTAATATATTCAGCCAGCTCAGCCATGCCTGAAGGGAAGGCCTTGTCAATACCGGTCCAGTCGCGTGAACCATGACCACCATCTGCCCTCTCCTTCTGCCAGCCATCATCTATCTGCAGATACTCTGCCCCGTAGTCAAGGAGATTTTCATTCAGCCACCTGGCATTGAGCTTCACTTCTTCTTCGTTAATATGCTGGTAGTAATAATACCAGGTACACATACCCGAAGGAGGCAAAGGAAATATATCTTTATTGATGGGACTATAGAATTCAAGCCCCAGGCTGTCACTGTACCAGTTGGGTATGACAGTCCCGTCATTAAGGGTTACCTCGTCCTTAACAGGGTCAAAGCGCCCGTCTGCCAGTTCTGTTTCAACATGTCCGAGAGCCATCAGGAAAAGGTCTTCATTTCCTTCATCAGATATCCTGGCCGGTATATCATATGGCCATTCTTTAATGGTGTAATCCGGACCCTTGGCTACTTCTTTAACGTCCTTGCATGAGCTTATAAGCATCATAGTTATTATGCCCATGCTCAACAGCCTCATTTTAAAAGTAATCTTCATGAACTAGAGTTTTATAATTTTTAAAATATGTTGATCATTGGTAATCTTTAAATCTGCATAAGAGCGAAAGCCTGACTCTTTGAGAGGGTATTTTTTACCATCAAGCAGTATTTCGCAATTATCACCACTGACATAAACCCTGGTGTGATGATTATCTCCTGTCCTGTTCTCTATGGTCATCTCAAGCTCTCCCCTCTCATTATCAATAATAACAGCTTCCTCCCCTGCAAAACCGTCGCGTTCCATTTCCACTCCCAGCCTGTTCTTTTCACTGACCAGCCAGAACCGGCATCTCAGTCCATCCCTGGGTATTACTGAGATTGCACCTTCATCATCATTCAACACTCCTCCGTATGCCACCCATCCGAAAAGGGGATCTTCAGCCAGTATTGTTGCAGCCATGCGCACGGCTGAACCATGGCCAAGATCCTGCTCACCATCATAGAACCATGCTCCTCTTTCAATATCTTTTCTTATCCAGGCCCTGCCCTCTTTAGCCGACATAAAAGCCCATCCCGTAGCACCGTCGTTCTCTTTTCCCGGGGCCCAGTACCCGTAATTGCTTTCTTCAGTACCGGTATTCATCAGCGACCACGCGCTAAGGTAAGAAGCATAACCCAGTTGCAACCAGTCCCATGGATTTTCCGAGAAGCGAAGGCCATAGTCCAGTATCGACCATCCCCCCATACGGGCCATATACGAAAGGCAGTGACGGTCAGAGCTGGTCGTAAAATCTGATCCCAGCAAAAAATATTTTGTTTCCAGCCATCCCCGTACGGCCAGCCCGGCGTAATGCTGTTGTTCCATGAATTCTATTGCATCATCCCTGCTTACCTCGGGATGCGACCACCATTTTTCAAGCTTCACATCGTACCATAGGTTGCTGTCAGCTTCCATCTCTGTTGTTGCACCATACCTGGCAAAGGCGTAAGACGACTCAAAAGCCGTACGGTCAATTGCATATTCTGACCTGTAGGGATACTCATCATCATAGATAAAATACTTCACCTTCTTCTCATACTCATTACGCAGCCACCCGGCTTCCTCGTTCCTGCCTGCTTCCTCAAGTGCAGCAACCAGGTCTTCTATCACAAGCTCATTATAGCATCCCCATTTATAAGTATCATACCATGGCAATATCTCGTATGGATAAATAAAATATGCCCGTGCCGTCTGCCATGCCCTTTCCAGGTATCCTTCAGCATCAAGGTAATTAACCTTAGACGGGTACATCTGTGCTACCTGGTACATATGGTAGTATAACATTATGATATGCGGGTAATCATATGAGCGCCATACATTCATCTTATCAAGGTTCCTGTTTTTCACGCCCGCCCTCAGCTCAGGATCCCTGTTCACCATCCAGTTGGGTGTTCCGTAAATACCATAGGGATAAGGCTTTTCCTTATCAGTCCTCTGCAAGCCGCCCCAGACAAATTTCTCAAGGTAGTACTCCACAGATTCAATCTCTTCATCATCAGGGTAGTATACATTCTTGGCTGCCACATACGGCGCCTTGCAAAGAGCCGGATCATCACAGGCCAGCACATAGCCCCACCAGTAATCAAAACCATCCGTATCCTCCGGCCCACGCAGAACGCCATTTTTCATATCATAAACAGAATACAGTCCGTCCCACCAACTACCGGGCACCTTGTGCTGCTGGCTGTTCACTATGAATGAGGATCTTTTCTTAAAAAGTGTTTCCAGGTCTTCGGTCGAAAAAAATTCGAGGTGATTGGTAAGCCCGTCTCCATAATCAACATACAGCATATTCTCGCCGGGTCTCCTGAACCTGACACTGTAGATATAGTGATTATCATCGCTGCGCTTAATAAATTCAATGTCCGTATCGCTGGGATATTCGGCCCTGACAGCTTTTATCCCTTCCTTTGAACGGATTGATATCTTAGCCACCAGGTCGGCAGGAAGCGACATTCCCGGCACAACCCTTATATCGAGCAAACCGTTATCATACAGTACCTGTCTCAGCTCATCGTATGAGTTTGCCCACTGCATCCTGAAACTGTATTCAACTTCAGAGCCCTCCTCTCCTGCCGGCGCCAGGTCACAGTAGGTATGTTCGTAACGCCAGTTTCCTTCCTGCAGGTTACCGGCATGACCGGAATGGACATATACCTGGTATGTATCGTCAGAATCAAAGTATTCAAGCCTGGTGCCGGGCATAGCCATAATAATGAAATACGGTGCCTTGCCTGATGGCCTTGTAAAGAAAATAAAAGAACCGTCACCCGCTATATAGTGGTGCTTGGTAAAACCTGTCTCAAATGTTTGCTCGGGATTACCACCGCGGGGCCTGTTCCAGGGTATGGGAATGGCAAAATCGCCTACCTTAACCGGGAACTCCATCTCCGTTTTCAGTTTCATCGTCCAGGTAATACCTGCATCTTCAGCAGTAAATTCCTGCTCAAGGCTCATAGGCATTCCTTCTGAATCCTGGGTGTATGTTATTTTACCCTCTTCGGCGTTCATGCTCGTATTTCCCATGTAATGAGTAAGCCAGTCGCCCTCACCTATCCTGTAAGTAATTGACGGACGGCCAAAGCTTCCTGACACAGGGCTGGCCCTGTAAGGATCATCGGGGCATATAACTGAGCGGATACCGTAGCGTGAGAAGTCAGCACTTATATTGCCACTGTTGAGAGTGATATTACCCTGGCCGTTAGCATTAAAATGCAGTAATAATGCTGCTAGGGAGATCAGGAAAAGTGAAGGTTTCATATGCAGTATTTTTATTCTTTTTCAGAGCTGATAGTTTCGTAATCCTTATAGGGCCAGGGCAGCGCATTGGTCCTTTCTGCCCACTCCTCCCAGTCTTTTTTCAGTTCACCGAAAACCTGAGGGTACTGATCTGACAGGTCATTCTGCTCGGTCCTGTCTTTTTCAATGTCGAACAGTTCCCAGGGTCCTGCCCCTCTCATCCCTGTTAGTTTCCATTTGCCCTTTCTGACTGCCCGGCCACCTATATGTTCCCAATATAATGTACGTTGATCAAGGGAATCACCGGCCAGTACAGGAAGGAGACTATGTCCCTCGGGGGGAATAATCTCATTACCCTTGTACTCCGTGGGATATGTTCCGTTTGCGGCATTTAAAAATGTCGGCATTATATCTATAATATGTGAAACCTGGCGGTTAATGCTTCCCCTGCTTTTAATCTTTTCAGGCCAGTGCATTATCATGGGAGTGGATGTACCACCTTCATAAGTATAAAGCTTATACAGCCTGAAGGGAGTGTTACTTACATGTGCCCAGGCCGGTCCGTAACTGGAATTTGATTCTTTGTTACCGGCTATTATGCCCGTGTTGCGATAATTATTCCAGCCAAACCCGTAGGTACCCCATTCATCGCACCCACCGTTATCTGAGAGGAACACAATAAGGGTATTATCCAGGCATTTCTGATCTTCCAGGGCAGCAACTATCTCACCTATTCCCCGATCCATCCTGTCTATCATAGCGGCATAAACAGCCATTTTTTCGGCCATAAGCCTTCGCAGCTCATCAGCGTTATCCACGCTTAAGTGCACCTGTTCAGGCAGGTCATCAGGATTGATTTCATCCCAGGCCGGTACTCTTTCATCCCTTGGTGCCATTCCCCAGCCGGGGTCAATAATCCCCATTTCTTTCATCCTGTCATACCTCGACTGGCGAATACTGTCCCAACCCAAACTATATACTCCCCTGTATTTCTCTATATCCTCTTCCGGGGCATGCAAAGGCCAGTGGGGAGCTGTATAGGCAACATACATGAAGAAAGGATCCTTTTTGTTGTTGGTCTTGTGTTCACTTATAAACTTAACGGCATTTTCACTTATGGCATCTGTATAATAGTAGCCGGGATTATCCTTTGCTTCCTGCTCAATATTGGTATTCTGCCTTGTCAGTGTGGCAGGCATAAAGAAATTACCGGCGCCTGCAATAGTACCGTAAAACCTGTCAAACCCCCTTTGCACCGGCCAGTTATACTTTTCTTCCTCTTTATCTGTCTTCGTGATATTTGTTAAGTGCCATTTGCCTGACATATAGGTTGAGTAACCATTATGCTTCAGTGCCTCGGCCAGAGTAACACAATTATTATTTATATTTCCCCGGTAGCCTGGCAGTCCCCTGTCGGGCTCCATGCCACCCATACCGGTCTGATGCGCATACAGGCCGGTCATAAGGCTTGCCCTTGTGGGACAACACCTGGCGCCATTATAGAAATTAAGAAAAAGAACGCCTTCATTTGCAAGCCCGTCAATATTCGGGGTTTTTATCTCACTGCCCATGCACCCTATATCCGAATATCCCATATCATCAGCCAGGATAAGGATAATATTTGGTTTTGACTCTTTGCTGCACCCTGATATCGAGAGGACTGCTATAAGAAGAATAAAAACCGGGGCTATACCTGATGTCTTACCTGAATTTGTTTTCATTTGGCTTTTTTGTTTTATCCTGGTTATTTACTCACGAAGTGATTTAATATCATTTATATCAGCCACTTTAACAGCTAGTGAATCCTGTCTTAAACTAACAACTAGGAATTCACCGGTTTTATCTCCCGACTGGGGCGAACCGGCACTCCACACATCTATGCCTTTCCACTTCCCGGTTTTTGCAGGAAGCAAGGATGAATAAAAACAGTATTGCATAAAAAACCTTATTCCTGATCCTCGTCATCTATAATCTTAATTTTTAAAGATTTTACTATCCCTGTAAATTCCTTGTTTCGTTCATAATCACCAATTGGCCTGGCCCATGAAGGACCTGCACTTCCGGCTGATGTAATGCCTGTAAGGTATTCCTTCCTGCCGGGCTGGACAGGCTTGGGCCATGGCGTTTCAGAACTACCTGCCTCTTTACCGTTAACAGTATATTTCAATATGCCCTGTGTATCCAGTGTTAGTTTAATAGTGTTAATGCCCGGATTAATATTCACCAGGTTTATAACGCTGTCTTCATTCCACTTCCTGAAAGACATATTCAGAGTGCCATCCTTAATATACAGAGCAAAACCATGCTGTCCTTCATAATTGGTTAATACAGGGCCCTCAGTATTATCATTGGTCTCAATTTCCGCATTGATATAGAAAGACTTTCCACCAAGGTACGGACAGTCAGTTCCGGAAACTGTCTCGCCATGTTTTAAGGTGAGCTCCACCGGAAGAGGCTCTGCCAGGGGGGCATTGTTAAAATCTTCCTCAAGAGTTGAATCTATTCTGTAGAGATACTCTGTAAAAGCCTTAACAAGTTCAGCATTTTCCGGCTTATCAGCAATATTATAAAATTCATCAGGATCATTATTCCTGTCGTACAGGTCAGTCTCCCTGAACCGTCTGTACATCCCGTACTTATAATCCTTTGTAACGAGGGCAGTATTACCCAGTATTTCTATAACAGCCGTATCAGGAGCGCTATCCTTACCGGTAAGAACATTGTAATAACTCTCACCCTCCAGTCCGTCAGGCAGGGTTCCTCCAGCAAGCTCCACCAAAGTAGGGAAAAGATCCACATGAGAGGTAAATCCGTCCACTTCACCCGGTTTCAATGCCCCCGGCCACCATATCACAAAAGGCACATGCGAAGACCTCTCGTAATGCGTTCCTTTATGGATAAGGTCGTGGTCGCCAAGGTGAGTACCGTGGTCAGAGGTAAATATAATAATAGTATTATCCAGCTTGCCTTTTTCTTCCAGCTTACTGAATATCCTTTCCATTTGCTGGTCGATCAATGTCAGGCCGCCATAATGACCTGCTCTTATCCTGTGAATATACTCCTCTCTTTTACCGGGATTCTTCTCGATCTGGTCAACAAGCTTCCTCGTGTAATTATAGCGTGTTATAGTATGATCATAGGGTTTATTATCGATCCCGCCTTCCAGGTAGCGTGCAGGCGGAAGATCCTTCTCAAGGTAATAATCCATAAGTTCAGCGGGAGGGTCCCAGGGGTTATGGGGACCATTAAACGACACCCACATAAACCAGGGATTATCACCCAGCTTCTCCTCTTCAATATACCTTACAGTTTGTTCGCCTACATAATAATCGATATCGAGAGTATCCTCCATAGGCCACTCATATACACCGAACAGGTCAGTGCTATCCTGGTATTTCAGGTAGTCGAAACGAGTCTTCCCTGCTTTTTTAAGGTAGTAGTAATAATCATCTTTTTTTAGGGTGTCACCTGCCCAGTTACCCTGGCAGTCAGCGATTATTCTTTCATCAAAGCCCGCCATGCGGTCCCATGGCTTAAAGTGCATCTTTCCTATTCCCACGGTTTTATAGCCTGACCTTGACAGTTCTTCCATCAATACCGGCGAACCTTCAGGCAGCCATTTGCCACCGTTATCCCACATCTTATGAGTATGGGGATAAGTACCGGACACTAATGTATAGCGTGACGGCATGCAGACAGGAGCGGTACAGTAATGATTCCTGAACACCACCCCTTCGTCATACATCCTGTCGAGAGCAGGCATTTTTAGTTCAGGAGTCAGTTCAGGCACATCCTCCCACGCCTGGTAGTCTGTGGTTATTATAATGATGTTAGGTTTGGCAGGTAAAGTTCTGTTACATGCCGGAAGCAGCATTACCAGGAGAACTGATAATGCTGATAAAATCAACATGAAGGATCTCTCCTCCCCTCTGATTTGATTTGGCATAATATTAAATGTCATTTATACACTTTATATCTTATTGCTAAAGTAGCATAAATTTATGATTTGTGAAAAAATAATTCAATAAGGTTATAATTCAGAATTATGTAAAGAGACCACTGTATCTGTTTAAAGGCAGAAGGCCGGATTCAGAATTTGGGTTTCCTTCATCGAAATACTATAAAAATACTGCTGAATGCAGAAATGAACTCCCTTCGACAACTTGATATAATAATGTGGCTTGTTGCAGAAAGGGACAGCCCTTCGACTACTTGATCTAATAATGTGGCTCAGTGCAGAAATGAACAGCCCTTCGACGACCTACCAGAATAATGTTGCTAAGTGCAGTTGTCAACTAGCTGCAATTAGTTGCTAAACTACTTGCTTTTGCTCAGGGGCCTTTGGTTCACAGAATTAATTATCGTGACTTAAATTGTAGTAAATAGGATAGGTTCACTGAACTGGAAACAAAGGTCCCTGAGCAATCAATAATAGCTAATAAAAGTTCAACTGGCTGCGGTAACGAAAAGTATTAAAGGAACAATCATGCAGATAGTCGTCGAAGGGTGTTCCGTTTTGCAAATAAGCCAACTAATTATAACCCCAGATAGATATATTTTTGTAAATTTATAGCGTAAATGTCACGCTCATACGTATATATCCTTGAATGTTCTGATGGAACATATTACACTGGCAGTACAAAATACCTGTCCAGAAGATTAAAACAGCATGCTGCAGGTGAAGGATCCAGGTATACAAGGTTACGTCTTTCTGTGAAACTAGTTTAAATAAAACTAAAATGAGGATAATACTCAAATAATTAAATCCCGGCTATTATGAAAAGGAAAAAAATTCGTAGGGTAGCTTTATTCTTACTATTAGGAGTTCTGTTCTGGCTCATTATTGATCTGATTTCGGACTGGGAAGGAAATATTGAAAGTTTTAAGAAGGGATATAATGAAGCCAGGAAAAATCATACCGAGGAAAACAGATAAACAACTGGCTCTAATATAGTAAGCAGTACCTCAGGCAATAGCCGAAGGGGATAACCTCTCACGCGGTATACTGAGCGTGGTGGAAGTACTACTGTAAATGTTCGAGCTTCGCTCCTCCCCTTCGGCTATGTGGTATAATAATGTGGCTTGGTACAGAAAGGAACAGCCCTTCGACGATGTGGCATAATAATTCAGCTAGATGCAGAAATCAACAGCCCTTC
>JAIPBU010000043.1 GCA_021738535.1 Bacteroidales bacterium | reverse complement strand
TAGAAGACTGCATAAAAATTAGAAAAATAAGAGTTGAATCATTGATAACATATTTTCCTACGGTATGTTATCAACAATTCAACAAAACATATTTAAAAGATACACTCTAAATTTGTTTTTCAACATAGAAGAGGTTTAGAGGTTTAGAGGTTTAAACTAATAGAGACTCGATAAATATGCATCTAATAGCCTACCGTGCATATACACTCCTTAGCCTTAGCCTTGTCCTTAGCTGTCCTTTGTCCTTTGTCCTTTGTCTTTTGTCCTTTGTCCTTTGTCTTTTGTCTTTTGTCCTCAGCCTCAGCCTCAGCCTTAGCCTAATAATTTTTTCTTATTTTTACAAAAAACCAATAACTATGATAATAACAACAACAGAAACGATACCGGGAAAAGAGATAACAGAGATTCTCGGCATATTTATGCTCGTCAAATTTTTACTGGTCATTGCAAAAAGGA
Source organism: Bacteroidales bacterium (assembly GCA_021738535.1). Classification (GTDB taxonomy): domain Bacteria; phylum Bacteroidota; class Bacteroidia; order Bacteroidales; family VadinHA17; genus UBA9300. Next base: position 25,979 of record JAIPBU010000043.1, on the reverse strand, counting down.
TAGACGACAAGGACAAGGAGGATTTTGAAAAAAGAAAATACTAAGACTATTATCCTATGTTATTAACTACTATCCTGCTTAAGAGATTGTCAAATAATCTTTTGCTGTTTACCCTTACTTTGGCATTGCTGTTTTCTTCATGTCATGAGAAGGAAAGCGAGGACTTTATCAGCTATGTTGATCCCTTTATTGGCACTGATAAAATGGGTCACACTTTCCCGGGTGCATCGGTTCCTTTTGGTATGGTTCAGCTGAGCCCCGATACAGATACGATTTCATATGAAGAAAATGGATCATATAACAAACGAGTTTATGAATATTGCGCCGGGTACCAGTATGATGACCCCACAATAGTTGGGTTCAGTCATACACATTTCAGCGGCACAGGTCATTCTGACCTGGGCGATATTCTTATAATGCCCACACGGGGAAGCTTAAAGCTAAACCCCGGCACTGAGAAATTCCCGGAGAAGGGATACAGGTCAAAATATGCTCACGAAAGTGAACTTGCAGAACCAAACTATTACAGTGTTAAGCTCCTTGATTATGGAATAAAGGCAGAGCTCACTACCAGTACACGGGTTGGGTTCCACCGCTATACTTTCCCTGAAAGTGATAATGCACACATTATCCTTGATATGATACATGGCATATATAATTATGATGATAAAAATATTTGGACCTTCATAAGAGTGGAAAACGACAGTCTGATTACAGGATACAGGCAAACCAGTGGCTGGGCAAGGACACGGAAAGTATACTTCGCAGTTTCATTCAGCAAACCATTCAGGGCATACGGACATACCCGAGAAGAAAAAGGTGTTTATAAGGGATTCTATAAAAAATTTGACCAGGAAAATAATTTCCCGGAGATAGCAGGCAGGGATATCAGGGCATACTTTAGTTTTGACACAGATAAAGGTGAGCAGATAAAATTAAAAGTTGCACTCTCGCCCGTTAGCACACAGGGAGCTCTGAGGAATATGAAAGCAGAAGTCCCGCACTGGGATTTTGATAAAACGATGATGCAGGGACAGGAGAAATGGAACAGAGAACTGTCAGCAATTAGTATCGAAACAATTAAACCTGAACATAAAACAATATTCTACACCGCTCTTTATCATACTTTACTGAGTCCTGTAACATATATGGATTATGACAATAGATATATGGGACTGGACAGGAATGTACATATTGCAGAGGGATTTACTAACTACACAATTTTCTCACTCTGGGATACCTACAGGGCCCTCCATCCTCTTTTCAATATTATCCAGCCTTCCAGAAGTAGTGATATTGTAGAGTCAATGATTGCACACTTTGATCAGAGTGTGCATCCTATGCTGCCGGTATGGTCGCACTATGCCAATGAGAACTGGTGTATGATAGGCTACCACAGTGTATCAGTGATTGCCGATGCCATCGTTAAAGGTGTTTATAAAGAAAATATTGACCGTGCACTGGAAGCTAGTACAGAGACAGCCTCATACGGTAAATATGACGGGCTTGATCATTACATGGAACTGGGCTATATTCCGGAAGATAAAGAGAATTATTCGGTCAGTAAAACTCTGGAGTATGCTTATGACGACTGGTGTATAGGACAAATAGCTAAGCAAGCAGGCAGAGACAGCCTGTATAATATTTTTTCTTCCCGTTCTGAATCTTACAGGAAGGTGTTTAATACAAAAAGCGGATTTATGCACCCCCGCCTGTCAAACGGTCAATTCAGGAAGGAATTTGATCCTTTAGATACCTACGGCCAGGGATTTATTGAAGGTAATGCCTGGAATTATGGCTTATATGTACCTCACGCCATACCGGAAATGATACAGCTTATGGGAGGAGAAAAGAAATTCATTTCAATACTCGATTCTCTTTTTATTAGCGATCTTTCGGATAAACATATCGATAAGAATGAAGACATAACGCGTGACGGTATCATAGGACTGTATGTACACGGAAACGAGCCCGGGCATCATATTCCCTACCTTTATAACTGGACAGGCAATGCATACAAAACCCAGGAAAGAGTGAGAATGATAATGAATACAATGTATTCTGGTGATACCAATGGTTTGTGCGGTAACGATGATTGCGGGCAAATGTCAGCATGGTATATTTTCAGTGCCATGGGATTTTACCCTGTATGCCCCGGAAGTGATCACTATTCGCTGGGAAGTCCCCTTGTCAGAGAAGCACAAATACATCTGGATAATGGAAAAACATTTATTGTGAAAGCCATTAACCAGGACAAGGAAAATGTGTATGTCAAGGAGGTATATCTAAACGGCAGAAAACTAATCAGGTCTTATATCACTCATAAGGAATTAGTCTCAGGCGGCGACTTAGTTTTCCACATGAGCAGTACTCCTAATTAATAGCAGCTTAAACCTGAAAACCCTTTCATGGAGGTACAAAAATTATTTGTCGCCCAGCTCTTCGAACCTGAATCTCTCCAGTTCTGCCGGTGAATGTGCAGCTGACATTATAGAATCCATCTTTGCCACAAGCTGTGGATAATCGCCTGCAAGGTTGTCAGACTCAACAGGGTCAGTTTCAAGATCATAAAGTTCAATATCCATATTGCCCTTGAAAATATTCTTCCTAATAGCCTTCCACTTACCCGTACGTACAGCCTGCTGCCCGCTGTATGAAGGGAATTCCCAGTAGAGATAGTCATGTTTTTCCTGTTCTTTTTCACCCAGCAAAACAGGCAGGAAACTAATTCCATCTGTCTCACCTTCTGTCTCTGCACCTGCCAGTTCTGCTATTGTTGGCAGCACATCCCAGAATGCTGATATATGATCTGATTGAGAACCTTCCTCAATAACACCGGGCCAACTGGCTACCATAGGTACTCTTATCCCTCCTTCATGAACATAGCCCTTTACCCAGCCGTTCTCGTCATTAAAAACACCAGCACTGTTAAACCATGGTGAATCGGTGCCTCCTGTATACGACGGGCCGTTATCACTAGTAAAAATGATCAGTGTATTATCATAAATACCAAGATCTTTCAGCTGCTTAACAAGCTGCCCAACCTGGTTATCAAGGTATGAAACCATGGCTGCATAGGCAGCATGAGGATAGCGATGGGGGAAATAACCCCTTTCTCCCGTATATGGTTCTTCATCACCAAACTTTTCAACATATTTGCTGACCCATTCAGGTGGTGCCTGTAATGCCAGGTGTGGTACAGGTGTAGCCCAGTAAAGGAAAAAAGGATTATCCCTGTTATCATTAACGAAACTGGTTATTTCGTCGAACATCATATCAGGGGAATAAACATCCTGCCAGAATTTGCTGTAACTATCCTCATCGTACGGGTCTGCTCCCTCAGGTAATTTTGTTCCCGGCGGAACTGTATCATTACCCGTAAAAACCCTTTTATCATTTTTCCATAGGTGAACAGGGGTATATGTATGAGCCTGTCTCTGGCAATTATAACCAAAGAAAAAATCAAAACCCTGCTTTGAGGGCACGCCACTGCTACCGGGCGCTCCCAATCCCCATTTCCCAACAATTGCTGTTGTATAACCGGCTTCCTGCAAAACGGTTCCAATTGTTTGTGTTCCTTCAGGCAGAGGATACTGACCTTCAAGACCGGGATCTTTTATCATTTCTTTGTAATCCCATACATTGCCACGTTCACCCCATTCATGATTACCCCGGATAAAGGCATGCCCGGAATGCTTCCCGGTAAGCAGTATACACCTTGAAGGAGCACAAACGGGAGCGCCGGAATAATGCTGTGTAAACATCATCCCTTTCTCAGCAAGAAGATCAATTGATGGTGTCTCTATCTTTTCCTGCCCGTAGCACCCCAGCTCTCCATACCCAAGGTCATCGGCAAGAATGTAGATAATATTAGGTTTCCGTGCCTCCTCCTTAGTACCTGTACAGGAGGCAAGAGCAATTAAGCCTGCTAAAGCAATTACTGATAAATATCTCATTATAAACACCTTCAAATCAACAGCTAATTGTTAACTCTGCCCAAATTAACAAATTAACATCCCCACTATTCCATGAAACCAAGGTTCCTAAGGAGGGCTGTGCGTTCAGGTTCCCGCCCCCTGAAATTAACATACATTTCCATGGCATCCATGGTACCATTCTTCTCAAGTATATTATTCCTGAATGATTGAGCGGTTTCATTATCAAAAATGCCATTCTCTTTGAAAGCATCATAAGCATCATGATCAAGTACAGCAGCCCAGTCGTATGAATAATATCCTGAGTCATAGCCACCTGTTGCATGCAGGAAGTAGGTACTGCGGTAACGAGGTACTATTTCTGAGATCAGGCCGATTTCATCCATTGCCTCTTTTTCAAATTCAGCCACATCTACTTCTTCGTCAGGTCCTATTGTGTGATATGCCATATCCAGGTAACAGGCGGCAAGGTATTCTACCTTGGCAAAGCCATTGTTAAAAAGGCTGCTTTCCCTGATCTTTTCGATCAATTCATCAGGCATTGCCTCACCTGTTTCGTAGTGCAGGGCGTATGATTTAAGCATCTCCGGCTCGGTAACCCAGTGCTCCATTATCTGGCTTGGCAGCTCAACGAAGTCCCACGCAATAAAAGAATAACCGTATGTCTTTTCAGAGAAAAGACCGTCGAGGGCATGACCGAACTCGTGGAATAAGGTATGCACTTCATCCAGTTAAATCAAGGAAGGTTTATCACCACTTGGTCTTGTAAAGTTCATCACCATAGTGGAAACCGGTTTAACTTCTTTACCATCTTCAATCTTATAAGATCTGTAAGATCCACACCACGCTCCCTGCTTTTTACTTTCGCGTGGGTGGAAGTCCATATACAGTACTCCTATATGATCACCGTTTGATTCTTTAACCTCATAAGCCATTGCTTCCTGGTGTGGTACCGGAATATCTTCAATTTCAGTGAAAGTGATACCATATAATCTGTTTGCAAGGGTAAATGCACCCTGTTTGACATTTTCCAGGACAAAATATGGTCTCAGCTCACTGTCATCGAGATCATATTTTTGCTTGCGTAACTTCTCTGCATAATACCACCAGTCGCTTGGCTTTATAACCACCCCGTCCTGATCAGCTATTTTCTGCATTTCTCCAAGTTCAGCTTTTGCCGCAGGAAGGGCATACTTCCACAGGGTATTCAAGAGATCGTAGACATTATCAGGTTCTCCTGCCATTCGGGGTTCAAGGACCAGGTGCGAATGAGTTTCATAACCCAGCAGCTGTGCACGATCAGCTCTCAGCTCCATCATTTCGGACATGATTTCCTTATTATCATTATCGTTGCCGTTATTTCCCCTGTTTAAATAGGCATCATATAATTTCTTTCTCAGTTTTTCATTTTCTGAATAAGTAAGGAAGGGCAGCATGCTGGGTTTCTGGGTAGTAAATATCCATTTACCTTCCAGTCCCTTTTGGCTGGCTGCCTCGGCAGCACTGTTTATAACTGATTCAGGAAGGCCTGCAAGATCTTCTTCTTTACTTATCTTGAGCACAAAATCATTTGTCTCGGCCAGCACATTCTGACTGAACTCCACTCCCAGGACAGACAGTCTCTGGTTCATTTCCTTCAGTTTTTCCTTTTTCTCATCTTCCAGGGCAGCACCATTTCTGACAAGGCCTTTATAGATATTTTCCAGGATAAATAATTCTTCATCATCAAGATCGAAATTATCCCGGTTGTTATAAACCTTTTCCACCCTCTCAAAATACCTTGGGTCCAGCCTTATCTCATCTGAGTGCTGGGCCAGTTTGGGGGAGATCTCCATCTGTATCTCCTGGAGCTCAGGGCTGGTATTGGCACTGCTAAGACCAAAAAACACCCTTGACACTTTGGTAAGTACCTCGCCGGTATTATCCATTGCAACAATAGTATTTTCGAATGTTGGCTCCTTATCGTTACTTAAGATGGCCTCAACTTCTTCTTTTTCTGTTTCCATCCCCTTTTCGAAAGCAGGTATAAAATGCTCCGCTTTTATAATATCAAATGGTGGAACTTTAAACTTCGTTGTATATTCGGAGAAGAATGGATTACCGGTCTGCTCCTTATTTTCTCCCTGTTTACATGCTGACATAGCAATAATTAAAATAATGAATATGGGTACTAATTTTTTCACGACCTTGAATTTTTTTATTGTTAATAAGAATGCAAAATAATAAAGATTTAAGGAAAAACCATCAGGCCGGGCGATTAATCTATGATAACCGCGGAGGTATTTTCAGTCAGTGTATTATTTTGTAGTTTTGCACATCATAGATGGAGAGGTGCCGGAGTGGTCGAACGGGGCGGTCTCGAAAACCGTTGTCCCGAGGAATCGGGACCGGGGGTTCGAATCCCTTCCTCTCCGCCAGAACAATAAGTGATAAAACCCGCGAAAGCGGGTTTTTTATTCAGGGTCTTTTAAATGCGTTGAGAGCTTACTCTCATAAGCAAAAAAAGACCCTGAATAAAAATGCCTTCGGCATTTATCAGTTATTGTTCTGAAGCTTCTCCCTCCAACGGGATCACGAGAGAGCGAAGCGAACGAGTAATCCCTGTGCCTGAATGCAATGAAGGTACAGGCTGGTGGATTGGTGATTGGTGATCAACCCCTTTTGTCTTTTAACATTAACGCTCGGTCCTCTTTTGTCTTTTGTCTTTTGTCTTTTATCTTTATCCCCCTATGATCATACGAAAAGCGGAATACAAAGACCTGGGTACAATAAATGATATCTACAACAGTGTCATACCATACGAGATATCAACAGCCGATATGGTACCCTACACCATGGAGGAAAGAGAGAGCTGGTTTAAAGCTAACAACAGGGATAAGTATCCTGTCTATGTTGCTGACATAGACGGCACTGTGACAGGTTATATCTGTTTCAGTCCCTACCGTCCGCGCCGACTGGCAATGAGATATACCGCGGAGATCAGTTACTTCATTTCACAGAACTACAGGAAGCAGGGTATAGGATCAAAACTGATGGAGTATGCAATAGCAAAAGCTCCTGAACACGACTTTAAAACACTGATAGCAATATTGCTGGCTCATAATACCCCAAGCATAAAGCTCCTGGAAAAGTACGGATTCAGCAGATGGGGAGAAATGCCGGGTGTAGCCGATTTCAACGGGCAGGAGCGTGACCACCTGTATTATGGACTGAAGATATAGGCTTCTGCCTTTCTTACTGCCAGATACTTAACTGTTCATCCGGCTGTTCATCTCCCAGGTTTGAAACCGATACCCCCATAAGCCTGATCCCTCGTCTTTTAAACTGAACCTGTTCCCTGAGTTTTGTTACTTCAGCATGCAATTCTTTAAATTCCTTTATGCAGTGACCTGTTGTCAGGCTTCTTGTAACCTGGCTGAAATCGTCATACCTGACCTTCAGAGTAATCGTTCGACCTGATTTGCCATGTTTATTAAGACGTGACCATAATTCCTTTTCCAGCTTGTATAGTTCGGCAATAATTTCAAACTGTGTTATAAGATCTTTCTCAAATGTCAGTTCGGCACCAACTGATTTTCTTTCCCGGTAAGGATCTACTTCCCTCTCGTCTATCCCCCTTGCAATATTGTAAAAAAATTCACCTGCCTTCCCAAAATTCCTTTTCAAAAAATCAATATCTGCATTCCTTAGGTCTCTTCCATTATGTATACCATACCTGTGCATTTTTTCGGCACTCACCCTGCCTATTCCAAAAAAATCTTCTATGGCAAGATCTGAAACAAATTCATTGATTTCGTCAGGTTTAATTATAAACAGTCCATCGGGTTTATTTACATCAGATGCCAGTTTAGCCAGGAATTTATTAACTGACAAGCCTGCTGAACAGGTAAGCCCGGTGCTGTTGCTTATATCCTTTTTAATCTCAAGGGCAACTGATCCGGCTTCCTTAAAACTACCGGCTGTTGCACTTACGTCAATAAAAGCCTCATCTACGGACAGGGCTTCCACGAGTGTACTGTATTTGTTAAAAACACCAAATATGGTTCCGGATACTTCTTTATACCTGGACATCCTGTTCTTCCTGAAAACAAGGCTGCCGCATAATTTCATTGCCTGCTGGCTGGGCATAGCGGATCTTACTCCGTATTTCCTTGCTTCATAGCTTGCTGCAGCAATAACTCCCCTGGATGAGGGTGACCCAACAACCACGGGTTTGCCTTTTAGCTCAGGGTAATCTGCCTGCTCCACTGATGCAAAAAAGGCATCCATATCTATATGCAAAATTCTCCTTGCCATCGTATGAATCATAAAAATAAAAAAAGTGTACGAACTTGTTTTGAAAAATGCATAATCTTGACCATTATTGCAGGATAGACATTTTCAAGCTGTATGGGGCGAGTAAAAAAAATATCAGAGCGTATCTTCGTCATAATATTGTCTGAGCACAGGTTGTGGGGCCCCCTCTTCATGCCCTGGTTTATTGAAAAAGAAAGCGGCAATGATTATTACAGTCCGGCAGAGTGCCTGTCTCCTTATGCCTCACCTGAGTCACTGGAAAAACTCGATGAGGTTGATATTGAATTGATTGAAATAATCAACAGTTATTCTGACCGGCACCTTTTCAGGTTGTTCTCCCGCGAGAAAACAGTTGTTGAGTTTACTGAAAAGATTGACGATAAACGATTTGAAAACCATATTAAGCCTTATATCGAAAGAAAACTATATAAATGTTTTGAGATTATAAGCAATAATAATATTATTACGTACAGGCAGAAAACAGGAACAAGTAACCTGCACGAAGACGATATACTGAATATTTCAGCAAGCCCCTATCAACCTGTTTTTCTTTTTGATAAAGGAAGTGAATACAGTTCTTACAAACTGGAGATAACACAAAGACACACTGATAAAACTATCAGTCTGCTCAATAAAGATATTCAGATAATCTGCAATTCGCCGTGCATTTTGAGATTCGGAGATGAGCTTAACAGGCTGGAAGGAACAGAAGGCTCAAAACTGGTTCCTTTTCTTACAAAAGAAAAAATCCTTATACCCGACAAACATACACAAAAATACTTTTCAGGTTTTGTGAAAAACATTATCAACCATCATACTGTTATTCCGTCAGGATTTGAAATAACAGAAGCAAAGCCCGATAAGTCTGTCTCTCTAACTCTTGAAACCGGGATAAGAAATATTCCTGTTTTATTGCTTAAATTCAGCTATAACTCTAAGGAAATATTTTATGATAACAAGTTAAGGTCGTTTACTTTCTTTGAGAATGGGAATAATTACATCTTCACAAAGATTAACAGGGATACCGAATGGGAAAATTCAATTATAGACTATCTGAATGAACTAGGTTTCTACAGCGAGGATAACAAAAATTTCACGGTTCCAGGCCGTTCCGGAGAAAACGAAGAAGAATTATACTCCCTTGTTGAATATCTTAATAATCATTACAATGAACTGGTTGACAATGGTTTTGAATTAAGGCATGGAAGCCTTGAAAGAAATTATAATCTAAGGAATATAGATCTTGATATTGATCACAAGCTGGAGAAGGACTGGTTCGACCTGGAAGCAATAGTAAAGATAAATGGGAAAGAGATACCATTTATAAAATTTAAAAACAACATACTTGAAAACAAAAGGGAATATGTTGATGAAGAAGGGGTGGTATATATTCTTCCCGAAGAATGGTTTACGCGTTACAGGGAATTATTTGAACTGGGTGAGAAAAAAGAAAACATTTTAAGGGTACATAAGCAACATTTTTCACTTCTGAATGATATATTCAATGAGGATGAATGCAAGAGTTGCCCTGCCCTTGAAAAGCTAGTTTTACCTGACGAAGTGCCTGATGTAGAGATCCCGCATGGATTAAGGACTACAATGAGGGATTACCAGCATGAAGGTTTAAAATGGTTGTCTTTCCTCCAGGCCAACGGACTTGGAGCATGTCTTGCCGACGATATGGGACTGGGTAAGACAATACAGACACTGGCCCTGCTGCTCAGGAATAAGGAAATGAATAAGGATGCAGCATATCATACAGCAGAACAACCGTCCCTTTTTGAAGAAGAAAAGATCCCGCTTACCTCGCTCCTCGTTGTTCCTGCATCACTGGTCTATAACTGGGAGAATGAAATAAAAAGGTTCGCCCCATCGCTTAAAACCTACAGCTACAGGGGTAATCAGAGGAAAAAGAACAGCTCATATTTTCCGGAATTCGATATAATACTATCCAGCTATCATACCGTAAGGCAGGATATAGACATCATATCAAATTTTTCTTTTCATTATGTTGTACTTGATGAAAGTCAGTTAATAAAGAACCCGGCATCTCAGCTGTACAAGGCAATTTCAAGACTTAGATCTGATCACAAGCTGGTATTGAGCGGCACACCTGTTGAAAATTCACTGACCGACTTATGGACACAATTAAATTTTGTGAATAAGGGCCTGCTTGGCAGCCTGGCATATTTCAAAAGGGAATTTGCACGGCCTATAGAGAAAGCCCAATCACACGAAAAAGAAGAGAAACTGAGCAGGATAATTAAACCATTCATCCTGAGAAGAACAAAAGAAGAAGTAACAAGAGACCTGCCACCTGTTTCAGAGAATATGGTTTACTGCGACATGAGCGAGGAGCAGTACAAGAAATATGAAGAAGAGAAGTCAGCAGTCAGAAATACAATTATTGAGAATGTAGAATTGACAGGGATGGAAAAATCCGCCATTATTGTCCTGCAGGGCTTGATGAAACTCCGGCAGATATCAAATCATCCCGTACTGGCAGACCCTGACTACAATGCTGATTCGGGTAAATTTAACAATGTAATCCACGATATAGAGGCTGTCATTGCAGAAGGACATAAAATACTGGTTTTTTCATCTTTTGTCAGGCATCTTGACCTATTTGCGAAAGAGTTTCAGAAGAAGAAGCTGGAATACACCTTGCTGACAGGCAGTACAAGGGGAAGGGGTAAAACAGTTGATAAATTCCAGGAAGACAGGAATATTAACATTTTCCTTATTTCTCTCAAGGCCGGGGGTATTGGTCTGAATCTCACTGCTGCCGATTATGTATTCATACTCGATCCCTGGTGGAATCCTGCTGCTGAGATACAGGCACTCAGCAGGGCACACCGGATTGGACAGGTAAAAAATGTATTTGTTAAAAGGTATATCTCAACCAACAGCATTGAAGAGAAGATTGTGAAGTTGCAGCAGGAGAAATCACGACTTGCCCAGACCTTTATTTCAACAAACAATCCGCTGAAAGAAATGGATTTCAATGACATCCTTGAACTGATTGGATGATGTAATAATTATATATATTTGCATTTCTGAATAAATAAATATTTGCTTATGCCAGATTTTTCCACACACCCGCTGAACAAAAAATATGATCTTGACACAGCTCTCAGCACTATCTGGGAGTTTTATAAGAAATGGTTTTTAAGTCTTTTTACGATCTCTTTCGTTTTTTCGCTTATACTGACCTATATTTCAGGAAGAGTAGACGTCTCAGAACTCTACTCCACAAATGATCCTGCAGCAGTAATGTCTGCATTTAAATCTATGCTGGGCCCGTATGCCCTTATTTTGCTTTTTACATTTGTTTTTACCCTGGTACTGCAGTATTACATAATAAGAAAGCCGGTTGACCCGGATAGTAATATATTGTCTATTGCATCAGAAGGACTGGTCAGGTTCTTTATCCCCATGTTGCTCCTCAGTCTTGCCCTTGGCATCTTTGCTGTCGTTGCTGTTGTCCTGGGAATATTCCTGCTCTTCGTTGGAGCATTATTTGCAATTATCTATGTTTTTATGCTGACCGCCTTCCTGTACCCCGTGCTAATGATTGAAGAAAATAATATGAGTGACACTATCACAAATACTCTTAAGATTGCCCACAGGAATTTCTGGCAGAATATTGGCTGGGTTACAGTAATGGGTATACTGGTTGTTGTAATCAGTTTCATACTGGGTGCAATCATTATGATCCCTTTTGGTGGCAGTTTCATAAAAACAATCACCAACCCTGAAAATGCCGGTGAAATAATGAACCTTGCAAACAAGCCGTCATACATAATTTTAAGCGCTCTTGCTAATGCTGTAACAATGCCATTATTTCCGATTTTCAGCCTTGTATTGTACTTTAATGCCCGATCTTCATCGTATAAGATATCCGGGAAGGATAATGACGATAATAACGGGGATAAAGTAAAGATTGAAGACCTATATGCTCCCGGTACAAAGAAGAAAAGTGACCTTAAAAAGAACACAGACTCATCAGCTCCTTCGGTTGAAGATCTGACACCATAAAAATCATTTTTACATTATGAAAGTTATAGCTATCAACGGCAGCCCGCGCAAAAATGGCAATACTGAACTCATGCTCAGGGAAGTGATGGGCGTACTTGAAAAAAATGATATTGACACCGAGCTTATCCAGCTGGGTGGTAAAAAAGTCAGGGGATGTGTTGCCTGCATGAAATGTAAGAAAGAACAGGACGGTTTCTGCCATAAGAAAAACGACCTGTTAAATGAATGCATTAAAAAGATGGCAGAAGCTGATGGTATATTAATAGGCTCACCTGTATACTTTTCCGATGTTACCCCCGAGATAAAAGCCCTCATTGATGTGGCGGGCTACGCCATGCGCGCATCTAAAAAGAACCCGCTCAGGAGAAAAGTAGGAGCGGGAGTGGCCGCAGTCAGAAGAGCAGGTGCCATGCCGGCACTTGACAGCATGAATCACTTTTTCCTTATAAATGAGATGCTTGTGCCTGGATCATCTTACTGGAATGTGGGTATTGGAAGGGAAAAAGGCGATGTACTCAATGATAAGGAAGGGATGAAAACGATGAAGACGCTGGGTGAGAATATGGCGTGGCTGATGAAGAAGACTAAAGACAAAAGACAAAAGACAAAAGACTAAAGGAGAAGGCTAAGGCTAAGGCTAAGGAGTGTATATGCTCAGTAGGTTATTAGGTGCATATTTATTGAGTTTGAATGAGTTTGAATGAGTTTGAATGAGTTTGAATGAGTTTGAATGAGTTTAATATGCAGATAATTACATCCCTGCACAACCCACTTGTATCTTCCGTACTTGTATCTTGTATCTTGTATCTTGTATCTTCCGGACTTGTATCTTGTATCTTGTATCTTTTCTCTCAGTCGTTTCCGGTGATTTAGAAAGAACATTATTTTAATAAAACAAACAGGGGCATCTCGTATGAGCGCCCCTGCTTGTTTTATCTAACCATATACACTAGTAAGGTACTCTTTCTATATAATGAGTATGCAATAGTTCATGGGATTTATGCCCGTTAGGCTCTCCGAGGAAATCCTTATAAATGGCCTGTACTTCAGGGTTTTCATGAGATTTTCTTATTGGTAGACTCATATCCTCTTCATATATAGCATCAATACGGCTCTGGCGTATAGTCATATTTGTTGGTATTGGCTGTCCGCCGCCACCGATACAACCGCCAGGGCAGGCCATTATCTCAATGAAATGATAATCAGCTTCACCGTTCCTTACTGCTGTCATTACCTTATTGGCATTAGTAAGCCCGTGTGCTATAGCTGTTTTTAATTCAACCCCTTCCAGGAAACTCCATTCCTTCAGGCAACCCTCTATTTTAAGCGATGCTTCTTTGACACCTTCCATACCCCTTACAGGAGTTATGTTAAGGTTGTCAAACGGTACCGGTTTACCCGTTACAATCTCATAGGCTGTACGTATTGCAGCTTCCATTACACCACCTGTTGCACCAAAAATAACCCCGGCACCGGTTGAATCGCCCATCAGTGAGTCGTATCCTGAAGGCTCAAGTGTTCTGAAATCAATACCCGCCTGCTTAATCATAACCGCAAATTCGCGTGTTGTAAGGACATAATCCACATCCTTATATCCACTATCCCTCATTTCAGGCCTGTTAGCTTCAAACTTCTTGGCAGTACAGGGCATTATGGAAACTGAAACGATATTTTCAGGATCAACGCCACGATTGTCTGCATAATATGTTTTTGCAAGTGCTCCGAACATCTGCTGTGGTGATTTACAGGTAGACACATTTGGCAGAAACTCAGGGAACTTATGCTCAATAAATTTGACCCATCCGGGTGAGCATGATGTTGTCATGGGAAGAGCTGTTTCCTTATCCTGCTCAACAAGTGCCTTCTTCAGTCGGGTTAGCAACTCAGTTCCTTCTTCCATAATAGTAAGGTCAGCAGTAAAGTCAGTATCGAGTACTGAATCAAAACCAAGCTGTTTAAGGGCAGTAACCATTTTACCTGTTACCCTTTCGCCGGGATCATACCCCAGTTCTTCACCAAGGGCTACCCTTACGGCAGGAGCAGTCTGTACCACCACGTGTTTACCGCTATCATAGATAGCGTCCCATACAGAATCAATATAGTTCTTCTCAGTAAGGGCACCGGTCGGGCAGCGGTTAACACACTGTCCACAGTTTGTACATACCACGTGACTTATGGGCCTGTCATGGAAAGTAGAAATTTTCATTTCAGAACCTTTGCCACTAACTGCAATGGCGGATACTTTTTGTAACTGGCTGCAGGTACGCACGCAGCGCTGGCAACGTATACACTTACTATCATCCTTGATAATGGCACAGCTGGCATCATCAATCATTGCCTCGTGGTCTCCGACCAGGTCAAGGAATATATGATCTCCGAAGGAGTATTCATTTGCCAGTTCCTGCAGCTCACAGTTCTGGTTACGGTAGCATTTTGTACAATCTGCCCTGTGCTCTGACAGCAGGAGTTCAACAACATGCTTCCTGGCGTTTCTTACCTTTAGTGAATTTGTCATTATATCCATACCCTCAGCAGCAGGAGTAGCACATCCTGCAAGAAGCGTACGTGCTCCCTTATGCTCAACAACACAAACACGACAGTTACCTGCTACACACAGGTCGTCGTGATTACAGAGCGTAGGGATATGAATGTTCAGTTTCTCAGCCGCCTGCAATACAGTTGATCCTTCCGGAACTGAAACAGGCTGATTATTTATCTTTAGATTAACCATTTTATTCTTTTTCATTGTTCTGTCCTCTTTAGTAGATGATTTCTTCTCTGAAGTTCTCAACTATTGAATTAAACGCATTACCAACCGACTGGCCAAGTCCGCATTTGGAAGCAACCTTCATAGTAGCAGCCAGTTTTACAAGTTCATCAATATAAGTAGATTTACTTTCACCTCTTTTAACACTCTCTACTCCTTTAAGAAGCTGCTGACACCCGACACGACATGGTGTACACTGGCCGCATGACTCCTCGTTAAAGAAATCAAGGTAGTTATGCAGAACATTGTACATTGACCGTGAACTGTTGAAAAGTTTCATTGAACCACCGGTAGGCACTCCTTCAAAACCAATAACTGTACTGGCAAAAAGTTTCCTGGGAACGCAGAATCCGGCTGCTCCTCCTACCTGTACCGCCTTTGTATCACCGTCACCAAATTCATTTACAAACTCCAGCAGTGACATCCCAAGCTCAAGCTCATAGATACCGGGTTTGGGAGTATCACCTGATACGGAAAAGACCTTGGCACCTGTCGAAAACTGGGTCCCCATCTTTTTGTAAAACTCGGAACCATACTTAAGTATAATAACTGAGTTTACAAGTGTCTCAACATTATTGATTGATGTTGGCTTACCAAATAGACCGGAACTTGTAGGATAAGGAGGTTTATTTCTTGGCTCACCCCTCCTGCCTTCAATCGATTCAAACAATGCACTCTCTTCTCCGCATATATAAGCACCGCTGCCAATGCGGAAGTCAATCCTGAAATCAAATCCCAGTTCATGTATCATCTTGTGAAACTTCTCAAGCTCAGCCCTTAATTGCGGAAGAAGGAATTTATATTCTCCTCTCAGATAAACTATACCGGTTTGGGCTCCTACAGCTTTACCGGCTATTGTCATACCAGCATACACCTTTTGAGCCACCCTGTCAAGAATCTCACGATCCTTGAATGTTCCGGGTTCACCCTCATCAGCGTTGCAAACAATATACTTGTCTTTTTCTTTTTCTTCTGAACAAAACTTCCATTTCATTCCTGTTGGGAAGCCTGCTCCTCCCCTGCCTTTAAGACCTGATTCAAGGACCTCTTCGATAATCTCCGTGGCACTCATGCCTTTTACCCTGGTCAGAATCTCTCGGGGATCTATGTCTTCAAATATAAGATCTACTTTACTAATCTTTTTGGTTTCCATCATGAGGTCCTCTTATTTATGCATGTATTCTTTAATAATTTCATTTATTTTCTCCCTTGTAAGCTCCGTGTAAGGAGTATCATTAATCAACATGGCCGGTGCTTTATGACACCATCCCATACAATTAGTTTCCAGTAATGTGAATATACCGTTGGATGTGGTTTCACCAACCTTGATCTTGAGCATGTCTTCAAGTGTCTCCAGTACTTCATGCTTACCCTTCATTGAGCATGTAATGGTCTTGCACACCCTGATGACAAATTTGCCCCTGGGCTCAGTGTCAAGGAACGAGTAAAAAGAAGCTGTTCCATAGACCTCGGCAGCAGAAATATCCAGCTCTTTGGCTACCTCTACCATTGCATCATCAGTAAGGTAATTGTGTTTCTCAACAATACCCTGCAGAATCGGCATAAGGCTGTCCCTTCTGCTCCCGTACTCCTTAACCAGATCCTTAATCAAATTATCAGTCTGATACATATTTGTAAATGGTTTTTAGATTATAAAATATTAGTCTTTCTCAAGGCTGTTAAAAATATAACAGCCATTCCTGTCAAAAACTGGGAAATATCATGTTTTTTTAATTTATATTGATTCTAAAGTACAGGCAATTAGTTTGAAATTATCTGGCTTAAAACTGCAGAAGCAAGTATCTTTAGGTGCTAATTATAAATACCTTCTATATGCCACCGGGAAATGTCATTATAGCTCAGTCGGGAGGACCATCTCCCGTGATTAATAATACCTTAAGGGCCATTATTAACTCCTGCAGGAGTGATCCGCAAAACTTCGGAAAGATATACGGGGCATGGCATGGGATTGAAGGAGTGCTGAAGGAAGAGCTTCTGGACATTACGGCGCAGGACAGTAAAGAAATAGAATTGCTGAGGAATACCCCTGCCGCAGGCAGCATAGGTACATGCCGGTATAAAATAACAGAAAGAAGTGAAAATGATTTAAACCGCATTACGGAAGTATTCATAGCCCATAATATAGGCTATTTCTTTTACATAGGAGGAAATGACTCTCAGCATACTGCCCTGAAGATCGGGAAAAAGTGCAAGGAAACAGGCCTTGAAGTTGTAACTGTTGGCGTCCCTAAAACCATTGATAATGATCTGGGTGATGCCGGCTTTGAATTGATAGACCATACTCCGGGCTATGGCTCTGTTGCTCGATACTGGTGCTGTTATACACAAAACCTCAATGAAGAAAACAGGGGCTCAAGTCCCGTTGATCCTGTTATGGTTGTACAGGCAATGGGAAGAAGGACCGGTTTTATTCCGGCAGCTGCACGACTGGCTGATCCTCAAAGGGAAATGCCATTACAGATTTACCTGGCAGAATCAGGGCTGAGTTTTCCTGAACTGGCAGAGAATGTTAAGAACTGTCTTGGCCTTCACGGAAGGTGCATGGTCATTGTAAGTGAAGGCATGTCTTCCGGCACTGGAGGAAGCCAAAAAGACTCCTTCGGGCATATTCAGTATGGATCGGCTAAAACAAATATTCAACAGGCAGTTGTTAATTACCTTAATGACTCAGGGATCAAAGCCAGGGGACAGGTACCCGGAACAGACCAGAGACATGCAATGGTTTATGCTTCGGAAACAGACCTGCTTGAGGCATACAGGGTTGGTGAAAAAGCTGCAGAAATAGCATTGGAAGGGCAAAACGGATGGATGGCAAGCCTTATTCGTGAGGCAGGTCCGTACTATAATATTCGCTATGATAAAGTAGCTCTTGAAAAAATGGCACTCTCTGAAAGAGTCTTCCCCGGGAAATGGATATCCGGCAACAGGTATGATGTCACGGATGAATATATAGAATATGCTCTTCCCCTGATTGGAAGCGAATGGGTAAGAATACCTCTCGAAAACGGACGTCAGCGCTTTACCAGATTTAAACCTGTATTTGCAGAAAAGAAATTAAATAAATATATACCTGAAAATTATTGATATGGATTACAGGACAAAGCTGAAGAACCTGCAACCCGGTAAAGATTTTTTTGTTGGCATCGACTCTGATGGATGTGTATTCGATACCATGGAAGTAAAACAAAAAGAGTTTTTTATTCCTGCAGGCATAAAATATTTTGACCTGTTTGCTATATCCGGGCTTGTAAGGGAGACATGGGAATTTGTAAACCTCTATTCTGTCCACAGGGGTGTTAACAGGTTTCCTGCATTGCTTAAAGTTTTTGAACTCCTGGGGCAAAGAGAAGAAATAAAAAACCTTGATTACAAACTTCCGGATCTCACTGCACTAAAAGAATGGATATCACAAGAAAACATCCTTGGAAACCAGTCCCTTAGAACTTACTATAAACAAAACCCCGAACCCGGGCTCAAAAAAGTCCTTGACTGGTCTGAATCAATAAACACTGAGATTGCCGGATGGCTTAAAGGAGTATTACCTTTTGACCATGCGCGTTCATCTCTTGAAAAAATACGTGAGCAGTGTGACTCAATCGTGGTATCACAAACACCCCTGGAGGCCCTTGAGAGGGAATGGAAACAAAACAAACTGGACAAGCTGGTAAGGATGATTGCCGGGCAGGAGTACGGAACTAAAACGGAACATATTGCTCTCGCTGCAAAAAACAAATACCCGGATAATCGAATACTTATGATTGGAGATGCTCCCGGTGACCTGAAGGCTGCAAGAGATAATAATATATGCTTTTACCCGGTTATACCCGGTAAAGAAGCCGGATCATGGGATAAGTTTTACAATGAAGCACTTGAAAAATTTATCAGAAGTGAATATCGCGGCAAATATGAAAATGCTTTGCTTGAAGAATTCTCCTGGGCCCTCCCTGTTGATCCGCCATGGTCACGGAAAACTAAAAAATGATCTGTATGCTGTATTACGAAAAAGGTTCTACCGAACTATCACTGACTGACAAACAGATAAAAGAAGCTGTTACCTCTTCTATTGAGGCCACCGGGAAATCCAATAAGATACTGGTCATACCCCCTGATATTACCAGGCTGCACTCAGGTGCAGGAAGAATAACGGAGATGATATGGGAAGAATACAGGGATAAGGTAAGCCATGTGCTGCCGGCACTGGGGACACATGCTCCTATGACAGCAAAAGAGAAAACAAGAATGTTCGGGACAGTTCCACACGATATTATCCATGACCATGACTGGAGAAATGACATAGTTAAGCTTGGCGAGGTTCCGGGAGCATACCTGGATTCAGTAACGGGAGGACTGATCAGCTATGAATGGCCGCTGCAGGTAAACAAACTGATAAATAAGCATTCTGACTCACTCATTGTATCAGTGGGGCAGGTTGTTCCCCATGAAGTAATGGGTATGGCTAACCATAACAAGAATATTTTTATTGGATGTGGCGGAGCTGAGGCAATTAATAAAAGCCATTACCTTAGTGCTGTTTATGGAATGGAAAAGATAATGGGCAGGGTATCAAACCCTGTCAGGGAGGTTCTGAACTTTGGTGAGAGTGCTTTTGCTGAACACCTTAATATACTTTACATATTAACAGTAGTCTCCACTGATAACAAAGGAAATCCTCAAACAAAGGGCCTGTTTACAGGGACCGGACCGGAATGCCTGATAAAAGCGGCCTCTCTTTCTTCAAAATTAAACATTACAAAACTGGATAAACCACCGGTAAAGATTGTAGTTTACCTCGATCCTGACTTGTACCGTAGCACATGGCTGGGCAATAAGGCAATTTACCGGACAAGAATGGCCATTGCCGACGGAGGCGAACTGGTGATAATTGCACCCGGAGTGGATAAATTCGGAGAAGACAGTGAGATAGACAGCTTAATTAGAAAATACGGATACAGGACCTCCGGCGAAATCAAAAACCTTGTAAAACAAAATAAAGATCTGCAGGATAACCTGGCCGTGGCAGCTCATCTTATCCATGGCTCGTCTGAGAAAAGGTTCGAAGTTACATATTGCCCCGGCAAGCTCAAGGAGGATGAAGTAAGTCAGGCCGGATACGGTTTTTGCAGTATTGAAGATGCATTGAAAAAATATGATGTTGAGAACCTGAAAAACGGCTACAACACACTTGCCGGCGGAGAAGAGATATACTATATTTCGAACCCCGGCCTTGGACTATGGCAAACAAAACGCGGAAAAGTAAACACCTAAACTATTCAACCTTGAAAATCATTATTGACAATAAAGTACCTCTGCTGAAAGGATTGTTTGAGCCATGGGCTGAGGTTGAATACGTGCAGGGCAACCGTATAAACAAGGATAATATCCGGGATGCTGACGCAATGATAGTAAGAACACGCACAGTGTGCAATGCAGATCTACTGGAAGGATCTTCGGTAAGATTTATAGGTACAGCCACCATCGGTACCGATCATATTGATACCGACTGGTGCAATAAGAATAACATTTATGTTGCAAGTGCTCCCGGTTGTAACTCGGGATCCGTAATGCAGTACATATGCTCAGCATTGATATATTTTTCCCGCAAGTATAATATTGATCCCGGGCAAACTAAACTCGGCATAATAGGTGTGGGAAATGTTGGGAGCAAGGTATTTAAAATGGCAAAGACACTGGGTTATAAAGTGCTTCTGAATGATCCTCCCAAAGAAAGGGAGGGTGCTGGCTATGATTTCATATCACTGGATAAACTGCTGAACGACTCGGATATCATTAGCATGCACGTGCCTCTGACTCAAAGCGGGAAAGATAAAACCCGGATGATGGCAGATGAGACCTTCTTTAAAAGGATGAAAAAAGATTCCCTGTTTATTAACACTTCAAGAGGCCAGGTAGTAGATGAAAATGCACTTGTCGATGTGCTTCTGAACAAAAAATTGAAGGCTGCGGCACTTGATGTGTGGACGGGCGAACCCGCAATCAATACTAAACTTATGAACCTGGCAGATATTGCAACTGCTCATATTGCAGGTTATTCAGCTGACGGTAAGGCAAAGGGAAGCATGATGGTTGTAAGGCAAGTGGCAGAACATTTTGATTTGCCACTAAAAAACCGGGAACCGGAAGATATTGATCCGCCAGAGAACCCGGTTATTGATCTGCCTGATACAAAGGGCAGCATTAACGATTCAGTAGCCCGGGCCGTGTTACATTCTTATAATATTGAATATGACAGTAATTTGCTGAAGAACAATCCAGGCGACTTTGAGCTGTTAAGGGGGAATTACCGCAACAGGAGAGAATTCCATGCTTACAGGGTAAAAAGTAAGTATGCAAATGTATTGACTAAACTCAAACAACTGGGTTTTAGCTAAACAGAGGCTAACTCATTTTGCATCTTACTCAGAACCCGAGGATTGTGAATCCACCGTCCACGGCAATCACCTGGCCTGTGATATATGATGCAGCCGGCATACATAGGAAAGCAGCAAGTGAAGCTACTTCTTCTATCTCTCCTACCCTTCCCATGGGGGTACGTGACAGTACCTCATCACGATAATCCTTGTTTTTCAATACCTGTTGTGCCAGGGGTGTTTTTATATACCAGGGTGCTATTGCATTGACTCGTATCCCGTCAGGCCCCCATTCACCAGCCAGGTTATGTGTAAGCTGGTTCATGGCAGCCTTGGTCATGCCATAGATTGAACCTGTACGTACATGTTTAAGGCCGGCAACAGAACTGATATTAACAACTGAAGCATACGCTGATTTTTTCAGCAAGGGGTAAAGATCTCTTGCAAGGCTGAAAGCAGATACCAGGTTGGTTTGAAGCAAAAAATCAAGTTCTTCATCCGAATATTCATGCGTCCTCTTCCTGATATTGGTACCCACATTATTGATCAGTATATCCAGTCTGCCTGTCTCTTTCTCAATATACTCAACAAGTCTCTGCCTGTCCACGGATTCTGAAGCATCAGATTGTACAAAAACAACATTATCACCTGTTTCCACATCCCCTTTATTACCACGGGAGGTATATATCACTTTTGCACCATGACTGCTCAATTCCTCAACTATCCCTTTTCCAATTCCTTTGGAACCACCGGTAACCAGGGCAGTTTTCCCTTTTAAACTCCATCTATCCATAACTGTATATTACATTTAATTAATTCCTCAACCCCTCAACCACTAAACCACTAAACCCCTAAACCACTAAACCCCTAAACCCCTAAACCCCTCAACCTCTCAACCACTAAACCTCTCAACCCCTCAACTCTCCTCCCCCTCCGGCTCAAAAACAAGTACATACTTCCCTGCTTCCTCAACCGCCTCCCTGCTGAAATGGTCCTTGTAAAACCCATCATTACAATAAGTTTCTGTCTGAGAGCCATAAAACTCTGATGCCGGGACACCGGAGGTACCTGTTGGGATTACCGTATATGATTCATCCCAGTCGGCTGTATTGAAAATATGTCTTTCCGAGGCACCATGGTCTATTTCGAAGTTTGCACCATAGGAATACGGAGATACCGTATGATTGCTGCCTCCAACACGATAAGAACCGACATTCAGTTTAAATAACCTGTCGAGCACGGAGATACGCCCCAGGGGATGCCTTGCAGTAAAACGGTGCAGGTCGCCCCAGGCCCAGTTATCGGTATCAACAGTGTATTGCTCGCGCATTCGTTCTATTGTTTTATGGTAGGCTGACAATAGTATATCATCAAGTTTTTCTTCTTCCTCAGTCTCAATATTATCAACATAAAGCTTATGTTCACCGTTTATTATCATCAGTAGGTAATAATCCCTGACCTTGCTGCTGAACCCCGGGTACAGATCACCCATATCGTCCTTCAGCAATTCAGAAGCAAAGGTATCCCTGTAGAACTCAAAAAAGGTTGGGACAAACATATCCGGAGACATGTTAAAGTCCCATACCGAGAGATTATCATACACTTCTTTTTCAAGCTCATTAAGATCATTTGTATTATGCAGCACCCCGAGCAATAATCGGCCCAGTTTTTTTGCATAATCAGACCGTCGGTCAGTGATCATCCTTTTAAAATCTCCAATTGAATAGCTGTCTTTTTCAGTCAGCATTTCCCGTATACGGTTAATCCTGTATGGCATTGAGAAATAGGTTCCTACATAATACGGATAATTATCCGGGAATACGGTGGGATTGTTTGCGGAAGACACGAAGTGATTACCGGGATTATATGAATAAGGTAATTCTTCGTGGGGTACATACCCTTTCCAGTCGTACCTGCTGCTGTCGCCCGGATGAACAAAGGCACCGTGGGCATCCCGCATTGGGATTCCCCCTCCGGTTTGCAGGCCGATATTCCCTTCGATATCCGCGTACACAAAATTCTGGCTTATTGAATTAAACCCGTAAAGAGCCTCTTTGAAGTCAGTCCAGTTGTCTGCCCTGTTCAGTTTATAAACGGCGGCAATCTCATTACTCATATCATTACCCGACCACCTCATTGCAATATCGGCATCTTCAATATCCCGGAAAGATGATATTATGGGACCCCGGTGGGTATATTTCAGTTCTTTTTCGACACTGTCCTCCTTTTTAACTTTGATGGTTTCCTTAACCGTCATTATATCCTGCCATTGGCCGTCGACCATGTATTTCGTCTTCTTATCATTAGTTTGCTCGAGGTATAGGTCAACATCATCAACCATCAGGTTTGTCATTCCCCATGCGATTTTTTCATTATGGCCGGCGATAATAAACGGAGCCCCCGGCACAACAACACCGGTTACGTTCAGCTTGCCCGGCACCACCTGGTGTATCTGCATCCATATGCCCGGGCTGGACAGGCCAAGGTGCATATCATTTGACAGTATTGGTTTACCTGTTTCACTGAGTTCGCCGCTGACGGCCCAGTTATTGCTTCCATGAAAAGCACTGATACCCAGGTCGTTTAATTTACCTGCAGCATCAGCAAGGCTCCCGGCAGCCTCCATGGCAGCATCCATTTTAAAGTCAGGGTACACCGGATCCCCGGTATATTTATGATATGGCAGCAGCTTAGTTGCTGCTTCTTTGCCTATTTTATCTATAAGCTTATACATAAATACATCGCCTGCAAGGCTTCCGCCGGCTAGGTCCCAGCCCATATAACCAATAATGTTAGCAGTATTTTCCGCTGTCCATGGCTCAGGCTCGTAACCCAGTATCCTGAATTCAGGGGGTAACTTCTTCCCTGCCTCTTTAATATAAAAATTAACACCCTGCACAAAGTGGTCAATGGCATTTATTATCTCAGGGTCTGTATTCCTGAGGACCATTTTTGATTTCCCGGTCATCCTGAGAGAACGCAGGAAAAGGTCGGTTTGTATATAATCTTCACCGAATATTTCGGACAGCCTGCCTGTTGTAGCCCTCCTTATAAGGTCCATCTGCCAGAGTCTCTCCTGTGCAATTGTGTAACCAACCGCCAGGTACAGGTCATTCTCATTTTCAGCATAAATATGTGGCACACCCCTCTGATCACGAATTATTTCGACGGGTTTTTCAAGGGCCGGCATTGCCATTTCGCCTTGATAAACAGGTTTAGCCCCGTTTTTTATATCCCTGACAATCAGAGATCCGGCTATAACAGTTATCAATAATACTGTTATTACAATGTAAATAATGGTTTTAAAGGTTTTCATGATTTCGGGATTTAGAAAGCCTTAAGATAATAAAAATTTTTGGCTAAGGCTTCGGCTTTGCCGGTGCAGATCTCCCTTTGTCCGCCGAAGCCCACAGGGCGAAGGCGGATGATCTGCGCCGGCAACAAATGCATCGTTGGTGCAGATCTCCTGATCTGCGCCTTTAATAATTATACCTTGAACATTTGCGAGATTACGTCGTCGCTTCGCTCCTCCGTGATCTCTGAGGGGGGTGAAACTAAAAGCAACTGAAGACCTCGGTGCTTTGCACCTTGTTTTTCTTTTTTGCTAACCCTTACAGCAGCAAGCTGCTGACGGCTTCCAAAAAAGAAAAACCGCTTTGCCTACGGCAAAACGGTCTTCAGTTGCTTTTGTCGGGATGGCGAGATTTGAACTCGCGACCCCTTCGTCCCGAACGAAGTACGCTACCTGGCTGCGCTACATCCCGATATAACCGCCACAACTCATCTGACGGCGGCGTACAAAATTAACCATTCGTAACTTATTCCAAAAAAATATATAATATAAAATGTGCCTGCCGAAAATTCTTGAGTAATTTTGCCACTTATTTCTGAAAAAATCACCATGCAGCTATATATCACAAGGCACGGAGAAACGGTTGAGAACAGGGCAGGAATACTGCAGGGTCATAATGAAGGCCGGCTATCGCAGACCGGCATTGAGCAGGCAGAAAAACTCTCCGAAAGACTGAAAAAAGAAAAATTCGATATCATTTATTCCAGCGATCTCGGTCGAGCTTCAAAAACAGCAGAAATTATATCCCGTAATCATAAAGAGACCAGTCTTATTTTTTCTGATCTGATCAGGGAAAGAAATTTTGGTGAGTTCCAGGGTAAAACAAAAAAGGAATGTGGCTGGGACAGGAGCGATCCGGCCGCCTCATATCCCGAACCGTTGCATGGTGAATCTATTGAGGATGTTTTCCTGAGGGCAGAAGAGTTTTATAAATACCTGTTAAGCAAGCATAAAGATGATTCAGTATTAGTCGTGGGTCATGGTTTTATCGGTAAAATTCTTTTAGCTGTTATACAGGACAAACAAAGTTCACATCTAAAAGCTGCGGATAGCCTCAAAAATACCAGCTTAAGCATTTTCGAAATTGATAGTGAAGGCCAATATGAAGTAATAGCACTTGATTCTATCTCCCATCTAGAATAATTAAAGCGACAATTGTCACTTAGTCACTTCGTCTCTTCGTCTCTTCGTCTCTTCGTCTC
>JAIPBU010000012.1 GCA_021738535.1 Bacteroidales bacterium | reverse complement strand
CAATATCACAAAATATCAGGAAGATTAGTGCATAAATCTTCCTTTCTCTTTTTTAAAAAGTAAAAATATCAATAAAAAATCACCTGGTGGGTTGCAAAAATGAAAAGGGCGCCCCATTTTTACTTATGAGACAGCCCCACAGCAGGATGGTCAGGGATAAGGATGGTAAATTGCCTGAAAGAGAACAATTCTTTGGTATAAATGCCGATATTGAATACCTGGCTGCATGGATAAGTGACTTCCTTTCAAGAAACAACAGGTGGTTGTCTCCAAAATATATCATAGGCGAAAGCTACGGAGGTACCAGGGTATCAGGACTGGCATATGCGCTGCAAAGCCGTCAGAAGGTGTTTCTTAACGGCGTAATTATGGTATCCCCTGCTGATTATAAGATATTTGAGTCTGATGTGCCATTATCAACGGGAATAAACTTCCCGTATTACACTGCCACTGCATGGCATCACGGTATGCTGACTAAGGAGTTACAGGATAAAGACCTGCTGGAGATACTCCCTGAATCTGAAAAATTTACTCTTGATGAACTTATCCCATCACTCGTGAAAGGTGGTTTTATCACGGATAATGAGAAGGATGAAATAGCAGTGAAAATGTCTTATTATTCAGGTATTTCCAAAAAGGCTATTCTTCAGAACAACCTGGATCTAACCACTAGTTTTTTCTGGAAAGAGCTTTTACGTGAAACGAAAGGATATAATGTAGGAAGGCTTGATTCCAGGTACCTGGGACTGGATAAAAGAGAATCGGGCGACAGGCCTGATTTCAGCATGGAGATGAGCACATGGAACCATGCCTTCACTCCTGCCATTAATTACTATACACGGGAGGTGCTGGGCTTTAAGACAGAAATGAGATATAATATGTCAGGTGATGTAAGGCCGTGGGACAGAACAAATAATAGTGTCAGGGAAAACCTGCGGCTTGCAATGGCTGCCAATCCCTTTCTGAATGTTATGTTCCAGGGAGGCTATTATGATGGTGCCTGTACCTATTTTGCCTCAAAGTACACGATGTGGCAAATAGATCCCAGTGGAAAGATGAAGGACCGTTTGAGCTTTAAGGGATACCGCAGCGGGCATATGATGTACCTGCGAAGAAAAGATCTTGAGAAGGCTAATAATGACCTGAGGGAGTTTATAAAAAGGACCGTACCAGAGGGACCTGCGGGTTATTGATCAGTGTTTTTGAATACATAATATTTACCATCCGCCATTATTGTGATTTCACGGCAGTTACTGAAATGTGTTATCTCCGGCGGATAACCGTTAAGCATAAATATATCCGGGCCACTAAATTTGCCACTGCATTCAATATCCCCCTCCTGTGAATATCTTGTTACTCTCAGAGCATTATCCCGTTGTTTTACCACAAACCATGAACCTGCTCCTTCACCGCTCAACCAACGTGCAGTGGCAGGAATATTGATATGTTTTGGAGGAGCCGGCAGGGTACTTTCGAGAAAGCTTTTACCCGGTTTAAAGGAAGGGATGGCCGGCTTCTGCCAGATGAGCTGTTCCATTTGATGTATCCGTCTCTTTGACCTGACATTGCTCATGGGTGTTGGAGTGAAAGGCACGAGGTATTTAAGTCTTAACCTTGTCTTCAAGGCCGGCTTTCCCGCGATCAGTCCCCTGAAGACAAACCTTGAACAGTTACTGCCGGAACGGATGAAAGGTCCGTAAGGTACAGGTCCCATATCCTGCATCTTTTTCACCTCCTTAAGAGCTGCCCGGTAGTTTATTACCATTGTGGATGCATATATAATACCATTGCCATGACATGCCTTATTTAACTGTAGCTCTTCCAGCAGCTCATCAATATTCAGGATTGCAGTGCTGTCGCCTGATATCCTGGGTTTTATATTTATCCTGAGATCATGGTCAGTCTCAGCGCTTCTTACCCTGCCATGATTAAAAGGGGCATGGTACCTGCCGAAATCGAAATACTGAAATCCGGAATTCCCGTCTTTAACAAGAACAAGCGCAGCATGGCCGGCACGGTAGTAATTGTTTTTACTGACTCCGGTTCTGTCCATCAGCCTGTCGTACCATGATCCGGGTTGCTTGCAATATGTTTCCGGCCATGCAATAGCTACCGCAAGCCCCATGTCAGCAGCATTAATTTTCATAAACTGCCAGTATTTTTACTGTCTGAGTTTAATTTGCGTCCTTCTTCAGCCATGTACTCAAAAAACAGGTCAATATCCTTTTTTTCAAGCTCCCCGTTTGATGTTACCAGCCTTATCGCAAGATCCTTCCCGTTATAGCCATAATTGACTATTGTCTTGCCGCTTTTTCGCAATTCTTCACGCAGTTCAAGGTTAAATTCATTTAATTTATCAATGTTTTTTGCCACGTACCTGAAGCAAACAGTGAATGAATTTCTCGGCACCATTAACTCGAGTTCAGGCATGTCTTTTACTTTTTGTTCAGCATAGGCAGCCATGGCCATTGAATTATCTATACGGTCGCGATAACCTTCTTTTCCATAATATTTCCAGGCAAACCATAACTTTACTGCATCCACCCTGCGCCCGCACTGTATTGATTTTTTTCCCAGGTCGTCTACCTCCTCTATATCATGGTAGATATAATCAGTATTTATATCTGTAAAATTTCGGTACAGGGTAGTTTCATCCCTGACCAGCAATACCGAGCAAGTGAGGGGTATATTCATCAACTTATGCGGGTTCCATGCAAGGGAATCAGTCTTTTCAATACCATCCATAAGTGACCTGTGCTGCTCACTGATCAAAACGGATCCGCCGAAAGAACCATCGGCGTGAAGCCACAGGTCATACCTCCGGCATATCTCTGATATTTCGTTTAATGGATCGTAAGCACCAAGAAGGGTCGTACCGGAGGTAGCCACTACAAAAAACGGCTTTTCTCCCCTTTTCAAAGAGTTATTTATTTCATTCTCAAGCTCTGATGGTATAATCCTTCCTCTGTCATCAGCTTTTACTTTAATTACGCTGTCAGAACCCAGTCCAAGCAAATTGGCTGCTGTCTCAATTGAATAATGTGCCTGTTCATTAATAAATACCCTCAGCTTCATATGCCTGTTGTAGCCCTCAAACCGTACTTCAGGGAAAATCCTGTTACGTGCAGAGAACATGGCAACCAGGTTGGCATTACTTCCTCCGGTCAGAAAAATACCATCGCCCGAATCATAGCCTGCATAACTATTCATCAGGGATATCATTTCTTTTTCTATAACTGTTGCAACAGGAGCCACCTCATATGTATACATTGAAGTGTTGGTAGCAATAGTAATAAGCTCGCCAAGAAAAGCAGGAAGATTAAAACCTGAGTATAGCTGGTTAAAAAACTGTTTATTACCTGTTCTTACAGCATATTCAAAATACTTGTCTGCATATTCCAGGAATTCCTTGCCGGAAAGCGGTAATTCTCCTACTTCAGCCTGCACCTCTTCTGCAAGAGACTGAGGTTCAATATACTTTACAACTGGTATGGTATTATCATTATTTTTTTCCAGGTATTCCTTCACTTTTTCGAAGACAAGATTAATCAAATCACCTTTATCCATCTATCATTACTGTTTTACAATACTCTTTGTGGCATTAGTCGTATTACACTAACGAACCTGACAAAAGTACATAATAAAAGAAGTGTTTTTTTTATTAGAAAGTCAACACCTTTGCACCGCTCTTAAGGTAATCAGTAAGAGGTTTTCCCATTCCTTTCACTTCATACCCAAGTTTCTTAAGTTTATCTGCTACCCCATAAGCATTGGCGCAAGCTATGCATGCCTGCACCTCTACCCCGTCATCCATCATTCTTGCTACCTTCTCCTGTAATTTGACATTCTCTGTTATGAGTTTGGCCGAAGGTCCCCATACAATGAGTGTCACATCTTTAAACCATCCTGCAGTTTTAGCTGCATGTGTGTACATAAAAGTCACTCTTTCTGCAACATATGGATCGTCGCTCGTCCACAGAATTACCAGTTTGTCAGGGTCACCCTGCTCTGTATTGTCAGCAGTCTGTGCATTTGATGGTAGTATAATAAAAGCAAGTAAAGCCATGAACGATAAAAGTCTCTTTTCCATTTTAGCTAGTATTTTTTGAGTTATAAAATTCATCTTAAATATATATGTTCAGTCTTTTTAATATGTTTAAAGACTCTTAAGTACTGCAACCAGCAGCTCTGAACTTATCCTTGTCTTGAAGTCAGGGTTAATATATTCAAAAGCAATTATACCTTCAGTATTAACAACAAAAGCAGCCGGTACCGGTAATAAACCATCATTAGAACCTCCTGAGCTCTTTTTTAACAATGCATTATATCTCCCGGGAGCTTCAAAAGCTATCCCAAGTTCTCTTATCAGCAGACCTTCCGGATCAGATAATAATGTATAATTAAGATCTTTCTTTTCTGTTGTGGATATAAGGTTTTCAGGCGAAT
The DNA here is from genome assembly GCA_021738535.1 of Bacteroidales bacterium. Taxonomy (GTDB): domain Bacteria; phylum Bacteroidota; class Bacteroidia; order Bacteroidales; family VadinHA17; genus UBA9300. The sequence continues at coordinate 76,732 of JAIPBU010000012.1, read as the reverse complement.
CGGGGCTTACAGCGAAAATCCGGTAACCCAGATTAATAATATCCTGCTCAGCACTCTGTATATCTGACAAATGTGCATTGCAATAAGGACACCATCCGCCCCTGTAAACAAGGATAACAGCAGGCTGGTCTTCAGTGAGTTCAGATATATTTTGTTCAACACCATAGGGTGATAACAAACTTATATCGGGAAATTTTTCACCTATAAGTAATGGTGAAATATCTTTAGCTTTTTCCGGCAACTGAGCCGTAAGCGAGGCAATAGTAAATATTGCCAGCATCGTTGTCATTAGTAATCTTGAATGCATTTTCATAATAATTGAATTTATTTATAAATGGCTATAAAGGCAACCTTTACAGTATCAGTAAGCTGTTTCAAAGGCAGAATTCTGACGCCAACGGACAATCCCTGCATCAGGCCAAGCAAATAATTTGATCTCTCATCAATATCTGTCTCCGGTGGGATGTCACCTGCTTGTACCGAGTTAAGCAGTATTCCTTTAAGCATTGATTTTATGAAGTCATAATATCTTACCAGCTCCTTCTTTATACCGGGATGATCCATATTAAATACAGCAGTAGAATTTACAACCAGGCACCCTCTGTATTTTTCTTCATTTACAGAGGATTCAACATAGTCATTAAGGAAGTGCTCGAGTTCAGCTATCCGGGTTCCCTCTTTAAATAATGGTTTATAAATTGTATTCCTGGCATATTGCCGGTATTCCTTCAGGCTTTCCATAAAAAGTTCTTCCTTATCCTTAAATTCTGCATATATCGAAAACTGGTTTATTCCTAACTCCTTCTCCAGTATCCGCATGGAAGTGGAGTAATATCCCCTTTCCCAAAACACATGCATTGCCTTTCTGAGTATTTCATCCGGATTGTAATTCTTATATCTGGGCATTTTAAAAACTTATTGCAACTCTATTTTCTTGTAGTTCAGTACGTTAATATCTAAGCGTTTGCTTTTGCAATATATGTAAATTTGTTTAACTTTATAAAAATTTAGGCAATTATGAATAAAAACAATAAAAAAGGCACTGTTGTAAGTAATTCAAATCATTTTGTTTCCGGACAGGACAGCGACATTATGTACGACGATCTGTTTAGAAGCATACGCGATTCCATCCTGATTGCCAATACAGAAAGGAAAATAATTGATTGCAACCCTGCTTTTTTGGATTTATTCGGGTATACCCGTGAAGAAATTCTTGGTAAAGAGACTTCATATATTTATAAAAATATTGAAGAGTTTAGCGAAATGGGCCGCAGGATAAAGGAAAAAATGGGTGATCCGAATTTTCTGCATACCATCCGTTATAATAAAAAAAACGGTGAGATATTTCCCGGTGAGACAAATGTTTTTTATCTCAGGAACAGAGACGGAGAAATTGAAGGCTTTATAGGCATGATACGGGATATTACCGATCGGATCAAGGCAAAAAAAGAATTATTTAAAAGCAAGGAAAGCTTCAGAACCACGCTGAATTCAATTGGTGATGGGGTTATCACAACTGATCTTAAAGGAAGAATAACGGGAATGAACCCTGTAGCCTGTGACCTTACAGGTTGGTCTTATGAAGATTGCCTTAATAAACCTATAGAGAAAGTGTTCCGGATTGAAAACGCCATTACCGGGGCTACAGCGGAAAACCCTGTTAAGAAGGTACTTGAAACAGGTTTTATTATTGGTCTTGCCAATCACACGAAGCTTATTTCAAAAAATGGCCGTGAGCTCCAGATATCTGATTCGAGTGCACCAATTAAAGATAGTAAGGGTAATATTACAGGCGTTGTAATGGTGTTCAGGGATGTAACCGAAGAGTATGAGATGCAGGAGAAACTTGTACTGAGCGAGCAAAAGCACCGGGCCCTTGTTGAATCTGTAAAAGCTATTGTCTGGGAATATGACATTGTCAAAGACCGCTGGACCTATATATCGCCTCAGGTAATGGAACATACCGGTTGGCAGCCGGAGGAATGGACCAATCTTGAGTTCTGGACTGATAAGGTGCATCCGGATGACAGGAATGAATCCTTGTCATATTGTTTTGCATGCACTGAGAAAGGTGAATCACACGAACTCGAATACAGGTTCAGGAAGAAAGATGGCTCATATATCTGGCTGAGAGATGTTGTGAGCGTGGAAATGGATGGGGAAAAGCCGTCTGTTCTGAGGGGCTTTATGTTCGATATCACGGACAGGAAAAACGACGAAAAAGAGATAGAAGAAAAAACCGAGTTTATCAGCCGGGTAATGGATAATCTTCCCATAGGTGTGGCTATTAATAAAATGGATACAGGCACTGCCATTTATATGAACAGGATGTTCCAGGAAACTTACGGGTGGGGCGAGGAGCATATAAAAGACATAGCAACTTTTTTTGAGAAAGTATATCCTGATAAAGAATACAGGGCACAGCTGCAGTCAAGGATAACTGAAGATATTGCTTCTGGCGATTCGTCAAGGATGCGCTGGGAGAATGTTAAAGTAACAAGGAGTGACGGTACGGAGGCATTTGTGGATGCCGTTAACATACCCCTGCCTGAACAGAACATAATGGTGTCAACAGTATTGGATGTGACAGCCCGCAAGCACCTGATAGACGACATAATAGATGCAAAGGAAAAGGCAGAGGAACATGACAGGCTGAAATCTGCCTTCCTGGCCAATATAAGCCACGAGATAAGGACACCCATGAATGGTATACTGGGGTTTACAGAGCTATTAAAAACACCTGAACTTTCAGGAAATGAGAAGGATCATTATATTGATGTTATACAGCAAAGCGGCGACAGGATGCTGGATACCATAAATGACCTGATTGATATTTCTAAGATTGAAACCGGGCAGGTAGATATTAATTGTACCCGGGTTGATATCAATGAAATACTGGGCAGTCATGTTGAATTTTTTAAACTGCAGGCTGAAAAGAAAGGGATCAAACTTTATTGCAGCTCTCTGCCGGAAGGGTCTGAAAGATATATAAGCACTGATATTTCCAAGCTTAATTCTATTATTACAAATCTTATTAAAAATGCTATTAAATTCACTGATGAAGGTGAGGTTGAAATCAGATGTGAGCCGGCAGGAAATAATCTTGAATTTACAGTACGCGACAGTGGAATTGGAATATCCGCTGACCAGCATGATAAAATATTTGAACGTTTTGTTCAGAGCGACAATAACCTGACAAAACAGTATGAAGGGTCAGGCATTGGATTGTCCATTGTGAAAGCCTATGTTAATTTGCTGGGTGGCAATTTAATACTCAGATCAGAAAAGAGTAAGGGCTCAACATTTATCTTCACCCTGCCTTTAAATAAAGAATTAAAGCAAGAAAGCAACCAGGAAACCGTTATAGCGGGAAAAGATCAGAAATCCTTAAAAAATCTCAAGATACTTATTGCTGAAGATGATGAACCCAGTTATCATTATTTACAAATTATTACACGGGATATAGCAGAAACAGCTATGCATGCACAAACAGGCCAGGAAACTCTTGATCTTTTCGGAAATAACCCGGACACTGATCTGATCCTTATGGATATCCGTATGCCCGGCATGGATGGAATTGAGGCTACCCGCAGGATACGTGAATTCAACGGGGATATTGTAATTATAGCCCAGACAGCACATGCAATGCCTGACGACCGTGAAAAAGCTATTGAGGCAGGCTGCAATGACTATATATCCAAACCTGTCAACAGGAAGGCCCTTATGGATATAATAAACACACACCTTAGGAATAAATAATAATAATCATAACAATAGAGGATCAGTAATGACTTCAAGAAGAGCTGTTCCGTTGTAATTCAGTACTTTTTCCAAATCACCGGACAGGTCTGTGTTTTTTTCCGAACGAATACCCAGTGCCCCGCAACCTTTAGCAAATCCTGCAAAATCAGGACTTACAAGGTCTGTGGCAAACACTTCAAGCTCCCCGCTCAACTGCTCCTTGGTGATCTTGCCCAATTCCGCATTATTGAACAAAATAACCTTAATGTTCATTCTATATTTAACCGATGTGCTAAGCTCTGCCATATACTGTGCAAAGCCACCATCGCCTGCTACTGCAATAATTTGCCTCTGTCCCTTTGTAGCAGCCCATGCCCCCATTGCTGCCGGCATGGCAAATCCTATTGAGCCAAGGTAGCCTGACATGATGAAGTCCTGCTTCCTGCTTTCAAAATACCTTCCGAGGGAATAAGCATTATTTCCAACATCAACACAAATAATAGCATCTTCATCGGCTATTTGTGAAAGAGCATCAATTATGGTTATTGCGCTAACTCCTTTACCTCTGTCCTCCTGCAGTCTTTTCAATTTCTCTTCATGCCATATCTTCCGGCGCTCTGTTATTTCGGGTCTCTGGTCAACAGTATCCTTAAATCCTTTAAGTGATTTTATCAGTAGCTCAACTGTTGTTTTTAGCTCACCCCAGACAGGCACGTCAATCTTATGGAATTTACCGAGTGCCAGTGGGTCAAAATCAACCTGTATAATTGGTTTTTTGGGAGTTATCCCTGTGTGGTTGCTAAAAGATGCTCCCAGTACAACCAACAGGTCGCTTTCATTCATAAACCAGGAAGCAACAGGGGTTCCGCTTCTTCCAAGCACACCTGCTGCAAGCGGGTGATTATCGGGTATTATCCCCTTCCCCTTAAAAGTTGTAAGCACCGGTGCATTCAATTGCTCAGCCAGCCGGATTATTTCACTCATGTCAAACCTTGCTCCATGTCCAGCAATAATTACGGGTCGCTTTGACCCCCGTATAAGTTCTACAGCCTCCCTGAGACTGTCAGGATCCGGAGATATTGCCCTTTTGCCTATTCTGCCATCTGCTGTTGACGATGACACATCTCCTGCCGGTATCCGTTGTATCTCGTCGGGAAATGTAAGGTGCGACACATCCCTGTTGATGAGGGCATGTTTAACTGCCAGCGACATCAATTCAGTATGACGGCTGTCTTTTTGTACCCTGTGGTTAAAATCGGCAACAGTCTGAAATGCACGCACCAGGTCTACCTCCTGAAAATTTCCCGTACCAACTACCTGTGTGGCAACCTGACCCGTTAGCGCCAGCAGGGGTGCCCTGTCAACTTTTGCATCCCACATTCCGGTATACATATTTGTGGCACCGGGACCTGCAATGGAGAAACATACTGCTGGTCTGCCGGTAAGCTTACCGTAAGCACTGGCGGCAAATGCACCTGCTCCTTCATGTCTTATTCCTATGTACGTGATTTTATCTGCTTTATCCAATCTTCTGAATGCATCAGCAAGTCCGAGGTTTGAATGCCCGACCATACCAAACACGGTGTCCACACCCCAGTTGACCATAGTCTCTGCCATTATATCAGATAATGTTGTTTCATGGGGCTCCTCTTCAGCAATACCAACATAGATGCCATCATCCCTTTCCTCCACCGGGTAGGTATCAACACCATCATCAAAGTCGGGTACCTTGCCGGTGCAGGGATGATAATCCCAACCATGCCAGGGGCACCTGAGTATACCATTTTCTATGCTGCCTTCGCCCAGCGGTCCGCCCTGGTGCGGACAGTGATTATCCAGAGCACATATTTTTCCTTCGAAATTTGAAAGGGCTATCTGTTTTTTACCGGCCACAACGCTGATTACACGTCCATCTGCCAGATCAGACTTATTGTCCAGCACCTTATGCCAGATTAATTTATCTTTCATTTGAATATGTATTTGTGAATTCACTATTGTTCCAAAGCGAATCCGGGTGTACCATAATACTGTCAGTATGCATGTCAACAGGATCTGTATGAAAAATCTTATCCGGTGGCTGCTTTGAGCTGACACTTGCTATAAGTTGAATAAGTATCAGCGAAAATGCTAATGTAATAAATATGATTAATGATATTTTCCTTATTATTCGTGTGTTCATCGTTTAAAAATACTTATTACTGCCCTTCGCATAGTTCTGAAATACGCCATTACACCGTCTACGGGACACAGATAATTGCACCATGGTCTCCTGAAAAACAGTGACATGATTATGCTTAGCAACAGAAGTATAAAAATAAGGGCCGTACCTGTAAGTTGAAAGAAAGCCCCGAAAACAGAATACTCTGCAACTGAAGGGTTATTCATTACAAGTGCCAGGACAACGGCAAGCAATGTAATTCCCCATTGTATATATTTCACCAGCCTGAATCTTTTCAGCCTCATATGGGATGCATTACCTATAGCTCCGAGTATCTCCTGTGTTGCACCGAAGGGACATACAGACCTGCAATAGTTATTTTTACCGCTAATAAGTATAAACCCCACAGCAAGGACAGGTATCAGAAGGATGTACAGTTCACCCCCGGGATCGGGAAGGTAGCCGGTAAATAATGTTATAAACCTTGGCAGTGTAAGAGGCTGTCCCAGGACGAAACCCAGAAATATAACAGACAGTGTCCATGATGCCCATAGCAGGTATTTCCTTGCAGCACTGAATTTTTTTACAGATATCAGCGCCGAGATCAAAAAAAGCAGGAGAACCATCAATTCAGGCCAGCCTGCACTAATGTTAAAATTGTTATTCTGCTGTAATCCTTCTCCTGCGGTAAAACCTAATATAAGGGCTTCTTTGATAGCGCTACTTGTTATTGTGGCTCCTGCCACTGCATCAACTGATTTATCACCGGCGGCTAGCTCAGAAAAGCGAATCCCCTCAAATCTGGCCAGGAAATTCCTTCTGAATAATCTGTTTATAAATGAAGGTGTCTCTTTATTTGTGAGCACTTGAACAGACTTAATAACTTCTGTGGTATCAGAGACTGCTGCCACACGCAACTTACCATTATAGCCCCTTCCTTCTCCACTGTATATAAATCCATATGCTTCACCCCTTTCATCAAAGAGTATATGCTTATTATTGTTCACTGCTTGCAGTTCCTCCCCTGGCTTTAAAATACTTCCAATCAGCTTCAGATCATCCTTTTCAGCAATTATTTTTCCTGTCACTGCTGCAATAATTACAACGAAACCAACAGAAAGAACTATTATACTATCAATTATTTTGTTTTTCATGCCTGTTTCTAAACAAAAACCTGCTCAGTGCAACACCTGCCACAATCATAACAGCTCCCGGAACAGCTATAAATAAGAGTCCCGCACGCATCTCATTCTCCCCTATCAGGGTAAAACCTCCGGCTATTATAATGCTCAGAAGAATAAACCACAAAAGCACAAGGCTCCATTTCCACCAGTTCATTTTTATATTCAGATCTTTGAGCCAAACCACCAATCCTGTTATAAAAACCATGTAGAGCACTCCCATTATTATCCAGAAAAGAGGCCCCAATATATTCGAATTACTAAACATGATTACATCTATTAAATTTTAAACCATTCATCTGTCTTCATCCATTCAGGAGCTTCACCGAATGTCCGGTTGTTGCCGTCAGGCGGCGGCAGGTATTCCTGTCCGCCCGGATAATTGAAGAATTTCTTCTGCATAGCAAGGAGTCCTGATGCAACCAGGCCTGTCGGGTCTCTCGGGTCCACCTCACGTGCAAAACTATGAACCCAGTTATTTTTTCTTGAGTAGGGACATACAGAAAGGCACACCCTGCAGCCCCTGGCATGGCTTGTTGCCACTGAATTCCATATTGTAAAGCATTTGTTCTGATCTATCTTCCATCTTTTGTAACCTCGAACTACTGTTTCGGCTTTATCAGAAAAATCAATTGCCCCGCCAGGACACTCTTCAGCACATATCTTACACTTTTCACAAAAGCGGCTGACACCTATATCAATAGGTTTGTCAGGCTCAAGCGGCATGTCAGTAGTGACTGCAGCAAGCCTTGTATTTGCTCCCAGTTCGGGGGTTATCAGAATACCGTTTCTTCCCTGTTCACCCAATCCTGCATCAATGGCCAGAGGGGGCATTACCAGGTCATAGGATGTGGGTGGTACATGTGGTCTTGAAGAATAGCCCAGTTCCTTAACAAAAACTTCCATTTTACCTGCGATGAATCTTAGCTTTGAATAGGCATCATAGGAAGTACCGTATGTTGGATTTGCATACATTGAATCCCATTCATGAGGAACTGCTATCACAATAGCGTATTTCCAGTGTGAAGGTACCTCATAATCTTCCCTGCCCACTCCCCTGAGGCTTCCCTGGTACACCCATTCTTTCTTGACTTTTGCAATCCCTGCAAGTGAAGCACCAAAACTATAACATATTTTTTTGATCAGTTCAGATGCATGAGAAGGTGATTTAGGCTCAAGTTTTACTTTATTTACCCCCCTAAAATCAGATTTTTCCGGCCGGTCCCTGGGTTCAGCCGGGAAAGCCCCTCTGCCTCTTATGGGACTGGAATGAGCAGTTGACCATGCGTCAGCAATAAAATATTTATCGCGGTACTTTTCCCAGTTGGCTCTTTGTGCCCTGCCCTTTTCCATAGCCTTAATGAACTCTTCAAGCGCACCGGGATTAGCTTTATAGTAGTCACGCAACTGTCCCGGTAAAGCATCAATGCCATCGGCCGGCTTCCAGGCAGGTTCTATGTCACCTCTTGAAAACATCAGCCTTGAAAGCATACCATTCCGTTTAAAGATATCCTCAACTGCTGTTATCCGGACAGGTTCTCCCTTCTTAACATAAGTAGGGTTATCAACTATGAAAGGCTTCCTGTTAAAGAACTGGTCTTCTCCATAGTTAGTTCGCCCATAGCCCGTATAACTATCCTTATCAGCCCCTGCTGAATATCCTGCTCCTGCAGCACCTGCAAGCGATAGAGCACCACCGGCCAGTCCGGCCGACTTAATAAATTTTCTGCGATCAATTTTATTCATATGGCGGCATTATTTCAATATATTTATCAAATATATCCGAAATTTAGTTACAATTGCAACTAATTTCTATTTTTATTGTCATCAATTAATATAGATCTTATTATGTATGAGTTTAATAAATCACTTGGCAGATTAAGCCAGCAGGTATCAAAGTCGCTGGGGATCAGACTGGAGAAAAAATTCAGGTCGGAAGGTATCAGAATGAACGGAGCACAATGGAGTATCCTGTCCATGCTGCAGCAATCGGATTGTGTCACACAGCAATGTGTAGGAACCACACTTCAGATGGATAAGGTGACTTTGACCAGGGCAGTCAATGCACTTGAAAAGCATGGTTATCTCACACGCTCACCACTGACTGATGACCGCAGGATAAATGAAATAAGGCTAAGTAAACGAGGAAAGAAAATATATTCAACACTTGCTCCTCTGGCCGAGGCAACACTCGTGGAAGCTTTTGCTGGTATAGATAAAAAAGAAGCCGGGGCCATGATGAAGACACTGGACAAGGTTTATAAAAATCTGCACACTACATAAGTTTATTCAATACCTTGTTATTTGAGACGATTAGGGTGAATAAATGTGAAATCGCGGGTTCTGACCATTTCAAGCGTTTGTTTAATTGTCGGGCGGTCGCCCCAGTATGTGCCATAATAAGCAAACCTTACGATGCCGGATTTGTCTATAATAATGGTAGCAGGCCTGTTAATAAACTCCGAATGAACTGCAAAAGTCAGCGGATCTGCTCCATATATTGCAGCAATGGAACCTGCATGATCAACCAGATGAGGCCACCATATTCTGTTTGTATAGGCTTCCTTAAATGATGTTTTTGAGAACCAGTATTCAGGATCAAGTTCCTTACCAACCATTACCCTCGACCTGTACCGGTCATGTGTTTCAAGGGTAAATACTTGAATATTCTCCTTTGTACATTCATTCTCCATCTCCATAAGGTCGTGAAACTCACCGTGACAAACTGGGCACCAGTCGGCAAACACCCATATCAGGACCACCCATTCATTTCCACGAAAAGAACTGAGTTGCCACTTTTTCCCTTGCGTATCTTTCAGGGTAAAATCCGGCGCTATCATCCCTGTTTTGACAGTTTCAAACAGTGATTCATCAAGGTTGATCCATGCCTGCCTGTTTTCTTTAGATACACCTTTTTTTTTCTCTATCTGGTCAATTGCTAATTCGCATTGGTGACGTACATCAGCAGCGGGATCATCTTTAAGTCTATTGAGTAATAATTCTAATGAAGATTCCGATTCAAGTTGCCCAAGAGCAATAACAGCCTGGGATCTAACAATGGCGTTATCATCATTTTTAACTGTTTCCTCCAGCTGCGGAACAACTGATTTGGCATCAATAATTCCCAGAGCCATAGCACTAATCTGCCTTACGAATGGCGAGTTATCGCTGAGTCCTGCAGCAATCTCATCTGCATGCTCTGCTCCCGCTCTGACAAGATCCCTGACAGCCAGCATCCTCACTCTCCAGTCTCTATTATCGAGGTCAGCCACCCCTGCCACATTCATATCCCTGTCAAAAGTCATAGTGTTATTTTTTGCAAGTGGATTAAATGAATGGTCCCTGACTGTTTTTAAAATCTTATCAATATCTTTCATTTCTTTCTGATTAGTCATATCCTGCGAAAATATATTAATTGATAGTACCAGGAATGCACAATAGCTTATTAGTAACTTCATGCTTCAGTCTTTATAGTTATATATACAAAGCTAAGCATTTGCTTAGAATAAAATGCATTATTAAGAATTGATTGTTGAAATTAATTATTTAAGCTTTTTTTCAAGTGGGGATCAGGTTAGTTTCATATATTAAGAAACCAGCCAGTTGTATCTTTTATAAATTGTTTTAAAGCAATATTTTGCTTTTCATAAGAGCTGAAATCCAGCGAAGAAAGAGTAAGCACAGCACCTTTCCAAAAGTCAGCAACAATCCACTTTCCATGGTCCATCACCGGTAGTTTACTGTAATCAATAACTCCCTCATCCGGGTATGCTGAGACATAGAAATATGGCTCACCGCCAATTTGGTCCTCCATTGCCAGACCGAAACCAATGCCCATACCGGTAAATGTATTTACATATATCCCTGTATCGAAATGATGAGGCCATACCCGTATCTCACTCTCACCCTGCAGGAAGTTCATCAGTTCAAATGAAGCTGTATTTGCGAGTTTCCTGTATTGTGACCAAACGTGTGCTCCTGCAGGTGTCAGTTCCCTTATTATATCTTCTGTTTCCGGATAAACAGGAATTTCATAATGCATTTTTTCTATTAACTCATTAGGATCAAGACCAATTTTTAGCAGGCTGTTTTTAAGATCTTCTTCAATGGAAGTCTTATTCCTTCCCGCCAGTAATATTTCATAAGCCCTGTTTAAATACTCATCCAGCCAAACAAATGCCAGGGGAGATAATTCCACTGCCGGAAGGTATCTTTTTTGTTCTGACTGTATCCATCTTCCGGTAACGCGGTTTCCAATACTGTCAAAAGCAAGATTTGTATGGCTGTCATCATCTTTTTGATCAAGGAATGATTTACCTATCCGCGCCAGGTACTGGCTCACAGTATGCATCACCCTATCTGTATTGTTATATTCTTTAATTATCATTGTTTTATTTTTTATTGTTTAGAGGGACAATTAACAGATCCGTAAGAGCAGAAGATGCAGCAATCGCCCTGTTCCGGTTTAAGAATAGCATGGCAGGCCGTACATTCGTAAAAAAACTGACAACTATCTCCGGGCATCTCTTCAGTCTGCCTGTGACCACACTCAGGGCATTCAATAATTGATATCATCTCTTTATCCATAGCGCATTATCCTTTTAATTTAAACCTTTATAATCTGTATTATCATAGTAATTAACAATATGCCTCTAATTATCCTGTTTATATTGACTGCTACGAACTGCCATTTATCAAGCAGCCTTTCACCTGATAGTGCATATATGTACAGCACCAGCACTTTCCCGGAGAAGATCCCTAAGGTTAACAAGTCCAAGTGGTATGGCACCTCCAGTAGTGATTAGTAAACCGCTTATATATGCTGTCAAAAGGTTCATATTGATTAATTATAAATACCGGAAGGATCATTCTCTTATTGAACCTTCCGGCATTTGAAGCATATGCACTCCATTATCCTATTCCTGACTGTATTCTGCATTTACCGAAACCTCAACTGTTTTTGCAATATTTGTGGAAGGCTTACCTTTCTTGAATGTTATCCCATAATCGGCCAGCGTAATATCAAAAACGCTGCTGACCTCTGCTTTGTCTCCATTTATTGTAAGTGTACCTATTGCAGTAAATGGCTTTGTTACGCCTTTTAGTGTCATTTTACCTTCTACAGTTGCATCGTATTTTCCGTCACTGGCAAAATCCACTTTTTCAATATTTGTAATCCTTCCGGTTAGTTTAGCCTTAGGAAAAGCTTTCGTGTCAAGAAAGTTATCATTATTAAAGTGCTTCTGCATCAATCTCTTATCAAATTCAAATCCCTGCATCGGGACAGAAAACACCACCTTTCCGCTCTCCCGGTCTATGGTACCTACCGCGGTCGTATTGACTGCTTCAATATCCTCGGCGGGAGTGCTGGAGAAAAATTTAATCTGTGATTTTTCGGTAACAAGTCTTTTCGCTGGCTGGCTTATTGCCATACCTGAAAGTACAGTTACCAGGATGATTGTAAAAAACATTTTCTTTTTCATGATCTTCGTTCTTTTTATTTATTAATATTTATGGTTAATTCTTTATTGTATTATTACACTTTTCTCAATAATCACATTCTCGTACATCTCAAGATCCTTATCATATGCTGCTCCTGAGCGAATCACTCCTTTAACAGTGATTTGCTGTCCTACCGAGAGTGACCCTTCATCTGGTTCTGTCTCACCGGTAAATGTCACCCTCACTCCTGCCCTGTCATTCTCTCCTTTAAGCAGCACTACTGCATTACCATCAAAGTCTTCAGATATATCTGAAATATTACCTGTTATCTCCAGGATCTTTGAATCACCGTCAGCTGCAAGATATTTCTCATTTGCCGTATCACTGTTTGCAAGGTATTCATTTACTATTTCAGTTGAAGTTATATAATAATCAGGATCAGTTTCTGTAACATCACGGTGTGGCATGTTAAACATATACATTGTAAGCGCACCACCTATTATCAGCCCCCCTGCGGCGGTCAGTATAATTATTCGGAGTTTTTTTCTTTTTTTCATTTGCTTAAATTTTTCAACTTTTTTTCACTTGGTTTACCAAATAGTCGTAAAAACATAAAAACCTGACAGAATATTCAACGAAATTACTTATAACCTGTACCACTAATGTTTACAAATACACAGGCTCTGATTACGAATAAAAAAAAGGCGAACCACCAGAGGACTCGCCTTTAAAATTGGTGTAATAAAAAATTACTTATTAACTGCTTTTTTCATTGCAGCAACCAGGTCCGCGTCATCTTTGCTCATGCTTATGCTGCTTATCCTTTCTTTTGTCCCGGCATCAAAAAAATATATAACACCTGTAGACTTCATAGCGGATATTTTTTCTGCATCAAGCCCTGCCTTTGTTAGTTTCAGGGATGAATTTTTTTTTGTTTCATCATCCGTTACATCATTAGCAACAATACGCACAGCTTCATCTGTGTTTGCCTTCATAAGAGCAGTCATCGCCCTTTCTCCGTGCTTTTCGCATGCCGGGCACCAATCTGCTTTATTCATTACGGCAATTACTTTTGCATTGTCCTGTGCCGTTAGTGTACTGATGCCAAGTATCAGCACTGTAACTACTGTTAAAAGAGATCTCATTCTTTTCATAATGTTAATTTTTAAATTTAAAAACTTACTATTTTTATATACTATCAGTCGGACATCATTAAAATCCTGACAGTTCACGCTGTTTATTTTTCAGAAATTGACGGTGAATGTGCTTCAAGTATTTTTTTTAGGGCCGGTTCATCAACCACTCCATAATGTTTATATTGTATTTCACCTTTTTTGTATAGAGCAAAATAAGGGACTCCGCCAATTTTCAGTTTCTTAACCAGCCTTTTGCTTGCATCAACATTTATTTTCACTATCCTGACTCTCCCTCTGTACTCTTTCTTCAGCCTGTCGATCACAGGCATCATACTCCTGCATGGTGCACACCATGGAGCATAAAAATCTATCATTACAGGTTGGTCGCCTGTGATCAGTGCATTAAACTCGTCAGGTTCCATTTTATCATTTGTATCAGGTGTTGCACCTGGTTCCGTTATTATGGGCAAATCATTAAGTTCCCAGTCCATTATACCATTTTCCAGATTATATATTTTGCTGTAACCTTTCCTGGCAAGAAACCTGGCAGCTATTTTGCTTCTGTATCCTGTATTGCAATAGAGGTAAACCGGTTCGTCCTTTGGTAAAAGGAGTAGTTTTTTCCTGAAGTCCAGGGAATAAAAGTTAAGCTGACCTGCACTGGCTATATGTCCATTGACGTATTCCTGTTCGGTTCTGACATCCAATAGCGTAGCGGATTTATCATTACTGACAAGCTCCCGGAATTCAGAAGAGTTAACATTTGAATATTTTGTTCCCGGGCCATTTGTTGTGACTAATGATAATAGATAAGAAAACATAATTATTACTGTTTGCATGATTTTTTATTTCATTAGTCGGCCTGAAACAAAAAACCTGACAGCATCAAAAAATTATAATAATCTTTTCGGTGGGGTAAGAATTACAATAATCAGAGCTTTATTGCGGCAACAAGCACATCATCAATCTGTTCATTATCGCCTTTCCATTCCAAAAAGTGTTGCTTAAGCCGGTGTACCTGTTCCTTCACTGTTTCGGTGGCTGTTTCTGACAATACTTCGCGGAATCTGCGTGATGAGAATTTTTTATCTCTCTCACCTCCCATCTGGTCTCGGTAACCGTCTGTAAACATATAGAGGCGGTCGCTTTTCATATATTCGAAGGTTCCCAGGGTAAAAAGGTCTGTATCATTTATATGTTTGCCAACAGGCATTCTGTCAGATTTTAGTATATGCAGTTCAGATTCACGTTGTATATAAATATCATTATATGCCCCTGCATAGTAAAGAGTGTTTGTTCTGTCATCAGCAGCAACAACAGATATATCCATTCCATCGAGTAATCCGTTTTCCGTTTTCCCCCTTGTAAGTGCGGATATAAGCCGGTTTCTCAAACTGTTGAGTATCTCTGCAGGATCTGAAACACCTTCACGCATTATTATCTCATCAAGCAGGGATATACCCATCATACTCATAAAAGCTCCCGGCACACCATGTCCCGTGCAATCAGATACTATAAATATCCGCCGGCCATTAATACTGTTTACCCAGTAAAAGTCACCACTTACAACATCCTTTGGAAGGTAAAGTATTGCACTATCAGGAAAGTAAGACTCAATGGACTTTTCCGAGGGAAGCATGCCTTTCTGGATAAGCGATGCATATTCGATGCTGTCGCTTATGGATTTTGCCTGTGCGCTTATTTTCTTTTCAGCCAGTACAATACCGGTAATATCTGAACTGTAGATATGTATATTTTTCAGCTCGGGCACTCCTTTAAACAACAGATTGTAATGCCTGCTGTTATGTTCTATGATTAATTCTTTGGTGTCTCCTGTATCAGCCATGCTTTTAAGGCAAAAAGGGTGAATCTGGGGTAAGAGGTCATAAAGATTAATACCGGTGATTTCCTGTTCACCCAGAAGTTCAACAGTAGCGGGGTTTGCACCCTTAATAACTCCTTTTTCATCAGTGCGTAGCAATGGTTGCGGATTATGCCTGGCAAACAAGGCAAGGCTTTTTAACAGATCGCTATTATCACGCGGAACAGAAAAAATCTTTTTAATACCCCATTTTGTTTTTGGTCCGCATGTGGGACATTCATCGACCTGCTGGCCAACATTGATGTGAAAGTCAGTTGTATTGCAACTCCTGCATTTTAAAATTGAATCAATACGGGACACATTGCCCGGTTTCACACTTCCTGAGGATATTACAGATGAATATGTAGATACAAGGTAAGGCACTGCAAAAGTGAGAAGGATTCTTACCGGATCCAGCACGACAGTTCTCAGGTTTGTAAAAAGTTCAGTATTATTGATCAAATTGAGGACTATTCCTACAATTATTGCCACTCTAAGTGCCCTGATTGCTATATCAGGTTTTGTTGCAAGCTTTAAAAATAAAAATATCCTGTTTCTCAGGTACATAAAACAGTATTTTCAGGTTATGTGATCTTTTGAGTCATCATGTCTATGGTCTTCCTCTGTCAGCCGATTGATAATTATTTTCTTTAACTCCTGCAGATCCCCTGCCTCTTCCGGATGGTGATCTTTCTTTTCAGTTGCTTCAATCCACCTGTCCAGAAATTCACTCTGCTTTTCATAAACAGCACATGCATCACACATTGACTTATGAAGTTTAAGCTGAATCCTTTCCTTAATTGAGAGTTTAAAATTCAATTTCTTTTCAATCAGCTCAGTGGCTTTGAAACAGGATAAAAACAATATATTAAGTAATTTCTTCATAGAATCTAGTTATTAAACCAGTTGGAATCAATACATTCGCGCAATTCCAGCTTTGCCCTGTGCAATATCTGCCAGTAATTAGTGGGTGTTATATCTAATTCCTGACAGATTTCCCTGCCTTTTTTACCTGTAAGATATTTCAATTTTATACAGGAGTTCCAGTTATCCGGTAAGGCATCAAGGCATTCCTGAAGCACTTTCTGAAATGCTTCATCGTCCAGCAGATTATTGTCAGGCCCTTCATCATCCCACTGACCCGGAAGATGACCTGTTTGCCATTTGCCATAGGTATCAAAAAAACGTGAATATGTTTCATCATCAGTGTTGACTCGTGTATGTACCTTTTTTCTGTAAATATCTATGATCTTATAATTAAGTATCGAAAAAAGCCATGTCTTGGGTGAACTTTCAGCTTTGAATGAATCAAGTTTTTCGGCGGCAGCCAGGAAGGTATCCTGAACCAGGTCACGGGCAGTTTCAGGATCAGAGACTTTATGAGCCGCCCACGCATACAGCGCTTCTGTATATTTTTCAACCAATTCACCGAGGTCAGGTATTATTTTCTTATCCATGTTTTAATAATATTAAGACAGGTAAATATACAAAACTCAAACAGCAATGGTTCAAAATCCATTACGGCAAGGGAGAAAATGTAAAAATATATTCTTATATTTGTTCGGTAAATTACGAATAGATTGGATTACGGGGAGCATATATCAGATAAACAGGTAAAGACAGCAAGGTATGCAAAGGCAATGGGGCATCCTATCCGGATGTATGTACTGGAATTACTGTCCAGACAAAGTTGTTGTTACAGTGGCGACCTTAGCGAGGTCCTTCCAATTGCTAAATCTACCCTCTCGCAGCACCTTAAAGAATTAAAAGATGCAGGCCTTATCCAGGGAGAGATTGAGGCCCCAAGAATTAAATATTGTATAAATACAGAGAACTGGAAAGAGGCAAAAGAATTGATTAAGGAATTTTTTAACGAATAGCTTTTTTTTACACATTATGTTCGTTATTTTGCGAATAACGAAACAACTAAATAATTAGATTATGGAAATTAAAGTACTGGGTACCGGTTGCCCAAAATGCCAGCGATTGGAGAAATTGGTTATTGATATTGTAAAGGAAGAAGGTGTTGATGCTGCCGTCACGAAAGAAGAGGATATCACGAAAATAATGGAATACGGGATATTGCATACACCCGGTCTTGTTATTGATGGCAAAGTGGTCTTATCCGGGCGATTACCGGGAAGAAGAGAATTAGCTGAACTATTAAAAAATAAAGTTTAAACCATGAAGAACCTTAAGTTATTTTTTTTCGTCTTACCGCTCATATGCATAAGCATATCATGCGCGACTGAAACAAATGATCAAAGTGATCAGAAAGAAGATCTGGCTGTAGAACAAAATGAAGTTTCAGTATATTATTTTCATTTTGAAAGAAGGTGTGCTACCTGCAAAGCTGTTGAAAGAGTCTCAAAAGAAGCTATTTCAGAGCTTTATAGTGACAAGGTCAAATTCAATGCGGTTAACCTTGATGATGAAGAAGGAAAGGAGATTGCAGAAAGACTGGGCGTTTCAGGTCAGGCATTACTGGTAATTAAAGGAAACAATAAGACAGACCTTACAACTGACGCCTTTATGAATGCAGTAAATAAACCTGAAGAACTGAAGAAGAAACTGGAGGAAACTATTAATCCTTTGGCTTTGTAAGAAGGCGTATTAATGAGCGAATTCCTGAATACACTAATAAGTAACAGTACAACACCTATACTGACTGCAGCATTCCTCGGACTTATGACAGCCATCAGTCCCTGCCCTCTGGCAACAAACATTACTGCAGTAGGATATATAGGTAAAGATATTGAAAACAGGAGAAGAGTATTTTATAATGGCCTGTTTTACACATTTGGCCGGCTTATATCCTATACACTGATAGCCGTTATTATTGTTATTGGCGCTGATCAGTTTAAAATTTCCGGTATTTTTCAACGATATGGTGAAAAGATTATCGGGCCATTACTGGTACTTATTGGCTTAATAATGCTGGGTGTATTGAAAATCAAGTCTTCGGGTCGCCTTCTTACACCTGGAAAAAAGTTTACAGAAAAACGAGGGAATACATACCTGGATGCCATGCTCCTTGGGGTTGTTTTTGCCCTTGCCTTTTGTCCTTACAGCGGGGTTCTGTATTTTGGTTTGTTAATCCCCCTCACTCTAAGCAATCCCTCAGGATTGTTACTCCCTGCTGTTTTTGCCATTGCAACAGGAATACCAGTGCTTATTTTTGCCTGGCTGATAGCTTTTACCGTATCTGGGATAGGCAAACTTTATAAGCGTGTTAAGGTATTTGAAATATGGTTTCGCCGGATAATAGCAGGTGTTTTTATGGGTGTCGGGGTATATTACATTATTATAATATATTTCTGAATTACTTATAGTTACGGTGTTATGCCTCAGTGTTTGAGCTTCAAATGTTAATATAAAAATGGATTTTAAAAGAGAGATTAAGATATTATTATGGATTGCTGCTGTTTTTGTGTCTGTTTTTTTTATGCCGCTTGAATCCTTAAGATTCAGGGAGGCCATAATTGCAATGTTTGATCTTGCAAAGTGGTATGCCAGGGAGCATGTAATCCTATGTCTCCTGCCGGCTTTTTTCATTGCAGGTGTAATTGCCGTTTTCGTAAGCCAGGGTGCAGTAATGAAATATTTTGGTGCAAAGGCAAAAAAATGGCTTGCCTATTCCGTTGCATCAGTGTCAGGAACAATACTTGCCGTATGCAGCTGTACCATTCTTCCCTTATTTTCAAGCATACATAAGCGAGGTGCTGGTCTGGGCCCGGCCATTGCTTTCCTGTATTCCGGTCCTGCCATTAATATACTTGCAATCATCCTGACTGCCCGCATACTGGGTTTTGAGATGGGTATTGCAAGAATTACAGGAGCTGTAATTTTTGCCATCGTAATAGGTTCGGTCATGTCATTAATTTACAGGAAAGAAGAAAAGGCTAAGAGGGATGAGCAACTTAACTTTCCTGATACCCCTGAAAAAAGGCCTGCCTGGCAAACGGCATTTCATTTCTTTACACTTGTTCTGATCCTTGTATTTGCCAACTGGGGCAAACCCTCTGAAAATGTAAGCAGTGGTGCATGGTACTGGATATGGGCCAATAAATGGTACATCACATCATTTTTCGCAATATTACTGGGTTTTTCACTGGTATATATTCTTAGAATTAAATGGCAGCATGTGTTGATTGCAGCTTTGGCTACAGCTATATCAGCTTTTATCAGCTCATCTCCTATGATCCCGGTGCTTGTTGCAATTGCCGGGTTAAGCATTATTAACCTTATTGATAAACGGGATCCTGAGAACAAGGAATGGACACTTTCATCCTGGGATTTTCTGAAACAAATTTTACCACTCCTTGCCATAGGAGTATTAATAGCGGGCTTCCTGCTGGGATCTACTCATGGCGAAACATCCATGGCTGGACTAATTCCTGAAAAATGGATTGCTAATCTTGTAGGGGACAATTCAGTTTTTGCAAATTTTTTTGCATCAATAGTGGGTGCATTCATGTATTTTGCCACACTGACTGAGGTGCCCATACTGCAAGGACTTATGGCATCAGGTATGAGCAAGGGGCCTGCCCTGGCCTTATTACTAGCCGGCCCCTCACTATCACTGCCAAACCTTCTGGTAATCCGGGGTGTTATTGGTACAAAAAAGACCCTGGTTTACCTTGTTCTTGTAGTTATAATGGCAACAATATCAGGTTTAATTTATGGAGGATTATTTTAATTATTTTTGCATATGAAGATCTTAATATTATGCACAGGCAACAGTTGTCGCAGCCAGATGGCTCACGGCTTCCTGGAGTCATTCGACGACAGGCTTGAAGTGGCTTCTGCCGGCACTGAAGCCTCGGGGAAGCTCAACCCCAAGGCGGTGGAGGTGATGAAGGAAATTGGTATCGATATCAGCCACCATACATCTGACCCGGTCGATTTGTACCTTGACAGTGAATGGGATTATGTTATAACAGTATGCGGAGGAGCCAAAGACAATTGCCCCGCTTTTTTCGGAAAAGTAAAACACCGCCTGCACATTGGTTTCGACGATCCTACTTATGCGACAGGCACACCTGAATTCATCTGGAGTGAATATTACAGGGTACGTGACGAAATCCGGGATGCTTTTTATAATCTGTACAATGAAGAAATTAAACCAAAGTTATGAAAGCTGAAGAACTGAAACTTATTGTAAAAGACAAATACAGCGAAATTGCAGATGAACACAAAGCGGGAAATAAAAATTCATGCTGCGGTGGGTCAGGCTGTTGTGAAAGCACAGAATACACTGTATTCAGCGAAGATTATTCAGGACAGAAAGGCTATAACCCTGACGCTGACCTGGGTCTTGGTTGCGGTATACCCCTTGAATTTGCGGCCTTAAAGGAAGGAGACAAGGTGCTGGATCTTGGTTCCGGGGCAGGTAATGATTGCTTTATTGCTGCCACAATTGTTAGGGATAAGGGATTTGTTACGGGACTGGATTTTACCGAAGCAATGGTAAAAAAAGCTGAAATAAACAGGGTGAAAACAGGCTTAAACAACATTGAGTTTTTACATGGAGACATTGAAAACATGCCTCTGCCTGACAACCAGTTTGATGTTGTAATAAGTAACTGCGTATTGAACCTGGTACCTGACAAGCAGAAAGCCTTCAGTGAGATGTACAGGATTCTCAGGCCCGGAGGTCACTTTTGTGTTTCAGATATAGTTCTGGAAGGATTATTGCCCGATGCAGTTAAAAAGAGTGCCGAGATGTATGCAGGATGCGTGTCAGGAGCAATCCGGTTTACTGATTACATGGGAATAATAGAGCAACAGGGATTTAAGAATATTAAAACAAGAAAACGCAAAGAAATAAAAATCCCTGATAGTATTTTATTGAAATACCTGAACAGTACTGAACTGGAGGATCTTAAAAAGAAGAAGGCAGGTGTGCTGAGTGTAACTGTGACTGCTTATAAATAGTGTATAACAATAAACGAAACTAAAAAAATGCCATCAAAACCAAGACTTAAATTTTTAGACCGTTACCTTACATTATGGATATTCCTGGCCATGGCCTTAGGCGTGTTGTCCGGCTATTTCTTCCCTGCAATTGCTGAATTCTGGGAATCGCTTAAATCGAGTCCCGATAGTACAACCAATCTGCCTATAGCAATAGGGTTAATACTCATGATGTACCCTCCTCTGGCCAAAGTCAGGTACGAGGAACTGGGAGATGTGTTCAGAAACTATAAAGTGCTTACACTGTCACTGATACAGAACTGGATTATAGGCCCGGTACTCATGTTTGCACTGGGCATACTATTTTTCAAGCTTTTCCCTGGTGAAGACAATGCCAACCTGCCCTATATGTACGGGATAATAATGATTGGTCTTGCAAGGTGCATAGCTATGGTGATAGTGTGGAACGACCTGGCTAAGGGTGACACTCAGTATGGTGCAGGCCTGGTAGCTTTCAATTCTATTTTCCAGGTATTGTTCTTCTCGGTATATGCATATGTCTTTATTGCCATACTCCCTGGTTGGTTTGGTGTACCCACCAATGAAGCAGTTGAAAATATAACCATAGGCCAGATAGCTGAAAGTGTGTTTATTTACCTGGGCATACCCTTTATTGCCGGGTTCCTAACCCGTTTTATACTTATCAGGGTAAAAAGCAAGGAATGGTATCATACCAGGTTTATTCCTAAGATAAGCCCTCTCACTCTTGTAGCTCTGCTTTTTACAATTATCGTAATGTTCTCATTAAAAGGTGAATACATAATCATGATTCCAATGGATGTTGTTCTAATAGCCATTCCATTGCTTATTTATTTTGTGGTTATGTTCTTCCTTTCATTTTTTATGAGCAAGAAAATTGGAGCCAATTATGAGCAGACGACAACACTGTCATTCACTGCCGCCAGTAATAACTTTGAACTTGCCATAGCAGTTGCCATTGCCATTTTCGGCATGAACTCGGGCGAGGCCTTTGCAGCCGTTATAGGGCCCCTGGTGGAAGTGCCGGTAATGATTGCACTGGTTAATGTTGCACTTCGATTCAAAAAAAACTGGAATTAGATTGTAAATACAGATAGAGTTAAGGTTATTTCATCGCCATCGCCATAGCCATTCCCCCGAAATATGGGATTAACCAGATCAGCCATACGAACAGGGAATATCGGTGAAATTTGAGTCTGAGTGCTTGCTTGTTCTTCCAAATAACAATCGTTGCCCAGCTGGCATGAGCCAACATCAGCCATAATGCAATCTGTCCGGTGAGGGTATGCGATTCCAGCAGGTTAAAGGGTCCATCTGCCATAAGATGCATAAGAAAAGTGCCGGTAACATCGAAGGTAAAACCAATCCAGAATACAACGACATGCCATGTTTTGAGATATTTTACTATCCTTTCTGCCCATACACCAAGACTATAAAAAAGAAGAGCCAATGAAATAAATAAGGTTGAAAAGAACCCCAGTGAACCCATAAATACAAACTTTTAATCCGGTTCTAAAATAATATATATTTTTGTAAAAAAAACCTGATGTACCAAACGCATAAAACACATATAAAGAAGGATGTTAAACTGCAGGGTCTTATAGATGAAAACCCGATGCTATTGTTATTCCTGGAACACCTTAAGATTGATTTTGTGGTAAAAGATAAAACTGTCGATGAGATCTGCCGGGACCATAAACTGGATTTAAATGTGGTTCTGCTAATAGCAAACATTTATAATGGGTTCTACCCTGCAAAGGGCGAGCTGGAACATGTTAATGACATATCCCTGTTAATAACGTTTCTGAAAAACAGTCATAATTATTATAAAAATGACAAGTACCCTGAGATACAGAAATATATCTCTGACCTTGAAAAAAGGCATCCTTCTCAGGATATTGACCTTATTAGCAAATTTTTCAACGATTATTTCATAGAGGTATTAGATCACCTTGACTATGAGGATGACACAGCCTTCCCTTATTTTTGCCGTTTAAGCAGAGATAAAACAAAATCTGAAACAGAGAATTTCTCTGCAAACGAATACCGCGATCATCATACCGATATAGAAACCAAGCTAACAGACCTTAAAAACCTCCTGCTTAAGCATATTTCAATTGAAAATGACTTACCATTGAGGAGACGACTTCTGCTAAGCCTTTTCGAACTTGAATATGACCTCAATATCCATTCTCGTATAGAAGAAGAAATACTGCTTCCACTGGTTCAGAGAATTGAAAATCAGGGCAAATGAAAAAGGAAAGGATAAACATAGCCCTGATCGGTCACCCTGACATTATCTATGAAGGAATAAGTAACCTGTTGCACAGGCAAAGTGAACGCTATTTCCTGTACAGGATCGATGATATTGAGGAGCTCGATATACTGACGGTCAAAGCTGAAATAAATATTGTAGTACTTAACCCGGAGAATATTATTAACAGGGTAAACCAAATGCGAAAATTCAGGAATAGTCATCCCGCTATTTATTTTATCGCCCTGCTGTATTCTTTAACTGATAACAGGCTGCTTAACGAGTTTGACTCATCAATTTCGATTACCGATACATCCGATGTCCTGAGAAATAAAATTGATCATTCCCAAAATAATAAGAAAGAACTTAGCCGCAGCAAATTGAGCGACAGGGAGAATGATATATTAATACAGCTCGTTGGAGGACTGTCAAACAAGGAAATAGCAGATAAACTTAATATAAGCATACATACGGTTATCAGTCACCGCAAGAATATTTCTGAAAAAACGGGTATTAAAAGCCTCCCGGGCTTAACAATTTATGCGATCTCAAACAAGCTGATACCTTTAAGTGAAAAATGATTTCATTATCATCCCCTATTATTATGAGATCAGGCTAAAAAACCCCAACTATAAGCTATTCCCTGCTATAATATGTATCAGTAGTTTTGTGAACCTCAATATTTACCGCATAAGGTTCACAAGTAATGAATTTATCTGACTTAATTACAGGACAGGAAGCATTTATTACCGGTATTTCCGGTAACGGCGGTATAAAGGACAGGCTAAATGAACTTGGTTTTATTAGAGGTCAGAAAGTAAAGGCAATAAAAGCTGCTCCTCTCAGAGATCCTGTTGAGTATGAGATCATGGGATATAAAGTTACCATCCGCAAAGCAGATGCTGCAGCAATAAATATTGCCAGGACTGATAAGACAGTTAAGGAAGCACACAACGGTTTCCGCCATCAGCATGGTCATGGCCAAAAAAACAGGATGAGAAGAACAAGACCTCGTCATGGTCGGTCACGTACCATTAATGTTGCTCTTATAGGTAATCCAAATTGTGGAAAAACAACAATATATAACTACGCCACACGGTCAAGGGAAAGGGTAGCCAACTACGCCGGGGTTACTGTTGCCGCGCGAGAAGCCAGGCTAGACATAGACAATTACCGTATAAATCTTATAGACCTTCCGGGCACTTATTCATTAAAGGCATACTCACCTGAAGAGATGTTTGTTACTGACTACCTGCTTTACAACAAACCTGACATTGTCCTGAATGTTATTGATGCCGGTAACCTTGAAAGAAATCTTTTTCTGACAACGCAGCTTATAGATAGCGGTATCATTACTGTTGCCGCCCTTAACATGTATGATGAACTGGAAAAAAGCAAGGGGAGACTGGATCATGAAGTTCTTGGAAAAATGCTTGGCATACCCATCGTCCCCACCGTGGGATCAAGAGGCGTAGGGCTGAAAGACCTTTTCAGTACCATCATAAAGGTATATGAGGGAAGAGATGAAAGGGTCAGGCAGGCGAGGCTTAATTACGGTCAGGAGATAGATGATTCCATAGAAAAGGTCATTTCCATGACAGCTGAGAGCGGGGAATTGGAAAACAATATCAGCAGGTTGACTGCAATACGGTTTCTGGAGGATGACACATCTGCCTTACCTCAAATACCGGCCACAATCATGAAGAGGGTAAAAGACTTTGCTGCCACCAGGAGGAAGAATGTTGAGTCGCTGATTAAGAACAATATCAGCAACCAGATAGTTAACATGAGATATGCTTTTATTGAAGGGGCCCTGGCAGAGACTTATATACCAGCCAGGAAACAAACTATCAGCATTTCACAAAGCATTGACCGGGTGCTTACCCATAAGATATGGGGTTTACCGGTGTTTTTCGGGATAATATGGTTTATTTTCTTTTCCACATTCAGGCTTGGTGAAATACCGATGGGCTGGATAGAGAGTCTTTTCCGATGGCTTGGCGGGGCAATATCAGCAAGCCCTGGCCAGGGCATTGCCGGCAGGCTGTTGTCTGACGGTGTAATAGGCGGTGTAGGTGGGGTAATGGTATTCCTGCCAAATATAATGATCCTTTTTGCCTTTATTTCACTGCTGGAGGACTCAGGCTATATGGCACGCACTGCTTTCCTGATGGATAAGGTAATGCACAGGGCGGGGCTGCATGGCAAATCATTTATACCCCTGCTGATGGGATTTGGCTGCAACGTACCGGCCATTATGGCTACAAGAACAATAGACAGCAAAAGGGACAGGCTCATCACCATGTTTATTACCCCTTTTATGTCGTGCAGTGCAAGACTCCCTGTTTATGTTCTCTTTATCAGTGCTTTTTTCCCGCACTACGAATCATTAATGTTGTTTGCAATATATGCAATAGGTATTCTGGCAGCGCTCCTTACAGCCCTGGTTCTTAATAAAACCATATTTCGTAAAACCGAATCTCCTTTTGTAATGGAGCTTCCACCCTATCGTGTACCAACAATGCGGTCAGTATTTAAGCATACCTGGTTCAAGACATCACACTTCCTTAAAAAGATGGGAACCATTATTCTTTTTGCATCAATAGTAATATGGGCTCTTGGTTACTTCCCACGCGACAGGGAGATCATAAATAAATATGACAATCTGATAAGCGGGAATCCCCCCGATGCGGAAAGATATGAATCAATGAAGGCCTCGGCAATGCTTGAGCAGTCATATATCAGTCGAATTGGCAAAGCGGTGCAGCCGGTATTTGAACCACTTGGTTTTGACTGGAGGATGTCAGTAAGCATACTTACAGGCATTATGGCGAAGGAAGTTGTTGTCAGCTCCATGGGTATTCTTTACCAGGCAGGAGCAAGCTCCGGAGAAGATGGTATTACACTGGTGGAGAAACTCAGAAATTCGCGTATTGCCAGTGAAACACCTCTTATAAGCTATTTCGGGTTCCTTGTTTTTGTACTCCTTTATTTTCCCTGCATGGGTGCCCTGCTGGCCATTAAAAAAGAAACCGCAAAATATAAATGGACAATATTTTCTGCTGTATACCCCCTCGTTTTTGCCTGGGTAACTGTTTTCATTATCAACCAGGTCCATTCACTTTTATTGAATTTTTCCTGACTTGTTCAGGTTGAAAGAGATTCTGACCCCCCTTCTGTTGGGATATATAAATATAAAACCACCATTTCACGTGATTGCAGACACAAACCTATCCCCCTATTTTTACTGCTGATAAACATTAATAACAAATACAAAAACTCAAACTTATGATAAAAAGAATAACAATCAGCATAATTTTCTTCGCTGCTGCAATAACTGCCACAGCTCAGGAAGCTGACAGTATACCTGGCAATCTCTACTTTAACAGTGCCGAAAGATTACTGCTGACAGATGGTAACCTGAAAATAGGCGGTTACGGAGGAGTACACTATAATCAAAGTATTAATAAGGATACCCGCTACAATGGTAAACTGGATGTTCACCGGTTCATTATGATGCTGGGATATCAGTTTAACAACAGAACCCAGTTTATTACTGAGCTGGAGTTTGAGCATGTTAAAGAAGTATATGTGGAACAGGCCTTTATCCAATACAAGCTTAACAATTATGCCAACATAAGGGGCGGATTACTATTAACACCTATGGGACTGACAAACGAGTACCATGAACCAACGAATTTCAACGGTGTTGAAAGACCTCTGCTTGATAAATATATTGTGCCTTCTACATGGAGAGAAATCGGGATAGGCGTAAGTGGTATTATTCTTCCCGTTTCTGTTAAATACCAGGCTTACCTTATGAATGGTTTCAAAAGTTTTGATAACCAGGCCCGGATAGGTGGTTCAAGTGGGCTCAGAGGTGGCAGGCAGAAAGCGGCAGAATCATTTATCAGCTCACCCAACCTGAGTGGGAGGATCGAGTATTTTGGCCTCAGGCGGCTCAACCTTGGTCTGTCAGCTTATTATGGCAAAACCCAGAGCAATCTGTATGACGGTATAAGAAAAGACGATGAAGTTGCCATGGCAATTGCTGATTCTTCTGTGGTTAATATAAGCATGCTGGGAGCTGATGCCCGATACAGTTACCAGGGATTACAGGTAAAGGCTCAGTTATATTACACAAAACTCAGTAATACCAACCAGTACAACCAGTTTACCGCAGACAAAGACGGAGGTGACCTGGGAAGCTCAATGGCAGGGTTTTATATCGACCTCGGATACAATGTACTCAGGCAGGCTGAAACTACAATGCAGCTGATACCTTTTATTAGGTACTCATCATATGATACTCATAAAAGTGTTGCCGGTGATTTACAAAGAAATCCTGAATATCATAATACGGTTATTACTACAGGACTGTCTCTCTTCCTTGAGAAAGGTGCTGTAATAAAGACTGATATTCAGCTGGTAAAAAATGGTAGCCATGACAAGTATATGGCTACGCTTAATGCAGGTTTTGGCATTATGTTTTAAAAAGAAAAAAATGAAATCATTATTGCTGCTTTTTGTTGTACTATTCGTCTTTACAGATCAATTATCAGGTCAGTCTTATCCTGACTACAGGTCTAAGACACTAATCCGCGCCCTTAGAAAGGCCGATTTAGGCGAGCCGGATAACCTGAAAGAAATAAGAATGAATAAAATAAATTCTGAAATACATTCCAATGGAAAGTTTTTCATGATTGAAAACCCTGATAATAAAACCGGGTACCTGTATATCGGAAGGGTTTTTACATGTCATGCCGGTGGGTGTTCAATAGCTAATACAGACAGAACAGGTAAAGAGAGTGCATCAACTGAATATTTCGATTATTTTATTATTTATAATAAGCTCAAGGAGCTTGTCATGGTCAAAGTCTATAATTACCAGGCAACTCACGGGTATGAAATATCATCCAGGGGCTGGCTTAAGCAATTTTCCGGCTATAATGGCAGCAATGAAATGAGGGTAAATAAGAATATTGATGCAATCTCAGGTGCAACCATATCAGTGCATGCAATTACTGAGGATATTATTAGAATTACGGAATTAATAAACTCTATTAGTGTTCTAAAGAAAAATAAAGGGCTTTCTTATTAAAACGAAAGCCCTTTATTTAATTATTACACTATTTTATCTCTCCGTTTATTGAGAACCTGAACTCGTGTTTATCACCTCCATTTAAATAAGAATACCATAATTCAGATTCGGTGAGTTTCAAAATCTTGTAAGCAGAAGATGAGAGTGTGGAATTGTTTTCTGAAAAGTCAGATATACTGCTTACATCAGATATTCTCAGTTCATGCATGTTATCTGAGAAACTATATGCTCCGTCCTCCGATACCTCACTCGCGTCAGCCTTAATGTAAGATCTGCTGTAAACACCATCGGCCGTATATTCTTCTGAGTAGGAGGATATAATAAGCTGCTCTGTTTCGTTTACATCATTACGGAAGTAAGTATTTAAAACCCAATTTTTCTGTAGATTTACTTGAGCATCATCAACATCTCCACCCTGGGGGTATGTCTCTGACTTATTGCAGGATACTGAAAATAGTATTACTGCAAGGATCAAGCTAATTCTTAATATATTTTTCATATTAATAGATTTTAAAGTGATTAATTCTTTCTATTTGTCCTGATACCTAAAGACAGATACAGAGGACACCATCTTATAAAAGCCGTCAAAAGAGGGATTAAGCCCAGCAGGCCAAGCCAGCTTTCAAAGTATAAACCTGCCAATCCTATAAGAAGGCCAAGAATTATTCTGATAGCACGATCGATTTTTCCTATATTCGCTTTCATTTGTACATGATTTATTGATTATTACTAGGCAAATATAGGACACAGACGTCTTTTATTATGTAACCAGGGTCACAAAGCCTGGATAATTTTAATTTTGCCCCTTTCCAGCCTTATTACCCCCGATGCTTCCAGGTTCTTAAGCAGCCTGGATACCACTTCTCTTGCGGTTCCTATGTCATTGGCAAGTTCCTGGTGAGTTATCTTTATATTGTCTCCATGTGTTTCACGGAGTTTCTTCAGCCTTTCTGTAACGCGTCTATCAACCTGTTTAAAAGCTATTGCATCAACCAGCTGCAATACCTGTTCAAGCCTGTCATAATATAATTTCATGACAAATTTCCTCCAGAGACTGTGTTTATCCATCCACTCTCTGACTTTTTCTGAAGGAATAAGTATGATTTGTGAAGGCTCTTCAATAACAGCTTCGGCATTACTTGGCTTATTATTCAGGCAAGAGGTTATAGAGAGTATGCAGCTCTCACCCGGACTTATCCTGTACAGTGTAATTTCTTTTCCTCCAGGATCAATCTTACGGACTTTCACAGATCCTTTTGTTACAATCGGGATCTCTTTAATATATGCACCCTCACGCAGAATAACACTTTCAGCTGGTATCTCTGCTATGGGGAAATTAAGTATTTCATCCGATAATTCCTTTCCAAAAACTTCTTCGATCATAGTTGCCGGTTGTTGATAATTCTGAAATTTACAAAAAAATACGGGTAAGTAATCCTACCCGCATTAATTTTCAACTGACCTTCCCGGTCAGTAAATGATTTACTGTTTTTCTGCAATCTTAATACGCTCATATTTGCAGCATCCGGGCAGTTCACTGTATACTTTATCATCTGCCTTAACTTCCTTTGTGTCGTGTCCAACAGCCGCTACAGCTTTATGAACTGACTTTACATCAGGATTTGCACAGCTGAAGTTTACAGCAAGCATCTTTGTTTCTTTGTCCCAGTCGGCCATGGTAACGCCTTCAACTGATTTTGCAGCTTTTTCAATACGTGCCTCGCACATACCGCATTCACCTGCAACATACAATTTATTATCCTCTTTTTTCTTATCGGTTTCACACTGACCGAAAGCAGCGGATGCAGTTACTGTTAAGAGAACTGCAAGTGTTAATAGTTGTTTTTTCATGATAATCTGTTTTTGGTTAATAATAATACTATTCGCCCCCTCCGGGGCTGTTTATTTACATTGCTATTACATTTACCCCCGGGTGAAACCGGGGCTATTGTTATTTACCGCCTCCGGCGGTTATTGAACATTCATTTATCATACTCTTTACCCCCGGGTGAAACCGGGGCTATTGTTATTTACCGCCTCCGGCGGTTATTGAACATTCATTTATCATACTCTTACCCCCGGGTGAAACCGGGGCTATTGTTATTTACCGCCTCCGGCGGTTATTGAACATTCATTTATCATACTCTTACCCCCGTGTGAAACCGGGGCTATTGTTATTTACCGCCTCCGGCGGTTATTGAACATTCATTTATCATACTCTTTACCCCCGTGTGAAACCGGGGCTATTGCTATTTACCGCCTCCGGCGGTTATTGAACATTCATTTATCATACTCTTTACCCCCGTGTGAAACCGGGGCTATTGTTATTTACCGCCTCCGGCGGTTATTGAACATTCATTTATCATACTCTTACCCCCGTGTGAAACCGGGGCTATTGTTATTTACCGCCTCCGGCGGTTACAAGGTAATCCCATATATATAACCTTAGCCTTAGCCTCAATTAACTATCATTTCGCGGACTTCTCCGCATTTAAGCATCATATCCCCGAAATACGGGTTTCTTATTTCTTCTTCATTGCTAAACCAGTAACCTCCCTGGTCATTGTTGGCCATCGGACAGTACTGGTAATAGACTGTATCATGGTTCAACCCAAAAGTCTTAACAGTCCGGTAGAAAGTATTGTTCAATTCCAGGAAGGCTTTTCTTTGCTTTTCTATATCATCTGAGTCAATTATTTCCCTGATTGTTTTCTCAAGTTCCTCAAGCTGATCCATCCATTGCATATGGGCATCACCTGCCAGTAAGGCCATATCGACATCTTCCAGGGCATTAATAACATCCCGGGACCTTGATTTAACCTTGCCTGCATCCGTTTCCACTAAAGCATCTTTCATACTTACATAAGCATCATAAAATGCAGTTAACTGGTCCCTGAAAAGTGAAGGGGTATCCTGTTGTCTGTCTTCCGAACCCATTTCCATATTTCCATGATCATGCCCGGTTGATATTTTTCCACCACCGGGGTTCATCATGCTTTTTTTTCCTTCCAGCTGGGCAGCTGCATCGATCTTAAAGACGCCGTTGGTGGCAATCTCTTCACCTTCTTCCAGCCCGGAGGCTACAAGGTAATACTCTCCTGCCCTGGCACCGGTTTCTATCTCCCTGTAAGTAAAAGCAGGTGATTCGCTGTCCGCCACCTTAACATATACCACAGATCTCTTACCTGTCCACAGGATTGCTGAACGGCGAATCATAAGTTCATCACTGTTATCCGCTGTGGTTGAATAGAGCTTAGCTCCCGCAAACATACCGGGTTTGAGTTCTCCCTGCCTGTTATCTACTTCCACCCTCAGTCCTGCCGTTCTGGTTTTACTGTTAATGAAAGGATCAATAAAGTCCACCTCAGACAAAAAGGTTTTCCCTGGCAGTGAACGGACTGTAAACTCAATACTGTCTCCTTCCCTTATCCATGGCAGGTCGTCCTCGTATGCATCAAAGACCACCCATAAACGGCTTAGATCGGAGACCATAAACATAGATTCTCCCGTCTTTACATAATCCCCGGCAGACACATGTCTTTGCATGACCGTGCCTGAAATAGGCGACAATATATCAAAGTATAATTCTGGTTCAGATTGCTGCTCGATCCTGTTGATCTGTTTATCACTCAGATCCCATAACTTAAGCTTTGATCTTGCAGCCCTGTAGATTGCCGGGTGGCTGTCCTTCATGGTATAAGCTTCTAGCAGCTCTCGCTGGGCATTAACAAGCTCCGGAGAATACAGGGTAGCCAGTTTTTCCCCTTTATTTACCTGCTCACCGGTAAAACTGATATGCAGTTTTTCAATCCGGCCTCCAAAGCGTGAGGTTATCTCTGCCATTTCACTTTCATCAGTCTCTACTTTCCCTTGCAGGTAAATGGTTTTAACCGGTTTAGCTCTTCTGACAACGCTGGTCTGTATATCAGCCAGTCGGGCAGCTTCACTGCTCATCATTACCGCACCGGCATATTCTTCACCACTGCCTTCATCCAGTGCAGACAGTGGGATAAGGTCCATCCCGCAGATAGGACAGTCGCCGGGTTCTTCCTGCTTAATCTGAGGATGCATAGAACAAGTCCATGTTGAAGGGTCTTCACCTTCATGATCGTGGCCTTCATGGCCGCTCAGTTCTTCTGATACCTGGTCTTTGCGGTCATTATCATTAAAGAATGCATATCCCATCGAAAGCCCTGTTAACAGGACCACGATAAGTATCAGATAATTTTCTTTTATTTTATTTATAATATTTTTCATAACATTAATTCTTTATTTACCCATCAGATAATAAATAAATGCTATGGCTGCCTGTTTGTCAGCCTTAGCTTTTTCATATTCAAGTTTATATTGTAATAACCTTCGCTCCATTCTCAGTATCTCTTCGAGGTTTATGCTTGCTGTGCTGTATTGTTCTTCAAGTAACCTTAGTGAGTTCTCAGCGAGCCTGGCCTGTTCTTCGTTTAATTTAACCCTCCTGTCTGCATCACGGTAATCGCGCCAGGCGTTTTCAAATAATGTTTCAAGGGCATTAACCCTGTCTTCTGCCTCATTTATACTCGCCTCCTCACGGTATCCTGCTTCCTTAACCATAGCACGGTATTTATTCCTGTATATTGGAATCGATATACCTATTGTGGGGAAAGCAAAAGCATCTTTCCCGGAGAGATTGTCATCACCCCGGCCTGTAACAATATAGTCTAATCCAATCCTGAAATCCGGTAAACCGGCTTTTTCCGCTGCATCCTTTTCATAGTTAATGGCAGCTTTACGAAATTCGAGTGATAAGAGGCTGTGATTACCTGACAGTACAGAATCCATTGCCTGCATCCTGCCAAGGGAGAAATCATCAAGCCATAGAGAATCAGGGATGCTGATTTGCCCTATATTATCACTCCCCACAAGGTTTCTGAACTCTGTTTCAAGGCTTAAATATTTATCGTTCAGAAGCAAAAGCTGGTTCTCAAGGTCATTGATTTCCATACTGATCCTGTATTCATCAAGAGCCGAAACGAGACCGGATTCAAGCTTAACTTCAGCTAACTTCCTAATTACTTCCAGCAGCTGGATATTCTCACGGGTAATATCCGTTGAACTATCAAAGAAATACAGGTTAAAATAAAGAGCTTTGATATCTTTATAAAGAGCTGACTTGCTTTCTTCAAATAATTCATACCTGGCCCTTGCGCTTTTTATAGCTGCATTCTCCCTGTCCCGTAGAGTACCGAACCATGGAAAAAACTGCGATAATGAAAGCCTTAGTTGCTGAGGTCCCATTCTTGTTTCAACGGGGCTGATAAACCATGAAAAAGCAAGTTGAGGATCAGGCAATGATCCTGCCTGTGGCACCTTTTCAAGTGCTGCCATATATTCATTGAACCGGGCTTTCAGACCGGGATTGTTCTCAGCAGCTTCCCGGAGGTAATTATTAAGATCTTCCTGCCCCGAAAGCAATGAAGAGCCAGCAATGAAAAATATGAATGTTATGTATTTTATGATCTTCATTGTTTATTTATTCTTTGGTTCTTTTTTTATTATCGATTCCTGCCACATACCATATAATACTGGCACAACGAACATTGTCAGTACCGCAATCAACATCCCTCCGAACAGGGGTATTGACATTGGCACCATAATATCAGATCCCTTACCGGTTGACGTAAGTACCGGAAGCAGTGCTATCAGTGTTGTTGCCGTGGTCATCATGGCAGGCCTTACTCTTTTAGCCCCTGCTTCAATTATCACATTATGTAATTCTTTAACAGATACCGGTTTATATTTATCCATGGACTGCCTGATATAGGTGCTTATGAGTACTCCGTCATCAGTTGCAATACCAAACAGGGCAATAAAACCAACCCATACAGCCACACTGATGTTAATGGTTTTTACCTGGAATAAATCACGCAGGCTCATGCCTGCCAGTGTTCCGTCCATAAACCATGGCTGCCCGTATAACCACAACATAATGAAACCTCCTGAGAAAGCAACCAGTATACCGCTGAATATAAAGGATGTTGACACAACAGACCTGAACTGGAAATACAATATGAGGAATATAACAATAAGTGATACAGGAACCACCAGTGCCAGGCGCTTTGTTGCACGTACCTGGTTCTCATAATTACCCGTGAAAGTATAACTGACACCTGCCGGGAGACTGAATTTTCCTTCATCGATCATCTCATTAAGATATTTATCAGCGTTTTCCACTACATCCACTTCAGCATAGCCGTCTTTTTTATCAAATATCACGTAGGACACAAGAAAAGTATTTTCACTTTTTATCATTTGTGGTCCCCTCGTGTATTTTATATTGACAAGCTCACCCAGGGGCACCTGCTGTCCGTCTGAAGCAGGAATAATTATCTTTTCCAGGTCCTCGGGGTTATCCCTGAATTCACGTGCATATCTCATCCTCACGGGGAATCTTTCCCGGCCTTCAACCGTAGTGCTTAATCTCATACCACCAATAGCCCCTCCTATTACTGTCTGGAGCTGTTTAACAGACAAGCCATAGCGAGCTGCTGCATCACGGTCTATATCGATCTCAAGGTAGGGTTTACCTACTACCCTGTCGGCAAAAACAGAACTACCCTTTACTCCTTCCACATTCGTAAGAAGCTTTTCCATTTCCAGCCCTGTTTGTTCAATGCTTTCAAGATCAGGCCCATAAACCTTTATCCCCATGGGAGCCCTCATGCCAGTCTGCAACATAACAAGCCTGGTTGATATTGGTTGCAGCTTAGGTGCCGAGGTAAGACCTGGTATTTTTGCAGCCCTAATTATCTCATTCCAGATATCATCTGCTGATGTAATCTCCTTACGCCATTGCCTGAAATAATCGCCATTCTTATCACTTATCAGAAGGCTGTCCGGGATCACTCTGAATGCATCTTTGCCGGGATTATATGTATTACCGTTACTTAGAACAAAAGCGCCGTCCCGGTCTTTTTTAAACCTCCTCCTGTGTCCTTTTTCATCAAGAATATATTCAGGCTTGTAGTTAATTACATTTTCATACATTGAGACCGGTGCCGGATCCAGGGCCGAATTAACCCGTCCCCATTTACCTACCACTACATCTACTTCGGGTATTGAATTAACTTTTTTATCAAGTAACCTTATCACTTCAAGGTTTTCCTGAATTCCTGAGTGAGGCATTGTTGTAGGCATCAGGAGAAATGATCCTTCATCAAGTGAGGGCATAAATTCCCTGCCCAGTCCCGGGATTGATTTATCGAGTGAACTGTAAAGCCGGGTTTCTTTCACAAGACCAGGCATAAAGCCGAATATCCTGTCAAATCCCTGCCATGCTGTAATACCGAAAAGAATAATAAGCAATGGAATGGAAAGGAAAGTCCATTTATTATTAAGTGTCCATCCCAATATCCTCCTGTAATAATACACTACTGTTGAAAGAACGGCCAGAATTACAGCTACAATTGAGATAACAAAGATAAAGTTAGCCGCCAGTGAGTTTTGAGCCCCCAGCGGTAACCACACCCTTGATAGAAAATATATTACCACGAAAGCTGTAATGATAATATTAATATAGTTTACCCACTGTTTTTTCCCTGGCACCCAACGTCCTGATAAATAATTATTAACCCCGAAGGCTGTTATAGCCAGGGCAATCATATTACCGCTAAAAACGGCTAGCAATATACCTGCCAGCGCAGCTATCAGATTCAGTGCTTTTAAATATTTTCTTTTATCTGTTTTAAGAGAGAAAACCAGATGAGCCAGTGCCGGTATAATAATGAGCCCGATTACCAATGCTGATACCATAGTAAAGGTTTTTGTAAAAGCAAGGGGCTTGAATAATTTTCCTTCGGCAGCCTCCATGGCAAAAACGGGCAGGAAGCTGACAATAGTTGTAGCTATAGCTGTAAAAACAGCTCCTGCCACTTCCTTTGTTCCGTCATATATGACTGTAATCAGTTTCCTGGATCCTGAGCCTGAATTCTTTTCCTGCTCAATATGCCTTATTATATTTTCAGTGATCACGATCCCGACATCAATCATAACGCCAATTGAAATTGCAATACCTGACAATGCTACAATATTGGCATCAACGCCGAATTGCTTCATTATAATGAAAGTCATAAGCACGCCTGCAGGCAGGAGTCCGGAGATCAGGAAAGAGGCCCTCAGGTTAAGTACAAGAACAATAATAACCAGTATACTTATAAGCAACTGCAATGATATTGCTTCCTCCAGTGTACCAAGGGTTTCTTTTATCAGGCCTGTCCTGTCGTAGAAAGGAACAATTTTTACTTTGGAAACACTTCCGTCATCAAGTGTTTTAGACGGAAGTCCGGGCTCTATTTCTTCTATCTTTTTCTTAACATTCTCAATGGTTTCAAGCGGGTTGGCCCCGTAACGTGCTACCACAACACCACCAACTGCTTCAGCACCTCCTTTATCAAGACCGCCGCGACGTGTACCGGGACCGTAATTAACCCTTGCCACATCCTTTATCCTCACCGGTACATTATCCCTTACCGCCACAACACTTTTTTCAAGATCCCCCAGGTTCCTGATATAACCAAGTGCCCTTACGAGGTACTCAACACGGTTAAACTCAAGCGTGCGGGCACCAATGTCCAGGTTACTGTTTTTAACAGCATTCATTATCTGTGAAATATTAACTCCATAGGCCCTCATGGCATCCGGATCAATATCAACCTGGTATTCCTTTATATAACCACCTATGGATGCTACTTCAGCCACCCCGGGTGCAGATGTCAATGCATACCTGACATGGAAATCCTGTATAGTTCTCAATTCCTGGGGATCCCATCCGCCGGCCGGATTACCATTTTTATCCCTTCCCTCAAGAGTATACCAGTATATCTGTCCGAGAGCCGTTGCATCAGGTCCCAGCGAAGGATTAACATCGTCTGGCAATGTGCCGGGTGGTAGTGAATTGAGCTTTTCAAGTATACGTGTCCTGCTCCAGTAAAATTCAATATCTTCTTCGAATATTAAATATATACTTGACAAGCCAAATATTGAATTGCTTCGTATTGTTTTTACACCAGGGATACCAAGTAATGCCGTTGTCAGGGGGTAAGAAACCTGGTCCTCTATATCCTGGGGTGATCTTCCCGGCCATTCTGTGTAAACTATCTGCTGGTTTTCACCGATATCGGGAATAGCATCAACAGGAACAGGGTCTGCGGGCAGGATACCGGTATCCCAGTTAAATGGAGAGCTGGCAATACCCCATAAGAGCAAAACTGCAAGAACAATAAAGGTTACCAGCTTATTCTCAAGGAAAAATTTTATTATTTTATCAATCATTGATCATCGTTATTATAGTTAATAATCATTACGTCAACATACAAAACCGGCCTGTGACAAGTTCCTGCCTATCCGGTTATTACTGGTAATAAACTATAATAAGAACGATTGTATCATAGCCAGGGGCGGCTTTCCTGGTGGCGGAATTTTAAGATAAAAATTGCTAAAAGCGTTTAAGTCATATTGTAGTGGTTCAGTATATGAAACATAAATTACGGATAACGCTGCTTGAATAACCGGTTGAAAATCATTGTATTCTAAAATAAAATCATCATCAACCTGATAAAAGTCTGATTCGGTATGGCAGCATGAATCTGAGTCACAACATGAAGCAGCTGCTTTCATTACTGCTATACCCCTTAGGTTATTCCCACAGTAATGTTTGGAAACCGTTACTCCTGTTGTTGCAAACAATAGAGTAAGTGTGATAATTATATGTGCTGCTTTCTTAAGCAAGTTACAATTTTTTAATTAATTGGATAACAATATATAAAAGTAATTGTTTTAAAATAAAATTAAAATTTTCTAATAAAACATTTATTCTACGATGGCAGTCAGATCTGAAATTATGCTTTCAAAATCCATAGAGTCAGATGGAGAATAGCCCAGTATTACCACTGCCAGGTCCAGGGAAGGGATCATAAATATCCTCTGGCCGTCGTGTCCTATGCACATGTACATGTCTTCAGGTGCGTTTTCAAAGCCCCCGTCGCGGTTTAGCCAGAAGAAAGATCCATAGCGTCCGCCACTTTCAGAAGCAGGTGTGACTGTATAATCAACCCAGCCTTCAGGAAGGATACGTTCACCGTTAAACACACCATCATTCATATAAAGCAGTGCAAAACGTGCATAATCCCTTGCTGTCATATACAGATACGATGATCCGACCAGTGTGCCCGACTCATCAGGTTCGAAAACGGCATCTGTAATGCCAATGCGGTAAAACAGCTTTTTATGAGTAAATGCATAGTATTTGTCATCGTTATCGAACTGCTGCCTGAGAATGTAACTCACTATATTGGTTGTACCGGAGGAATAGTACCAGAATGTGCCCGGATCATGCTCAGGGTACCTGCTATAGGCATATTCAGCAAAGTCGGGCTCGCAATGAAGCATAACAGTTACATCAGACCTGTTGCCATAGTCCTCGTTCCATTCCAGTCCGCTCTGCATATGCATAAGGTTCTCTATGGTAATAGTGCTGCGTTT
The DNA here is from genome assembly GCA_021738535.1 of Bacteroidales bacterium. Taxonomy (GTDB): domain Bacteria; phylum Bacteroidota; class Bacteroidia; order Bacteroidales; family VadinHA17; genus UBA9300. Next base: position 37,388 of record JAIPBU010000012.1, on the reverse strand, counting down.
ATCTTCGCCCCATTCATCAATAAGCTCATTCCCGGTGATACTTATTATGCTGTCTGCAACCATTGTTCCAACAAGGGCATTTGTAACACTCTTGGCCATTGACCAGGACAGAAGTTTAGTGTCTTTGCTTAATCCTTCCCTGTATGCTTCAGTCACGGGCACTCCCTTATGAAGGACCATAAAGGCAAAGGCCGTACCACCGTATGCCTGGTCGTTCACCAGCTTATTACTTATTTCATCAAAAGCAGTATTGCCGGCTTCCTGCAATGAGTCAGGCAGTACATCTCCCATGGGCCATGCTATTGTATCACCGCTGTAGGCCGGTGATATTTCGGGGAATTTAATTTTCCTTATATCATCTGCAGTTTTTTCCTGTAGCAGTGTAACACCAAAACCATCCCGGTAAACAGCCGTTGACTTACCCCAAAGAAACCTGCTTGTAACAGTCTTATTATCTGTATCCACATCACTGTTAACGTAAGAGATAAATGAAAAATCGAGGTCCAGGTTCTCAACATCCGCCTGGCCTCTGCCTGACACAAAAACGGCAGAACAAAGATTCTTTGCCGCGTATCCCGTAATAATTGGCATTAAAGAATTTAAATAGACTGCTGCTGTCAGTATAACCAGTAAAACAACAGTAAATACCCCGGTCAATATTCTTTTTCTTTTAGGTTTTGATGAATTCATATCAGTCACATTTTAGTTTGATCTGTAAAGGCATTCCAAATTACAAAATTCCTTAATATTTACCTCGTTTTGATGAACCATATATGCAGATTGGTGTTAATAGGTTATGGAACAGTCAAGTAGAGATTATGGCAAATAGTACGTTAAAAATACTAGTTATATTAATATGTATAATTTATTATTCTGACAGTGCAAGCTCGCAGCCTGACATATACCGGGATGAGAACGTAAATATACAGTTCTATTCATCAACCCTACTCGAAGACATTAAAGCCACCAGCAATTCATCAAGGGCTATACTGAATGCAAGTACCGGAGAAATTGCAGTACTGGTAAAAATCAGGGATTTTGGTTTTAAAAAACGATTAATGAAGAAACATTTTAACGAGCAATACATGGAATCCGATAAGTATCCTGAATCAACTTTTTCCGGGATCATCAAAGGAATAAATAGTGATGATTTGTCAGATACAAATGAGTCATTTCCTGTTGAAGGGATTATCAATATACACGGAATAAGCAAGGAGTTAGATGTAAAAGCTCAACTCAGAAAAGAGGGCAACATCTTATACGGCAAAGCAGAATTCTATGTCCTGCTTGATGACTTCAATATAAAAAGGCCTAAGCTCCTTATCAAGAATATCGCTGATAAGATCCTGGTAAGCATTAATATGAAACTTGAAAAACAATGAAAAGATTTAGATTAATTATTATCTCTATTGTATTATCGGCAACCAGCACTGCCGTATTCTCACAGTCTTTGCTTGATAGCCTCCAAACAGTCACACCGGGGCAGGAATCTGAAAGCTTACAACTCTTCAAAGGTTCGCTTATTCACAATGGTCAGTCTACAGAGCAGGCTTTTCCCGGAGAGTTAAAATTGAACATTCAGCACAGGTTCGGCAATATATCCAATGGCTTATATGATCTCTTCGGGCTTGATGTTGCTACCATGCGCTTTGGCTTTGAATATGGATTCAATGACTGGCTGTCTGCCTCAATCGGCAGGAGTACATTTGAAAAAACATACGACGCAGGAATAGAAGCATCACTGTTAAAACAGAATGACACTGGTAACAAGCCACTTGACATCAACGTTTTTTTCCAGGTTTCTGGAAACACACTTAGGAATATCTACCCGGATGAATATGATAAGCTGTCCGGCAGGCTTGCGTACAGCGGTCAGTTACTGGTTGGAAGACAAATTGGAATGCTATCGTTAATGCTATCACCTTCTTTCGTTTATAACACTTATGATTACAGGATAGCCGACAGCTTTATGTATTATGCCCTTGGATCAGGTGGGAGTATCAGGATAAATGAGAAGGTAAGCTTAACAGCCGAGTATTATTACGGTTTTACCGATACCCCTTTTACAAATTATAATCCTTTAAGTATTGGAGTTGATCTCGATACCGGGGGTCATCTCTTCCAGTTAATTTTTTCCAATTCCACTGGTATGTTCAATAAATCCATGCTTGTAAATAATCCAGGCAGATGGCTTGATGGAAATATATATTTTGGATTTAACCTTATCAGAACTTTTTACTTAACATCAAAAAATTATTGATTATGAAAAGAAGAGAAGCTCTTAATAAAATCTTCCTGGGAGGAACAACTGTTTTCCTGGTCACGGCAACTTTAAGTTCATGCGAAAAAGAAGACCCGGACTCAAACAATAATAATAACAATACAAATGATGATATCATTATTGACCTTTCCGACAGTGCTAATAACTCATTGACAAACGAGGGTGGTTACCTTGTTAAAAGCGGAGTTATTATTATAAATACGGGTAACGATAATTTCATTGCCCTATCCAGTGTTTGCACCCACAATGGATGTACGGTTGGCTACGTAGCTGCTAATGATAACCTGCTATGTCCCTGCCATGATTCGGTATTTGCATTGGACGGGACTGTCCTCCAGGGGCCGGCCAGCAGTCCCCTGAAAACATACAATGTTAAGAAAGAAGGAGATATCCTGACAATCAGCTAGTAATCCACAGCCTGCAGTTTGCTGATCTTCAGGATGGCATCTGCCCATGAAGAACTGTCATTTAGACTTTCAACAAGGGTAAGCTCTGAGCCACCATGTTCGAGGAATAACTTTTTGTAGTCCTGTCCTATTTCAACGATTGTTTCCAGGCAGTCCGTGACAAATGAGGGTGCTACAACAAGAACCTTATTTTTACCTTCGCTGGCAAGTTTCATGAGTGTTTCATCGGTAAAAGGCGACAACCAGTTCCGGTTTAGCCGCGATTGAAAAGATGTGCTGTACTGCCCTTCTTCAAGGCCAAGCTTCGCAGTGAGAAGGCGAGTGGTTCCGTAGCATGCTGCCTTATAACAATGATGTCCCCATGGAGGCATCTCACTATCGCAAATACATCTCCTGCTGTCATGCTCTTTGTGAATCTTATTTATCTGTCTTAGTGGCAAGCCATGGTATGAAAAAACAACATGATCATATTCATGTAAGGGATGCTTTTTAATACCTGTTACAAATGATTCAATGAAGGCAGGGTGCGACCAGAACTGATCAATGGTCTTTATTGCAGCATTACCTGACCGGGGTTTAAAAGCATTCACTATTTCATTGACAGATCCCGTTGTGGAATCTGCGAACTGGGGGTATAGAGGCAACACAACAATCTCTTCGTACTTGCTCTTCAGGATTGAATCAAGAACACTTGTTAGAGATGGCTTGCCATATCTCATTGCATAATAAATATTTACTTTTTCCTTGCTTAGGCCTTGCACCTTTTTCACAATTGAATCCGCATATACTAACAGGGGGGATCCTTGTTCAGTCCATAAGCGTTTGTAAAGTGATGTGGATTTTGGTACGCGGAAGGGTATTATAACGAGGTTTACAAGAATTTTTCTAAAGAGCCACGGCAGATCAATGACCCTTTTATCATTAAGAAACTCCCTGAGGTATCTCCTTACTGAGCGTTTATCAGGGCTGTCGGGTGTGCCGACGTTTACAAGTAGCAGTGCTGTTTTTTTTGTTGTCATTAGCTGCTGTTTACAGGAACAATGGAGTGTTGGAATACTGGATTAATCCATTAATCCAATAATACGAGATCCTTCGCTCCCTTCGACGTGGCTCAGGGCAGGTCGCTCAGGATGACAAAAATCCATCAATCCATTATTCCATTATTCCAATGCTTTCTGCCAGTTGTCCTGCCTGTTTTACCCTGTCGGCCATACCGATACCATCCCTGATATTTCCTGCAATGTACAGTCCCGGGTATTGATCCTGAATTTTATTAATTGCAGCAAATCTATCGCCGGATGACAGTTCATACTGGGGAATTGCTTTTTCATACCTGAATATATCCAGTACCTCAGGTATACGATTGCCTGTACCCATCATGCTCTTCATTTCATCCATTACAATATTCTTTATTTCGGCATCACTTTTATCTATTATCCTGCCATCCCGGTAACCGCCCATGAAAACAGAAAGCTGCGCTCCACCTTCGGGTGCCCTGCCACTGAATATTGCAGAAGGGAATAACACGCCAAGGACTTTACGTTCCTCTTTTGACGGAATCAGTCCCCCGAAGGCATCCAGTGGCACTCCCTCCCATTTATTATAGCCCACTGCAGCCAGCACTATGCGGGCATGGTTTAAGCCGGTAATCCTTTGAATATCCGAACTGTTTGTAAATGGTAAAAGTTTATTTAAATCTCCGCTGCCTGTAGTTGTTACTACCTTGCCGGCAGTAAATTTCTTTTTCTCGTCATTCTTATTAAATGTACAGGTATAAATATCTTTTGTGGCATTAATTGAGGTCTCAGAGCAAGACGTGAAAATATGATCACTACCAATATAATCGACCATTCCTTTTATAAGATTACCCAGGCCTCCCTTAACAGAAAAAACTTCCCTGGTAGCTCTTTTCTCAAGTTCTGTCTTCGGTTCTTTTGCCTTTTTCATTGCTCCCCCGATAAAACTGCCGTAGTTCTGTTCAAGATTATAAAGTTTTGGAAGGGCGTACCTGGTAATCAGCTTGTCAGGGTTACCGGCATAGACACCTGAGATAAAAGGATCAACGGCATAGTTAAGAAAAGATTTGCCCATCCTTCTTCTCACCAGGTCAGCAACTGATTCATCCGGGTTATTTCCAGGCTTTCTGAATGGCTCACCCAGTATCCTGAATTTATCATACAGGCTGAAAAGAGGTGTGCCTACAGCTGAAAACAATCCGGAAGGCATTGCCCTCCATTTACCGTTTTTCCATATATACCTTTTTGAGGCACTTTTATCAGCTGTTTCAAGCTCAGCCTTATCGCCTAGTATATCAAACAGTCTTATCAGCTCTGGGGTCGACAGAACTCCCGTATTGGGACCTGTCTCATAAATAAAACCATTATTATCCCTTGTACCTATTACGCCCCCTGTATTTTCGTTTTTTTCAATTATACTGAATGTCAGTCCCTTTTCTTTAAGGAAGACACCCAGGGCCAGGCCGGTAAGGCCTGCACCTATAATAATTACATCTTTTTCCGTACTGATCATTCTAAACTGATTTTGAGTATTTATTCTTTGCCGGCTTGTATGCAGGATCGAGTGAAGCAGCTATATTTCGAACAAACATTGATCCTTTTTCTGTTACTTTTATCTGCCTGTTTTCGATCTCAATCAGCCCATCTGCTTCAAATTCGCCCAGTTCATTTTCGTTAAGCGTCATTACATCCGACATTTTTATTTTTGTTCCCGCCATATCATCTACCATATCAGTGCTTATTTGCTTGTTGCACATCAGGTGCGTTATAAACTCCCTCACTGCCTTTTCCCTGTCAGTAAGCAGAATTCCTTTCTCTGCCGGCAGGCTGTCATTCTCGAGCATAATAATATAGTCTCTTACAGATTTAATATTCTGTACATATCCATGGTCGAGTTGGCTGATAGCCGAGACCCCGAAAGCATATACCTGCCCTGTGGTACGTCTTGTACAATAACCCTGGAAATTCCTGTGGAGCATGTTACTCTTGAGAGACTTGTATAACTCATCTCCGGGTAGTACATAATGATCAAAACCCACAGGTTTATAGCCATTATTTTTGAGGTAATTATATCCTGCCAGGAACATCTCAATTTTTTCCGTGGGTCCGGGCAGTCCGAGTTTTTCCAGTTTTTTCTGATTTGGTTTCATCCATGGCACGTGAGCATAGGAAAAGGTAACGAGCCTGTCAGGTTTCAGAGAGGCAGCCTTCCTGATTGTTTCAGCAAAGGAATCAGGGTTCTGCCCGGGCAAGCCATATATAAAATCAAGGTTAACTGCTATACTGCTGTTGCCCTCCCTTATATAAGACATCAATTCATCCAGCGGCAGTTTCGAAGGATCCCTGTTAACCTTTTTCAGAACATCCTCATTAAAATCCTGAATTCCCAGGCTGAACCTGATGAAACCTGCATTTTTTAATTTATCAACATAATCCCTGTCAAGTAGTGCAGGATTACATTCAATTGCAATTTCAGCATCCGGCGACATAAGGAAAGTGTTGCGTATAATATCAACTATCTCACTGATCAGCTCTACGGCAACAGAATTTGGTGTACCCCCGCCAAAATGTATCTGGGTTACTTTCCTGGACTTGCTGATATGCCGTGAAACCATAGCAATTTCCTTTTTCAATGCCTCATGATACTTCAGATGCTCATCCGTGGAAGTAAGTTTGCACGAGTTACATCCGCAGTAAAAACATATTTTCTTGCAGTACGGGATATGAATATAAAATGCAATATTTTCAGGTTTCCCCGTATTTGACTCTTTAACCATTTCAATATATTTCCTGCCATCAATTTTTTCATTGAAATGATTGGCAGGCGGATAAGATGTATACCTCGGAACGGGTTTATTATATTTTTCAAGTAATTTTTCAGATATCTCCATTTCCTGAATTTTTTGGAACAGCATACAAAAGTAATATTAAAGTAAACAGAGCAAGCGCTGCTTCAAGGCCAAATAAACCGGTATAACCCATAGCATCTCCTGCTTTACCACTCATTATGGCGATTATCATGCCGCTTAAATGTGTTAATACAATCTGTACAGTGAAGTCGGTTCCTTCCCTGCCTTTCCTGACAACATCCATTGATGTGGTAAAAATAATAACCGTTGAAAGGCCATAGGCTCCCCATACAAGGCAAATAGCCGCATATAAGGAAGCAATACCGGGTGTCCCTGTGGAAATAAATACAAAATATAATGCTGCAAGAAAATTGATAACAGCAAACAGGTAAATTGATACTTTCCTTCCCCCAATTTTAATTATATAGCCTGAAAGAAAAGCCATTAAAGCGGCCACCGATGTGCCAATTATACCTGACATAAACCCTATTTCTTTGACAGAGTAGCCCAGGTCGACCATATATGGTTTAAGCATTGCAAGGATCCCGATAATGCCGGAATAATAGAATACCAGTATCAGGACCCTTTTATGCATACCCTTTACCGCGAAGAACCTGTAAATATCAGCCATTGAGACTCTCTGATGAGTATCCCTGGCTGTTCTCTGGTTATTATCTTTCCTGTATAAGAGCAGAGGTATTATTGCAAAGACAACGAAGAAAGCAAGTAATAGCAACAATATCCTCCATCCGAAATAATAATAAGCAATGAGCAGTACACCCGTTCCCAGCAGGGCTCCGGAGAAACTTCCTGCCGATTGCATGCTGTTGCCTATACTTCTCTCCTTTTTCTTAAGGATCATTATAGCATAAGCATCGGTTGCAATATCCTGGGTTGCAGATGCAATAAAGGCCACTACCATAAACACCACTATAAGCCTGAAATCGGTTTGCAGATCGAGAAAAGCTATGCTCACTATTATTAATGCATAGAACAATTCGGATATGATAATCCAGCTTTTGTAATGCCTTGCTTTACCTGCAGTTTTATCCACCAGAGGTGCCCAGAGGAACTTAATTATCCATGGCAACTTAACAAGTTGTAATAAGCCTATTGATTCAAGAGAATAATTTTCCTGTCGCATAATTACAGGCACTACCGTGGAGAAGAAACTCATCGGCACCGATTGTGCTATGTACAGGCTGAATAATACGGGGAACTTTTTCCAGTTACTGTTACTCATTCTTAGAAATTAGCAGATAAACGTACTCCAAAATGCATTGGTTTTCCCAGTTGGACATACTCTCGTCCAAGCGACTGGAAATAAAAAGACTCATACCCTGTATTCAGGATATTCTTAAACCAGAAGTCCAGACCAAGATTTTTGCTCATCAGGCCCACTTTGAAATCGAGTATATTGTAATAATCCTGGGCATGACTGTTTTCCTCATTCCAGTATATCTTACCAATGCCCCTGTACTGGAAATTTAATCTTACCCTGTCAAGAAGCGTTGAACCATCGATATAATATGTTTTGCCAAGGCTGAATGTTACAGTATTGCGAGGTACATATGGGATCATATTGCCACTGTGATCGGTCTCTTCATCTACAATATGGCTAAGGAACCTGGCATGAGTATAGCCGTATGTAAGTGCCATTTCGTAACCACATACAGGAATGGCTGTCAGGCTTAGCTCAAACCCTTTGCTTGCCGAGCGTCCTGCATTTTTCAGCATTGCCCCCCTGCCGCTGGGAACTGTCTGGTATATCTGCTGATTTTTCCAGTCGATATAGAAAAAGGCAATATCAGCAAATAACTGGTTACTAAAGAGAGAGGTTTTTGCTCCCAGTTCATAGTTCCAGCTGTATTCGGGATTAAAGGTAAGATCCTCAGGTCTCTCGAAAGTAGAATTAAAGCCCCCTGTTTTATAACCCCTTGCAACAGTGGCATAAAAACTATTCCTGCCGCTTGTATAATTAACAGCAATCTTTGGCAGGACTTCAAAGTAGCTTAATGCCGGGTAAACTGTGTCTGCAATGTTTGAAAGTGATCCGCCCATTTCCCTGTCGTAATTATAATCCAGTATATCTTTCTCATAATCGAGGCGTATTCCGGCGGTTATGCTTAAACCCTCAGTAAACAGGTCATCAATAGTAGATTGGTGAAAGAGCGCATATCCCGCAATCACATGGTCATAATCCTTAAAAAGTTTCATTCCGGCACTATAAACGTCAACCCCTACACTTTTATCGAATACCTGGGTAAAACCATATGCTCCGAAAAGCCAGTTATAGTTACTGGCCGGGGTACTTCTTGCAATGATCTCCTGAGAAAACAGATGCTGCTTCTGATCCTGTGTGACATAGTAAAGCGAATCAGCGGTAAAATCCTGGTCAACCCCCTGGTAGTCGTCAAGATACTGGTAAGCACCGGTTGATACTATTTCAAAATTATCACCGCTGTAGCTTATTACAAGGGCATCAGATAATATTTTGCGATTGTAATAACTGTACTGGTTATAGTTAATGTCTTCTGCCACGCGTGTAGTATCATTCAGAACAGCATAAGGATAACCACCCTCTTTCCTGTGCTCAGCGTTGATCACATTCTTAATTGTAATACGTTTCCCCGGTTTCCAGATCAGTTTATTCCTGAATCCGTAAGCATTTGACCTGTCTACTGCATCATCGGTAAACTTATTATCAAAATAACCGTCCTTGTGCTTATAACTTAATGCGAAAGAGTAACCGAAAGAATCTCCGGCGTTACCGTAATATGAAGCATTGGCATTGTAATAACCAAAATTACCGGTTGAAAAATTCACCCTGCCGCCCTGGTTATCAAAAGGTGAAGCAGTGACAATATTTATGATACCCCCCATTGTATTCCTTCCGTAGAGTGTCCCCTGCGGGCCACGCAATACTTCAATTCGTTCTATATCAAAAAAGTCAAAATTGAAAGACGACTGTTCGAAGAAGGGAACATTATCGACATATAAACCAATTGAAGGTGAATTTTTGCGGGATCCAATACCCCTTATATATACCGGGGACGATAACTTGGATCCGTAGTCGGGCATGAAAAAATTAGGCGCTGTGGATGATACATCAACAAGTGAACGTATCTCTTTATCCTTGATTGCATTCATTGTTATCATTGATACCGATGCCGGCATCTCTTTTAGGGAAAGGTTGGTCTTGGAAGCCTGAACAGATACCTCCCCCAGATCATGCTCAGGAATTTCCGTAGTATCTGCTGATAATATTACATTCTGAGCATGCATTGAAAATGGCATCAGAATACATATAATCAGCAAATTGATTTTTGATAAATTCATAAAATATAGTTTAATAAATGATTAGCTACATAAATTTATTCACCTGGTAATTAGCAAATAAAACACAGGTAAACGGAGCAATAAAAAAATTTAAATCATTTATTAAAGGACCGGGGGCGGTCTTGAAAAAAGGGAAAAATCCCACAGCGATCGGGAATACTTAAAATCTGAATGGCTATACAAGGATGCTTCAGTACTATGATTCAAGGGTAATGAAACTGTAATATTAATGGCCATGCAATCGTAATAAAAGCATACTTTATTATCACTATCAGTATGCGTGTGACCCGCATCAATTACAATCTCTTTTGCCTCTGATTTTTCTAACTGCCGCGCCTGTTTCTTCTGTTCAAATTTTGTATATGAGAACAATCCCATGGAAATCACATAGGTTGCCGCAAAGAAGATATACAGTGCATTCGTAGTTAAAAAACTAAACTGAAACATACCGCGAATATAGCTGTTTTTAAATTAACAGTAAAGAATGTGATAAATATTATTTTATTCCATAAGATATTAATATACATATAGATAGGTAGAGACGCACCATGGTGCGTCTCTACTGTCATGCATCTCAGTAATTAATTTATTAAAAAACAATGCATAAAAAAAGGAGGCACCTGTAAGTCACCTCCCTGATTGTCATAAAAGCAAGGACTCTTTGTGAGTCGCTTTGTTAACTCAGATCCTTCTTACATTGGAGGTAAGATGACCTTATCTATCACATGAACAACACCGTTTGAAGCTTCAATATCAGCTGATTTGACTGATGCATCGTTAATCTTCACTCCTGCATCTGAAATACCTACCTTTATATTACTTCCCTGTACTGTTTTAGCTTTCATACCATCGCTCAGGTCAGTTGATTTAACCTTACCGGCCACCACGTGATAGGAAAGAATTGCAACCAGCTGGTCCTTGTTTTCAGGAAGAAGCAGACTCTCAAGTGTTCCTTCCGGAAGGGCAGAGAATGCATCGTTTGTTGGAGCAAATACTGTAAAAGGACCATCACCTTTAAGTGTCTCCACCAGGTCGCCTGCCTTAACGGCTGCAACAAGTGTACTGAGGAAATCTGTTGATACTGCAAGATCTACTATGTCTGATCCTTTCTTTTCCTCATCTGTTGCACACTGTGCGTTTGCGTTCCCAGAAAAGATAAATGAACTGATAATTAATGCTGAAAATAATGTCTTTAAAGTTTTCATAATATTAGATTTTAATTTGTTTATGATCCTTAAACAAGCATAAGAGCAGTATTGTTTAAATATTATGATATTATTTTAAACATATTTGAATAATAGTTGAGGAAACAGGTAGGTTAAAGGCTAAGGCTAAGGGCTAAGGTGGATTTGTATATTTGCTAACATATATCTTTTTCCTGCTGCCTGCACAACCCACTTGATTGAGTTTGAATGAGTTTAAATGAGTTTAATAAGCAGATAATTACATCCCTGCAACTCATTGTATCTTTAAACTTGTATCTTGTATCTTCCTCAATTAATGAGGCTATTCAGCATCTTTCACCTTTTTATGCTCCACATAAATAGCTTTTTCAAATTGTTTCCAGCCTTCTTCAGTCATCCTGCCCGGCGTAAACAGACATATGCCTTCAGCCCCGTTACTGATGGATTCCTCAATGGCATCAGGTATTTCCGATGGCACAAGCCCATGACCTTCCGGGTCAGGTTGATCATCCTTACCTTCCGGATCAGGACAGATGAACAGCCCGCTGTAGACGGGTACCCTGTCGTCAATAGCCTGCACTGCTTCCCTGCTTACCTCACCTATCCATTTGGTATCTTCCAGATAAAAATCATTATAATTCATTGGATAGAAGGCATCCAGGTTCCATTTGTCCCATTCCTGCCTTACAATCTTCTTTGCCACGGAGTTAGGTCCCGGGAATACTGCTGCGGTAATCACTTTATTCTTTGAGTGCACCATATCTGCCAGTCGGTTTACAATACTGGTAATCTGGTCATACCTGAATTGTTTCCATTCCTGCACCTGTGAAGGATCTTCAACTTCAAGTATATCTATCCCTGATTCTTTTTTGAATTGCGCAACACAGCTATCGCAATAGCAATAATCGAATTCCGGGTATTCCCTGTCCATTACCAGTCCGTACTTATCCCACAGTCCTCTGGCCAGTATAACATCAGGAAATCTTATATAATCCAGGTGCACACCATCCACCTCTGGCACATCGGCCACATTAGCATATAGATTTTCAAGGAAGTCATATACTTCCTGTCTTTCAGGACAAAGAAACCTGTAATGAGGTACATACGCCGGATGTGTCCATGCAGATTGTCTTAAGCCGTTTTGTGCATAAAGGCTGGTATCGAGTAATCCTTCTTTTGATTGCACCATGGTAGGTATCCAGGCATGAAATTCAAGTCCTGCCTCTTTAGCTACTGCTCCCACCCTGGCATACGTTGCCGGGTTGTGGCCACCATTATACATAAGCCCGTCCACACCTTTTTGATTAAGATCCCTGAATTCTTTCAATAATTCTTTATCGCTTTTATCTCCGGGACCAGAAGACCAGGCATAAACCGGTATTTTTTCCTTATCCTGGCAGGAAGAAAATACTAAAGCAATCAGTAAGAGGTAAATAAATTTTTTCATGGTATTTGAATTTTATCCAAATATACTAAATGGTTTTATTGAATTTTAATTATAATATGTTTCTATCACTAATTATTATATTTGTGTATAATTGGTAGCATAGTTCTATCAGTATGAACAAATATCTTAACCACCGCCTACGATTTTTAAGCAGCAATTGGTTTATTGCCATAATAATATCAATTCCAATACTTATTTTTTTACCTAAGCCTGAAAGATACAGGTTAGCCATTGAAGAAAAGATTGAAACTGTGAAAGGGATCTATGCAGATCTTAATAATGATGGGAATAGTGAGAGAATAGAATTTCCAGTATACACCAACCTGAAAAACGTTCCTGGAATCATGATTCTGGAAAACGGCAAAGTCCATTCAGAATGGATAATTTCAGGTTTTAATATTGACGGAGAGGGTAATTTTCATATAGGCGACTATGATCATAACGGAATGAAAGAAGTTTACCTGTTCACTTATGAAAATGATTCCTTGTTCCTGAATGGAATTGAACCTTTTACAGGCAAAATAATCTATAAAAGAAGATACCTGGCGAAAATCCTGAGATATAAAGATAATGTTGATATCCAGGTCAGTTACTGTTGCTCAGAAGATATAACAGGAGACAATTTTGATGAATTAATAATTTTCCTGTTCGCAGGGTTTCAATATCAAAACAGGAAAACTATTGCTGTTGATATTCATAAAGATTCTCTAATAGAATCACCTAAAAGCGGATCCGTTATTGTCAACAACGTAAGAGGCTTTGATTGGGATCACGACGGATTACCTGAGTTTACTGGCTGGTCAGCTGCGTGGGGGAACTGCACTAAAAAGGATTATCCATGGACTGACAGTATTGCATGGCTTATGGTACTTGATAACGATCTGGATTATTTATTTGATCCAGTACCAGTTGGTAAATTCTCATCTCAAGTCAACACTGTTCCCTTTAATACAGGCAGCCGAACAGATCTCATTGTTTTATATACTTATAACGGTCTAAGCGACAGTTCATTCATTGCCCGGTACACTCAAAAAGGGAAGCTTGTATATAAGAAACAAATTGATGTTGATAATTTCAGAAAACCACCCAGGATATATACTTGTTTATCTGATGATTACAAGATACTTTATTACAGGGATAAAAAGATTGAAGTACTCGATTCACTATTCAAGGTCAGAAAGACTATAAATGATATCATCCCACATATTTTCACTCACAAAATTGACCTGGATAACAATGGCAAGAATGAATACCTGATATATGATAATATAAATAAGAAACTGGGTGTCTACAGGAACCAATTCAGGCAACCGGTATTTATTGATTTTTACCTCGAGGATGGTGAGACAAAGATTTCAGAACTGGAAACCAACAAAGAAACTGCCTCAAAACTGGTTATTTATAATAATGGTTTTGAATTCATAATAAATTATTCCAGGAACCGGCTATTCTGGGTTATAATTTCTTCTCATTTATTAATTTACCCCGTAATTCTCTTGCTTGTCTCGACGATAAGCAGAATCCAAAAGCTTCGGTTAACACAAAAGTATGAAGATGAGAAGCGTGTGCAAAAATTGCAGATTATGGCATTAAAGAACCAGATTGACCCGCATTTCACTCTTAATATGGTAAATACAATAGGTTCTCTGTTCTCAGGGAAGGATAAAGAAGAAGCATATAATGTTTTTGTAAAGTACTCAAGGATGCTGCACAGAACTATTACTTCATCAGAAAAAATAGCCACAACACTGTCTGAGGAGCTTGATTTTGTAAATGATTATCTGGATATTCAGAAATTCAGGATGGATGGTAACCTTTCTGTCGGTATCAGTATAGACAAAACGATAAAGTGTGAGCTTGTCCGGATACCTAAATTACTGATTCATACTTTCGTGGAAAATTCATTTAAACATGCCTTTACATCTGAAATTGAAAAACCTGTATTGAAAATCATTATCAGGGATAAAGTGGGAAGGATAATAATTTGTATAATTGATAATGGAATCGGTCTTGGATACAATAAGGCTAAATGCAGTACAGGTAAAGGACTTACAATTATGAAAGAGATAGCCGGGCTTTTCTATAAGATAGAGGGTGTAAAGATTGATTTTGCTCTCGAACCCGGTTTGTCAGAAGGCAGTAACCCGGGAACAAAAGCGATAGTAACTATTGACAAGATTTAGGAATAATGATCAAAAAAAGAATTTTTGATAATTTATTTGTATGGAGTTACTTTAATTGTAAATACAAAAATAGTTTTGAAACATAGGTGCTATATAATTGACGATGACAGGACAGCATGTCTCAGGATAAAAGAGATAATTCAAATGTTCCCTGAGCTTGAATACCTGGGATACAACCAATCTCCACATGAAGGCATTGAGAAGGTTTTACAACTGGAGCCTGAAATAGTATTTATTGATATTGAGATGCCGGGTATGGATGGGTTTGAGGTGGTTAACAGAACCAGGTCTGCCGGGATAAAACCATGCTTCATTTTTATATCAGCTTATGATCATTATGCCATCAAGGCTGTTAAGGAACGTGCTTTTGATTATCTTCTTAAGCCGGTTGATATATCGGAATTCCGGGAAACTATTGATCGAATTTTCGAGCGCCACCAAAATGATCCTTTAGCTAGCACACCCCTTACTGACAGGGAAAAAGAAGTTGCCAGGCTGATATGCCAGGGGAAAACCAGTTCTGAAATTGCAAGTGAGCTTTTCATTAGCAAATACACCGTTGACACCCACCGTAAAACAATACTAAAAAAGCTGGGACTTATTAGCAGTAATGAAATGATTGCAAGATATTCAGTAAAATAAATACAATCCCCCCCGGATTCCCACCTGCTCACTAGCCATTGGTTGGTATATAAAATCCCAATTATTTGGTATATGAATCGTAGTCTGGTCTGGTTAGATTTGAGTATTAATCAGATATTATTTGCAAATGAAACAAATCATCCTTTTAATTTCATTTTTCATAATTGCTTTTTCTGCTTATTCACAATCACCTTCAAAACTAACCTACCAGGCAATAGCCAGGGATGGAAATGGCAATCTTTTACAGGAAGAAAACCTTGATGTTGGCATCAGTATCCATACCGGAACCCCTGATGGTGAACTGGTATGGGAAGGATTTTTCCAGGTAACAACAAATAAGTTTGGATTATTCACCCTTGAGATTTGTGATAACGGTTCTTCTGCATATAATTTCGAAAATATAAACTGGGCTGGTAATGAACACTTCATAAAGGTACAAATAGATGACGGAACAGGTTACAGAGAAATGGGAACAAGCCAGATACTGTCAGTTCCATATGCTTTGCATGCGAATACAGTTTCCAATTCCGATGATGCAGATGCAGATCCAAATAATGAATTAATACAGTCCGCCAGCCTTAATGGTACATACCTTGAGTTGACAGACCAGGGGGGTACGAGGCAGGTAGACCTATCCCCTCTCCAAACAGGCTCAGGAACAGATGATCAAACATTATCAATCACAGATCACACGCTCATAATAGAAAATGGGAACAGTGTGACGCTGCCCGATAATGATAATCAGGCCCTTTCAATTACAGACCATACAATTGCTATTGAAAATGGTAATAGTGTAATCCTGCCTGACAGTATTGCAGATGCTGATTCCGACCCTCAGAATGAACTATTACAATCTGCCTTATTAAATGGCAGTATGCTTGAACTTACAGATAATGGAGGCACCGCTCAGGTCGACCTTTCTTCACTGCAAAGCGGGACAGCTACGGATGATCAAATATTATCCATTACAGACCATACACTAAGTATAGAAAATGGCAACAGTGTTACACTACCTGATAATACTAAAGATGCAGATAATGATCCGGCAAATGAAATACAGGATCTATCATTGAGTGGAAATACACTGAGCCTCACTCTTGACCCGACAAGTGTTGATATGTCCTCTTATCTGGATAATACAGATGATCAAACCCTGAGCTTATCTTCAAATATACTGGCTATTGAAAACGGAAACTCGGTCAGCCTGGCTGCATACCTGGATAATACTGATCAACAGGGTATCAGTCTGTCAGGCAATACTTTAAGCATAAGTGGCAGTTCAAGTACTGCAGATTTTAGTAAATACACAAATTTATGGACCAGTGTGACCGGTGGTATTGGCTACAGCATGGGAAATGTTGGTATTGGCACAACAACGCCGTCAGAAAAATTGGATATTGCAGGAAATGTTAAGGCCAATTACTTTATTGGTGATGGAAGCCTACTATCAAATGTAGGTGGCAGCACTCCAGCTTTATCAGAAATCTTAGCGACAGGGAACAGTGCCGGTGCATATGAGATAAACATGAATAATAACAGGATAATAAATGTTGATGATCTTTTTACTGCATCTGGCGGAGGAAGTGTTATCAGACTGAATAATGAAGGAAACTTACAGTTTTATGATGCTTCCTCCCTGGTTGGAGAAATGCATGGTTACAACGGTGCAGTTGAAATAGGATTAGATGCCGCAATGGAATGGAAAACGGATTTAGGTGACTATCTAATGGGAATATATGGGACAGGAGATTTACAGGTTGAAGGAAATATTACTTCTCTGAATGGTACGAAAAACTTCATGGTTTCTCATCCTGTAGATAACAGCAAGGTTATCGTCTATGCCTGTATTGAATCAGGAGAAGCTGGTACATACTTCAGGGGAGAAGGTAAACTGATAAATGGTGAGATTACTATAAATCTACCGGATCACTTTGGGATGGTAACATCAGATATGCACTTATCAGCTAACGTAACTCCTGCGGGTAATTGTAATGGTTTATACGTGGAGGACATTTCGACCAATTACCTAACAGTGAAAGAACTTAACGGAGGTGAAAGCAATACCAGATTTTATTTTGTAATCTACGGTGTAAGAAAAAACTACGAAGATTTTCAAGTTATCAGAGATAAGTAATGAGGTATTTCATTCCAAATATTTTACTTATTATATTTTCCTTGTTTATTAATGCAAATCTAAATGCACAAGACCTGCCTGTGATTAATGAACCAAGGCTAAACTTTGCTAATAATAAATTACAAATTGATTATGATATTATCGGGAGAGATAAGGAAAATAAGTTCAGGGTAAATCTTGAGGTTAAATCCACTGAAGGTGAAATTATTAATGTAAGAGCCTTATCCGGAGACGTTGGTCTTCTAAATGAAGGTGGAAAAAACAAAACAATCATCTGGGATCTTGAGAAAGACTCTGTCTATCTCGATGAGGAAATATCAGTTACAGTAATTGCAGAAGTGATCCCGGCAACCCCTTCCAGAGCAGGCTTGATAGGACTGTCAATTATTTATCCCGGACTGGGACAAAAGAAATTTCACAAGAAAAATGCATTTCTTCTTATCGGTACCGCTGGATATGCATGTATCACTGGATCAGTAATACTTAACAGAACAGCAGGCAACAACTACGAAAATTACCTTGAATCAACTGATATACGGGAAAGCGAAAATTACTTTGATATGGCAAACAAGCAAAATAAAATATCAAAATATTTAGCATATACGGCAGCAGGTATCTGGATAGCAGACATATTATGGATTATGCTTAGACCAAAAAGAGAGATATTAAATGGATATACAGACAGTACCGGAGAATGGTCAGTCAGGCCGGGATTATCCGAGACTTATAAACCAATGATTACATTTTACCTTGAATTCTGATATAATGGCTTATTTTAGGTTTTGTTTCATAATATATATAACATTTTTATTTACACCACTCTCATCTCAGACCATTAAAAGCAGGGAGGTGAAAATATATATCAATAATTTAAAAGACAGACCTGTACCAGACACTATCCCACCATCAATCAGCCTGATTTCGCCTGAAGTAGAACCCGGTGGAATTTATGATGCCACTGGAGATAAATTAGTACTTATCGGGCAAGTCCACGACGAATCTTTAAGCATTTCACTTTTAGTAAATGATAATACAATAATACCTTCGCTTAAGGGTATCTTCAGAAGCGAAATTCCTCTGGAACAAAATGAAAACAAGATCAGTATAATTGCTCTTGATCAATACAATAACCTGACCGAATACAGGTTCACTGCCAATTATAATGCTACCCTGGCCAATAACGCAAAAATCAATATCAATGGTGAATATTATGCACTGCTTATTGCAAATGAGAACTACCTGGATCCAAATATTTCTGACCTGGAGAATCCGCCGGATGATGCAATGCATTTTTTCAATGTAATAACAAGTGAATATACCTTTGATCCACAGAATATTGTTCTCCTAAATAATGCAACCCGTAATGAAATCATCGTGGAACTGGACAAGTTTGCAGGTAAGATAAAGCCATATGATAATTTTGTCTTGTTTTATGCCGGACACGGCTTGTGGGATGAAGAATCCAATATCGGCTACTGGCTTCCTGCAGATGCGTCAACTGAATACAAAACGGCATGGATAAGGAACAGTACGATAAGGGATTACCTTAAAGAAATAAAGGCTAAGCATATTCTGTTAATTTCAGACGCATGTTTTGGAGGAAGTATATTCAAAACCAGAAGCGTATTCAATAACAGCTCATATGCTCTCAAGATGCTTTATGAGTTACCGAGCAGAAAAGCCATGACAAGCGGAGCGCTCAGTGAGGTTCCGGATGAAAGTGTATTCATAAAATATCTGATAGAAAGACTTAGGAATAATAAAAACCTATATATGTCAGGGCAGGATCTTTTTAACAGCTTAAGGGATGCAGTTACCAACAATTCCAGAGTGATGCCACAGTACGGTGTTATTATGGATGTGGGAGATGAAGGAGGTGATTTTATATTTCTTAAGCGATCCAGGTAAATCAAAACCAGAAATTGTTAATGATAATAAAAACTAAAATAATAATACTGCTTCTAATCTTCTTTTTGATCAGCTGCGAAAATCTTTCAATTGAAAGAATAATTAAACTTGAGACAGTTAATGTTGAAGATATAACTGACCATGAGGCAAAAATTAAATCAGAAATCATTGACACAGGCAACGAATCTAATATTGAATATGGCACATGCTGGTCAGAGAATAAATACCCAAAGGTCAGTGATAATTATTTAACTTACGAAGGAAAAGCGGTTACAGGAACCTTTACTCAGCATATCCAGGGTCTTGAAGCAAATACTGATTACTATGCGAGGGCTTGGGCAAAAAGCAATCAGCAAACTGTTTATAGTCCAACCCAGGTTAGTTTTAAAACTATGGTTGAACTTATCAGTCCGGTCGTAACTACCGACAGCATAACAGATATAAACAATGATAGTGCAACAATACATGGGACAATCATCGAACTGGGTTATCCTCCCGCAGTGGAATTTGGATTTTGCTGGTCAGAACAACCTGAACCTGTAATAGGATCAGCACAATCTTTTGTATTCGATTTTTTTCCAGAAGAACCCACGTCCTTCTCTACTCAAATAACAGGTCTTAAACCGGGTACCCATTACTTCATTAGAGCTTACATAAAGGATACCAAATCTGTCCATTATGGAAATACAGCAGAGTTCACAACAAGCGATACAGGCTATACATCCCCAACAATGTCCACTCCATTTATTACCTGTTTAACTCATAACGGTGTCTCTCTTCAAACGGAGATAATCAATTCAGGAAGTGAGACAGTAATTAGCCAGGGGTTTTGCTGGTCTGAAACAGGGAAACCAATAATAACTATTGATTCATTTATAAAGCTGGACAATATAACTCAAACAGGCATTTTCAATGATACTATATCAAATCTGTATCCGGGAACAGAATACTATATTAGTGCATTCATCATAAACTCTGTTGATACAGCTTACAGCAATGCTATTCAATGTATTACTTATAGCAATAATATAGAATATATAACTGACTCCCGAGACGGGAGAGTATACAGGGTTGTTAATATTGGGACACAGTGGTGGATGGCCGAAAATCTGAATTATTATACACATTCAGGGTCATCGTATTACAATAACGACAGCTTATCCTACAGTAAAGAATACGGAAGGTTGTATGTACTGGGTGAAGCTATAAATGCATGCCCCGTTGGCTGGCATCTTCCATCAGATGAAGAATGGAAAACACTCGAATCATCACTTGGAATGAGCCAGACAGATATAGATGCAACAGGGTACAGAGGGACAGACCAGGGGGCGCAACTCATTAAATCAGACTTTAACACTACGGGGTTTGATGCGGTAATGACCGGATACAGGCATACAGACGGTAATTATTTCAGTAGCGGCAACTACGCATACTTCTGGACTTCAACAAAAGAACAAAATGATTACGGTTGGTACAGAATGCTGTCCAAAACAGAATCAACAATCAACCGCAATTTTACAGATACACTGAAAGGTTTTTCAGTCAGATGTGTAAAAGACTGATTAACGATAGGATTGAAGAATCTGCTTACCTGCCAGTTATTTTATTATCCATATGTTATTTTCTTTCCTTTTGATATAAGATTAATTCAGGCTTTCAGTACTAAAACATGTCGTACCTAAATAATCTTTAAAATAAAAAAGTTGCCCAACTAAAATCAAAACCTTCTTTAATTTAAAAACATTGAATACATGTGAAATTTAAATACTTAATGTTATTTTTGTCTTAAACCTGAAACCGAAAACCAATTGAACTTTAAACCCGGAAATTCTCAATCTGATCATGCCTAAAACAAGGATTTATCATTTAGTGATTGTAATTATTACCCTTTTCACTATTTCACTGCACTACAGCTATTCCCGTGATCTGGAAACAATTAAAAACAGCGGTAAAATATATATAGGCATGACAAAGGAGGATATTGAAAACATTAATTATCCTCTTGCCCTGGAATTTTCAAAGTACCTGAATGTAGAGGTGGAAATAGTAGAAATCAGCTGGGAAGAGGCCTTTATGAAAAATGGTGCTATTCCTAAAAATATTGAAACAGATCCATCCATAATTTATAACCCTGATATTTTCCAAAAGGTAGATATTATCTGTAGTACTATTTCAACCCTTGAATGGAGAAAGAAGCTGTTTGATTTTGCCAGGACACTTGAATCATCAGAGATGCTGCTAACGGTACGAACCGAAAACCCGCTGCAGGATTACTCAGATCTGAAGGGTAAAACAATTGGCCTGGTGGGTAATACGAGTTTTGAAGAACATATCAGCGATATCAATAACAGGATTGATGGAGGTATTAATGTTATTACCACAAAAAGCAGTGATGAATCAAAGCAGTTACTCCTTGAAGACAGGGTTTTCGGGGTAGTCCTGGATGCTGATGAAGCCCTCCTATTCAATTCTGAACATGATCAAAAATATGATATTTCACTGCCTGTGAGCCCTGTCAAAAAAACAGCATGGGCTGTTGAAAAGGGCAATAACCTTAAAAAAGAAGTGGAAGCTTTCTTCCGGACTATTAAAAATAACGGTGTCCTTGACAGGATATTTGATAATAAGTTTGGTATATCCCACTCAAACTACCTGCAGAAGATTAATAAGGTTGTAATTCTTCGAAGATACCACAGAGATCTTGACAGGATACTTGAGGATGGCAAGTTAGTGGTAGCCTTGCGTGACAGGAAATTTGTATATCAAAAGGGTGGTCCTAAACAGCCCATGCACGCAATTGCAGAGGAATTTGCCAATTCACTGGGTGTCTCTCTTGAGTATGTTGTCACACCCTATTTTAATAAATACTGGGAGACCTCAAATGGGGAAACTGTAAAGGACAGCTCATATACACCTGAATGGTTCAATAATTTTGATATTGCATGCGAAATTTTCACAAAGCGTCCCTGGAGATCAAAAAAGGTAAATTTTGTTCCCGTATATCCCTCCGAGTATTCAATTATTGCCAGGAAAGATTCAGATATTACCAGCATTGATGATCTCAGGGAGCTTAAATGTGTAACCAGCAAGGGATCCTCATATGAAGATTTTCTTATCAATAATAAGCTTACAAACTATTACTACGAAGATTCAGGAAATTTCCTGGAAGAAATTCAGTCAGGGAAGGCTGATTACACTATAATGGACAATTCCTTCACAAAGCTGTCAAATTATCCCGGGCTTGAATTTAAAATATCATTGGGAACAAATGATATCTGCTGGGGACTAAGGAAGGACCAGCCTAAGCTGGAGGCTGAGCTAAGAAAGTTCTTTTCCCAGTCGAAGCAAACAGGTCTGATTCATGTATTGATTACTGCCATTAAGAAAAATTACCTGCAATCACCTGAAGCATTTGTAAGCAGCTATTATGAAAGCTACCAGGAAGGACAGTTCCCGTATGTCATGTATGATGCTGAAGACGGGCTTCCCCAGGAAAATATTTTTACAATTTTCCAGGATGCCAAAGGTTATATGTGGTTTGGTACCAACTCCGGGGCTGTCAGGTACAATGGCAGGAGTATGAAGCTTATCACGACGGGATCTGAACCGGGAAGCAATAGCATAAGGGATATTGCCCAGGATAGTACGGGACGTATGTATTTCGCTACAAGGAAAGGAATCACTTTATGTAATTATGACACTATCGGGGAAAGATTATTTAGTGATACAGGCTTTAAGAAAATATTTATTGATAGTAAAAACAATAAATGGTTTATTGCCAATGATGGGGTATATATTCTGTCAGATAATGGTGCAGAACGATTCCTGAATGATGAATTCCAGGAATTGCCTGCTACTATATATGATATAGATGAGAGCAACAAGGGCTTATGTAATATTATTTCAACTTCCGGGGGATTATTCGAATACAATCCTGTCAACAAGACAATTAAGCAACTGACAGATGAACTTAGTTATTGTGCGATGATAAATAATAATGATTCCTTGTGGGTAGCAACTGATAAGGGTTTATTTGTTACTCATATTGACGATGTGAGGAATAATGAATATCAAGAAACAAAACGACAGGTAATTGCAAATCCAGGCAAGGGCAGAAGTAAAATAAAGGAAATAATTTCTGACAGATTCGGTTTTACCTGGGTAGTAGAAGATTCAAGGATAATTAAAATTGCACCGTATGATCAGGATTATGCAGTATATGACAGGCAGGTTGGCTTGAAGGATAATGAAATACTATCATTTACTGTTGATAATGAATATAATTTATGGCTTGGGTATAAAGGGGGTTTACAGAAGCTGTCCAATAAGAACGGACTGAGAAACTTTTACCCCGGTGTAATAAATTCACATGTTTACTCAATTCTTGAGGCTGAATCGGGTGAAATATGGATATCTTCCAATAATGGAGTTTACTATTTCAATGAAGAACCGGTCAATTTTACGTCAAGGCTGGATAAAAAGCAAAACAAATATGTAATGACCGGCATGCAGGGCAATAAGATATTACTGGCAAGCACAAAAGGCCTTTATGAAGTTGATCCGGAAAAACACAAGGTCACCCGGAAAAGGATTTTTGATAATGAACTAATGAATCTTGACAACATCTTCCTGACAGCACAGGGCAAAATTATACTGATAGACGGGTCTAACAGCTTATTATACTTCCTGGATGATTTTTATTCATCACCAGTAAAAACAAACGGTAAACTTACATCAGATATTTACCAGCTTGTTGAAATGGATGACCAGATTCTGGGGGGAAGCGCCAATGGCATAGTTATCCTGGAAGACAGGCAGACAAAAATGCTCGCAGAAACGAATTACCGGGTATGGTCTATGCATCAAGACGATAATAAGCTATGGCTTGCAACTGAAAAAGGACTCGGACTGGTAATAAACAGGGACTTCGATAATATTCATTTGATTAACCCGGGTAATGATTTAATTATTAAATCAATATGTCCGGCACGTAATAAAAACTACCTGTGGTTGGGTACCAATAAGGGCTTCTGCTATTTTAACAAGAAAGTAAATGAGATTGATTTTATTGTCGGATCCGGTGACGGAATGTTCGGAAACGAGGTTACATCTTCGGGGCTTTACATGGACAGCAATGACATTTTATGGATAGGTACCTACCAGGGGCTAAGCAATTTCAATATACGTGCCAGGACTTCAATGCTGTTTTACCCTGAATGCAGCCTGGAAAGTGTACAGGTAAATGATCAGTTAATAGCACCGGAACAAAATGGAGTATTTAAATACAATAAAAACAATTTTGTCTTTGAAATAGCTGCTCTTTCATTTACTAATGAAAATTCAATTGAATATGAGTTTTATCTCAGGGGCGATGCAAATAACTTCTCATCATATCAAAAAGGAAAGGAATACAGGGCAAGCTTTACCAATGTACCTCCAGGTAATTATGAGTTTATGTACAGGACAAAAGGAAGTAATGAGATATGGAGCTACACTAACAATTATAAATTTACAATACTGAAGGCCTGGTATCAGACATGGATTTTCAGGACAGTTGCAGTTCTTATAACTATGCTATTAATATGGCTGGCTTATAAGTGGAGGGTTAAGACTATAGAGCAGCAAAAAAAGAAGCTGGAAAAGCTTGTGCATATACGTACAAAAGAACTGGAGGCAGCCAATGAAAAAATTGAAAACCAGCTTGAACTGGTAGAATTGCAGAGAGACCAGATCTCGGAACAGAAAAAAGACATTACAGACAGTATATATTATGCAGAAAATATTCAAAGATCTCTTTTGCCATCTGAGGAAACCCTGGGCAGTACATTCAGTGAATATTTTGTTCTGTTCAAGCCACGTGATATCATCAGCGGAGATTTTTACTGGGTTAAAGAGACGGAATCAAAGATTTATCTTATAGCTGCAGATTGTACCGGCCATGGGGTCCCAGGGGCCTTAATGAGCATGCTGGGCATTAGTTTCTTAAATGAAATAGTCAATAAGTATAAAAATATTGAAGTTGACGAAATGCTGAACCAGTTAAGATCCTATATCATTAAAGCTCTTAACCAGGATGAACGTGACAGTGAATCACGCGATGGTATGGATATAAATCTTGTATCTATAGACAAAAAGACCAACACACTTTGCTTCAGCGGAGCTAATAACCCCCTTTATTTCCTAAGGGATAATGAACTGACCGAAGTTAAAGGTGATAAGATGCCTATTGGAAAAGACGAAGTAATGCTGCCATTTACAAAGCATAAGATATCAACACGGCAGGGGGATCTTTTTTACATGTTTTCAGACGGTTACCCTGACCAGTTTGGAGGGCCGAAAGACAAGAAATTCAAATACCCGAGGTTTAAAAGAATACTGAAGGATATATCGGTTAAACCAATGAATGAACAAAGGGACATCCTTGACAGAAAGATTGAAGAATGGAAAGGGGATAATGAACAAACAGATGATATTATTGTACTGGGATTCCGGCTGCCATGAATATTAACGGTCCAAAAACCTCACTTTAACGGACAGTCCGCCGTAAAAAATCCGGAGATTGAGACTTGTAAGATCACTTAAAGGCACTTTTACGAAGGGTTCAAACAGCATTCTGTTTTTGTTCCATAGCGGCATTGAAAATCCTGCCGAAAAATTTGCCAGTCCCATAAAGTCGACATGCGAGAATGCTCCATAATTACTTTCAACATCCAGAAGCGATGAATTCCTTTCATATGTAACGTCACCGGTAGCACTGTTATAGTTCTCCACGATATATGTATTTGTGAAACTGCCGTCAAATTTCTGGTTAAGGTAGACCATTGTAGATGCGCCGGCAGACAGGTATACATTTGACCTCCTTCTTTCCCAGACGGTAAATACAAGGTCCAGGGGTATCTCGAAAGCCAGCAAGTTAAGCTGCGCACTGGTATTTTCAACATCCACCGAAGAAACATCAGTCAGTGGGGCTGCATATGCCATACTTTCTTTCAATGTACTATTGCCTGAAAGGTTATGGTCCTGGTATGAAAAAGCTATTCCCGGTCGCACAGATATACGGTCACTTAGTTTACGTTCAATATAAACACCCATAGATGTGCCAGGATCAGCATTATCATCAACCCTGGACACCATACCTGATAAGCCAGCCATCAGACCTGTCTTTTGTTCCCTGGTTGCAGTCCCGGTAAACGGCTCATAATATGATATTAGTCCGGGGTTGGAAATCTCATCAATAAGCTTACCTGTGTTAAGGAGCCTGAGACCTGCGGTAAGGACAGGCAATTTACCAGGAGTCACCTGCTCCGGCTTTTCTGGCACTGATGCAGCTTGTTCTTCTGTAATGATTAAATCAGGTGATATTGAGGGCACTGCACTGCCCCCGGTATTTTCAGCAATTGGCT
This sequence comes from Bacteroidales bacterium, assembly GCA_021738535.1. GTDB lineage: Bacteria > Bacteroidota > Bacteroidia > Bacteroidales > VadinHA17 > UBA9300. The sequence goes on along the minus strand of JAIPBU010000012.1, from coordinate 10,595 downwards.
CTGTTACTTCACCGGCAGCAAAGTCCCTTTCAATAACTTCGCCTGATCCTGCTTGTTGTTCAGCGACTACGGCCACCTCATTAAGCTTATCACTCTTAGTGAAGAATGTATTATATGCAATAATGCCGGCACCTGTAATCAACACAGCCACGGAGGCAGCCTTTGCCCACAGGGGGATTATAACTGCACCTTTCCTCCTTTTCTTCCTGATAAAGGAATTCCAGGCATCATCGGCCAGGTGGTCCGCATTATAGTTGCTGAAAGCATCCTTTACTTTTCGGGTGAATATGTCATCAAACTGCTTCATTATTGTTCCCGGCAGAGTTTAACTTTTTGTTATATAATTGTCTGAGCATTTTTTTTGCCCTTGCAAGGTTTGATCTTGATGTCGAGGTACTGATTCCCATCATCCTGCCAATCTCTTTATGATCATAACCTTCTATTTCGTAAAGATTAAATGTTATTTTATATATGTCGGGTAAAAAGCTGAATAAGCCAAGAATATCATCAACCGATAACTTTTCTTCAATTTCCGGCGCTTTGACCCTCTCACTATATTCTATTTCAATATTAATGGTAATTTCATCCTTCCTCCTTCTCCGGTACCTGTCAATAGCAGTGTTTATTACTATTCTCCCATACCATTTTTTAAATTCTTTAGCAGTATCATAACTATCAAGCTTGTCAAGAACCTTCAAAAAACTGTCATTTACTACTTCCATTGCTTCATCCCTGCTAATTGTATACCTGAGTGCAACGGACATGGCATATGAAAAATAGCGCTTATACAGAGCCTCCCGGAAAAACAGCTTTCCTTTAAGGCTCTCTTCCACAAGCTCCCGGTCAGAACGTTCTTTAACATCCAAGCGCCTTTTTGCCATACCTGCTATCTGAATTAACTATCTGTCAATATAACTTAATTCAGATTATTTTATGTTGCTTTATCCTTACTTTTTACCTGAAAACAACACCAATTTGTAATTCAAACCTGTTAAACTCAGTAAAAACCTGCCTGATCGTTTCTTCTTCGCCTCCCCAACTAGTTTCGTGGTATGTTGTACTAACTTTATGGTACCTGTACCCTACTCCCATATTTACACCAAGGTTTTTCCTGCTGAACAGGGCTATCCCAATCCCGGCATTAAACAGCATGCCTCCTTTGCTTTCACGGTAAGAGATATACCACGGATCATCTGTATCTTCACTTTCCAGTGAAAATCCGTATCCGGCCTTGATCCATACATAAGGAGTAGTCCCTGCCGTCCTCAAATCATACCTCAGATAGCCATAGGCCGGAAGCATTGGCTTCCCGAGGTGCTCAATTCCCGAACCGGCACCCACACTCAGTCCGTTCATGAATTTATATGCACTGAGAAGATGAATACTAAGGCTGTTCGGTTCGTCATTGGCCGATTTGCCTGCCAGGTTACTTAATGTAGGGTGTATAAAATAGGCATAGCGGGGCTTATTAAACTGATTCTCCTGTAATGTAGTACCCGGATTCTGCTGCGGGGTAGCTGATAAAAAAATCATCAATCCTGCAGCTGTTAAATACATTCTAAATATTAGATCATTCTTCATTTATAACTATATGACTTATCTGTTCGATATTAAGTATATCAGAGTAATCATACTGGTATATGCCATCATCACCGATAAGCATCAGTATTCCATTTACAGGTATAAGGTCAAAAGCATCAATATCCGGATAGTGAGCCAGTTTGTTATTAATTATATCCAGGGGATCATCACGGTCATATATCTTTAACCCGGCTTCTCCGTCGCAAATGAAAAGCAGGTTGCCGTCTAAACCCAGGCCATGGGGATTGAACATGGGATATGACTTAAGCAGATAGGGATTGCTTATGGAAGTAATATCAATAACTTCAAGAAGATCCTGGTTACCCCCGCACCTATTACCTGTTCTCAATGTAACATATGCATATTCACCGTCAGTTATAACAGGATCGCAGGCAGTTATATGATCATATGATGAGAGGTATCCCGGTTCGGCAGGGCTATTCAGACTATAGATCAGCATGCCTGTTGTTGTGCCGATAAACAGCTTATCACCCAGCCTGAATAATGTCTCCATACTCCTGGACACCTCAATACTGTCAGTTACCTGCATCTCATTACCTGATTCAGTATCAACTGTCTTGAGCACTGTAGGCTGTGCTATCAGGTACAGGTATTCTTCATTAAGCATAAAACGGGCCATTGATCCTGCCACTCCTGCACCTGCTGACCATGATGCACGGGAGTCAACCATGGAGGAAGAAGTCAACATATTTTCAAACCTCCATCCACCCTGCTGATAAACCTCCCTGTCCTCGGTAATGGTCTTTACCTCCCAGTCGACAACCACACCTTTCTTACTGTCAACGCGTGCATAAGCATAACCCTTTTCACCTTCAGGCACGGCCTCAGGGAAAACATTTTCGAGGCGTTCAATTTCTTCAGGATTATCAATATCCGAGATATCAATAGCCACGAGGTCAATATAACTGTCGGCATAAAGTATATTACCCCGTATGGCCATATCAATATTGCCGGGTATCTTATAAAATGCCTCCTTCTGAGGGTTTGAAGGATCGGAATTATCTATTAAATGTATACCTTTCCCATACTCATTTACAAAAAGGTAGCCGTCCTTAAAATATATTTTACCGGGCTGACTAATCTCTATTGGCTCGCTCTTAAGGAAACTGCCCCTGAACTCATCATAACTCATATAAACAGGCACATTGGCCTCATAGGTAACACGTTCGTATGTCCTGTCCTCGCAGGCTGTAATAAAGGCGCCTATAAAAAGAAGTACAGCACTTAAATTAGTCAGAGTTTTCATAATACCGGTTTTAAATTTTTTTTATAAATGTATGCTTATGAATCATATTCAGGTGTAAGGACCTGGCCTATAAAGAGTATAGTATTTGTCGTTCTTTCCCTTATAGCAAAGACAAATGATTTATCAACGGTGAATACAGGAGGACCGGACGGCACACTGGTCAATTCAACGCCAATCGTGGTTACTGCAGCAGCCTCGGTACCCTTTTCATTTACTTCCACAAATGTGTTCTGCTTCACAAAGCTGACAAATATAGAGCCCTCAGCTATCCCTGAAAGATCAGCCATTGAAGGACTTAAAGCATCAATCATACCCATGCTTTTAAGCTGGTCGTTCAGGAACTTTTCATAAGAAAACTTGTATAGTGGCATGAAAACTTCCGTATCATAATAATCCAAGGCACTGAAAGCATCTGTCATTGTGGTCCATTCAGAACTGGTAAAGCTACCTGTTAAATCTGCCAGTGTCTCATCCGGGACCATAATAATCATTGTGAAATTAGTCCGCCCGTATGGCAGTTCAACCGCTTTGTAATTATCTCCGCTATAAGTCTTTGCTCTCACTTCTCCTGTCATTGTGCTTACCATAATACCATCACTGCCATCAGGATAAAACATCCTGTCTTCTGTAAGAGACTCATCAAACTGATTGCTCCAGTCACCCTTAAAATACAATGCGTTCATAATAAACATCACAGCGTTACCGCTTATCTCATCAAGCACCTTATCAATCTTACCGTTTGTATTATCGCTTGCCCATCCGTTTATTATATCAAGGGCTGTGGGTGAACTGAAATTGAGTGACTCAATATCTGCACTGAAACTTGCCTGCATAGTGTTAAGGAAAGGTTCTTTAACGCTGAATCCATCACGGTAGAATATAGCATTTGCAAGTGCCAGCGTAACTTTGTTATCGGCATCAAGCAACTGGCCAACCAGGCTGTTATATGCTTCATTTATATCATCGATAGTAAGATTATCAGGGTATTTAAGGGTTGATTTTAATTGCTCAAAAGTATTACCATCGCATCCGTTAAGAAGCATTGTGAGAGCTGCGCCGGCACTTAAGGGCGAAAGCATCAGGTTTTCGTCCTTCTCCAGAGCCACTTTTTTAAAAAGTTCAATACCAAAGTCATTGTTGCTGTCAATAACTTCCGGTGCATGTTCTGTTAATGTAATACTCTTGGGAGTTAGCACCGGCTCTGGATCGTCCTTTTTACATGAAGTAAAGGATATTGCTAATAATATTATGCCTGTAAATATAATTTTTATTTTTTTCATAATTATCAAATTATTAATTGAGAAAGTAATACTGCTTTTACCTGTTATTACGCAAAATACCCTGTGAGTGCTGCAGCCTGAAAAAAAAACACGGAGTGTTCATGGTTAATCAATATACTGTAGCTTACTGAGTGTTCTGTATTTTCCATTCGTTATTTTCATCAGTTCATCATGGGTCCCCTTTTCAACTAATCTGCCTCTGTCCATAACCAGTATATTATCAACCTCCCTTACGGTGGAGAACCGGTGGGCAATTATTATAGATGTTCTGCCTGCCATTAGCTTCTCAAGGGCTTCCTGTACTAGCATTTCAGACTCCGAATCAAGTGAAGAAGTAGCTTCATCAAGTATAAGGATGCGTGGATCTTTCAATATTGCCCTGGCAATTGCTATCCTCTGTCTTTGTCCGCCCGAAATCTGTGTCCCCCTCTCTCCCACTATTGTATCCATTCCTGAGGGAAAATTCTCAATAAATTCCATTGCATTTGCCTGTACTGCTGCTTTATAAATTTCTTCTTCACTGGCTCCCGGCCTGCCATATGATATATTCTCACCAACAGTACCTCCAAAGAGAAAGATATCCTGTGGGACTATGGATATCTGGCTTCTTAATATTTCCAGGTCAAAGTCCCTGCTACTTTTTCCGTCAAATAGTATTTCACCGGTATAATTATCATAGAGCCTCATAATGAGTGAGGTTATCGTTGTTTTTCCTGAGCCGCTAACCCCTACCAGTGCAACAGTCTGCTCAGGAACTATTGAGAAACTGATATTGGAAAGCACTCTTTCACCGGGCCTTGAAGGATAGGCAAAAGACAGATCCCTGAATTCAATATTCCCTCTGAGCCTGTTTTTCTTAACCATCGTGCTATCTAGCTCCTTCAGTTTTTCATTATCTTCATTAAATATCCCGAAAATATCTTCAGTTGCACCAATAAAACGCTGCAACCTTGCATAAACACCTGCCAGGCCGCCTATCGTTCCTGCTATGAATCCTGTATATATGACGAAGGAAAAAAGCTGCCCCGAATTTATTTCACCCTCTGCAAGCAGGATTGCTCCCTTCCATATTACTGCTACCATTGCTCCGAACATTCCAAGTATTATAAATGCTGTAAAAGCACCACGGTAGCGTCCCGTTTTCATTCCTATACCTGCTATTTCGAGTGTTTTCTTCCGGTATCTAAGCATTTCAAAAAACTCATTGGTATAAGACTTCACGCTTTGTATGCCCTGCAATGTTTCCTCAACTATAGTATTCGATTTTGCTATTTCTCCCTGTACTTTTTTTGACAATCTTCTTATATACCTGCCAAAAACTACTGCAAGAAGAACAATGGCAGGTATTACCGCAAGCATAAAAAGAGTTAGTTTGAGGGATGTGATTACCAGCAGGGTTATACCCCCGCTAATGATTATTATCTGCCTGACAAACTGGGAAAGCGTTGAAGTCATTGTTTCCTGAAGAAGCGCAATATCGGCTGATATCCTGCTGTTCAGTTCACCCACCCTGTGTTTCTCAAAGAAGCTCATAGGCAGCTTAATGAGGTGATTATAAGTGCTCTGCCTAAGATCTGCCAGTGATTTTTCAGTCACATTGAAAAAGAGCACTGTCCTGAAATATGAAAATACCGATTGTATAAGGAGCAAAGCTATAAGCATAACTCCTATCCTGGTCATTGCTTCTGCTATTTCCCCTTCTGTGCCTGAATTGACAAGGTCGCCGAGCAACTTCGGGAAGGCCAGGTTGGCCAGGCTTGATCCCAAAAGAAAGAACAAACCAAATGCATACTCCACCCAGTAAGGTTTAATATAGCTGAACAGCTTTAAGGCATTTCGCATACCCTTGCTGCTGATCTTTCCTTTGCGTACTTCAGAATGTGCCATATATATAATACATTTACCCTGCTTGTATGTTCACCGGGACAAAAGAGGGACGCCCGTTTAAGGGCATCCCTGGTATAATTCTAAGAGCTAGTTAAGGCAATAATGTAATTGCCTTTCAGCGGGATAATCTCTGCTTACAGGGTTTCTGCTACTTATTTAACAGGATCCAGAACAGTCATGAACAGATCACTGTTATCCTCTATCTTCTCGTTATTACCATAAACGCAATAGATGTCCTGTTCCATGATATCTTTGATCATATCACTCATTGCAGAGATATCTTCTACCGAAGTATTGAGAACTTCATTTCTTTCCTGCTGCAGTGCTTCCATGGTAAGGCCGCTGAAATACCTGGAAAGGGCTGTATTACCTTTCATGGAAGCCGTTTCCGGGTAATCAAGATCAGATATTGTACCTATAATAAAGCGGGTCATCGCCTCTTTATCAGCCTCAAAACCATCAAGGAATTCAGGAGTTTTGTCATATACCTCAAGTGACTCTGCCAGGTTAGGATCACGGTATGATCCGAAGTAGACATTTCCTGACTTTGAGAAATTGGCAAACCCGCCATAAGCTCCACCAATTACGCGTATCTGGTTCTGCAGCCAGTCAGTGCTCAGGACCTGGTTGAGTACTCTCATTTTACCTGACCAGTCATAACCAAGGTCCTTGAAATTTGCTCCCTTAACTACGTACTGAACCTTTGAAGTGGTCTTGAATGCTTCATTCTTTTTAACCGGCTCAATATTCCATGCCAGTAGTTCTGTTTGATCACCGGGAAGTGTGGCAATAAAATCACCCAGGGTATCTGAATAGATTTTATAATCATTTTCACTACAGGTTATCGCAGCAAGCATATTTGATGACTGGAAAAGCATGTCAGAAGCTTCCTGCAAACCGGCAATAATATCATCGGCTTTGTTATCAAAATTCTTTACCAGGTCAGCAAGGAACCAGTAATATTCCAATCCCGACATCAGTTCATTGCACATTCCGCTGTGACTGTAATAGGAAAAATTACGCATGGCGGCATAGCTCATGCCATTATTCCTCACTCCGGCATCCACTCTTGCATAGTGCCGTGTAAGAAGTTCCTTTAGTCGCTCCCGGTCAGCATAATCACTCTTATTGATAATCTCAGCCATAAGCTCAAACATCTTTGCAGTTTTGTCTTTCAGAGCTTTTGAACTGATAACGAGTTTTGGTATTACATTTTTATCGTTAAATCCTTCATTATAAATGGTGGTGGATGAGCTAAAACCACCTGTATGAATATTCAGTTCATTATCCAGTTCACCATAGCTGTAATTCTCAGTATTGAATTTACCAAGCAGATTGGACAAAAGAGATGCATATTTTATTTTTTCCAATGGCAGGGCCCGCAGGTCAAATAGTAATTTATTATACATTATACCATTTGAAAATTCGTCAAGGTGTATGGTTTTTACACCCTTGACATCCTTTTCTCCTGCTTCATACCATTTCACATCATTCTCAATATCTTCCAGGGCAAGCATTGGAATGCTCTGCAGTGCTTCCTTTGTATCTTCCCTGTTCTGGTATTCTATAAGTTCATTGGTTTCCTTAACGAGTGCACTCAGTTCTTCCCGGTTCATTGCTTCTTTTGCTGCAGCCAGTTCTTCATTAACCTCAGCGTTAATCTCTTTCTGAAGTCCGAGCTCCGGTTTAAGTGCAATCAGCAAAGAATGATTATTTGAAAGCAGATCATCTTTTATTAGCTGTTCCATATAATCTTCAGTAAGTGCCTTTTTTACCTCTGCTAAAGGTTCCTCGTATTCAAGGCCCGCATAAGGATCACCCTTAAAGAACCACCCGCCAAGTAACTGCATTCCGTAGATCAGTCCTTTCTGGGGACTATCGCCTTCTCTGAGTCTGAATTCCATCCTGTTGAGTGTTCCTTCAAGTGACTTTTTATCAATCCCTTCCTGTGAAGCTTTTTCCAGGACATCCATAGTTATTTCATAAAAACTGTCACGATCTTCCTCATTGGCATTCCGTACAATGATGTGCAATGCCGTTTGCTTGTTATTGTCAAGGTAAGCAGATACATCTGATCCTATCCCTTCTTCCTGGAGCGCCTTTCTCAATGGGGCGGATTCCTGGTTAACAAGAACATCAGCCAGTACATCCCATGCCATCGTATGAGCATAGTCGGTCAGGTGACCAACAACAAAGCTGAGCTGGAGAAAAGTTTTGTCGCCTGTGTCTGTATTTTCCATTACGGGGTATGTTCTGACAATTCTTTTCATCTGATCAAAAGGTGATTGTTCCTTTATCTCGACTACCTTTTCTGAACGTTCATAATTTGAAAGATAGTTTTCATCAATAAATTTCAGTTCTTCAGACAGGTCAGCATCACCGTATAATAAGATGTAACTGTTAGTAGGATGATAATGCTTTTCATGGAAGGCCAGGAAATCTTCGTAGCTCAATTCAGGTATTGCTGTAGGATATCCACCTGATGAATACCTGTAGCAATTATCAGGGAAAAGATTACGGTAAACCTGGTAACTCAGCTCCCTGTTCGGACTTGAATATGCTCCTTTCATCTCGTTATATACAACTCCTTTATAGACCATTGGCTGATCCTCGCCGGTGAGTTCATAATGCCATCCCTCCTGCTTGAAAATCCTGGGATCATCATAGATGAGTGGATTAAAAACAGCATCCAGGTATACATGCATAAGATTGAAGTAATCCTTATCATTCATGCTTGCAACAGGGTACATAGTCATATGAGACCCTGTCATTGCATTCAGAAAAGTATTCAGTGACCCTCTCATCAACACATCAAAGGGACTCTTAACGGGAAAGTTTTCAGACCCGTTTAGAACAGAATGCTCTATAATATGTGGTGTTCCGCAATCTGATCCGGGTAAAGTCTTAAAAGCAATGGCAAAGAGTTTATTAGGATCATCAGCCATGATCTTAAAAACTTTCGCACCACTTTTTTCATGTTCAAGGTAAACGCATTCGGCATTTACTTCGTCTACAAAACGGGACTCAAGAATTTTGTACCCGTCATAACTTTTTATACCGCTGCAGCCGTAGAAAATAGCCACAGATACCAGTATAATGACAGTAAACAGGATAGATCCTACACTGCCGGTAATTTTCTTTTTCATAATTTTGTAGGTCTTAGTGATTTATTCGGGTTGATTATTCGCAGTAAATATGAAAATAAAAGTAACAATTAAAGTCTCACAAATCAAGTAAAGCAGTGATATTAACCAAGTTCATCTTCTATTACTCTCTGCGCCGCTCCCCTGTCAAACTTATGGTTTAATACAGATAATGATGTTTCTATTGCCTCAATAGTAGCCAATGTATCTTCTTTTGTTATCTTTCCCATGTGTCCTACCCTGAAATACCTGTTTTTCAATTCGGGATGAAGTCCACCGGCGATTACTACTCCTGCCCTGTTTACTTCTTTTATAAAATCAGGACCTTTGATATCTCCGGGGTAATAAGGAGCAGACAAGGTATTTGCAGCTACACTATCATCAGGTATCTGGTTAATTCCCATAGCTTTTAAAGCTGTTCTGAAAGCACCAGCTGTCTTTTTATGCCTGAGAAAGCGTACTTCCATTCCTTCATCAAGTATTTGACTGAGGCTTATATTTAAAGCTGACACAAGGTTAACAGCCGGGGTGCCGAAATATGCAGGTCTGCCCTCTTCATATGCCTTCATTATTGGAAGCCAGTTGGACCAGTCGGCATAATAATTCTGTACAGGCGACTTCCTGTTATGAAATTTCTCCATAGCCTTGGGTGATGCAACAAGCAGGGCCAGCCCGGGGGGTACACCTACAGCCTTCTGTGATGCTGTGAGAACAATATCTATGCCCCACTCCTGCTGCCTTATCTCTTCTCCTGCAACTGAACATACTCCGTCAAGGACAGTTAGCACATCATATTTCCTGCCCAGCTCACCTATGGGAACAGGATCCACTCTTACGGCCGTTGAAGTATCAACATGGGTAAAGGTCAGCATCTTATATTTGCCGGTTCTTAATTCATCCTCAATTTCCGCAGGATCAACGCTCTTACCGGGTTCAGCCCTTAAGATACGGTAGTCAGCACCGTAGCGGTTAAGCAGTTCAGCATATCTTTCCCCGAAGTAGCCGGTTGATACTACAAGTACTTTATCATCCTTTTCAACCAGGTTTGCTCCGGCCATATCCATGGCCAGTGTGCCCGTTCCTGCCATGATAAAAGCTTGCCCGTCAGGACACATCCATACTTTTTTCATCATGTCAAGAGAATCTCCGAAGATTTTAATAAAATCTCCTGATACATGGCTAAGTGTTGGCTCCGACATAGAGGATAATACTTCCGGTGTGAATTCGATGGGTCCGGGGATCATTAGTAGTTTGTGCATGATATTGATTAGTTTAGGGGTTTAGGGGTTTAGGGGTTTAGGGGTTTAGGGGTTTAGGGGTTTAGATCGTATGTTTGAAAAAGCATAGGTCTTCTAAAAAGATTAATTTTAAAGTATCAAAATTTTAATAACTTAATCTTAAGACCTATGCAAACACAAAGTAACGAACTAGACTTCA